>NZ_JBNCNY010000001.1:0-186028 GCF_049847225.1 Micromonospora sp. DT81.3
GACAAGTGCTCGACCAGTGGATCGCCGAGGACGCGCCCAGGCTGGCCTCGGAAATTGGGGGGTGCCCGCTGAGCGATGCCTTCCGTGCACTGCCCGCGGAGGGATCGTTGGTGGACGCGTCGGGGCGTTCGGCTCACCCCGCAAGGGCTGGCCGGCTGGCCTCCGCCGGCTTGATATTGGCGTTGCGATGGAAGACGTTCTCGGGGTCGTACTTGCCCTTGATCTCGCGCAGACGGTCGTATTTGGCGCCGTAGGATTCCCGGATCCGCGAATCGTCTTCCTCGACCAGAACGTTGACGTACGTGCCGCTGGTGAGCAAGTGCGGTCGCAGTGCGTCGTACACCGATCGCACCCATGCCCGTTCCGGGCCCAACAGTTCCGGAGTCGGGCAGAGTCCCACGAACGTCCCGAAGTAGCGGGGAGATCGGCCGCCACCGTAAGCAGTCTCGTCCTCCCCGACCTCGCTGTAGGCCTCGTCGAGGCGGTAGAAGATCAGCAGCGAGAGGGGCGAGTTCTTCTCGGGTCCGCGCTCGGTCAACACGTCGATGACCTCGTCGGTGAGCTCCTCGAGGTAGGCGCCCTTGTCGTAGCCGTAGAACCCCCACGCGTTCGGCTCGTCCAGCATCTGCTGCAGCGCGAGGTAGGGCATGGGCGTTACGAAGTCGAACAAGGGCGGCTGCACGCTGCGGATGTGATCCACAATCTTCTGGTGCTCTCCCGAGTCGCCGAAGCCGGTGAGGACGAGGGCATAGCAAATCTTGCCCTGATGCTCGACGGGCACGAACGGGGCCGGAGCAGCGGTGATCGCAGCGATCGCAAGGGCGTTCATTGAGCGAGGCAACTCACCGATCACCGTTCGCATCAGCCGCAAGGCGGCCTTGCCATCCTCCTGACCCCAGAAGAACAATCCGACCTGCACCATCGGTCCGACCTCGTGCAGCCGGAACTCGAACTCGGTGACGACGCCGAAGTTCCCGCCGCCGCCCCGGATCGCCCAGAACAGGTCGGAGTTCTCGTCCTGGCTCGCACGCAGCACTCGACCATCGGCGACGACCACCTCCGCGGACTCCAAGTTGTCGATGGACAGACCCGCCTGCCGCGTCAGCCAACCCATGCCCCCACCGAGCGTGAGACCGCCCACCCCAGTGTGACCGACGATTCCGGCCGGGACCGCGAGGCCGTGAGCCTGAGTGGCGGCATCCAGGTCGCGCAGCAGCGCGCCGCCCTGAACCCGGGCCAGCTTGGCCCCCGGATCGACGACGACCGCTTTCATGCGGCTCAGATCGATGACCAATCCATCGTCACAAACCGAGTGACCCGGGAAGCTGTGCGCCCCACCACGAATCGCGATCTCCAGCCCGGCCTCGCGTGCGAAAAGCACCGCCGCGGCGACGTCCCCACCAGAGGCGCACCGCACGATAACCGCAGGTCGCCGATCAATGTCGGCGTTCCAAGCCTTGCGGGCCTCGTCGTAACCGGGGCTCTCAACGGTGATGATCGAGCCGTCGATGCTCTCGCGGAGCATCTCGATCGCTGGACGGGCGGCCGCAACCATCAGGGGACTCCTTCACGAAGGAAATCGGACAGTGAAACTGCTGTCCCGAACGCAGCGCTCATGGGCCACCGTAATCAGAATGTCGGCTGGCCGACCCACCGTCAACGCCTTACCCCACCGGCCGGCGACTCTGGACGACGCGGAAGGCGGTTGGGGACCACCTCACGATCGATGCCCGGGTACGGATCGTGGCGGGCAGCGAGGCGAGTGTGCTGTGCCGCTGATGATCGCGGTCTACGATCAGGGCTGCGGGGCGTTCGGAGGTCGCAATGTCAGCGAAAGTCCGTGTCGGTATGATCGGGACCAGCTATTGGGCTGATGACTTCCATCTGCCGGCGCTCGCTTCGCACCCGGGTGCCGAGCTGACGGCGATCTGTGGACGGGACCCGGAACGCGCGTCTTCGCTTGCCCACAAGCACCGTGTCTCTCAGGTCTTCACCGACTATGAGGAGATGATCGATCGGGCCGGCCTGGATGCGATTGTCGTGGCGACTCCTGAAGATCTGCACCACCCGATGGTGATGAGCGCGCTGCACGCGGGGCTGCATGTGCTCTGCGAGAAACCCCTCGCGCTCTCAGCCGTTCAGTCGCAGGACATGTTGATCGCTGCCGAGCGGGCAGGTGTGAAGCATATGGTGCAGTTCACGAACCGCGGGCTGCCGCACTACCGATATCTGAAACGGCTGATCGCCGATGGGTACATCGGCGATCCGTACCACGCTTACTTCACATGGCCTACGGGTTGGAATCCGGCGCAAGACATCAACCCGTATCACTGGGGTTTCGACGCCCGACGCTCCAAGGGCGCGGTCGCTGAACTGGGAGCCCATCTGATCGATGTTGCCCGCTGGCTATTCGGTGACGTGGTGCGCGTCACCGGGAGCATGCGGATGTTCGTACACCCGGATGTTCCCGACGGTACCCCGATGGCGGAGGCGAACGACTCCGCTTTCGTGTTGCTGGACTTCGCTTCCGGCGCCCATGCCGTCATCCATGTCGGACTCCGCAATATCGCAGGTCCCGGACTGCGCACGGGCCAGACCGCCGTGATCAGCGGAAGCGCGGGCACCATCGACACACGGGCAGATCCCTGGACAGCCCCCGCGCCTGCTGTATCCGAGATCATCGGCCTGCGGCGCGGCGTCGACATGGCCGAAGCGTTGCCGGTTCCCGAGGAGTACTACGGCGACACCGACCCTGCGGATGCGTTCGCCGTGTTCCGCCAGCAATCAGTCGGCCCGAGACTATTCATCGACGCGATCATCCACAACCTGCCGATCGCTCCGGACTTCAACGACGGGCACCAGGTCCAACGCATCATCGACGCAGCCGTCACCTCCCACGAAACCGGCACAGCACAACACCTTTAGACCCTCGACCCCTGCACCATACGCGTTGAGACCCCGCAGTTCCGATCCGAACAGAGGAATGGACGACCCAATCAGTCGGCAGCCTCCGACCAGTCCTGACGACCCTAAGTGTTCAACTAGACCGCGCGTAAAGGGATCCCTTGCGGGCGAAGCGAAACTGGATTTGAGTCCCGGCGGCCTTCGGGGGCCGAACCGGTTCGACCGTGTCACTTCGGTCGTATTGAGGGACATGTCGGGCGTCACACCAGGTTTGGGGACTACTTCGTAACGGTGATCATGGATCTCCGGACCGCGCGGAACAATGCGCAGCTCCGTGCAGACCCGCACGTTTAGTGGATCAGTCCCGAGTGAATCACGCGTCGTGGCACTGTTGCGCGGCAGCGTTGGGTGCCACGCGGATGTTCGGCGTCAGATCAAGATGCGCAGCAATGATGTCGCGCTGGATGAGGACTTCACCGCTTCCGAGCCTCGGAAGGTCGCCATCACGGAGTGCTTTCCGCGCAGGAGCTTCGGGAGCAGGAGCGATGCCCGCCCGTCCGCGCCGACCGCGACGCTGCCGACCAGCTTCGAGTCGACGTAGAAATCGATCGTCCCGGCGGCGCTGGCGGCCAATGCGGTCGTCACACGGGCGGAAGCGGTCAGCCGCTCCCGTGATGTGCCGACGCTGCGTTCGAGTGCCAGGAAGGTGCTCGATCGCGCGGCCGCTTCGAAGGCGACCGGGCCGCTCCACCCCGTCGTGCGGTTGAAGATGCCGCCGGCCTCCGTGCTCGTGCCGGAGAGTGCCGAGAGAGTCGCCGGTGCATCAGTGAATCCCGCGGGCAGGCTAGGAGGAACCTGCACCAACAAGCCGCGCGGCCCCGACTCCGGGAACGTCACCGGGAGATCGATCGGGGCCACTCGCGGGTCGCTCGAGGTGAGAGTCGCGGAAGCGTAGCCGTTCAGTTCCGGGTCGGGGTGTTCCCACGGTCCTTCCAGCAGCACCGTCGCGCCGGGCGAGATCACATGCGATGGACCGGGGTCGAACGTCGTGTCCACCACGTAGGCGGTCAGGTCGTCCTGGGTGACATAATTCGTGGTGCCCGACGTGCCGAGGGACCACGATATGATCCAGTACTTGTCGGCGCCGACTGAGGTGCAGGTCAGAGCGTTGACACCGTTCGAGAGCGCGCCGTCCGGAATGGCCATCTCGACCGGTCCGGGCGCGTCCCACTCCTCGACGGTGAACGTCTCGGTTACCAGCGGAACCCCGAGGCTGACCGTGCAGTCGACCGTTTCCCCCTCAGCCGGAACGTAGCTATGAATGATGAGCGATGTCGCGCTCGAATAGATCGCGTCGGACGGGTGAGACCAATAGTGGCTGGTCCTGCCGTTCACCGTCGGGATAACGATCGTAGGCGGTTCGGCAGCGATCGCGGGGGAGGCAGCGGCGACGAGTGAGATCACCGCCCCGACAGCGATGGTGGCACGCGCGAGGGTGCGGCGGTTGTGTGCCATCGGCGGCATGGCGTCGTCCTGGTCTTTATCGGAGGGGTGGATACGGTCAGTGTGCTCCCCCGGCGGGATCGGTGGCAATGGCCGGACCGCGGCGAGCAACGCATTCATCGATCGAGTCGGGTGCGCGATGATCCGATCCCGCATGGTGCCCGGATGCCGATCCGTTCGCCGGATCGGTCGTTGAGTTCCGCGGCGACTCAATTGACAGCCCTGGGTTCAATGGAGAGCGAGTGCTCCAGCCGCGGTGCTGCTGGAGGTTCGTTCACGGTCGTAGTACCCCTTCGCCTTCGCGATGGGAACATATCCAATCGATAATTCCAGTCGGATCCCGTTGAATCACTGCACTCAGGGCTGGAAAGCGAGCTCGAGCCCATCGACGTTACGGAACGGACCGTCGATCTTCACGCACCCGTCTGGCGCGGCCCGACAACGGTCTCCGCGATGGCGTTCATTCTCCCCTCTCGACCCGCGATTCAGCAGCCGTGCAGGCTTGCGGAAGGGGGCGCACCGCGGTCCAAAGTTCGCGTGCGAGGATTCGTTCAGTCAACCGGCGTCTGTACGGCCTCGGCGCCGGACTGCTACCGTGCGGTGTCCGTCGAACCAGGGCACCCGCCCGTGCCCGCACTCCGCTCCTCCGTCATTCACGGAATGGTTGCATCATGGCTTCGGCCCGCCGCCTCACTGGCATCGCCCCGCCCCCAGCGGCTCGCTGCTCGCTCGCCGATATGCGCGGCTGCGCCGCGCTCATCCTGCAGCACTGCGGCCTACCGAGTGCCGTGTCGACTCGGCCGACCTCGCCCGCTACGCCCGATGCAGCCGCGACGTGACCGCGGGCCGCATCCGCTGATGCATTCACCCACATCGGACACGGGAGCGGACACCGTTCACCGCTATGCCGAGGACATGTCCACCTAACGAGGAGCAATTATGACCGTTCGCCGCAATTGGGTAGTAGTCGCTGTGCTTGTAACGGCACTTGCCGGGGTGGCGCCGCTTCCAGCCACCGCGACATCGCTCCTGCCGGTCTCTGCGCAAGCGAGCGCTCCGCGCGATCTGGGCACACTCGGTGGCCGCACCAGTCGCAGTTACGACATCAACGTGCTGGGCCAGGTCACCGGGGATGCCAAAACGCCGGAAGGGAGTGATCACGCCTATCGATGGACGCCGGCACGGGGAATGCAGGATCTGGGCACCCTCGGCGGAACCAATAGCTATGGGGAGGCCATCAACGCACGGGGTCAGATCATGGGCGTCTCTGACACGGGCGTGGACGGCGAGTCGCGTGCGTTCCGGTGGACACCGTCAGGGGGTATGCAGGATCTCGGCACGCTCGGCGGTAGCCTCGTGTTCCCCGAAGACATCAGCATTGCGGGGCATGTTACGGGATGGTCCTACCTCGCCGGGAACCAGGAAGCCCATGCTTTCCTGTGGACACCGTCACGCGGCATGCGCGATCTCGGCACTCTCGGCGGCCCCGGCAGCTTCGGGTCAGCTATCAATGCCTTCGGCCACGTCGCGGGGTCCGCGGAGAGAGCCGACGGGACTATCACGCGTACCGGTGGACGGCAGCAGGTGGCATGCAGGAGCTGGATCCCCTGGGCACGCGAGAGAGCGCCGCCTATGGAATCAACGAGCTGGGGCATGTGATGGGGTTCTGGGAAGGCGCCGGCGAGGTACCACGTCAAGCGTTCCGGTGGACACCGTCGGGCGGAATTCAGTATCTGGGGGATTTCCAACCGGCCGCGATGAACGCGCTCGGCCACGTCACCGGGTCGACACAAATCACTGTCGAGAATCCAATCCAACACGCGGTGCGGTGGACGGCGTCGGGAGGAGTACAGGATCTCGGCACCCTCGGCGGTGCGGAGAGCGCCGCAACGGGAATCAATGACCTTGGCCACGTTATCGGGGAATCCGACACAGCGGACGGGTCCCGGCACGCGTTCCGGTGGACACAGTCCACAGGGATGGTGGACCTGGGCCCCCCGGGCGAATTCAGCTCCCCGGCGGCGATCAACATCCGCGGCCAGGTCGTCGGAGACGCCTCTCTCACAGCGGACCAGGAAAACGTTCGCGCGTTCCTCTGGGCCCCATAGCAAGCACGAACGCTGCCGGTCGATCGCGGATCCGGGCCGCAACGAACGGGGATCGACCCGGATTCGGCTTCCTACATCTCGCTCGCAGTCAAAGAGTCGAGCCGCCCGCTGACCGATCCGGTGTGACACGCCGGGACGTCACCTTAGGCGCCTGCGGTTGCGCTGAAGGACCGGCTTTCGCGCGGGGTGTCTGACCTTCCAAGACTGACCGCCGCCGGACATCGACGAAAGGCGCAGCGGTCTTCTCCTCACTCGTGTGCGTGCTCGAGATCGTAGACCCGGCACCGCAAACCGCTCGTTCCACTGAGTGCGTCGGCGATCGCCTCCGAAAGTTCAGAGCTGAGGTACCCGAACGCCTCCTCCATCGCGTCCGAGTATGCTCCCGTGTCGTCTTCCCATGCCTCCCAGAATTCACCCGACCAACGCAGGGTGAAATCGTCATGCGAGACCCATGGAACACCGATCGAGACCTCATCGAAGAATGCAGGCGCGCGTGCGTCATCGGCGACGATCATGGCCACGTCAGTGAGCTCAAACTCGAGATCGCCTTGCACGCGCCACTCGCGCTCCCAAACGCCGATCGTTGGGTGATTGGCTGTTGAGGCTTCCAACACGATCGATGAACGGGGGCTCGTTTGTAGATTGAGTAGGTCGCATCACCTGCAGCCTCGTCCATCATGCCTGGCTAAGCATTGGGGAAGAATCGTGCGAGGACGGCGCTGTGATCCGACCAGAGAATCGCACCGACGAAAAGTGTCCGGAACTCATCGCGCCCGCAAGGTTGCGAGCGTCGTCGACAACGCGAAGGCGACTCGCAACGACGGGAGAATGTTCGCCTCACCAAGCCACACGTTATACAACAGGATCGTCGGCAGCCGCCTACTTAGCGGCGCTGTTTGGCGGAGTCGACCGGGCACGCTCCTCGCGCCGTGCGATGGCGAAGTTGATGGCCCACACCGCGGTCGCGAGAACGCCAAACGACGCGAACAGGAGCATCCATCTAGCGAAGTCTCCGTCGACCTTGCCCCACGAGTCGGGGATCGTCACCATTACAAGGATGAAGGCGGCTGCTCCCACGATGTACGCGAGCGCCCAGACCCACCTCTTCCAGGCGAATAGTGTGGCGCCGTCGAGCGCAAATAAGGGGAGCATCGCGAGCGGCAGCGCCGAGATGCCCTCGATCGTCACGCCGCTGAAGAACTCAGCAACGAAGACAGCGACGATGTTGCCGGGCGATTCAGCTGCGACTGGGGCAACCAGCGAGAAGCCGACCCATCCCAGCAGTCCGATGATCAGGCCGAATCCCGTACCGAGCAGCACAACGAAGGCTTCGCGCGACGCCGTCAGCTCGATCGCAAAGGCAAGTCCCGCCACGAGCCCGAAGATGACGCCGGGCTGAAAGTGCAACAGCCGAGCGATTAGAACGGTCAGCGCGACCAGCAGGAGCGACTCCCAGCGGAATGTGATGTGGGGTGCGGACTCACTCTTGTTACGCCGGAATACGAGCACGACGAGCATCCAGCCCGCGACGTTAATCAGGGCGAAGCTCAGCAACCCGGTCAGGAAGACCCGAATCGACATGCCGTTGACACCGAACTGGGGGTCGACGAACCCGCCGATGACCGCGGCGGCCGCGAAGCCAGGCCACACAAGCCACGGCGGGATCGCTTTTGTCGGTGCTGCGGTCCGCAGGCTTGCGCCGGGAGGGGCCGCGCCTCCGCGCGTCAGGCCGCGATGGCCGGCCGAGCTCGTTGGTCGCGCACGCAGGCGAGATTTCACCCAGGCCGAGACCCGTGCGTAGCGGGATGTGATCACCGAGTCCAGCAGCGCGCCCGGGTACCCGACCACGAGCATGAGCATGAGAGCACCTGCACCCACCACCACGAGCTGCGTCGCGTTAGGGATCGACTCCTGAATCGTTCGGAGAGAACTCAGCACGCTGGGATCGGCGATGCTGGTCCCCGTCGCCGACTGCGGGCCGAAGGTATTCTGGAGGAAGATCTTCGCCGTTATCGATGAGACATCTGCTCCAGCGCCTGCGCCGGTGCTGTCGAATTGGAGCTCCGTGACCTCGCGCTGAAGGCTGATAGGGCCAACCCACACCCGCGATGTATCTGGCACCGCCGCTATCTCATCAACGCTCAGATCGTCGTTGGCCCGAAGGCTTTCGCCGATACCCCACCTTGTTCCCAGGATCGTCCACCCCTCCGCCTCGAAGGCCCGCAACATGTCGATGAAGAGGGCATAGCTGACGTCGACGAAGTGGACGGCATATGTGGAAGCCCCGTCGGCCCCCGGAATGTCGGCATCGACGGCTTTGGTAGCGCAGTCTTGCTGATCCCAGAAGGGGAGGAGGGGCGGTGGGACGACCTCACTCGGAGGCGAGAAGTCCTCTCTATCGCCGCCGTCCCCGGTCCAGACTTCCGGCGAGTCAGCCAATTGCGCGCAGTCCACCTCGGCGGCGAACACCGGCCCCGGCGTGGACCAAAGGGCCGCGGCAACCAGAGCGGCAATGAGAATACGCAACAGACGAGAGAAGGCGTTCGCGCGGGTGCGCATGCGCGCCAGGCTACTCGTCGGCTGCCGCGGCGGATCGGTCATCCTACTTAGAGTGCGGTATGAACAGTCCTGATACGACGGGGCACCCCCGGTGATCTGCCCACCAGCATCAGATATGTGTCTGATCCCTGTCGAGTGGCAGGGGAAATGGGCGCCCAGAGTGATCACGCTCCCTGCGCTCTCGTTGGGGTCAGCGGGCTGACCGCGGTGGCCCGTTGAGGGATCGGCCGGTGCGACCGGTGCGCCCATGGGGATATCTATCCGCTCTCGTCCTCTCCGCAGAAGAACCCCTCGCCAGTGTTCAGCTGTGTCATTCCATCGGCGACTTCGACGGCGGTGAGCGCATCCTTGATCGTCTCGGTCACGTATCGCTCCGCGAGCTTGCCGGCCGCTTCGAAGGCGGTCCCTTGGGCGAGGTTGCAAGCGAGGTCGCTCAGGTCGGTGATGTCTTCGGCAGGCGGCTGCAGCGTTGCGATCATCAGCGTCGCTTCCTTGAGCTTCTTGACCTTCGCGCTCTCAAGTTGCAGCCAAACACCGCCAATAAATGAGAACCCACCGAATCCGAGCAATGACGCCATGTCTCCGGCGAGGTCAGCCGCGGAAAGTAAGTCCTCGGCTGCGCTGAATGTGTCTTCAATGTCCTGCACATCCGACCCGCCCCCGGATCCGTCCGCGAGCAACCCGAACACGGAGCCGTTTGCTGAGTCGAGCAGCCACGCCGCGGTGGGGGTCGCGTCTGCCGGTACTAGAAGGTGGCGAGGGGATCCCCATGGCTGAATCATGGCGATCATCGCTGCGATAGCACGGCGGTCCGAACCGGCGAGCGCGGTCGAGATGCTGCTTCCCGCTGGGACGAGCTGCTTACCCGTCAGCCCTGCTTCGGTGCTGACGGGGAAGCTGTGCGCCTCAAAGAGCGCGAGCCGAGCGGTCCGCCGGGCGGTTGTTGCGAACGCCGTCGTCGGGTCGGGGTCGGTCGTCATGAATCCGGTGACTTGGAGGATGTCCACTCCGCGGACACGCTGCGCTCGATCATTCTCGAGCGGGATCTGGATGTCGCGATACAGAGTCGCCCGAAGGCCGGCCTCGTATGTGAGGATGTCGCCGCTCTGGCTTAGTGGAACCGTCACGGCATGAAGTAGCGGAGTCTCGATGTTCGGCAATGCCGCGAGCGCGGTTAGACGTTGGGTGCGGGTGGTTGCTTCCGTGAGCGGCCGGAGCGCGAGGGTGGATGAGGAAACATCATCCAGAACGACGGCGACCGAGGGCGCTGATGCTTCGAACCCGATGATGTGCGTGCCGAATAGCGCCCGGTGGACTCGTTCCGTGTCCCGCGGTGTTATGACCTGCTTGTCGTTGTCCGTGTCGATTCCGGCGAGAACTCGACGGGCCTCCCATCGCCCCACCTTCACGGTTAGGTAGAGGCCGGACAACGCAGGCAGGGCCGCCCGATCCTCCAATGCCGGGACCTCGTATGTTGTTCGACCAAGGACCTGCGTCCCGACTACCCGCACCTCGACGCGGCGCGTCTCCGGACCGGTGACCGGTGCGACGTAGCGGAGCCGGTAGGGCGGTTCGGGGTTCTTGGCGAGCGCGTCCAGGACCGCGTTTACCGCCGCTGCCTGGTCTGCGACCGGGAAAGCCCCGAGGCCCCCGGCGTCGCCGAGCAGGTCTAGGCCGGCCTCGTCGACGTCACCGACGCCGATCACGATCGTCGGCGGGCCAGTGCGGACCCGTGCGGCGATTTCCCGGGGCGGGACGGTGATCGGGTCGGTACCGTCGGTCGCTGCGCCGTCTGTGATGAAGACGATCGTTGTCGCGCCCAGACTGCGCGCGTCGGCGAGGGATTCCCAGAGCTGCGAGCCGAACCCGGAACGACGAGTGGCCTGTTGTGCGAGCTCGTCGAGGTTTGAGGTCCAATCCCCCGACTCGGTGGCGTCCTCACCGTCGACCATCGCGACACGGAAAGTGCTCCGGGCATCCGCGATGAGCAGGCGCTCGGCCAACTGGCGAATAACGACAGCAGCACCCGACTCTCGAAACTCTTCCGGGATGCTGCCGGAGCCGTCAAGCAGGATGAGGATCCGCGGTGGTGGCGCAATTGAGCGCGTCAGCGTGTGTCCGACGGGCGTTCCCTCCTCCACGATCTGGAAAGCGGCGGCACTCAGGCCCTCAACCATTCGGCCGTCCCCGTCGACGACGCGCAGTGCAGCGTCGATCGTGGGGAAACCCGCCGCGCGGATACTGATCTCTACGCTCGCAACCCGAGCAACGACGGTGGGATCGGTGCCGGCCGCGCCGACTACCTCGCCGTCGATACGGGTCTTACCGTCGGCGCTGCCGATGTCGACGAGTTGACCCCCCAGCGTCACCGGTGTTCCTTGCACCGAGAGTGCGCGGCTCTCTTCCGGCTCCATCTCGTTGCCGCGTACGGTGAGTACCGGCACCACAACACCCACGTCTCGCGGCCGAATTGCCGTGAACTCTTCGAGACTTTCCGCCGGCGGCACAAATCCGACATAGAGGCGGCGTCCAGCGACGTCCGCAGCACTCCATTGGCCTCTAACGAGGGTGAATCGCCTGTCCGGAGCATCCGAGCGCGCTGCCTCGACAAGAACTTCGATGTCAAGCAGGCCCTCCGCGGCTTGGGGATTGCCGTACCCGCGAGCACCTAGGGGGGCGAAGCCGAGGTCTCCGGTCGGATCGGCGAGCAACGTGTCACCCCCGCGGACTACCCGGACCATTGGAAGTGCGCTCACCGCCGCCACTGAAAACGGTTCCTGCGCCTGCGGTTGGGCTGGTAGCAAGCGGAGCAGCTGGTTCGCGAGTGACTTCGAGTTGGTCCCGCCGGGGTCCAGCGGAGGCGGAACGGTAACCGCCTCGGTTAGCCCGAGCGACCGTCGCACGATCGCGAGACGGCTCCTCTCGATCGCGGGCTCGAAGACCGGTCGCCTCAGCGGCTCGAACATTCGAGCCGAGCCGTCACTAGTTACAGCAACTCGAACGACTTCAGCTTCGTATCCTGCCTCTACGCACAGCTCTGCCAGGAGGTCTGCTTTCTCGCGCGGCGTCCCAGCACCGCCGCGAAGGGTCGCGCGAGTGCCCCAACGAATTCCTCGGACGAGGTCGCCGGTACTGCGGGACCCGGCCGGGTACGTCGCGACGCGATCGCGCACGAGCCGGAACAGCGCTTCGGCATCCTTTGCTGCGACGGCTGCGGCGGCCGCGGCGACCAAGTGATCAGGGGAGCCCCGGACCGCTTCGCGCAGCTCAGCCATGGCGTCGAAAAAGCCGACGGAGTTCGAATCCGGCGGTTTAGGCAGCGGGGCCGGGTCGGGTGAGGGAGGGATGTTGTCACAGCCCACAAGCGCAGTAGCCACGCCCGCAGCGCACGCGCCAACGAGGAACTGGCGGCGCGTTGACCGCCAGCCGAGAACGTTAACTCCCGTCATGAGATCGCCCATCGGCGTGGTGCGCACCGCCAAGTGGCGGAGTAGATCTGTCGGCTGCCCGGCACGATGCGGGCGATTGCCGCGTGACCGCGCGCGGATCGGTTGGGGAACAACATGGCTCGACAAGACAGATTCAAGCCAACCTGTGCGATTTCGTTCATTTGCCGAAGTCACCAGCCGATCTGTGCCGGAACCGCGAGACTACTCGTGCGGCGCGAGCGACTCGACCTAAGTCTTAGGGATGTCTATCCGAAGGCGACCAGCACAGGAACCAGGCCGAGCCCGTCGCGCCAGGGGCGTAGCGCCTTGCCGATGACAGCGCCATACGCCCGCGATGAATCGGTTGCGTTCATCGCGTGACCCGGTGTGGCGGAAGTCGTGAGGAGGTCACCCACGCCGATGGCTCCATAGGAAGCGTCAACTTTGCACCAGGCTTTGCCGGCAAGTGCGAGTGGGAGACGGTTCGGTACACCCGCCTCGCGACCAAGGATGACACCCGGGCTTACACCATTCGCGCCCGAAAGAATTCCAGCGACGCGGCGGTCGTATGGATGCATGCTGGCCCGCAACAGCTCGTCCTCATCGAGGGAGACGACGGTGCCCGGCCCCAGCTGCTCAGACGGATCTATTGAGAAATCCTCTGCGCAGTCGGCTCCAGATGTTATGACGTTTCCCGACGCGCCGTCCAAGTGGATGCGCACATTGCCTGCAGCATCATGCACGCGCACATCTCCTGCGCCCCCTCCACCAAGTACGTTGCCTACGTCGAGGTTTGCATGGTCGCTGTCAAATCGGAACACAAGGTTGCCCGAGGCGTCGGTCATGAAGAGCGAGCCGCGCCCACTGTCGATGTGCAGACGGACACGATTGTCGTTGTCCCGCACTCGAAGATCGCCCTCGTTGCCGGCACCGCCGATATCCAGCACGGCGAATTGACCGTCAAAGTTGAGTATCGTCCCTCCGCCGGCGGCGACTACTTTGAACGACGAAGGCCGGGCACCGAAGCTCGGTGAGCCGAGAACAAGATCACGCTCCGCTGTCACCGTCCCATCGGTGACGTAACCGCCACCCGTGACTTGAGTCTTGCCGTCGGGTGTGCTGATCGTGATCGCCGCCGGCTCATTGGGATCGATTGTGACAACAACCTGGCCAGCATCGTTGAGGACTTCAAGCAATCCTGTTACCTGCTGGGGCATCCGAACCTCCTGCTGGAGTCTTGTCCGCTTCGCAAGGTCGCTCCGCCCGTAGGATCCCCCACTCGCGGTCACCGATAGCATGCTCTGGAGTGAGGGGACCGTCAAGTCACAAGTCAAGCTGCTGGGGCGCAACTGGCGGCACTGATGGAGATCAGCACTCGTGGTCAGTAACGGACCGGCGGCCGGGCGTCTCGGTCCTCGGGTGTGCGTTGAGTGTGGCGTTGCTACGGTCGCAGGAATCTCCGTCTGCCCTTGACCCCGACGTGCAGCGACGCCCCCGTCGCGTAATAGCAACCACGGTCACGAGGGAGAAGATTGAACAGGGAATCCCAGCCGGACGCCTCCTTGTCTAGGGATCTCAGCTTCTCGGGCAGTCCGACGGCGGAGAGTCGAGCGCGGCTCACAGCGGAGCGGCGAAAGTCGTCGGTCATCCTCACGCGCCGACCAATGCCGCGGCGAGTGTCGGCAGCAGCAGCCACAAGTTGTGTTCGTTGAACCCGAGCAGCATCAGCATCACCGCGAGTCCGGCAAGGCACGCGCTTGCGAAGAAGTTCATGGCGACCATGCCCGACTCTGGCCCGAACGTCCCCGACGAAACCCACGTTAAAATCCCTCCGACAAACCGGATCCTTCTGACACGTCAGCAGGACGCACTCCAACCAGCGAGTCAAACCTGTGGACAACCGGTCCTCTTCAATCCACATCCGAGGAGGTCTCAGATCGACCGTAGTATCGCCGCCGGACCGCCGCGCGGATGACGACCCGCTTATGAGCGTGCGTGCAGCTGCGGAATCGAGGCGTCGCTCGGATCGAGTCGATATTAGCTAGGGAAACGAGTCCCGCAGGTCGCCGTGGACACGCAACTTCGGATGGTCGGTCCAAGATCCACGTGGACCCCGCGACTGAGCGTAGATCGGGAGGCGTTCGGCAGGTGATTCTCTCGAGTACGGACTCAAGGGTTCACGAAAACGTAAGAGACTACCGTGAAAAGCGGCGCGTCCCAGCTGACTGAAACGAGTACCTGTACCCCTCCATTGTAAGGGGCGATATTCGCAACGGTCATGACGGCAGCACCGAGGAACGGTGCCGGAATGGGGTCCGTGGAGGTCACTATCGGATCGGCCTCGCTGATCGAGGCAAAGACGTTGGTGGTCTTCCTGATGACGGAACTGGTGAGGTTGAGTCGCACCCACCCGCGAAGGTCACCCCAAACATGACGGTACGTGAAGTCCGGGTACGCCAGCGCGCGTGCCTGCCCGTCGTCGTTGCTGTTCTGGCCGAGAGGCTTCGTGTGAGGCAAATCCAGCGCCGCTTCGAGAGTGACCACCTGTGCCGGATCGTAGGTGAAATGGTTTGAGACTGACATGAAGGCTCGCGTTCTCTTCGTACCTGCTTGGGCTGACGATCCGGATCACGGTAGACAGATCTTCCCGAAAGCGACCCGAGGAGCGGGTGATGGTCCGCGGGATGATCAGTCTTTCTCTGCCGAGCCCACCTCGGCGTGGGTCTTGATGCGTAGCTGCCCGAGAACCGTAGCTACGTCTTCGCCGAGAAGACGAGATGCATCGAACGGATCATCCGACATGTCGACCTCTACCACCTCGACGCCATCAGCAGAACTCACTACAGCCCGCGGTGCCCCATCCTCTGCACTCGTCACCGCGACAACCCGCCCGGATCGATGCTGAACCATGTATCGCATTGAGTCTCCTACGGAGCAATATCGGTGACAGTCAGGTAGAAGATCATGATCGGGTCCGGTCCAGTGTTGCGAACAGTGGCGACGATGAGTCTGTGTCCTTCAGGATCGCCCGGGTAGCTCTCCGAACGGGTATGCACTACCTCCAGTGAGCGATTGGATGACGAGGCATTGAACGGATGAGCTGTTACAACAACCCCGTGCTTCCACCAATCCCACGGCCCGAACCACCAAGTCACTTCATCGCCGGGATTGAACGGAACGCCGGTGTAGTGGGTGTACTGGTACAGAGCGACTGCCACCATCGGGCTCCTCCAGATTCGACCAGTGTGGAACCTACTCAGTTAGTCGGCAAGATAGCCCGTACCGCGGAATCCGTCAATGGCGCACGTTGACTCACCGGTCATTCGGGTGCGTCTCGTCGACCTGTTGACGCGCCACCCAAGCAGTGCCACACTGCAACCAAATTGCACAGCCCCGAGATCCGCGTGATGCCTCATGGAGGTACGCAACGCGGACCGGCGCGTTGCCTCTGCAATGACGAAGATGGAGCAAGCGCAGTTGCTTGTCAAGAACGGGCAGCAAGGACACGCACACAATGAAGCCCATAGTCATAAAAATCGGCGCACCGCAAACTATCAATATAGGGATGCCCGAAGCGCAATCCGAGGCGCCAGTTCTCTCAGATCGCGCTTCCGGTTCCCCGCCTCCCGTCTCACTAGATCAGAGCGAGACAACTGGAAGCGATTCTGGCATCCGGGTTGAGGCTGAGCCACCCTCCCCGCAGCCGCTCGTGGCGGTACACGATGTCAGCGCCGCCGGCATGGTGGATGCCCACGGCCCGCGGGCCCCCATCGACCTGGATCAGCTCGCCGAGCGCGCGCTCCGCTCTTCGCCCGAGGAGGCCGCGTCACCACTGCGCCCGCGCCCGATGAACCGGTTGCCACAACCCCTCGGGGGCGATGCCACCGCCGCGGGGGCGGCCGTGGTCCCGCGGCCGCTCGATCAGATTACTCGGAGCACTTCTGTCCGAGGCACGGCTCCTACTGGCCTGGCACCAAGCCCGCTGGAGCACCTGCCCGCCCCTGCCGCCGCACCATCCGCACGGCGCCCGCCACGCACCCCCAAAAAGCCGTAGATCAATCGGAAGCGAATCATGTTGCAACAACGCAATCCTTCAACACGTCCCGACTGCGTCGTGATGGCCGAACCTCGGTTGCTGGACGAGATCGTTCGATCAAAAGAGGCACTTCTTTCCGGGGAATCCCTTCCGTCTAAACGTCAGCGAGGCCTACTCGACGTCGAAACGCTCGGGAAGATCCTCACGAGACCATCGAGGACGCGGCCAGATACGCTGAGCGCCCCGAAAAAGAACCTGGCTGCCGTGGTGGGCCAACGCAACGTAGTGGTCCTGCTCGTCGACTTCCCTGACGCACCCGCACAAACGGCCGCTGACCACTACAGAGACCTGCTCTTCTCCCAGGGCACGCTGCAGGGCGGAAGTATGCGAGATTTTTTCAGCGAGGTCTCATACGGGTCACTCGACGTGACAGGTACCGTCAACGGAGGCCACGGCCAAGTGGCCGGGTGGTATAGGGCCCCCAACCCGAAGAGCTATTACACGAACAACAACTTCGGCTTCGGGGCGCACCCGCAGAACGCGCAGGGTCTCGTCGAAGATGTACTCAATATCGCAGCCCAAGATGTGGACTTCTCTCTGTATGACGGCGACGGCGACGGCGACGTCGAAGCGCTCGTTTTGATCTGTGCGGGAAGCGGCGCCGAACAAACGGGAAACAGCAATGACATCTGGTCACACAAGTGGGGCATCACACCCCAGACGCACAACGGAGTGAACCTCTCCCTGTACTTCATGGCGCCTGAAGACGGCCGGATCGGCGTCATGGCCCACGAGCTCGGTCACCTGCTGATGGGCTGGCCGGACCTGTACGACACCGACTACTCCTCCGCTGGTACTGGTGCCTGGGACCTCATGGCAGCGGGTAGTTGGAACGGCGGAGGCGATCGACCGGCCCACCCGACGGCATGGTGCAAGATACAAGCCGGCTGGGTCAATCCGACTGTGATCTACAACGCCGCGCAGAACATCACGCTAGACCCGTATGAGACATCCGCTCAAGTAGTCAAGTTGCCGATCGGCAATCAGGCTGCTAGCGAATACTTCCTGCTATCGAACCGTCAGCAAACCGGCTACGACGACCAACTCCCGGCGGCCGGGCTGCTGGTCGAGCACTGCGACGATAGCCAGGCGAACAACACAGATGAGGACCACTACTTGGTCGACATCGAACAGGCCGACGGACAACGGGACCTCAATCTGAACGCCAATCGGGGCGACGCGACAGACGTCTACCCTTCGGGTGGGAACGACGGTCTAACCGCCGACTCCACGCCGAGTAGCGACGCGTATGGCGGAGGCGACTCTGGTGTTTCCGTTACTAACATCGCCGTCAATGGCGCCCAGGTCACGCTGCACGCGAGCAACGGCAGTACAGGGCCAGGCGAGCCAGAGTGGCTGTACAACCAATTGATCACCGCAACGTTCTCCTCCCACGTCAGTCAGTCCGCCTGGGCACATCTCGGCGGTCTCGGCTGGCGGCAGTTGAAGGACGGGTCAAGTGACGGAGTCGGGAACCTCTTCGACATGTGCAATTCGGCCGTGTCGAGCACGCGTACCGTGCACGTCTACGTCGACGCCAGCTTTCTCTACGCCGCCTACCTCCTGTAGCGGCACTGCCTATACCATCGGATAGGTGATACCCGCAGCCCCAAATCGAGCGCAGATCGTAGCCCACTGCCTCACGACCACCCGCTCCCCTGACTCGCCGCGCAAATGGTCTGGCCGCCTGCGGTTGGAAGAAGTCAAGGTGCTGAACGGCGGTCGATTCATCGAGGTCGGCGATGAGATTGACGCCATCGCCTTCGATCTCAACTTGCCGCTCCAACGAGGGGACACACTCAACGCAGAGGCCGAGTACCTCGGCGGTCCCACCCAAGGACTCTTACAGCTCTACAACGTGACCACCGGGTGAGGCCTGGGGCCAAGGATGGAGAATTCATAGCTGCCGCAAGACGCGGTAGCACCTCACGTCAGACAGCAGTGCGCGACGCTCGGCCGCGACAGGCAGGTCCCAGACGATGAATCAGATCGACCTCCGGGTCCCGACCGCGAAACACACCGTGCCGCCAGGACCGGTGAACTCCACCAGCGCTCGTGTCCACGATCCCTCCGGACCGGGCTTGCCCCGCCACCACGCACGGCCGCCGCTATCCGGGTCGTCAAGGCAGTAGTCGCCCAGGTCGGTCGTCCCCTTGTTCTTTGTGGCCAGAGCCGCGGGTCGTCAAGGGGTACGCGCTGCAGAGGCTGGCGCGAGACCCGGTACATTCGGGCGGCCAGCTCCCGTTCATCCAGCAGCTGCCGGATTCCCTCCTCAGTGACTTCGAATCTCGTTGGTGAGGAGGTCCTCCTCCTTGTCCCCCAGGAGGACGTAGAGCCCCGGGGCCTCCGCGTGCAGAAAACCACGGAGGCGGGCGATCCGGCCACCGCTGGCTAGTTCAAAGGCGGACGCCTGGTAGAGCCACGCGACGGACTCTGCCCCGGAGTCGTCGGTGAGGCGCAACTCCATCCGAGGCAGGCGCATGCCGCTGCTGCGATCGGCTTCCGGCGGTTCCACCCGACGAGCGTCTATCACCCGGGCGTCGACGAGCTCCACGTAGCTGGCCTCCAGGCTCCGCGCGAGAAGCGAGCGGGTGCCTTCGGCGGGGAAGTCTGCGGCGCTGACGGGGGTGGGGGCTGGCGCATCGTGGGGTTCCTCTCCGGCCAGCCGCACCCGCATCCACCCCTCATCGCTCACCGTTGTGGACCCGGAGTCGTCCCGCAGCACCCCGCCCAGGAAGGCGACCTTCTGCCAGCGCGCGTAGTCCGAGGGCATGTCGATGTCAGAGCGCACCCAGATCCCAGACCAGCCCCCGCCCGTGTGGGTATTCAGAACCACCAACCCGCGGTCATGGATGCCGCCGTTGCAGCCCGTGCAGCACGCCACGCTGACGTGCACGCCAGCGAGGGTAGGGCCATACGGGAAACGCGCCTCTGTATGCGGCACCTTGAGCTCCATCGGCGACCTCACACCATGGACGAAGCGCGGCCCCACCACCCGGTCGCCGACTACGACCTGGTCCACAACCAACTCGTCCCGTTGAGGCGCCTCGACGGCGAGCACGATCTCCGTCGGCGAGTCCCGGTTGCGGCCTTGCGCCTTTGCCAGGCGGCCACTGAGCAGCTGCACGCCGGCGTCATCAGCCCAAGCCGCGTCATCAGGCGATGCGAACAGGACGACCAGGGTGTGATCGTCCGACGGAAAGGTAGCCACGATCCGGCTGCGCGACATGTCGGCCCAATCTCCTCACGAATGCATCGCCAGCTATAACCGGGCGGGTCGGCCCAAATCTGGACGCGCTACCCGGGATTGCGATAGTCACACTATGCCCACGCATGTCGAGGGTCCAGACCCCAACGCCCGCGAGGCGAGGGATTTGTGCCGGTCCCCGTCTGGCCATGCTTTCGCCGTCCGCAGGTCGCGAGCCTTGCGCCCGGTCCGCGGCGCGGGGAGGAATGGCACGCAAGAACGGGGCGGAGCGATAGTCTCGTACGTTCGACCATTGAAAGACAGCGTTCATCGTTGGACTCCAGCATCGAGAGTCGTGCGGGCTGCTCGAGCTGGTCCCTTCGCGGTCACCGTTCCGTTGCGCTCCTTTCCCGCTATCGGAAGACGAATGGGGCCACGCCCGCGACCGGGCCCCCTCCGATCGTTGCCCGGTTGAGCGTCGCGTCACGCGCGATTGCGATCCGTCTCGTGATGAGCACGGCTCTCCGTCACCCGATCTTGACGTGGTCTTGAGTCACTTCCCAAAGCCATCCCGAGCGAACTGGGCGCCCGTAGCCCGGGCCGTCGCGAACTCAGCGTTGGACAGCATGTGGTCATGTCGTCCGCCAACGCCCGCATCGACGGCGTCCGCCGGAGACGATCCGGATCTGGATCCGCCGCGGCCAGATCGATGCCGGCGACGGGCCGGGTTGCACGACGGGCGCCGCGGCGGAGATCAAGCGTCTGAAGCGGGAGAAGGCCGAGCCGCGGCGGGCGAACGAGTCAGCCTCGCGTTCCTCATCCTGGCGATCATCGTGCGCCACGACGACGTTCGCTGGGAACACACCGCCGCACGGGTTTCGTCGCGCTGATCGCCATTGCCGTGGCCCTCCACGGCGGCTTCGCGGCGTGGGCCGAGCGGACCATGCGCCTCCACGGCGGCTCGCGGGGTGGGCCGAACGGACCATGCGCCGCGCGGCTCGCCCACCTCCCGAACTTGAGCGAACGGAACCTGCGGGTGGATAGGACCTCGACACGCATTGTGGACCGGGGAGCATCAGCGCGGCCGCCCGGAGCTCGCACTTAGAGAGGCTTCCGATCGCCGTCCTCGGTCGTTCCAGGACTCTCGCGATCAGTGACGCTGCGGTTTATGCGCGGGTGGGGCCTGTCGCTTGGCGGCGGGGCATGCAAGCTCCCAAAGAGTCCGTTCTCCTCGTTGCTGCGGCGCACCATGCGCCCGACCGCGAGCGCCGCACCGAGTCCGAGCAGGGTCCAGGTGATCGCCAGGACGACAAGCGCCGAGATACCGTCCATATGCACCACCTTCGGGCCTGCCGACGAACCGAGTGGGCTCGGTCGACAATCCTAGCCGCCCCCTCCCCCCAGGGCGCGCCGGAACTCCTGGACCCCCCGCCCGACACAGCCAGGGGGTGGGGTCGAGTTCCTTTTCGTGGTGTCACTCCGGTCGTTCTTGATGAAGTCGGATTTTCCCTCATCGCACCGCTCCTGAAGGACCGGACCGCGTGAGCCTGGTCTCCTCGTCGTACTTCCTCGGGCGGGCATGATCTCTCCGTGTAAGACCCTGGCCTCCGACAAGCTGCGCCCAAATCTTGAATCACGCTCTCCGCCGGGTACTGTTCGCGATCTGCAGTCGCTGCGACGCTCGCCTCAGCGCACGCCGGAACGCCAACGGTACCTACCGCAGGCGGCGAGGCCCTGTTGGTGTCTGGTGCTACTTGCGCGCGTCGAGGGTGCGCACGCCGCGCCACGCCAGGGGGACGAGCAGCGCCGCGAAGGCGGCCTTGATGACCCCACCGGCAATGAACGGCAGCACGCCGGCCTCCATCACGGACGCGAAAGTGATGTCGACGCCGAGCACGGTGCTCAAGATGAACGCCAGGTAGGGAACGCCGAAGACGAATGGGATGATGCTCGCCGCGGCGAAGCCGGCGAATGCGAGCACCGGCTTGCGGTCCCATGCGCGCTCGGCGAACCAGCCGGCCACGAAGGCGGCCGGGATGAAGCCGACGATGAATCCGAAGGAGGGCGAAAGCACATACGCAGGCCCCGCGACCGGTCCCGCGAAGATCGGAAGCCCGGCGAGGCCGAGCAGCATGTACGTTGTCAGGCTGGCGGCACCCCTCTTAGCGCCGAGTGCGGCGCCGACCAGGATCACGCCGAGGGTCTGTCCGGTGATTGGGACGGGACCGAGGAAGAAGGAAACCTTGGCGAGCAGCGAGACGAGGGCAACGCCGGAGAGCACGAGGACGCCGTCGACTGCGAATGCACGGGAACGGGCCGACGGGCGGGTGAGGACATCGGCGAGGACGCGGTGGCGGCTGGGAGTGGCGATTGCGGACACGGGGCTCCTTACTTCGAGACGGGAGGGAAAAGGGCCTGTTGCGACTCATCCTAGGGAGGATGGGTATTGCGCTGTAGCCAATCCTCCACCGCGGCGCTTCGGTCCACGAGATTCGTCATCGCGGGGTGTCAGGGTGACCTCGGCGCCAGGAGGCCGGTCTCGTAGGCCAGGAT
This sequence comes from Micromonospora sp. DT81.3, assembly GCF_049847225.1. Lineage (NCBI taxonomy): Bacteria > Bacillati > Actinomycetota > Actinomycetes > Micromonosporales > Micromonosporaceae > Micromonospora > Micromonospora sp. DT81.3. The sequence goes on from NZ_JBNCNY010000001.1 coordinate 22,339, forward strand.
GACGAGTTGAGCGCGGTCATGTGCGGTCATCTTGGTCATGACGTGGTTCACGTGAGTCTTCGCGGTGTACGGCGAGATGTGCAGGGCGTCCGCGATCTCCTGATTCGACCGGCCGCGCGCGACGAGCAGGAGAACCTCACGCTCGCGTTCGGTGAGTCTGTCCAGCTCGGGCGGGATGCTGTGCGACGCGTCGGAGGGGATAGCTGCATGGATGTACTTCATGATGAGGCTCCGGGTTGCCGTGGGCGAGAGCAGGGCGTCGCCGGCGTGCACCGACCGCACGGCATGCACGATCTCGTCCGGCCCGGATCCCTTGCCGATGAATCCGCTTGCGCCGGCGCGTAAACCGGCAACGATGTATTCGTCTTCCTCGAAGGTCGTGAGGATCAGTACTCGTGTCGAAGCGAGGTCGGGGTGGGCGCAGATGGCCGCTGTCGCGGCGATGCCGTCGAGTCGCGGCATCCGGATGTCCATCACAATCACATCGGGGTTCAGACGCGCGGCGGCGGCGACCGCTTCGTGCCCGTCGACCGCTTCGCCCACTACATCGATCCCGTCCGCGTGCGACAGGATGTGGCACACCGCCTCGCGGATCAGGAACTGGTCGTCGACGACGAGCACGGTGGTCATCGGCGCCCGTCCGTGCTCACGGGAAGAGTCGCTGCCACTTGCCACGCACCGAGTGTGGGGCCGGCTTCCACGGTGCCGCGCGCCGCGGCCACCCGTTCCCGCAAGCCGATCAGTCCGAGAGCAGAGCCGGATCTACGGTCCCCGGACGTCTCGAGCGTGGGAGGCGTCTCGCTGGGAAGGGTCGGATTGGTGACCACGATCTCGAGTGTGTCAAGCTCGACCCGGATCAGGACGTGAGCACAAGAGTCTGCACCGTGTTTGTGGGCGTTGGTGAGGCCCTCCTGGATGACCCGGTAGGCGACGATCTGGGCACCCACTGCGGCCTTCGTGATGTCTCCCTCGATCTCGATCGTCACGGCGAGTCCTGCCTCCTCGAACTGGCCGACCAGCTCATCGAGTCGTTCGATACCTGGCTGCGGCGAGATCTCGCGCGTGCCTTCATCATCGTGCGTCCTCAAGACCTCGAGGAGCGCGCTGATTTCGCTGAGCACCGTGCGCGCGGCGCTACGGATCGTGCGGACCGCTTCCTGCGCGTCGTCCGGCCGGGAGGGAATTGCCGAGAACGCCACACCCGCATGTAGGTTGATGACAGCGATTTGATGCGCGACCGCGTCGTGTAGGTCGCGTGCGATCCGAAGCCGCTCCTCCGACACGCGTCGCCTCGCCTCCGACTCCTTGGTTTCTTCGGCGTGCTCGGCGCGCTCGGTGATCGCGACTATGTAATCCCGCCGCGATCTCGCTCCTTCCCCAGCCGCGGCAGCGAAAGCCACCGTGACCACCAAGGCGAATGCTCGCACGTCCAGGAGGGTGCTGAGCGAAGCAAGAACATTGATTCCGACGATCACGCCGATCGTGACGAGCGCCGCAAACAGGGCCGCCCGCCGGCGCAAACGGTTGGCAACGCCGAACATCGCGATCGCGATGGCCAGGACCATTCCGGGCCAAAGCGACTCCGTAAACGCCGCCAATGCATAGAGCGCGACGCACGCCGCGAGAACGGCGATCGGCCACCTGCGCCGGAGCGGAAGAATGAGCGCCGGAGCGATCACGAGGGCGGTCGTGAACACGTCGATCGGACGGAAATCCGCCCCCGAGAACCGAAGGTACGCCGAGGCGACGATGAACGCGGCCGCGATGACGTCGCCGATCCACGCGGGCATGCGGGGATGCCACCCGGCCCGGCCGATCGGCCGTCCCACGTCCCGTCTCATCCGACCATCGGGCGGGGCGGGGCGGAGCCCCGGCATCCACCCCGCGCGGCATGCGGAGTACCGCGATCGCAGTATTGGAAGTGCCTGCGGAGGGATGACGCGATGAGCGCCGCAAAGAGCGAGGATGAAACTCCACCTGCAACCTGGAGCCTCATGAACACGCCGATCATCTCGGTCAGGGATGTGCACAAGCCCTATGGCCCCGTTCTACCGTCGTCTGGACGGACCGCACACACTGCCGCGCACAGAGGCCGGTCGGCGATGACCAGAGTTCGTGTGCGCCAGATCCTCGTGCTTAGCCGTCCACGACCCCGCTTCCGGGTGCTGATCTGCGACGACGATGAGGTGTATCGAATCGGCCTTTGTACGGTTCTGAGGTTGCTACCGCAGATCGAAATTGTCGGGGAGGCCGCTGAACCTGCGCGCGCCCTCGAGCTATCCGAGGTGTTTGCGCCGCACATCGCCCTGGTGAGTTCTGAATTCGGTGATGCCGCGCTGCTCCTTGTCGAAGCCCTGAACCGAGAAGGTGTTCGTGTCGTCATGGTGGGCCCCCAATCGGCATCCGAGACCGGTCCGACGAAGCACACGGAGGCAGACGCACACGGATACCTTCCTCGCGAGGCGAGCTCAGCCAACGCCTTAGAGTGTGTCCGCGCGGCATTGCCGTCGGCGAGGGCTGAGCAGTAGACGACTGAAACCTGCCGCGAGGCACTGCAGAAGGAGGACCGACCATGATTCGCACCGCCGTACCACGCACGTCCTCAACCTTCCGAGCCGGAGCCACGCCCGCCCGCGTCGCAGACATCATCGCGCAGGCGTCGCCGGCCGCACGCGTCATTCGTCGGTCGGGGGAGTCCAGTCCTCGGCCTGCCAGCGGTAGAACGCGTTGGCGACCGAGTCCTTCGGGGTCTGCCAGTGGTCCGGCCGGTACGGCGAGAGGTACGGGCTTAGGTCGTTCATGATGCGGGCGAAAGCCGGCCGGTGAGATTCGTGATTTTGCCGCACGGCTGCCGCCTTGGCCTTGTCCTGCTCCAGCAGGTGCACGAAGACGTCGTCGATGGAGTACAGCCATCGCCCAGTAACGCCCGTTTCGATCGGCAGCGGGCCGGCGTCGGAGTCAGCGAACACCCGAGCGATGTCGGATTCTGCATCCGTCTTCATTCGCTGGATGATGACGGTCAGTGCCCGGTCCTCGGGGACATCCCCGTCCGGAACCCAACGGTAGAACTGCTTGGCCACGGAGTGCGACGGGTTCTCCCAGTAACGCGGGTACGGTGTGACGTACGGACCGATCTCTTCCGCGATCTGCTGGAACGCCGGCAGCCCTCGCCGCTGGCCGGACACCTCCGGGTCCTGTTTGCGGTCAAGGACGTGGATGTAGAGGTCGTCGTGGGACAGGAGGGTGCGGCCGATGACACCCAGGTCCTGCGGTCGGGTGATCTGGTCGTAGTGGCCGAAGACGGCACCGACCTTGTCCTCGCTGCCGGGAACCAGGTGACAGACGATCACGTTGCGGAAGGGACGGAAGGTCATGGCTTTTCCTCTCGCTAGGGTTGCTCGGGGCGATTCGCCTACGCGGCCGATTGACTCATCGTCGGCTGGCTATGGACGAAGATCTGCTGCAGGTGGTCGTTGATTGCGGCGAGCGTGGCCCTCGCGGTGCGATACCCGACGTGACCGTCCGGGCGGATCAGGTAGGCCGTGAGTGCTTGGCCCTCGTAGGTTCTCCGGAAGTTGCCGGCGCTGTCCCGGAGGACGGGAACGTCGAGATGCACCGGGACCTGGGCACCCGTACTCGCGATCAGATACGCACCGACCTGGCCACAAGACTGCTGCCACACCGCCGCGGCGAGTTCTTCCGCTTCGATGAAGTCGTCCTCGGTCACTGTTTCGTCGGCGTAGAGCAGCAGCGTCGATCTTGTTCCGCGCGTGACTTCGAAAAGGCGAAGTGGGTGTCCTACTCCAAACATGGTGAGTCCGTGCACATCTGGTGCCCGCGCCCCCGGCGCAGGCCCCCCGAGAAGCCCGTCAGTGCGGATGTCCTCGCCGACCAGGGCGCTTCCGGAGTAATTCATGGTCATCTGCATCTCGAGCAGGAACTGTGCCTTCTCGTCCTCCATGTCCATCTCGTCGGTGAAGGCGAGAGCGACGGCCCGATCGACGATCGCTTTGCCTGCCGGACGCCGCTCGGCGTCGTAGCTGTCTAGCAGGCCGGGCGCGGCGTTTCCGCGTACGGCGAGCGCGAGCTTCCAGCCCAGATTCCATGCGTCCTGGATGCCGGTGTTCATGCCCTGCCCGCCAGCTGGGGGATGCAGGTGTGCGGCGTCCCCGGCGACGAAGACGCGGCCTTCCCGGTATCTGTCGACGATGCCGTGCTTGATGCGGAAGATCGATGACCATCGCAGGTTGCTGGCGGTGGTCGGCTCGGGTGCCAGATCGTCCAGCACGGCTTGGATATCGGCGAGCGTCGGGGGTGTGTACTCCTGCCAAAATCCCGCGGGAACGACCCCCGCCCCGATGGTCTTCTGCAGCGGTTGCGGCGCCAGGGTCGCAACGCGGTAGCGACCGCGGCCGTGCAGCGGGACGCAGACCAGCATCCCGGTGAAGTCGCCGTCGTCCTCGATCCGGACGAAGCGAAGGAGATGGCCCTGCGGCATCGTCCAATCGAGTTCGACGTCGCCGAGCATGAACAGCTGCGGGAACATCGACAGGCCGCCCTCGAACTTCAGTCCGAGGCCTGCGCGGACGGCGCTGTGTCCACCGTCGCATCCGATCAGAAACTGCGCTCGGGTCACGCTTGTGGCGCCGGAGTCGCTTCTCAGTGTCGCCGACACCCCATCCACGTCCTGCTCGAAGTCGACCAGCTCGATGCCCCGCTCCAGGGTGACCCCGAGGGAGGCGAGGCGGTCGCTCAGGATGCGTTCCGTTTCGTATTGCGGCAGGCCGAGGTGCGCGTAGGGAAGATCGGTCAGTCCTGACCAGTCGACCTGATGGGTCAGCTTTCCATTCACATACACCGTCTGGCCGTGCAACCAGACCCCTGCCCGGATCGCGTCCGCGACAACGCCCTGGTCCTCCCATATCTCCATCGTCCGGCAATGGATGCCGATCGCCTTGTCCGCCTGGGCGGCGGCCACCGGCCGCTTGTCAATGATCCGCACCGCGATTCCCCGCCGAGCCAACTCGATGGCACACGTCAGTCCCACTGGCCCGCCGCCGACCACCAGCACCTCGACATCGTAGATTCCGCTGCCGTGCGGGCTCACCGTGTCGTGGGTGGCGGGGAGTGCTGACGTCGCAGCGGCTGCCGCCACCGGTTCAGGAGATGGAGCAGCTGTCGGCTTCGGCAATGGCCCCGCCACCGGCGAAGGTGTTGCCGCTGCGTCGACCGCAAGGGTAGGCGCAACGGCAACCACCGGCGCCGGTGCCGTCACTGGCGCGGCGATGGACGGCTGCGCGGAGGATCGTTGCACCGCAGGGAACTCGGGCGTGTCCGAAGTCCGTCGGTGCTGAGGGGGGCGGTAGCGGATCTCGAACACCCGCCGCGCGAATTCGACGGACAACCACCGCGCCAGCGGACCACTTTGATCGGCGTGCGAGGGATCCTCGACCCAGTTGATGAAGTCCTGCTCCGATTCCCACTCGGCGAAGATGTGGTAAACGAAGGATCCCGGTTCCTTCAGCAGTTCTTCGCGCACCAGGCCGGGCGTGTCCGCTAGCCGGGACGTGACTATTTGGTACGCGTGCTCGAACGCCTCTTCCTCTCCCGGACTGACCCGGGTGGTGAGATCGATGCGGATCGGCAGCGGCTTCGTCGCCGGGACGATGGTCAGCAACTCGTACGTGCTCCTGGCCGCCTCCTCGCGCAGGTCACGCAGACCCGCGGTCAGCGCCTCACGCTGATCGCTGCGGCCGAACGCGTCCACTGCTGCGCGGTCGATCCAGTCACTGGTGATGACAAATGTGCGTGAGTCTTCTAGGTCGCGCGAGAGCTCTTGTCGCACGTTGCCGGGCACCCGACTTATCTCGGCAGCCGCGCGTTCCCACGCCCTTTGGAACTCGGCCTCCATCCCTTCGCGGGCGCGCATCCGCAGCACCGTCCTGATCGCGGGTTCGGTCATGAGGCCCCCTCCTCGGCCATGCCTTGCAAATTCGCGGGGTCAATCCTTCGCAGCACCATCGAGCTGTTGAAGCCGCCGAACCCACGGGCGTTGATCAACACGACGTTCAGGTCGAGCTCGCGAGGCACCCGCACCAGATCGAGTCCGTACGACGGATCGGGCTCGTCGAGGTTGCCGACCGCCGGCGCCACACCATCGCGGATGGCCAGCAGCGCAGTGGCGACACTCAGCGCCGAACCGCCGGCGTTGAGCCGACCGACGAAACCCTGGGGAGCCGTGACCGGTACGGCGCTGATCCGGTCACCGAAAACCATCCGCAGCGCGGACGCTTCGAGGGCATCCATTTCGGCCACTCCCGCCGCATCGGCGACGATCAGGTCGACGTCATCGGCCGTCAGGCCGGCATCCTCGATTGCAAGGCTCATCGCGCGGGCCATATGCGTAGCGTCCGGCGCCAGCGCATTGGCGTCGAACGCGTCGTGGGTTGCGGCATATCCGGCGATCTCCCCGTAGATCTGAGGAGTTCCGCGTTCCACAGCGGTGCGGAGGTCCTCGACCAGAAGCACAGCCCCGCCCTCACCGGGTGCATACCCGTTGGCCTGCTTGTCGAACGGCTTGTAGCCGGCACGGGGATCAGCCGCCGCGGTCAACCACCCACTGGTGCCGTAGCAGGTCAGGGCGTACGGGGACAATGGGGCTTCAGTTCCCCCGGCAATGACTGCCGTGGTTCCGCGACGGATCACCCGCCGCGCATGACCCACGCTATCGAGGCCTCCGGCTCCCTCCGTCACCAGCACGCTGGCCGGGCCCTTGGTGGCGTGCCGGATAGACGATTGACCGGTGCTCGCCGCATAGAACCAGGCGATGGACTGGTAGGCACCGACCGCTTGTGGACCGCTGGTGTACAGACCCGTCATCTCGCGCTGGCCGAACTCGTTCCCACCGGAACCCGCTGCGAGAGCCACCGACGTCGCATAAGGACTATGGTCACCCGGATTGTACAGAGCGTCGTCGAGGGCCAACTGCGTCGCCGCCAGTGACATCCAGGTCCAGCGGTCGGTCTGCACCACCAGCCGCGGGTCGACCTGCTCATTCACGTCGAATCCTTCGACCTGGCCGGCGATCGTGGTGGTGTAGCGGGTGGGGTCGAAAGCCGAGATGCGACGCACATTCAGTTCACCGGCAAGGATGCTCTTCCAGTGCTGGTCGGCGCCGACACCGCTGGGCGCAATCACGCCGAGACCGGTGATGACCGCCCTTGTCACGCCGCCACCTCGGGCTTTGCGAGCACGATGGCGGACTGGAACCCGCCGAAGCCGCTGCCGACCGATACCACCACGTCCACTGGCATCTCACGAGCGATCTTCGGCACGTAGTCCAGATCGCACTCGGGGTCGGGGTTCTCCAGGTTTGCGGTGGGCGGAACGACGCCGTGCTCGATGGCGAGGCTGCACGCGACCAGCTCGATGGAGCCGATTGCACCGAGCGAGTGCCCGACCATGGACTTGATCGAGCTCATCGAGATGTCGTAGGCGTGCTCACCGAGACTTCGCTTGACCGCGGCGGTCTCGTGCCTGTCGTTCTGCTTGGTGCCCGAGCCATGGGCGTTGACATAATCGACGGTCTTCGGGTCGAGTCTTGCCTGGTCGAGCGCGGCATCGATCGCGGCGCTCATCTCCACCCCGTCCGGGCGCAGCCCTGTCATGTGAAACGCGTTGCACCTGTTGGCGAAGCCGCCAATCTCGCAGTAGATATGGGCGCCCCGCGCCCGAGCGCCGGCGTATTCCTCCAGGATCAGCACCGCCGCGCCCTCGCCCATCACGAACCCGTCCCGGGTCGCGTCGAACGGCCGCGATGCGTGTTCTGGGTCATCGTTGCGCGCGGACGTCGCATGAATCGTGTCGAAACACGCAACGGAGATCGGCGAGATGGGGGCGTCACTCGCCCCCGCGATGACGATGTCCGCGTCGCCATCCTGGATCAGCTGGGTCCCGTATCCGACGGCGTCGATGCCGGACGTGCAACCGGTCGACATGACCGATGCAGGCCCGTGTGCGTGGAAGCGGACCGCAAGTTCGGTGGCTGCACTGCTGGGAACCAGCGAGTTGTACAGGAACTTCGACCCGTATGCGGGGTCGACGAGCCAGTCCCGACCGTGGTTGCTGACGTTGACGTACCCCTCCTCGAGCCGCATCGTCGCGCCTACCGCACTGCCCAGGCTGATCGCGAGGCGGTCGTGGTCGACTCCTCCGCCCGAGCGCAGATCCAGGCCACTGTCTGCAACGGCCTCATCCGCTGCGACGACAGCGAACTGGATGAAGCGGTCGTTGCGGTAGATCTCCTGGGGCGTCAGTCCGTAAGCCAGCGGGTCGAAGTCGACTTCTGCGGCGATCTGCGATCGAAACCGCGTGGCGTCGAAGAAGCTGATCCTGCGGGTGGCGGTACGACCCTCGGTCAGCAGGTTCCAGAACGCCTGCTTTCCGACGCCGCCGGGTGCGACAACGCCGATACCGGTGACGACGACTCTCCTTCCGGTGCTCATCGGACCCCGCCGAGCGATCCGGGTGACGGTTCCGTGTCGACGTGGCCGAGTTCCGGGCGTGGCGCCAGCGGACCGCAGGTGAAGACGAAGAAGGCAGGCACCGCGCGATCGTTGAAGATGCGGTGACGGACCCCGATGGGAATGTGGATGGCTGACTCCGCCACTAATCGGCGCTGCTCACCGTCGACGGTGATCAAGACGTCACCCGAGACGCAATAGAGGAACTCCTCGGAGTATGGATGCCAGTGTTCCGTGACGACCTCGCCGGGCGCGAGCGTGAGTGTTCCCATAAAGGCTGCAGTTGCGCCCACACTTGCGGGTGACAGCAGGGTGCGGATGTCCCCGCCCCGCCGGTGGTTCGGCTGGGTTTCATCGCGATGCACGATCGGGACGCAGGTGACGGCAGAGGGGGGGTGCACGGTGGTGGTCAACGGAACTCCTCAGGCAGTGGTGGGCAAGGGGACGGGCTGCGCCGCGTTCGATTCGGCGACTGCCTGCACCTTCTGCGCAATGACAGCCATCTGGATCTTGGTATTGGCATCGATCCGCCTGGTCATGGTGGCGGTGTCAACGGGCGCGGTGGGGCGCATCCGGAAGGTCTGCATCCAACGCATCGTGGTCCCGCCCGCAACCTGCCGGTACGTCCAATCGATGTTCATGAACTCGAATGGTCCCGGCTCGACCCGCCGTGCAGTCACTCGATGGGCGATCGGGTCGAGAGTCCGCTCAGAGACCCAACTCCAGACCGTCCCATTGGCGTCCGGATGCATGGTCAGCCGGAACAGGAAGTAGGTGTCGTCCCGATTTTCGAGGATGTCGACCGATGCGTACTCCGTGAACAGGTTCGGCCAATTGCCGAGGTCGTTGGTCACCTGCCACACCAGATCCAGCGGGGCATCAATCACGATGGAGTTGTAGGTATGCCCTTCCGGTTCCACGTTCGCGGATTCCGGTGGCGGGCTTGTCGAGTCCGTGCTCATCGGTCAGCCTCCGGTCGGCTCATCGAGTTCATCCCGATCACGAGGCTTGTTCGAGGGGACGCATAGCGAGATGGCTCTGCACCACGTCGACGATCTCGCCGAACGTGTAGTGCTCCGTCTGATCGTCAGGCAGCTCGACGCCATAGGTGCTTTTCAGCGCGGTCTGCATCTCGAGAAATGCCAGCGAGTCGAGCCCGACATCGGAGAACCGTCCGGATGGGTTGTCGGTGTGGTCGGCGATTGGCAGACCCGCCTTTTTGCTGAGCAGCGTCATCAGATCGCTGATTGTGAAGGTGTCATTCATGTTGGGGTGACCTCCGTCTGGGGTGGGGCGTGGGGGTAGGCCGCGAGGCCAGGTCGGCTGCGCGGGGGCTGGGACGGCCGACACGAAATCTGCCGTCAAGGCGGGGGTGCGGCTCCCGAGCTGATGGATCTCCGCCGCACTGGCGAGCAGGCTGGGCATTTCGCGGTCGAGGAACTGGACGTCATGCCGGTCGGCGCGAATGTCGGGGTGCCGCAGCAACGCCCGGTGCAGGGTCGCCGTCGTGGACAGGCCCGGGCCGGACACCGCCATCTCGGCCAACGCCCGGTCCATCCTCGAGAGTGCCTGATCCCGGGTGGGCGCCCACACGATGAGTTTCGCCAGCAATGAGTCGTAGTGCGGACTTACCTGATCGCCCTCACGGTACCCGGTGTCCAACCTCGTCCATGGCCCGGCCGGCGCTCTATAGACGTCCAGTCGACCGGGAGTGGGAGCGAACCCCCGCGCCGGATCCTCCGCATTGATCCGGCATTCGATGGCGGCTCCGCTGCAACGGACATCCTGTTGCCCGAAGGCGAGCGGCAGTCCATCCGCGATCAGGATCTGCTCGCGGATCAAGTCGATTCCGGTCAGCATCTCGGTGACGGGGTGCTCCACCTGGATTCGGGCATTCATCTCCATGAAGTAGGGCTCGCCGCTGCCGTCGACCAGGAATTCCATGGTCCCCGCGCCGGTGTAGCCGACGGACAGCGCACCGCGCACCGCCAACGCTCCCAGGTGTTCGCGCTGCTCGACCGTCATGTGGGCGGCTGGCGCCTCCTCCAAAAGCTTTTGATGACGGCGCTGCAACGAGCAATCGCGCTCTCCCAGAGAGACGCCGTTGCCATGCTGATCGCATAGCACCTGCACCTCTACGTGGCGCGCACCGGCCAGGTAGCGCTCAACATAGACAGCCGGGTCGTTGAAGACCGCTCTGGCCACTTCGCGGGTGCTGACATAGGCTTCGCTGAAGTCGGCCGCGCTGTGGACGACGCTCATCCCGCGCCCTCCGCCACCGGCAGCAGCCTTGATGATAACGGGATACCCGATGTCGGCGGCGATCCTCTGCCCCTCGTGTACCGAGCGCACCGGCTCGACCACTCCGGGTAGCATCGGCAGCCCGGCCTCGTGCATGAGCCGTCGCGCCGTGGCCTTGTTGCCCATGTCCTGCATCACTGACGGCGGAGGACCGACGAAGGTGAGCCCGGCCGACTCGCAGATTTCCGCGAAATCCGGATCCTCGGAGAGGAATCCGTAACCCGGATGGACGGCCTCCGCACCCGTCTGCAGGGCCGCCTCGATGATGTTGGGAATGTTCAGATAGCTCCGCCGCGGTGCGGGCGGACCGATGTTCACGGCGATGTCGGCCAACCGAACGACTTCGGATTCCCGATCGGCGGAGCTGTACACCGCGACGACCTCGATGCCCAGTTCACGGCACGTCCTGGCAATTCGAACGGCGATCTCGCCACGGTTGGCGATGAGCAGTTTCCGGATCATGCGCTGTGCTCCTTAGGGCGAAGCCGAAGCAGGATCTGGTCGTATTCGACGGATTCACCGTTGCTCACCAACACTTCGGCGACGACGCCTGACTCGCCGGCGACGATCGGGTTCATCATCTTCATCGCCTCGATGATCGCCACCGTGGTGTCGGCCTCAACGTCGTCGCCGACCCGCACGAACGGTTCTGCACCGGGTGACGGCGCGGCGTAGTAGCAGCCGACCAGCGGTGCCCGCACCGCTGTGGACGCGGCATCCTCGATCGGCGCGGAAACCGGGGTGGCGATATCCCCCGTCCCGCCGGCGAGAGCCGTCCCCGGTTGATCGACGACCGACTGCACGGTTCTCACCTGGTCGGCCCACTCGACCTCGATCTCGCGGTCGCCGCCGCGGACTCGTAGACGGCGCAGATCGCCGGGCAGGGTGCGCGCGAGTTCGGCTAGTTCCTGCCGCAGCTCGAGCATCGACTCCGGTTTGCCGGCCGTCTGCAGGAGCGCTGCCGCCCCGGGAACCTGACCATTCGCGGATGCAAGTTCGCTGTTCGGTGTCATCTCGGGCCGCCTCAGCTGGCGATGTCGGTCGTCATCGGGGTCATCAGTTCCCCGCCGCCGAGCTGGGAGAAACGTTGCTCCCGTCCCGAGAGTAGATCGTCGGGAGAGACGTCGCTCAGCTCGTCTATCTCACGGAGGATGATCTCGCGGAGCGTTCGTGCGCAGGCAGCGGGATCCGCTTGGGCCCCGCCAGGCGGTTCTGGTACGACCGAGGTGGCGATGCCGCTGTGCAGCAACTGCGCCGCCCCGAGTTGCAACGCCGTGGCCGCAGCCGGCGCCGACGACGCGCTCCGCCACAGGATCGCCGCACACCCTTCCGGACTGATCACCGAGAGGAAGGCGTTCTCCAGCACCAGCAACCGATCCGAGGTGCACAGGGCGAGGGCGCCACCGCTGCCGCCTTCACCGGTGATGACGGCAACCACCGGAACGCGCAGCCGCGAGCTGCGCATGATGGTTTCGGCGATGGCGATGGACTGCCCGCGTTCCTCAGCGTCGGGGCCGGGGTGAGCGCCGGGGGTGTCCACAAAAGTGACCACCGGCAACCCGAATGACTCGGCGTGCTCCATCAGGCGCATCGCCTTTCGGTACCCCTCTGGGTGGGCCATCCCGAAATTGTGGGCGACGAGATCCTTGACGGTGTGCCCCTTCTGGCTGCCGATGACCACAACAGACCGCCCCGCGACGGATGCCACCCCGCCGACAACCGCGGGGTCATCGGCATAGGCACGATCACCGTGCAACTCGACGAAATCGTCGAAGACAAGCCGAATGTAATCCGCTGTGGTCGGTCGCTCAACGTTGCGCGCGGCTTGGACCGCGGCCCATGAGTCGCGCATCGCCGCAGATCCGGTCGACCGCGTCGCGGCGGGCTCGGGAACGGGATCAGCTGCGGTGGTCATCCTTCTCTCGGCGTGCAGATTGATCAGCCGAATCAGCAGGGGCCGGAGGTCTGCCCTGTTCTCCACCCTGTCCACCAGGCCGTGCGAGAGCTGCGACTCGGCGGACTGAAAGCCATCCGGCAGCGCCGCACGGATGGTCTCCTGCACGACGCGCGGGCCGGCGAATCCGATGTGGGCGCCCCTTTCGGCGAGAACCACCGAACCCAGACTGGCGAAGGATGCCGAGACACCGCCGTACGTCGGATCGGTGAGCACACACACCGACAGCACGCCCGCCTCGCGAAGCTGAGCGAAGGCGAGCGCGGTGCGCGCCATCTGCAGAAGCGAGAAGACGCCTTCCTGCATCCGTGCTCCGCCGCTTGCACACACTACGATCAAGGGCTTTCGCTGATGGAGGGCCAGGCTGGCCGCCTCGCTCACCCGTCGGCCGACCTCCAGGCCCATGCTTCCGCCCATGAAGGCGAATTCCATGACGGCGAGAATTGCCTCACGGCCACCGAGAAGCGCGGCGCCGACGATGACCGCCTCTGATTCGCCGGAACTGGCGGTTGCACCGGCGACCCGGTCCCGATAGGGACGGGAGTCGGAGAATTCGAGCGGATCGGGCATCAGCGGATCGAAGTCGGCCTCGCGGAAACTTCCCGGGTCGACCAGCAGCTCGATCCTGGCCCGCGCCCCCATCCGCACGTGGTGTTCGCACTCGGGACACACCCGGAGGTTTCGATCCAGTCGCTTGTGGTAGACAAGGCACCCGCAGCCCGGGCACTTGGTCCATTCCGTCCGACCGGCGGGCAACACCACCGGCTCCAGTGTCTGTGTCATCGGGTCCCTCTATTCGCAGGTATTCGCAACGGAACATGATGCGGTGGGTCTGCCAACCCGTCGTCGACATCGAGGTCGTCCAACCGGTCGGCTACGAGGGTGAATTCAGCCTTGGTGCGCCTGTGATCTCCAGTGGTAGAAGCGGTCTGCCATGGCGTCCGCGGGTGAAGTCCAATTCGGGTCGTAGGCCTCGATGTACGGGCGCAGCTCGTCGCTCACGGCACGGAAAGAGGGCAATTGCGCCGCCGTCCTCATCGCATCTGACGCCGGCCGTGCGAAATCGATCAGGTGCACGTAGATCCCGTGAAAGCGATACAGGGAGCGACCGATGACGCCGATGTCCTGAGGCATGGATGTCGCGTCGGAGCGGCTGAAGATCTCGGCTACTGCTGGCGCATCCTCAGAGCGCATCTTCGCGACGATCATGGTCTGGTGCATGACTGACTCCATCTATCGGGAACGTTGCGGGAGAAACGATTGTCGTCCCGGTTGCCTTGCGGAGTTCCAGCGTCAGGACAACCCATACGCTAAGGAACCCACAGCCAATACACATCCACCGCAGGTAGCGACCTCGTGCCTTCCGCTCCCCCCAAGGGGTAAGAAGGCCACCGCCCATCCGGTGAAGGCTTCCCATCCGAAGGTTGAGGCGGCTAATCCCAAGGTCGGAACCAAGCGAGTGCCTGAAACTCGACGGTCGCAGAGGGATGAGCACCGAACGCCCAGTCCGAGCGAGGCCCTGGGCGAAGGTCCCCTTGTGGACGGGCAGCGCCCGTCTGACTCGAGGGGACGGCTTATTACAGTCTGTAGCCGTATTTATTACCATCCGCCACGATGTGTGGATTCATTTCCGCGCTCGCGGTATATCTAGCTTGAAGTGTCCGTCACTATCAGTTCGCTGGGGGCATTCGTCGCGCCTGCAGGACCGGGCCGTTCGATTGCAAGAGCGATGTCGTGCCACGTCAAGGGGATCCTGATGACGTTCCAACCTGAGTCAAGTGCCGCTTCCCATCCAGACCTATCCCTGGAACAGGTCTGGCCCATGTCCGGGTCGGAGCATGTTCGAGTGTTGCTGTGCGAAGACCACGAGATCTACCGCATCGGACTCCGCGTGCTGATCGAGCGCGAACCCGACATGGTCGTCGTGGGCGAAGTGGGAGACGTCGCTTCGGCATGCTCGATGGCCGACCGGGTGGACCCACACGTCGTCGTCATCCGCCAGGGGCTGCTGCAGCACGTGCAAGCGGCGTCCGTCAGTGCGTTGTGCCTTCGCGACCGAGCGGTACTGATCCTTGCCGAGAACGAGTCCGAGCACGATCTGGCAGAGGCGTTGCGCGCCGGGGCGAGGGGCTACCTTTCTCGGAGGGTCGCCGCGCCGCAGTTGGTCGACGGCATCCGCGCCGTGTCCAAGGACGGGCTCGCCCTCGACCCAACATTCGCGCGCCACCTCGTGCAATTCCTGACCTCCGAACCGACCGGCCCGGCGGAGATCCCTGCGCAGCTGGGCGCTCTGACCCGGCTGACTGAACGTCAGCGGGCGGTGGCCCTCCTTGTCGCCGAGGGAATGACCAACGGCGAGATCGCCGCCCGGCTCTTCGTCAGTGATGCGACGGTCAAGAGCCACCTCACCACGGTCTTGCGGCGCCTTGGCCTTCGGAGCCGTACCCAGCTGGCCATCCTCGTCAACAACACTGCTCGGCAGTCCTGAGACGTCGCCAGCTGACAGGCGGCGTGTCCGACGCGTCGGGTTCCTGGAAAGGCGACTCGGATCTAGACATCCGGTGAGCATGGGAGCGGCACAAACGCGTCTAGGTGAGCGAATCCCGCCCAGGCGACGAGCACTTCGTCGCCCCCGGCCGCTCAGGCACCGACAGCGCCATCGGATGGCCGTGCACCCGGGCGGACGCGGCGCTCACTCTCAACTACTCATCGGGTCGGACACCCGGGCGGCCATCCGGTCGTAGACCTGGATCGAGGCGGTGCCCAGGTCGATGTCTGAGAGCCGATCGCGCTGCACCTCCAGCGCGCGAGCGCTCATCCGCGAACGCTCGAGTGGGTCATCCACGAGGCTCGAGACGGCAGCGATGAGATCGGGCACGTCGGAGCACAGGTATCCGGTCTCGCCGCTCAGGACGACGTCGCGGTTCCCGACGATGTCGGTAGCGACCGCCGGAAGGCCCATCACCTGCGCCTCCATGAGCGAGATGGGCATACCTTCCCAGCGCGTCGGGAAGAGGAAGATGTCGGATGCCGCGAGCTGAGCGATCACGTCCTCATGCGAAAGCCACCCGGTCAAGCGCACCGGTGCGTCTCCCATCCACCGTTCTCGTCCCTCCCTAGGCCCGTCCCCAATCCACACGAAGTCGGCGCGGTCGCCGAGTGCTCTGGCGACCTCCGCGAAGCGATCAGGCCCCTTCTGCTCTCCGAGTCGTCCCGAGGCGACCACGACGGGACGCGGGTTGCCGCTTCCGTGCGCCCGTGGGAGCCCGTCGACGGGGATCCCGTTTTGCAGCACGTCGCAGTGCGATTCTCCCAGTCGGGTGCGCGCGACGGCCTCCTCCGACGGCGACACCAGGATGAGACCGTCGCACCTGGGCTTGAGGACTCGTTCGAGGGCGAGGGCGGCGAGGTTGCTGACGGCGGACGACGACTCCCGAAGGAAGGCGAACCCGTGCGGGGAGTATGCGACGACGCATCCGTCGGGGACCCGCACGAACGGCAGGCGGCCGGCGATCCCTGCGAACGTCGAATGCAGATGCAGGACGTCCATATCGCGATCGGCGCCTCGGATCGCGACCCGCAGATCGCGGAGGGTCGCGACGCGTCCTCGGTAGGTCAGCTCGACCCGCCGAACATCCGAGGGAAATCGAGCATCGAGCTCGGCCGCCACCGGCACCGCGGGCTTGCGCGGATAAATGACCGTGACGTCATGCCCGAGCAACGACTGGCGCGTCGCCAGCGCGAGCACGGCCGCGAGCACTCCGCCCACGAGCGTCTCGGTCACATGGACGATCTTCACCGCACCCCACCCCGCCATCTCTTGGTCGTCACCGCGAACAGCTCCACGAGGAGCGAGTACGCGACGAAGGGCCCGTCCCGTCCGGGCAGGAGCACCCATGCCGGCACGTCCTGCCACCTGCTCACCACACGCGGCTCGAAGCTGGGGTTCTCCGGGCGCGCGAAAGTGCCGTGAAGCTGCGCGTCCGCCGCCGCCGAGTTGGTCCTGGATTCGACCCACACGACCGTCAGCGGAACCACTTCATGCATCGGTCGACGACGTCGACTTCCCCAGTGCCCCATACTCGTCCCCTCACCAGTGTTCAGGCCACAAACGCTAGCGGCGGCACCTACGCCCTGATGCCATCGATTGTTAACGCCCGGTTACGACCGCCGAAAAAATTGGTCCAACACCGCATGTCGGACCGGAACCCCGCTATAGATGACTCACGGCAGCGATACACGGTGAGCCCGATGTGGGGTGGCTCGACGCGATGAACCGCCGAATCGATGGGGGAACTGATGGATGCTTCTGATTTGGCGCGCGCTTTTCGGCGCTCGCAGACGCCGATCCGGGGTGATCGCCGTGCCGGGCGTGCTTGCTGCGTCGGACTTCGCCGTGCCAATAGAACGGGTGTTACCGGCGACGAACGTCCCGTCCGTCGCCAACGAGACCGGCGGCACGCAGGACCAGGTCACCCACGCAACGTGTTCACGAAGCAACGCATGGGCCCGTACGCGAACCCTGTCACGGAGCCGATCGTGACCGCTTCCATCATCGATTCGGATCGTGAGGCCACATACGGCTTGCCGCACGGTCGGCACCAACACCTCGCCGAAACGCACCGAGCGCTGACCGCGCAGACGACCGACGCGCCCGATCCCACCAAGGGCACCGATGAAGCCGAAGAAGCCGGTTCCCGGGGCAATCACCACCCGGGACGGCAATCAGCGCGCGGTCAAGTAGTCACGGTCCCGTTCCCGAGCACCATTGGGGGATAGCCGCAGCGACACGCTGCCGTAAACGCGCCTCACGGTGAGGCGCACTCACTGAGCACCACGACCTTGGGGAAGCAACATGGTCATCAACTCGCTCTCTTCCGTATCCACTTCCGACACCACCGCCATCGGCTGGAAGCTCGCCTACCAGCGCGCTCTTTGGCTATCGGATTCCATCGTGATCATCGTCTCCGTGTTTGGGTCGCAGTATCTCTGGTTCACGTTTCTGGGCGTGCGCGTGGCCCAGCCCGTCGAGGACACGCCGCTCACCTATACGTGGCTTTCGGTCTTGCTGATCCTGGGCTGGCTCGTCGCTCTCGCCGTCTCCGGCTCCCGCAGCGGGCGCGTGATCGGAATGGGCACGGGCGAATACAGGCTGGTGGTCACGTCGGCGATCTACCTCTTCGCCGTCCTCGCCATCGTCTCGTATCTCACGACGACCCCCGTGTCGCGCGGCTACCTCCTCCTCGGCTTCCCGCTCGGCACCGCCGCGCTGCTGACCACGCGATTCCTGTGGCGCCAGCGTCTGAGGGCCGCCCGGCGGGCGGGACGCGGTCTCGCCCGTGCCCTCCTCATCGGAGATGACGAGGAGAACGCGCGCATCACGAACGAACTCGACCGGATGCCGGAAGCCGGCTACCGCGTCGTCGCCGTTAGCGGCCCCGGCAAGCGGACCGAGTTCACGTGCGGGGGTGCGTCGGTGCCCTTCCTGGGACCCGTCGATGACGTGAGTCGCGTACTGGCGATGACGGATGCCGACACCGTGATCGTCGCGAGCGACGCTGCGCTGCCAGTCCAGAAGGTCAGGGAGATCAGCTGGCGACTGGAGGCCGGCCGGCAGCATCTCATAATGGTGCCGAGCCTGACCGACATCGGCGGGCCTCGGATGCACACCCGGCCCGTGGCCGGCCTGCCTCTTGTGCATGTGGAGACTCCGCGATACACCGGCGCGCAGCGCATCATCAAACGCACATTCGACGTGGTGGGTTCGGCGGCGCTGCTGCTGGTGCTGGCGCCGACGTTCCTCATCCTCGCCTGCGTGGTGAAGGGCACGAGCCGCGGTCCCGTCTTCTACCGCCAGGAGCGGATCGGCCAGGACGGGCGTCCCTTCGAGCTCATTAAGTTTCGAACCATGGTTCCGGACGCCGATGCGAAGCTTCAGGACCTCCTCGCG
The DNA here is from genome assembly GCF_049847225.1 of Micromonospora sp. DT81.3. Classification (NCBI taxonomy): domain Bacteria; kingdom Bacillati; phylum Actinomycetota; class Actinomycetes; order Micromonosporales; family Micromonosporaceae; genus Micromonospora; species Micromonospora sp. DT81.3. The sequence continues at coordinate 41,066 of NZ_JBNCNY010000001.1, forward strand.
AAACAGGGCACTGACGGCACCCCCCTCTTCAAGATCGAGAACGACCCGCGGATCACACCCATCGGTCGCATTTTGCGAAAGCACTCCCTCGATGAGTTCCCGCAGCTGCTGAATGTGCTGTTCGGGGACATGAGCTTGGTCGGCCCGCGCCCGCAGCGCGCTGGCGAGGTGGCGTTCTACGATTTCGCCGCGGAGCGCCGACTGATCGTCAAGCCCGGCATGAGTGGCCTGTGGCAGGTCAGCGGGCGATCCGCCCTCTCGTGGGAGGAGTCGTTGCGCCTCGATCTGTACTACGTCGAGAACTGGACGCTGATGGGCGACATCGGCATCCTCTTCCGCACCTTCCGAGCCGTCTTCGCCCCCGGCGACACAGCTCACTGAGACCCATCCCGCCATACCGATGGAAAAGGTGGTCGTCGACATCGGCGACCACCCGAGAAAGGAGCGCCACCATGACGATCGAAGCGACATCAGAAGTGCCCTCGAAGGCCGAAATTCCGGTGGTGATCCTGTGCGGAGGCATGGGCACGCGGATCAGGGAGGCGAGCGAGAAGCTACCGAAACCCCTCATCGACATCGGCGGCAAGCCGATCCTCTGGCACATCATGAAGACGTACGAGGCCGCCGGCTTCCGACGCTTCATCCTATGTCTCGGGTACAAAGGCGACTCGATTCGCCGGTTCTTTCTCGACTACGGAAAGTTCGAGCGCGACTTCACCGTCCGGCTGGGCGAGGGTGATGAGGCGGTCGACTGGCACAGCCACACTCCGCAGGAGGACTGGGATGTGACCCTGGTGGAGACTGGTCTGCTGACGGGCACGGGAGCCAGGGTGAAGCGAGTGCAGGCGCACCTGGATCAGCCCTACTATCTGATGACCTACGGCGATGGCATCGGCAATGTCGACCTGGATGCGCTCTATCGCCAGCATGTGGCCAGCGGGAAGACCGGCACCGTCACGGGCGTGCACCCAACGAGCCGTTTCGGCGAGATGCACGTCACCGGCGACGAGGTGACGGAGTTCAACGAGAAGCCCACGATGGCCGAGGGCTGGGTGTCCGGAGGGTTCTTCGCGTTCCGGCGCGAGATGGTCGACAGCTACCTCGACGATGACCCTGACCTCCTTCTGGAGAAGAAGCCGCTGCAGAGTCTGGCCGCCGACGGACGCATGGGCGTATACCGCCACGACGGCTTCTGGATGGGAATGGACACATACCGCGACTGGACGGAGCTCAACCAGCTCTGGGACACGAACCAGGCGCCGTGGAAAGTGTGGGGGTGACATGAAGGTTCTGGTGACGGGAACTGAGGGATACCTCGGTTCGGTCCTCGCTCCCGAACTCGTTCGGGCGGGGCATGATCTGCTCGCGGTCGACACGGGCTTCTATAAGGCGGGGTGGCTGTACAACGGCGTCGATTCGACGCCGCAAACACTCGTGCGCGACATCCGCGACATCGAAGCCGAGGACCTTGCCGGCATCGAGGCGATCGTGCACATGGCGGAACTGTCGAACGACCCGTTGGGCGCGTTCAATCCCGAGCTGACCCGGGGCATCAATCACACCGGCTCCGTGCGGCTGGCGACCATGGCCAAGCAGGCGGGCGTCGAGCGCTTCGTCTACATGTCGTCCTGCAGTGTGTACGGCGTAGCGGAGGGGATTGTCGACGAGTCATCGCCCATCGACCCTCAGACCGTGTACGCGGAGTGCAAAGCGATGGTCGAGCGCGACGTGCTGGCAATGGCGGATGACGGGTTCAGCCCGACGTTCCTCCGCAACGCCACCGCGTTCGGTGCCTCGCCCCGGATGCGGTTCGACCTCGTGCTCAACAATCTCTCGGGGCTCGCCTGGACCACCAAGGAGATCGCCATGACCAGCGATGGCACGCCGTGGCGACCCCTGGTGCATGCGCTCGACATCGCCAAGGCGATCAAGATGACGCTCGCCGCGCCGCGGGATGCGGTGCACGGACAGATCTTCAACGTCGGTTCGGATGAGCAGAACTACCAGGTTCGTGAGATCGCAGCGATCATCGGTGACGCGCTTCCCGGGTCAGAGGTGAGCTTCGGTGCCAGTGGAGGCGACAACCGCAGTTACAAAGTGACATTCGACAAGATCCGCGAAGTCCTGCCCGGGTACGAATGCGACTGGAACGCCCAAAGGGGTGTCGAGCAGCTGCTTGCGATCTTCGACTCGATCGCGCTAGACGAGGAGATGTTCCTCGGACGCGGCTTCACTCGACTGAAGCAACTCGAATACCTCATTCGCTCCGGGCAGGTCGACGAGGAGCTCTTCTGGAGGGTGCCGTCATGATCTTCCATCCGACCCCGATCGCCGACGTGAGCATCATCGATCTCGAGCTGCGCGGTGACGAACGGGGATTTTTTGCCCGTTCGTTCTGCCGGGAGGAGTTCGCGACGGCTGGCCTCGACCCTCACGTCGAGCAGGCGAACATCTCCTTCAACTACAAAGCGGGCACGCTCCGCGGCATGCATTTCCAAGTGTCGCCGAATGCGGAGACGAAGCTCATCCGCTGCATCCGGGGGGCGATCGTCGACACGATCATCGACATGCGCTGGGGCTCGCCGACGCGGCTGCAGCACGTGTCGGTGGAACTCACCGCCGACAGCCGGCAGGCGCTGTTCGTTCCCGCCTACTTCGCGCACGGCTATCAGACGCTCGTCGATGACACCGAGGTGCTGTACATGGTGAGCGGCGCCTATGCGCCCGGCGCCGAGCGCGGCCTTCGCTACGACGACCCTGCCCTCGGCCTGGAATGGCCGATGCCGGTGTCGGACACCTCACCCAAAGATGCGACGTGGCCACTGCTCGACACATGGTCACCGGCACAGCTCGCAGCGATATCGGGAGGTACCGAATGATCATCATCGACAACGCACTGCAGGCGCGGGAGGCCGAGGGCCGCCCGATCGGTGTCGCGATAGTAGGTGCAGGATTCATGGGACGCGGCCTGATCAATCAGATCACGAACAGTGTGCCTGGGATGCGGGTCAGCGTGGTCGTCAATCGGACCCTCGAGAAGGCGGAAGCCGCGCTTCGCGAGGCCGGTGTCAGGGACATCCGTGCGGTGACGGACGGCTCCGGTGTCGACGAAGCGGTGGCCGCGGGCGCCGTCGCCATCACGCAAGACTTCCGCGCCGCGACGGGCGCGAGCACCGTCGACGCGGTCGTGGAAGCCACGGGCGCAGTGGAATACGGCTGTCATGTCGTCGTGGAGGCGATCGCGGAGCGCAAAGACATCGTCCTGATGAACGCCGAGGTGGACGGGACGGTGGGTCCGATCCTCGGCAAGCGTGCGAAGGCAGGCGGCGTGATCATTACAGGGTGCGACGGCGACCAGCCCGGGGTGCAGATGAACCTCGTGCGCTTCGTGCGAGGGCTCGGGCTCCGTCCTCTTGTATGCGGGAACATCAAGGGCCTGCAGGACGAGTACCGCACCCCGACGACCCAGGCCGCTTTCGCCGCCAAGTGGGGTCAGGATCCCTACATGGTGACGAGCTTCGCCGACGGCACCAAGGTGTCCTTCGAGCAGGCGATTGTCGCGAACGCCACCGGGATGACCGTCGAACGCCGTGGAATGCGGGGCGCCGATCACGCGGGCCATGTCGACGAGCTGACGACGGCGTACGACGTCGAGGAGCTCGAACGCCTCGGCGGCGTCGTCGACTACGTCGTCGGCGCGAAGCCCGGGCCCGGGGTCTTCGTCCTCGCCGTCCACGACGATCCCAAGCAGCGTCACTACCTCAACCTGTACAAGCTGGGAGAGGGTCCGCTCTACAGTTTCTACACGCCCTACCATCTCTGCCATTTCGAGGTGCCGAACACGGTGGCGAGGGCGGTGCTGTTCCGAGACGCCGCCCTCGAGCCGCTGGGGGCGCCGACGGTCGAGGTGGTGGCGGTGGCGAAGACGAACCTCGCCGAAGGCACCGTCATCGACGGGCTGGGCGGGTACTGCACCTATGGCGTCGCGGAACGCGCGGACGTGACGGCCGGTGAGAACCTGCTTCCGATCGGTGTGGCCGAGGGTTGCCGAGTGCTCCGCTTCATCCCGAAGGACTCGGTGCTGACGTACGACGACGTAGAGCTGCCCGCCGGAAGGCTCGTCGATCGCCTCCGCGCGGAGCAGGCCGCCGAACTGCCCACGCCGGCGCTGACGATGTGAGGGGCCGTGTGCCTGAAAGTCGTCGCCGCCGAGCCGTAACGAGGATGGGACCACGATGAGGATTCTGATGGTGTCGAATGCCGTCTCACCTGACAAGCTGGGCGGCCTCGAGCGATACGTCCGTGAGCTTGCGGCAGCGCTGGTACGCAAGGGTCACGATGTAACGACGTTGTCGAAGCGAACCGATCTCGCGCAGCCGAGCCATGAGATCGGTGACGACGGGGTGCGGCTGCTGCGATTCTCAGCGCCACCGAAATCGGATCCGCTCTTCGTCGCGAAGACACCGGTGAGCATCGCGAGCGCTGTGCGGCGGAGGGTCCTGAGTGCGGATTTCGACGTACTGCACGGCCATTATCCGGTTCCGATGTTGCCGATTACGACGATGAGGATCCCGTATCTCTACACGTTTCACGCGCCGGTCTACCGAGAAGTCGTGGGGGAACGCCAGAACGCCTATCGCGCCAACCGGCTGGTCTCGCAAGCCAGCGTGCAGGTGATGAAACGCATCGAACGCCGTGTGCTGGAGAAGGCGAACATGGTAGTCACGCTCAGCGACTTCGTCGCCGGCGAGATGCGCGCGATTACACGACCCGGGTCGACTTGGTGGACGAAGATCCCGGGCGGTCTGCGGACCGACTACTTCACGCCGCTGGCTCAAGCCGGGGCGCCGCTGAAGATGGCTCGTCCGTTGATCGTGACGGCCCGTCGCCTCGTCGAGCGGACGGGGGTCGAGCTTCTTGTCGCCGCCATGGCCGCGGTCGTCCGTGCGCACCCGACAGCGCAGCTGGTCGTGACTGGAGACGGGCCGCGTCGGCCACACATCGAGAAGCAGGTGGCCGATCTTGCACTCGCCGGCTCTGTCCACCTCTTGGGGCGGGTCTCTGACGCGGACCTTCTGGCGTGGTACCGCGCAGCCGACCTGGCGGTCACACCCACGCTCGCGCTGGAGGGGTTTGGGCTGTCCACGGTGGAGGCGATGTCGTGCGGGACACCCGTCGTGGTCACCCCGGTGGGCGCCAACGCCGAGGTCGTCGCGGGTCTCGGCGAAGGGTTCGTCGCGAGATCCACCGATCCACAGGACATCGCCCGCGCGATCATCGGCGTGCTCGATGATCCGGTCGCGCTTGCGCAGAAGCGGCGGGAGGCTCGCGAGCTGGTTCACCCGCGGTTCGAATGGGACAACGTCGCCGATGCGTATGTCGCCGCCTACGAACACCTGGGGACGCGACGATGAAGGACGGAGAAGTCGAAACACCCGCGCGCTCCCCCAAGATCACTCGGCGCGGGCTGCTGATCGGTTCCGCTGCCGCAGTGGTCGGGGTGGGCGTCGGTGCCGCCGTGTTCGCCTCGGCTTCGTCGCGAGATCAGTTGCCTGAGTCCCGCGAGCAGTCCCCTTTGCCCCCCGATCGGGTGGGAGCTCACGTCGGCGCTCCCGTCGACGAGGAGGATGCGGTCAGGTGGCGCACGGACATCGATACGCTCGCCGGTTCTGGGCAGAACCTGCTCAGAACCGCCGTGTACCCCTGGCTTGTCGCGCCGGCGCTCAACAGCTGGGATGACCGGGCCACGGCCTTCTATCGAGAGACGCTGGCCTATGCGCGCGACAAGGGGATGGAGATCAATCTCGTCGTTCCCGGAGCACCTGATTGGGCCCAGGACTTCGGCTTCGACGAGTACGTCGAGGCGTGCACGTGGTTCTGGACGAAGATGCGCGAGAACTTCGGAGACCAGGTAGAGCTGTGGCAGGTCTACAACGAGGCGGATCACGCCCATTACCAGTTGTTCACACCGGCGACCCGAGACGCCGAGTATCTGGGTGAGTTCGCCGATCTGCTCGGAACCGCCCAGCGCGTCTTCGGGAGCGGCGACGGCGGTCGGCCCATCACCACCAACCTCACCGGCTGGCCCATGAACGACGAACGAGAACAGGAGTGGTATCTCGTTCTCGACGCCATCGCGGCTCAGGTGGATGTGCTCGGCTTCTCCGTGTATCCGGCGGACAACAGCGACGAGATCGGTCGCTTGGCCGAACGGATGCAGCGGGTCCAGGAGCGCTATGGCAAACCCATCTTCGTGGCGGAGACAGGGCTGCAGACGGGGCCGGACACGTGGACCGAGGAGGATCAGAAACAGTATGTCCCAGCGGCCATCGAGCAGTTGCGCAGCGTCGGGCTGTGGGGCCTCAGCCTCTACGAGTTGCGCGACGCCGAACCGCCGGACGCCGGGGTTGAAGATCTGACTCCGCTCGCCGGCTTCGGGATCATCCGTCGCGACGGGTCTCGCAAGTCGGGCTTCGACGACATCATGCACGCGTTGGCACCGCGATGAGGCCGTCGCCGCCACGCCCGGCGAGACCGATCGTGCCGCCCGCACCGCAGATCGATCGATGGGGCGCGTTCTGTCAGCTGTACGTGCTGACGCTAGCCGGTGTCGCCGTCGCGCTGTCGAGTCGATTCTGGCTGTTCCTCGATGAGAGGTTCACCCTCGACGCCGACTACATCCAAGCCACCCTGCGCGTTGCCGACGTCGGGTTGAGGCCCGAGGACCCGTTCCGCAACATCGCGCTGGTCTACCGCATCCTGGGTCTGACGGAATCCCCCGATCTCGCCGCGATGCTGGCCGTGGCGGTCTTCGGGGTTGCGACCTTTACGGCAATCCGATGGCACGAGATGACGCGCCTCACTCCGCTCGGCCTCGGCCTGATCACCATCTGCTACGTGCTCGCCCTGTTGTACATAGCTCAGTACAGCAAGGAGTTCGTGTCCCTGCTCCTGGTCGTCGCAGTCCTCCTGCTGCCCGCCGGTCTCTGGGCCGAGCTCGCCATCGTCGTCGGCATGGCACTCTACGCCAGTACCATGCGGCCCTACTGGGGCATCGTGGCCGTGCTCTACGTAGCGGGTCGACTGCTGCTGCCACGGCTACGCGGCATTCTCGTGCCGCTGATCCTGGTGGTCGTTGCCTATGTGGGGTTGCAGCTCGTGTTCAACACCATGCTCGGTTTACCGCTCTCGCACGCTCGGATCTCGGTCAACGAACTCCGCGCCGACATCAACATATCGGTCGGCTCGCTCATCGTCGACTTCCTTCCGGATGCAGGAGGGCTTCAATGGCTCAACGCGTTCCTCGTGTTCCTCAGCCTCGTCATACCGTGGCCCCTGCTCCTGGGCGGTTCACCCACCTATCTGTTGATCGCCGTGGTGCTCATAGTGCTGTGGCGGCTCGTGTACGTCGGCCTGCGCCGGGTGCAGACCGAGCACTTCATGGCCCCGACCGGCATGCCGGCTGCGGAAGCAGCGCGCGCGCCGTTCAGCGAGCGTGCGCCCCGTATCGAGCGCTCGATCGCCCTCCTCCTCGCCCTCGTAGTCGTGCAGGCGATCTTCGAGCCGGACTACGGCTCCTATGTGAAGCACCTGACTCCCGCGCTGCCGCTGTTCATCGCGCTGCTGCCGCTCCGGGGCCGGGATCGCTGGACCTTCGATAGTGTGGCGGTGCCTCGATGAGCCGGTCCCGCCTGCTTCCGCAAGCACGTCGACTGGGCGGGGATGCCGCGCTGGTCAGCGTGGGCCAGATCTTCTCGTACGCCTACCCGCTGGTCTCGCTTCCGCTTCTCAGCCGCACACTGGGCGTCGAGGGCCTCGGTGTCTTCGCCACCATCCTCGTGATCATCCAGCTGCTGCACGTGTGGACGGACTTCGGGTTCGGTTTCAGTGCGCTGCAGCGGATGTCGACCGCAGGCGCCCGAGAAGGACGCCAGGCTGTGGCCGCGGCCACGATCACGGCCAAGCTCGCGCTGTGGGCATCGGGATCGATCGTGGTGATGATCGTCGCGTTCACCGTTCCCTCGCTTCGTGACTATGGCTGGTATGTCATGATCGGGGTGCTGGCCTCGATCGGCGTAGCGCTCTACCCGATGTGGTATCTGCAGGCCACGGGTCAATTCAGACTGCTGGCGAGTCTCACCGCCGGATCCCGATTGCTGGCGCTCGCGGGACTCGTACTGACGGTCCGTTCCCCCGCGCAGTTCGGACTCGCGGTGTTCTGGCAGTTCGTGCCGTTTCTGCTGTGCGCCATCGTCAGCTGGGCGGTGCTGATCCCCCAGGGTGATATTCGTCTGCGGTTGAGCCGGCCGGCGGGGGCAGTGGACGCGTTGAGGGACAGTCTGCCGTTGTTCGTCAATCTGATCAGCGGGCAGTTCATCGTCATCAGCTCGGTGCTTCTCCTCTCGCAGGTATCGGGCTATCGGCAGGCAGGTCTGTTCACTCCCGCCGATCGGCTGGTCAGCGCCATCCACGGTGTCCTCGTAGCGGTCGAGCAGGCGATGCTGCCGAGACTCTCCGCCGACCGGCGGCCCGAGGAGCCGAACCAGCGAAAGCTGATCTTTGGCGGCCTGATCTGCTGCTACACCGTGTCCGGCATCACCCTGGCGGTGATCGCTCCCGTCCTCATCCCCTGGTACCTCGGGGATGAGTTCAGCGAGGCCGTCCCTGTCGTTCAGATCATGGGACTGGCGGTGGTGCTCTCGGGGATCGCCCGCACTCTCGTGCTCCACCTGGTCTCCCTGGGCAGATTCACGGCGTCGTCGGTCGTGATCGCGATGGCCGCCGTGTGGCATGTCGCCACGGCAGCGTTCGCCGCATCGGTCTGGGGTGCGATCGGCGTGGCCGTGGCTGTGTGCGGAACACAGCTCTTCATGGCCGTCGGGCTATGGATCGTGATAGCTCGACGCAGGATCGCGACGAGCCCAAGCAGCAAGACCCGCAGATTGGAAGGCAGGGACCAGATGGGAATATCGTTCGTATGGGAGGCGATCCGCGGCCGAATCGCCCTTTTCGTCATCACCGTCATCGTTGTCACAGGAGGCGGCATCGCGCTGGGAGCGATCTGGCCGAAGACGTATACCTCCAGCGCTCAGATCCTGCTGGGCGTGCGTACCTCAGGCACCACCATCGACGTGCAGAGCGCCACGCTGTATCTCAGGGAACGGGTAGCCACCTACGCACAGATCGTGAAGGCCGACGAGATCATCGATCCCGCCGCGGAGGCGACGGAGAGCAGCCCGGATGCGCTGCGCCGGGCAGTATCGGTGGGGATCATCCCCGAGACGGTTGTGTTGGAGATCTCGGCATCCGGAGCCTCCCCCGATCAGGCCGTCGAGCGCGTCGACGTGGTCAGCGCGCGGTTCCGCGCCCAACTTTCGGCGTTGAACGTGCGTACCGGCGGACCGCGACTCGTCGCGGCAGAGGTCTCCAGCCCTCAGCCCGCGACGGTACCCGATCAGCTGCACGGGACGACCCTCTACGTCGTGTCCGCCTTCGTGGGATTGCTGGTCGCAGTAGTCCTCACCACCCTCGTCGCTGTCATACGCGGTCCCAGGAGACGTCGCCGTGAAGAGCCGAGTCGGCTGAGCAGTCAGGAGAGCGAGTATGAGCTCCTCGACAGTGCGATGCGCTGACGCGGGAGGTCATGGCGAATGACATCCGCTCGTCGGACACCACAGGAAGGAGCCCTCGTGACTGACTCCGGCATCAACGTGCAGGATCTCGAGGCCGTGCTCGTCTCGTACCGGAGCCGCCACCATCTCGAGGAACTGCTCGAGATGTGGCCCCCGGACCTCGCCGTCGCCGTCGTGGACAACTCGGGCAACGTGGACGGGCTCGAACAGCTCGTCGAGAGCCTTGCCCACGTTCGCTATCTCTCCGGTCGTGGTCAGGGCTTCGCGCGCGGCGCGAACCTGGGCGCGTTCACGAGCGAGAAGCCGTACGTCGTCTTCGTCAATCCGGACTGCCGCCCCGACCTTGCTCAACTGCTCGCATTGGCAAGAGGAGTGGCGGCGGACGAGCACGCGATCACTCACGCGGCAACCCCGATCGGGAACGACGGCGCTATCGAGATCGGTGTCGGCGGCTGGGAGCCGTCCATCCGACGCACTGCTGTGCACGCCTTCGGACTGCACAAAATCTGGAAACGGGCAGGCCTCTTCGCGCACCCCGCGGTGGGTGAGCGCGTCGACGTGGACTGGGTGACGGGCACCTGCATGGCGGTGGACCGGGTGCGGTTCCGCGCACTCGGCGGCTTCGACGAGGCGTTTTTCGTGTACTGCGAGGACGTCGCCCTGGGCCACCGGGCCCGACAGCGTGGCTGGGGCAGTCGGCTGCGCGAGGACGTCCTCGTGCTGCACGGCACCGGCAGCTCGGGTGCGCCATCCTCTGAAATGCGTCGGTTGCAGGGGGCGTCGTTCACGACGTACATCAAACGCTACGGCGCGGGTCCCTTGCAGTCAGTGACGATTCGTGCGCTGTACGTTCTCGGGTTCAGCTGGCGCGCTGTGGTGTTGACTGTCGGGGGCCGTAGCGAGCGCGCCGCTGCAGCGTGGGCGATCATCCGCGGCACCGTCACCCAGCGCGCATACGTCGGCGGCACCGAGGTGGCCAGAGCACGGGCCGCAAAAGCCGAGGGACTGATCGGATAGGGGCGGTCCGACGAGCGATCGCGGTCGGCGAAGGCAGCGTTCGGTGCCGCCGTGCTGTCACTGAGCCGCGGCCCGAATCACGCGTGCGCCCGAAGGAGAAAATGCTCGATCACGTGTTCCGCGATAGCTATCGACGACGTGGCAGCGGGGGACGGCGCGTTCCGGAGCATGGTGACCGGTCCCACCTGGTCGACCGCGAAGTCGTCCAAGAGTTCTCCGCCGCGACCCCACGCCTGTGCGCGGACACCTGCAGCCGACTTGTGAGTGAGGTCGGATATCTTGAGCTCTGGGATGAAGCGGCGCGCTTTCTGGTAGTACAGCGGCTTGAGCAGCGACGCCGAGATCTCGTCGACTCCCATTCGCCAGTGCTGTTTGGCGAGCGGCCAAGCGCCGGGCCACGTGAGGGAGTCCCAGGTGTCCTTCGGTGAGACCGACCGCCACTTGTACCCCTCCCGTGCGAGGGCGGGGACGGCGTTGGGACCGACGTGTACGTTGTCGTAGACGCCGCGCGTGAAGTGCACACCGAGGAAGGGAAAGCGCGGGTCGGGCACAGGGTAGATCATGCCGCTGACCAGGTCGGTGCGCTCCGGCGACAGCTCCCAGTACTCCCCGCGGAACGGAAGGATCTTCGGCGCCGCATCCGCTCCGAGGAACGTCGCCACCACGTCGGACTGAAGTCCCGCGCAAACGATGAGGCGGTCGAAGAGGTCCTCGGAGACGGGCGTCGTGACCCGAACCTGGGCGTTCTCGAGCCGGATGCCGGTGACCTCGTGTCCCAGCCGGATGGATCCTCCGCCGGCGCGCACATCCTGCGCCATGGCCTCCGTGATCGTGGCGTAATCCACCACCGCCGTGTGCGGCGAATGGATCGCCGCCACGCCCGTGACGTGCGGCTCGATCTCGCGGAGGCGGGACACGCCTTCGATCCGCACGAGGTCTGGGACGCCGTTCTCGAGCGAGCGGCGTTCGATCTCCGCCAACGCCCCGAGCTCTAAGTCGTCGACGGCGACCACGAGCTTCCCGACTTCCCGGTACGGCAGCCCCTTCTCCTCGCAGAACTCACGCATCGACGAACGACCCGCGGCGCAGAGCGTCGCCTTCAGCGAACCCGGCTTGTAGTACAGGCCCGCGTGGACGACTCCGGAGTTGTGCCCGGTCTGGTGCTGCGCCAGCCGCCACTCTTTCTCCAGCACGGTGACCTCGTCGCCGCGAGCGACCAGCGCGCGGGCGAGCGCGATCCCGACGATCCCGCCGCCGATGATGCCCGTCGTGCCGGTCATCGGACCGCCCCCGACCCATGGATCCCAGCTCGCATGAAGAAGCTCAGCGCTCCCACCCCCCTCGGCTCCCAAGGGCGGCCCCGACTTCTGCACACCGCCCAGCGACTGCTCGGTAGCCTATCCGCGGCAGCAGGCCCGTTCGGTAGAACGGCGCTCATGGTCCACTACTTGTAACGTCACTGTCACGCTCGGGTCATCGTGGGCAGGTCGGGTGGCCACGCACGGTCGGTAGAGCCGAAGTCGCCGCATGTTGGTTGCGGCCGTCTTCGCGACCGCGACTCCTTCGATCGAAGAATATGGGGTGGATCCTCCGAATGCCACGAGATACATCACCCATGGCGGAAGAAGGGCTGCCGTGACGTAACGGAGCGAACTGTGCGGGACGAGGACCAGGATGGAGGCGGTGGCCACCACCAGGCGAAACCGCCCATCCGGCGGACCTTCGAGGTCGAGCGACGATCATGACCGTGCGCATCATCTCACCGCACGTGACCGACCGCTGAGGGCATGGCGGCGTTCCCGATGAGCGACCGAACCTTCTTGGCGGGCGCGCCGAAATACACCCCGTCCGGCTCGCACTCCTTGGTGACCAGCGAGCCGGCTCCGACAACTGCGCCCTTTCCGACAATCACCCCCGGCAACACTGTGCACCTTGCCCCGATCCAGGCCCCGTCCCCGACATTGATTGGCGCAGCGACATCCGATCCAGCGCGTCGCACATCGGACGCCGAGATCTCGTGCGAAGCCGTGACCATCAGCGTCCACATGCCGATCTGCACATTCTCACCGATACGGATGTCGGCATTGCCATCGAAGTAGCAGCCAACATTGGCGAACGAGCCCGCCGCGAATGACACCCGCCGACTTCCCAGATAACAGCGCTCGGCGATGCAGGCCGTCGCATTCACGTTGTAGCGCAGCGCACGGAGAACCCACCGACGGATCGGTCGGAGCACGAGCGGTGACGCCAACGGGCCGTTGACGAAACCTCGGTCCAGCTGAATGATCAACTTGCGCATCACGCTCAAACCGTGACCCCTTTCTCGGGCTCGGGAACGAAATTCTATCGGCCGCGGCGCGTCCAGTTCGCACACGGAGCGCGCCCCCTTCGGTCGGACAGGAACTCCAGATGATCAGCCATCAGTCCTCGCACTGGTTATGCCCGAGGGCCTGATGCCCGATCGTGGAGGCACGCCCGTCCGTCCGCCGCCACGGTCACGCAGCCCACCAGTTGCGAGTTCAGGTAGAAGTCCCTCATCCCGGCGACATCGACACCTACTGCGGTGGTGAAGCGGACCGAAGCCGTCCAGCTGCTCCCGTGACGTGCCGGGGCGGCTGTCGACGACGGTCGAAATGAGGCCGTTGCGACGCCTGTAGTCTCCAATGAGGATGGGACGGTCAAGTTCGTGCCATCGCTCGAGCCGCTCATCGCCCGCGTCATCTCGTCTCGTTCCTGCCAGAGGAGAAACGCGTTCAGATCGCCGATCTCGTGAACCGCGGTCTTGGTCCCACCGCGATCGGACAGCTGCTCTGGAGAGCGCCCTCGACGATCAGTCGCGAGTTGCGTCGCAACCTGCATCCGTCCGGGCAGTATCGGCCGTTTCACGCGCACTATGCGGCTGGGACTCGACGCCAACGCACCCCCCACTCAAGCTGGTGTCCGACGGTGAATTCGGATTAGTCGTGCTCGCGAGATAAGGAAGTGCTGGAGTCCGCAGCAGATCGCCAGAGCCCTCGGAACGCACATGAAGAAGTCATGTCGACGGCTGACCCGCCGGTCGAGGACCATGCTGCCGTTAGCTGGCATGCCGCTCGGCGCGCTTCGCGGCCCATCCAAGGTTCCGACGGCGTTTAGGTGCAGGCCCACGATGACACGTGATCTGTGATAGCCGCGTTTTGACGCTACCCTGTTTATGGACCCGGCGCGCGTCGGTGCCAGTTTCCCCAGACTGAGCATCCACCACGCATCTTGAGCGGCGGGCGCCAGCGGTCAAGGTTCCCCCCGAGAACCCGACCCCCCAGCAGGCCGTTCTCGGGGGGACCTCCCCCACGCACAGCGATGCGCTCGGGGTTCGGACGGTGCCCGAGCGCATCAACCACTCAGAGCGAGATCGGCTACTGTTCCCCATCAGCTTCGACGGACCCGCTCGATGGCACCGAGACTACGCGCGCGTCAGCCGCTGGTCCAGACCTCACCGTGCGCGGCTCGTGTGGGGTTCGCTCTTCGAGAGCAACCGCGTTCGGCACGGGGTCCTAGATCAACCCTGAGCATGTCGATGTGGCCGTCCCACTTGTGACGAACCGGGACAGCGCGCTTACGCCCATGGCAAGAGAGGCGCAGACTGGGGGGACACCCCTTGATGCTTGGGAGCACCGCCATGGGATTGTTTCGGTACGGCGAGGCACTTAGGGCCGATTTCGAGGACCGCACCCTGTGGCACCTTCAGTGGGTGATCGGCGCGAAGCTGCGCCGAGGCGAGTCTTTCCACTTCTCCTGGAAAGACGACCTCAGCGTAGGGAACGGACGAACCACGGTGTGGATCCACCCGACCTGTTCGATCCTCTACAAGTTTTACAGCGGGAACCGGCCACCCCTGAATGCGGCATGGCTGAAGGACCTCACAAGCACCGCCAACGCCAACAGTGGCCTGTACGTCATGCCCGAACCTGCTGACCTTGACACTGAGCTCCGCGATCTACAGGACCGGACCGACACACCGCGGACCTGAGTGGAGTGTGTCTGTGACGGCTTGGTTCGGTGCCACGGTGACGGTCTGACTCCGGCACATTTGATCGGCTGTCGGTGCGTGGTTCTCTCGAGGAGCTCGAGACCGCCATCGAGTAATACTGGATGCCTCGGCATCCGTTCACCCAGGGTCGGAGTCGATCCCGCTCCCACTGCGCCACAGCCAGGAGAATGTGTCGCCGACCGCGTCGAACCGCACCGGTGAAGACATGCGAACGTCGACTCCATGACCGATCGCGAGGTCGTCGCAGCCGCGTGCGGCTCGACGGCTGAACGGTCAGTGGATCCAGCCGCGGAGCTTCTTCTTCTTCTTGGACTTCCGCCAGGCGGACTCGAAGCGTTTGATCGCCAGCTCCCCACGCTGCTCCTCGTGAGCATGCAACCGGCCGTAGTTGAACGTGGCAGCGGTGCTGAATTCCTGGGGGGCGAGCTCCTCGATTCGCGAGCGCATGACGACGGTGTCCTGGTGTTCGCCCAGCTCCTCCTGAACGTCCTCCATGCCTCGCGCGAAGCGGGCGGCCGGCTTTCCGAAGAACTCGGCCATGCTTTCCCCGGCGTAACGTGCCTTTTTCGCTGCTTTCCGGGCCTCGTGCAATTGTGTCGCGATCGGCGGGGGCGGCGGCATGGTGCGCGGCCTTGATCAGGGCGTTGAGACGAGAGAAGGCGCGCGCGGCCCGGCGCGGCAGAACCTCGCCCGCGGGCCGTCCCGCCTTGCCGGCCAGCCGGGGGGTCACTCACCAGGTCGTGCAGCGCAACGAGGAGCCGGTGGTAGCGCTGCGAGTCCAGCGCCCGCAGCAGCCCGGCATGCGCGGTCCGGTAGCCCTCTTCCAGCGTCGTGTCGATCGTATCTCCGAGCGGACCCAGGTGAACTTGGCTGTCCTCCTCGTGTACAGCGGTGAGCATCCGCGCGCGCATCACCTCCGCGTCCCTGGCTGCGCCGAGTTCGCCCGCCAACCACCTGAGCTCGGAGCGTACCGGGACGTCCGCCTGTGTGCGCAGGACGGGCTGGAAGGTCTGCAGGGCGCTGCGCAGCCGACGGGTGGCTACACGCACGCGGTGCACACTCCCCGGGGTATCGAGGCGGACCAGCGGATCGGTGGTGATGATCTGCTCGAGCTGGTGGTGGACGTAGCGCAGGACGACTTCCCCCGCCGGCGACTCCGGTGAAGCACGACCGCCGGCTTCAGCCGTGCGCCGATCGTCGCCCCTCGTCCCCGATCCGAGCAACATCGGTCCGGGTGTCGGCCTTTCGAGCACCGAGGTCACGAAGTCGTCCGGCGAGGGAATCCTGCCACTTGCGTACCGCGGTAGCGACCTCGACCACTCGCCACTCCGCAGTGGAGGACTCCGCCGCGGGGACGCCGTTCAGTCGCTCGCCACGGACTTTGTCGTCCGCTAGGTCGACGACCACCTGACCTGCGGCGTCGACGAGGCGGCGCGTGGTTCGTTCGGTGAAGATCCGCGCCACCGGTCGGAGGGCCTCCCGCGCGTGCTCGCCCAGACCAGCTTGCGGATCGCGGCCGGCACGGTCACCGCGGAACGCCCAGCAGGGTACCGAACGGGCAGCACCTCATCCGCTCCCGGAACCTCGACCTGCCACCCCGCCTCATCTCCACCCGTGCGACGGCGAACGATCAGCCCTGCCCGGGCAAGGCGACGGTCGGCGGTGTCGAAATACGTGGCTTCATGGCGCTGGGACACCGCCTCGATCTCCGCGAGCGAAATCTCACCGGGCGGGGCGCTGACCAACTGCGCAATCGGTGGCAACGCGACCCCGCCGTCCACGTCGTATCTGTGGCGGTCCCTGATAGCGACGGGCATGAGTCAGTCCTTCCGCTGGGAGGCTCCGGCATCCAGCTACGGCGTGACTCCTGTGTTGCAGATCAGCCGAACCCCGTCACGAGTGAACGCTTCCCGCGCCGCGGGGTTCGCGCGAATCTCTAGACGGCCGCCAGCACCGCTGCCGCGGCGATAACTCTCATGGCGGGGTGCGTCGGACACGCCCGTTGTTAGGATTTCGTGGTTTGGTCACGCGTCGGGTAGGTCAGCGTGGGCGACCAGGGTCGCCTCGGCGTCGCGGATTTCGAGGCGCACGGCATCCTCTCGCAGCACAGCTGCGTTGACGCGGCAGTGGATCGGGACGGGAGATCCGAGCATCTGGCCGGCAGGGAATTGTGTCCCGTCGGTCGCGATGAACACGACCGTGTATGTCGCGCCGATGTCGAGGCCTGTCGCGTCGAGCACGGCTTCGGTGCCCCACGTGTGGGCCACCAGCTCGGCGTCGACCTGCACTCCGGCAACCGCGTCACGCACGTCGATGGGTTCGATCGCACCCAACGTACCCGGCGGGCCTGACGGCGCGATCGAGGTCAGCGCGGGCGCTCCGAATCCGATCGCGAGCCCGATCAGCAGACAGGCGGCGCCAATCAAGGGTGTCAGCCATGGTCGCCGGTTTGTCCGACGAAGAGGGGCGGACCCGATTTCGGGACCGTGGTTTCGATCCCGCGGGTGCTGCGTCGGGATCTCCCGCAGGATTCGGTCGCGTAAGGCGTCCGTCGAGGCGGGCTGCGCCCACGTCACGTCGTCGGTATCCTGCAAGCGGGCTGCGACGGCACGCAAGGCGTCGATCTCCTCGTTGATCCACGGATGCTCTCGTCGGAGACGGTCCAGTTCGTGCTGCTCGCTCGGAGTGATCTGGCCGGCGACGGCGGCCGCGATGAGTTCGTCGATGCGGTCAACAGGATCAGACATTGGGCTGCTCCGTTCCTTCCAGGTATCCGCGCAGCGCTCTCAGCGCATGGTACGCGCGAGTGCGCCACGTCGCGACGGGAACACCGCTCGCATCGGAGAGTTCCTGATAGGTGTGTCCCTGGAGATGGACGGCCAGGATCACCTCCCGATGCGCGTCGCTCAGGCGCGACAATCCTTCGATGATCTGCAAGCGATCAAGCGGATCGTGGACGGGCGCGCTTCGCATCTCGAGGTCCTCGTCACCGCCGATTCGAGGCATCCGCAGGCGCGTGCGCAGGGCGTCGGCGATGACGTTACGTGCGATGGCGAACAGCCATGTGCGTTCGGAGGCGCGGTCGCGGTCGAATCGCTCGCGTGAGCGCCATGCGCGCAGAAACGTCTCTTGCACGCAGTCCTCCGCCAACGGCCGGTCGCGGAGCGCGTTCACCGCGAACCCGAGCAGGGCGCTGCCGTGCGCGTCGAATGCCCGAGCTGCGTCGAAACCGCCCGATCCGGTGACCCCGACGTCACGGTCCGGTATGTCGGCGCCGTCGATCCGCTCACTCATCCGGCGTCTCCCGTGTCTCTGAGCGGCTCGCATCACGGCATCTCGCTTCCTCAACAGGGTAAGTGATTCTGATGTCCCCTCCGGGGCATACGTCCTGCGTTCAACCGTCTTGCGGCAGCTGCATCTTCCGGATGGCGTGACGACAGGACGACTGAGCCCCCGACACCGTGGTGCGATGCCGGGGCCCAATGGTCCCCGTCGAGCGACCCGCAGGCCGGGTCGGTCGTCAGAGCTGGTTCAGCGGGATCGCGATGTCGGTCACCGTGCGGTCACCGATACGGCCCTCGCTGGAGGCCGCGCCCGAGAGCAGGTCGATCTCGTATAGGACCCCGTTGCTGACGGCGTAGGGGAACAACTCCACGGCCTTTCCGCCGCGGACCATGCTGTAGATGTCGAACCCTGAGTCGAGTCCGAAGTCGACGCCGAGGGCGCCGGTCGGCGAGGTCGTCCCGGCGTTGGCCGGCGACTGGATGGTCACCTGGTCGCGCTCGGTGTCAAGGTCAAACAGCGTGGTCGCCGTCGCGGGGTCCAGGTCGTTGTTCGTGTACGCCGCACCCGTCAGGCCGGTGGCGGGAACGGAACCGGTGGCCGGAGGGACCGCCGGCCGGGTCAGCGCCGCGTCGATGACCGTTGCGGACGGGGTCGCGAACGGCTGGCGGAAGTTCTGACCGTTCGCCGTGATGACCCGCAGCGCGTCGGCAGCCGGGTTGAAATCGACGCCGTACGCGGCGCTTCCGTCGACCGGGATGCGGGCGCGGTTCTCTGCGGTGGCCCGTCCGCTGCGCGGGTCGAGCATGTAGATGCCGCCATTGTTGCCGACGCCGTAGAGCTTGGTGTCCTGGACGCGGTAGTCGATGCCTACTAGGAACGCGTCTCCGGCCAGACCAAGGATCTGAACTGCGTTGCGGGTGCGGCCCGGGCGGTCGGTGTCGAAGGTCACCAGTGACGTGCCCTGCTTGGCCAGACCCACGACGGTCAGGTTTTTGTCGCGCCAGTTCCCCCAATGGTCATCGGCCGCCGATGCGCTGCCAGCTGTCAGGCCTGCGGTAACCAGTGCAGCCGCGGCTGCGCCCACCAGGGCTGTCTTCATCGAGAATCCCATGATCACTCCTTGAGTCCAGGCCGGGTGATGCCCCGACACACAAGGGTGTACGTCGGCTCACGCCCGTGCGTTCACCCGTTCGGCAAAATGTGGGACACTGCGAACGGCGCTCTGCTAAACGAACAGTGGATTCAGGGGCAGGAACGGCGCCGCCGCGGAGGAAGACTACTGCCCCGACGATAACGATCGAGAACTCCCCGCGGGGCATGAGGACGAAGCCGGCGCGCCATCGGCCGGCCTCGCCGATATCGGCCTCGCGCGCCGGGTAGCCGGGCAGCAGCTTCGTCGCCATCGTGACGACGGCCAGCACGATGGCGGCTCTTCGCAAGTGACGGTGTACTTGGGTGAGCTCGTCGGTCGCCGGGTACGGCCGAGATCTTCCAATGCCGCCCGTCAGCTGGCAACGACTCAGGACTGCCGAGCAGTGTTGTTGACAAGAATGGCCAGCTGCGTGCGGCTGCGGACGCTCAGGCGCCGCAAGACAGTGGTGATGTAGCTCTTGACTGTCGCATCGCAGACAATCAGTTGGGCGGCGATCTCGCCGCTGGTCATTCCCTCCGCGACAAGCAGGGCCACCGCCCGTTGGCGCTAACCGAGCGCCGGGGTCAGATCTGGGGCAGCGATAGGTTCAACACGCTTCGAGTCTTCTGATCATGCGGGATCGCTCACCCCAGGCGATGCATAAGTCACTCTCGAGGCAAGGTGCCGCCGGGAGGCCGCCCTCCTCCCCCAAGCTTGGCCGCCACCGGCGGCCCGCCCGCATTTCACGTTGCCGCCCGCGCAGATGTCGCCGACTCACCAGACCGCAGGGATCCGACTCGTACCCCAGCGAGAGGAGCCACCCTCGGAATCGAGGATTTCGCTCCGAGCTGGGGAGCGGGGCAGAGAAGCGGGGGGTCCCACTCGCCTGGGATCTCTACGACCCGAAACCCCGCGCGTGGTTCACCGGCGTCGTGATCCGTTCAACCCGGCGTTGAGTGCCTTGCATCGTTTCGAGCCCCGGGCGTCGGTGTTGTTGTCCGGAAGCTCGGGGTAGACGAGGTCGATGGAACTTCTGGAATCCGTGTACAGGCGGGCTGCACTCGAGGCCTACCTGCCGGTGCAGACGACACCCACGCACTGACCGATCCCGTTTCCGAAGGCGATGTTTCCGCCGAGGTCGACGGCTCCCGGGGCATAGATCCCGTATCCGCCGTTCTTCGTTGCGATATTGCCGCCCACCTCGAGACCGGGCAGGTCCGTCTGGATCCCTGTTCCGGTGTTCTTCACCGAGACATTGCCCACGGCTCGGGAGCCCTCAGCGGTCCGCGGTGGGGTGTCGGGAAGCCCGGCGGAGAGAGTGAACTCCACCCCGACGTCGCCGAACATGAAGATGTTCTTCTCCACGATCATGGGCACGTTACCTCGGAGCGCGACTCCGCTTCTGATGAAGGCATTGCCCGTGATGACCGATGTTCCATCGGACCCGATATTGGAGCTGATGTTGCCCAGAACGCCGTTGGGCATGTTCATGAACTTGTTGCCCGTGAGCGTCACACCGCCCCAAAAGCCGCTGATCGGCTGAGCGTAGTTCTTGACGAGGCTGTTGGTGATGGTGATCCCTGTTTCGCTGATGTCACCCAGGCGGGCTGTCCCCTTCCCGTCCAGCTTGGAGGAGTCGATGATCACCTCACCCCCAGCGGAGGTGCTGACGTAGCTCTGCACGAGGGTCGACTCCCTGATCGTCGCGGTGGCGAGGAACACCAGGACGGGAGAACGCGTGAACATGGAGTGGGAAATAGCGAAGTTGCCGCCGAGTTGGCCTTGCACGCTCGAATCGACCGCCGTGACCCTTGTCATGTCCAACAACGTGTTGCCGAAGAAGTGGTCGATCGGCGCGCTGCGGAGATCAACGTCCGACATGGTGTGCGGCAGCATGCTGCCGAAGGTACTGTCCTGCAAAAAGATTCCGGTTTCCCAATCCTCGATGGTGCCGTTGCGGATCGTGTTGCCACCCTGAGAGTCCGGGCTGGTCTGCACCCCAATCCCGGACGATCGGCCTCCGATCAAGCTGTGCCCACCCAAATCCAACGTGACCTTTGAGCCAAGGATGAGGCCGTCACCGGACGGGCAAACCAGATCCGCGGTCAAGGTCACGTCCGTGGTCACCGTGCTGCCACATGTCACCCCCGGTCCCGCTGCCGCGGCGCTGCCCCCCAGTGCGACGGAGACCAGCAGAGCTGCCGGAAGAACGCCGAATGCAACGACCCCGCCAATCGCCCTCCCGGACCGATTGGGTGGCCGGCGCGCCGTCGAAGAAAGCTCCTGAGTCATTGCCGTGCTTCCCCTCCACAAGAGGCCTCACGTCGGCGGGCCAAGGGTGCGTCAACTGACCGGATGGTCTTGAGGCAAGGAGGCCTCCAGGCAGCGAGAGATGCCCGCACAGCGGCAGTCCCCAGTGCTGCCGGTGATCTTGCAGAGGCGCGGGATGACTCGATGCGTGGAGTGCGTCCTCGCGATGATCGTCCCTAACCCCCCACCGGTTGTCAAGAGGGCGCGTTGACTCATCGACTACCCCCCTCCTCCCCCGGAGGTAGTGGCATGAAGCAACGGGAGGGGCTCGCGCGTCGGCGACCGGAACGGTTCTCGTCCGAGCTCTGCACGGTAACGGGATTAGAGCCCGTACCGCGGCTGACATCATCGCGAGTCACTGAGGGACTTTCGGCGGCCGAGAGACGGGTGACGGGAACCGCTCCTCGGCGGCGAGACACTCATCGAGCCGCTCCCCCTCCGCACCGGCGTGAGCGCCGCGAGGTCAAGCCAATACACTCGGGTTCGACCGTTCGCCCGCGCGCGTACGAGCGCGGACACTCGCAGCACCCCGCGGCTGCCTGCTCACCGCCGGACGGCTGTGCGCCTCGTTCGCAGCCAGTGCGCCGACCGTGCGCCGTTCCTCGGCGAGAGCGAGAGGGATCCGACGCCGAGTGTCATCGGCGAGAGCCTCAAACGTATTCAGTCGAAGAAGGCTGGATCGTTTGATCTCGATCCAGCGTCGCCAGGCGCGTTGAGTTGCCGGGGTGGTGGTACTCGGTGACCAGTCGGCGTGGATACCGCGATGCACCGATCGACGGCGGCGTGGGCTGCCGCCGGAACCGGCTGGGTGGTCTCCTTCTCCGACACCGTTCCGTTGTTTCGAACGGCCAGATTGCGCGCACAGCCGCCGCCTTGGCGTCAGGCCGCCGCCTCGGCCTTGATCTCTTCGATCGCCTGGTTGAATCCGCCGCTCGTGAGCGAGGATCCGGCGACACGGCTCACCGAGATCGTGTCGATGTCTTCGCCCACGACGACATCGGCGATGCCCTCAATGAACCTGCTCTGGTACTCCTCCGACTCGCGAGCGCTCGGGTCTCCGACAACCTGCACTGCCGTGAGCACGTCGTTCTCCAGCGTCACCGTGACGCTGATCGCCTCGATCGACTCGGGCGTCTGGTACGAGCCCTCGGCGCTATAACTGCCGTCGACGTATGTCGAAGACGAGCCGGTGTCAGCGGGCCCTAAATCGGTCGAGCCCGAATCGGTCGAGCCCGAATCGGTCGACGGCGTGGCATCGGCCGACGGCGTGGTGTCGGCGGCGTCGGTCTCAGCGGTCAAACCTGTGCCGGCCGCAGAGCAGCCGGCGACCGCGATGATGCCTGCGACGCCGGCGACGGCGGCTCCGGCCCGAATGGTGCGGGACGTGCGAGGCATGGCGGTGCGGATCATGGTCGATCCTCCTTCTGCAGTGCCTCGTTATCTGTTTGCGAACGTGTTCGTCAGAGCCTACGCGGATGGGTCCGGAGCCGTGTTACGACCCCGTGAACATCAATCGAGCCGGCAATTCCGTGCAGCTGTGTCGACGGCGCCTCACCCTCGGGGACCGAACCCCAGCCGAGCTCTTCAGCCGGCTGCTACATCCCCAGAACCGCCCCTCGTTGCAATGACCGCTGGAAACCAAGACGTCGAAAGCGTTCAGGATTCAAGCGCCGACGACAGCAGATGCCAGTGAAGTGTCGAACGTCGGTCTGACCGAGGATGAGAGGGCGCAGATCGTGGATTGGTTACGTCAGGTCCAACAGGGGCGGCGTATCGTTGCTAGCGGGTCCTACGGGCATTTCGGGTTCACCTCGCCGCCGCAAGCTTCACCTCCTCCAACGTGAGTGGTCGGGTCGATTACCCTGTGCCGCAGCCGCTGAGCGCGCCCGCCCGGCATTTGGGCTTCGATAACAGTCGAGTTATCGCTTCCAGGTCGAGCCTGGAGTTTCTAGAGCGCGGCCGGGTAGGGGGACTTCCGAAGTCGGTGGGGGTCGTCGGGTGGGCTACCAGTCGCGGCGATCGCGCCTTCGGAGATGGGAGGCGGTCCGCCAAAGCAGGCGCCTTGGGAGAGTGGATCGTTGAGGGATCTCAGCCCGCACGCCGCCCCGCCACGACGGACACGCGGTGCGCAACTTCGGGAGATCCACTTCGTCCGTGGCGTGGACCCCATAATCGTCGAGGCACAGAGCGACGACTCAGAGGGACCACACCGCGTCACGGTGACGGTCGAGTAGGAGCTCACCACCGCGGAACTTTAGTTCTCGATAAGGTCGCTAGTCACCTGACGATGTCCAAGCGCGCAGGGCAAGAGACCGGCTGGGCTGTCGCACCTCGCAGTGTCGGTCACTTGGGTCGGCGTCTCGCCGAGCAACCGTCTCCGCTCGGTCCTCGCGAAGGAGAACGTTGGCCTGGGTGCAAGATCGGCGTCGTCAATGCCGGCGACACCGGAGCACCCGACGAGCAGTTCCTGGACATCCAAGACGTCGCCACGTATTCAATGGACGGGCACGCCGGCGTCGGCCCTCAGGCGGCCATGGCCGCTCGGACACAGTCCACGACTTCGACGGAACTCGCCTCGCGAAGAAGGTATCCGGGCGTCTGCATCGGGGTGCGTCGTCCAATCGGGCTCGCGTGCTGATCGGGAGCCCAGCATGCGGATGCGAACACCTTCTCGGTTCAGCGCTGCGACCATGAGCAGCGCGACATCACCGAGCCGGGAACTGACCAGGGCAAGGTGTGGTGCGAACAGCTCGGACAGCTCGAGGGCACGCGCAGGGTCAGCGGTCTCCCCGATAACCACAATCTGCGGCAGCGACTTCCGGGATGTGCAAAGACCGGTCCGATACACCTCATCGTCGTCGCAGACCAGCACCCTGAACCGGCGTCGTGGACGGCTCAGCACGAGGATCTGACACACACGAACTCCCGTCGTCGGCCAACCGGCGATGCGCCCGGCAGTGCGCGCGAGGCGTCAGTACGACGATAGATCCGTTCGCGTCGCTCCCACATCCACCGGGAGTCCACATCCGTGTCCGCTTTCCGGGTACCACGGTCGGGGTGCACCGATCGACGACCAGCGCCCAGACGTGCACCAGTCGAACGGTTCGGGAGCAGATCCTGCTGGTACACGCATCCCCCGGAGTGTCGGAAACCCCGGCGCGCCCGCCCGATGGCGACGTCTCAGGACTGCCCAGCAGTGTTGTTGACAAGAATGGCCAGCTGGGTACGGCTCCGAAGGCCAAGGCGCCGCAAGACCGTGGTGAGGTGGCTCTTGACCGTCGCATCACTGACGAAGAGCCGGGCGGCGATCTCGCCGTTGGTCATCCCCTCCGCGACAAGGAGGGCCACCGCCCGTTGGCGTTCAGTCAGCCGGGTCAGAGCGCCCAGCTGCGCAGGGATCTCCGCCGGGCCGGTCGGTTCGGAGGTCAGGAATTGCACGAGGTGGCGCGCGAATGTTGGGTCGAGGGCGAGCCCGTCCTTGGACACGGCGCGGATGCCGTCGACCAACTGCGACGCGGCTACCCTCCGAGAAAGGTAACCCCTCGCCCCGGCTCGCAACGCTTCTGCCAGATCGTGCTCGGACTCGGTCTCGGCAAGGATCAGTACCGCTCGGTCGCGAAGGCACAACGCACCGACGGACTCCGCTTGCACGTGCTGCAGCAGCCCCTGGCGGATGACGACAACGTGTGGGTCCACCCGGTCGGCCAGCGAGCATGCCGAAGCGACGTCTCCCACCTCGCCCACCACGACCAGGTCGGGCTCGAGCAGGCTGAGCAGTCAGCCGTAGACGAGCTGCGGGCCGTTGTCCGGCACCGGCGGGGACTGATCGCTGATCGAACCAAGGCCCAGCAGCGTCTGCACGATCAGCTCAACGCTCTGGTACCTGGCCTATCAGCGCCGGCAGCACACGGCCGCGCCTTACCGATCGCGATCGCCGACGGGGCAGGCCGTGCTGGCTTGCGCCGTCGCGTTTGCGGGCCGGTCGCCATCGGTTCGCTCCCTGACCGCCAGGGCACCGGGCCGGTTGACACAGCCCACCGCGCAGTACTGGCAGGACCGGTGGCGCGGCTGCCTACCCCCACCGCCAGACGCGCAGGCACGAGCCGCGCGGCTTGGCCGCGACCTGCAACGCTACCGAAGCCTGCAGGAGGACATCGCGGTCCACGACACCGACATCACACTGCTCCTCGCCCCCAGCGCCGGGCAAGTCCTCACCAGCCTGCCCGGCGTCGGCCCGATCCGGGCGGCGGCGTCGCAGCGCACAGCCTGCCGATTCAACGGTTCCCCGACGCGGAGCACCTCTACTCCGCGACCGGTCTCCCCCAGCGCTCTATGAGTCTGCGACACTGCGACGACGTGGACGCATCTCCCGGCAAGGCCTGGCCGAGCACCGCGACGCACTCATGGGCATCGCGTGGGGGCTATCCATGTATTCGCCTACCTTCGCCGAACGCCACGCACAGCTGCGCGCCCGCGGCATGGCCCCGATCCAGGCGCGCGTCGCACTGGCCCGCAACGCCTGCCGCCTCATCTACCGGATGCTCGTCACCCAACAACCCTTCGATGAACAGGCGTACCGTCAAGAGAGGCTCAGCCGCGGACGGTGACCGCCACGGTTGCTATGCCGCTCGACGGCGCAACTTAGCTTGCCGCCCCTCCGCGCTGGGCCGCCTCCCACGGCGAACACGAAAGCCTGCCGCATCACGGCGCCTGATCAGCCTGCCGAAACTCCGGCGGCCCCCCCGCCACACGGACGCAGTCCATCACACTCACCAGCCCGGACGCATCAACGCACCCGGGCCGATCACCCACGCCCAACCCACACCTTGACTCATGACGCGAAAGCTAAGTGGAGCCCGGAGCGCAGCGGAGGGTGCAGTCTGCAAATAGCGAGCGAGGGCAAGGAGCCGATGGAGCTGACTTAGGCTCGGAGTTTCCGGAACCGTCGCCTGTTAGGAATCAGTGTCGCGTAGCGGCTCAATCAGTGGGCCGCAGGCCACTGCCACTCGCGCGAGGAAGGTGTCTCGTCCAGATGCGGATTCCTTTGCACAAACGACTTGGTATCGATTTCCTGACGCGAACTCATAGCCATCTAGCCTGAGGTCATGGTCGCAGAGGCGAGTCCTGAGCGCACGGCGGTCACTCTCATCGGTGCATTCAGGGCCGCCTTGGTGGTTTCGCTGCGCGCTCGCGCCAGCTATCGGCGGTTACTGTCGGGACTCGACAGACCCCGAGCAGACATACTGTGGCACGATGCCCGCGCTCGATGATCGGCCTAGAAACCAACCTCTGGGTGTGGCTCGCCGCGCTACTAGCGATTTCACTCGTCGCCGGATGGCTGCTCCTTCGTCGTCGTCCGCGCAGGTCCTAGACGACTTGCGTCCAAGATGCTCCCGACCCGGAGGGGCTCGGCTGTCGCGAGTCTTTCCCGTCGACGCTCCGCGCTTGTTAGCGGGTACCCGACTCCTTGATATCCGACTCCACCGGTAGACCGTCGCCTGGCTCGGTCTGCGGGCATCCCGCATCGGGCGGGCGTCCGGGTTCGAGGTGGACTCGCACCACTATCGTCCTCGCTCCCAATTGACAGCCCTAGCCATCTCGGGGCGCTCGGTGGCCCTGCTCGCCGACCCGGTACGCGGCAGCCAACCAAACGGCGAATTCCTCATCCACCTCGTCCGGCGAGACGAGCCGGAAGGCATGGAGAACGTTTCTTCGGGAGTAGGTTTCGATCCTCGTGAACCGCGAGCTCTCAACGCGCCTATCGAGCACCAGATGCCCGTTCAACCAACTCCGCCGCGGCGCGAGAGCAGCGAAACTCATCCGCACCTGAAAGGCGATCCGAGTCTTCTCAGGCAACACTGTGAAAGGTCCGACTTCGGTCAGCACGACGACGATCCTCTCGAACGTCGCACGGACAGACGGGGCGGATGAAACGAAGTGCCGATCGAGATCGCCGAGCGGAGCGCACGTGTGGGCCTGGTTCCGGGCAGCGAAGGTTCGTCCGCAGAACGGGCAGCGCCACATCGGCGTTGAACTCGGCTCGCGACTCATGAGGTCAGTGTCATCGACGGCACCGACCCGCTCAAGAGTCGCCCCGTCCAAGCGACCAGCAGCCCGCACTCTCAACACTTCGTCGCAGGCAAGCTGTCCGTTCGGACGGTGTGGTGCGCGGTATAGCGCAGCTATCCTGACCGCAGACCCGCCGCCGCGTCGGAGCCAGTCCCCAGGCTGAGCATTCCCGCGTCCCTGAAGCGGCGGTGCGGCCCGCGGGTTCAGATTCCCCCCGAGAGTTCTCTCTCCCCCAAGGGGTTCTTCTCGGGGGGAATCGCGTGTGACTTTACACGGTCACCGTTTCCGGAAGGTACATCGCCGGTCCGGTTCAGTCGCGCGACGACAAGGCCGGTCCGGCGCCCTTTTTGGGGTCGACTGGGGCCCGGATGGCACGTTACCTGAGATCGTGAGCACTCAAGTCTGCCGAGCGGTGTTGTTGACGAAGATGGCCAGCTGGGTGCGGCTCCGGATGGCCAGTCGCCGCAAAACCGAGGTGATGTGGCCTTAACCGTCGCATTACTGACGAAGAGCCGGGCCGCGATCTCTCCGTTGGTCATCCCCTCGGCGACAAGCAGGGCCACTGCCGTTGGCGTTCGGTGAGGTGGGTTACAGCGCTCTGCTGGGTGGGGGTATCCGCCGCCCCGGTTGGTCGGGCGGTCAGGGACTGCAGGAGGTGGCGGGCGAACGTGGAGTCCAGGGCGAGCCCGGTCTTGGACAAGGCGCGGATGCCGTGGAACAACTGCGGTGCGACGATCCACCGAGACAGTTAACCCCTCACGCCGGCTCGCAACGCCTCTTCCAGGTCCTGCTCGGACTCGGTCTCGGCGAGGATCAGTACCGCTCGGGGCGGAAGGCACAACGCACTGACGGACGCCGCTTGCACGTGCGTTAGCAGGCCTTGGCGCTCCGCCGAAGTTGCCGCCCACGGCCACGTTCGTGATGAGGAAGAACGGATGCTCGAAGACCCACTCGTCGGGCGCGATGTCGTCCGGGGCCGCCCGGTGGTACTCGGTGCCATCGAGGGACCACATGATGAGCTCGGGCGACCATTCGAGCTCGAAATCGTGCCAGTCCGCTGCCACGGGACCACTGAGATCGCGGACGCCGCTGAACGCCTGACCTCCGGAATAGCCGGCCCGTGCAAGGTCCCGAAGATTTCGTTGGGTGAGCGGCCGACGAATTCCATGATGTCGATCTCACCGGACTGCGGCCAGCCGACCTCGGTAATGTCGGTTCCGAGCATCCAGAGCGCCGGCCAGATGCCGCTCCCCTCAGGGCCCGACCAGCACTGCAGATCAGTCGTGGTCGGGTCGATCTGACGCGTGGTGATCGTCAGGGGACCGTCGCCGTCGAGGGAGGCGTTGTCGTGCTGTCGGTGTAGTACTGCAGCTCATCTTTCCCCCACCCCCGCCCCCCGTTTCGTAGGTCCAGCTCTCCGGGTTCGGGGGCGAGCCGGCCGGGCCGTCGAACTCGTCGCTCCACACGAGTGCCGGTTCGGCGCTTTCGGTGCCGGGAGTCCGATCGGAGGGGGTGCGGTTTGGTCGGAGAAGAGCAGGCGACCAGCGAGAGCACGGGAAGAGCCGTTCCCGACGCTATCAACGCCGTGTTGATCCGTCGCATCTTCTCGATTCTGTTTGAGCTCAATCCGCTCGCCGTGGGTCGATCCCACTCCCGTGGCGATGACGGCTGCTCTTGCGGGCGAATCTCGCCGGCTATGAGTGTTCGCCTGATCGCCCTCGAAGGCGCTCCTGAGCCTGGCGCTCTACGAGCACCGGCAGGAAGGTCTTGATCGGGTGGCCGTTGAAGGCGTCATGGGCCTCGAGCGCCACGGCCGCCACCTCGGGCGGCGGTACATTGGGGAACCGCTTCTCGAGTCGCTCGATGATGGCGGCGATTTCCTTGTCTTGTACGGGAGGGTTCATGGTCCTGTCCTTCTTCTGAGATTCCGCGCCGGCGCGGGCGCCGTCGGATGGGCTGTTCGTAGGGCGCGTCACGGTCAGCTCGACCGGTAGGGCCGGTCGCCGACGCCGGTGCCGGCACGCTCCGCGGCGCTCCAGGTGGCGAGGAGCTGAGGGCTGCGCGGGCGATCGGTACGTTCAAGAAGCATGCGGTCAGAGGTTGGTCTGCGCTTCGAGGAACTCGGGGTAGCGTCCGCCTTGGATATCGGCATGGTCTGACGCGGAGGTCAGCCGCGCCAGCTCCTCCTCCGACAGCGCCAGGACTGCAGCGGCGAGATTCTCCTCGACGCGGTGCAACTTCGTGGTGCCCGGGATCGGGACTATCCAGGGTCGTTGAGCAAGCAACCATGCGAGCGCGACCTGTCCCGGTGTGGCACCGTGCGAGGTGGCCACGTCCTTGACGCTCTCGACGAGCCCGAGGTTGTGCGCCCTCGCCTCGGGGGCGAAACGGGGGATCTGCGCGCGGAGGTCGTTGCCCTCCTCAAAGGTGGTCCGGTCGTCGATGGTTCCGGTGAGGAACCCCTTCCCGAGCGGGCTGAAGGGCACGAACCCGATCCCGTGCGCCTCGCAGACAGCAAGCACCTCTTGTTCGGGTCGCCGCCACCACAGCGAGTACTCGCTCTGCACGGCCGTGACCGGGGTGATCGCGTTTGCACGCTCGATGGTCTCAGCCGACGCCTCCGACAGGCCCCAACCTCCGACCTTGCCGGCATCCATCAGTTCTCTGATGGCGCCCGCAAAGTCTTCAATGGGAGCCTCAGGATTGACCCGGTGCTGGTAGTAGAGGTCGATGTAACTTGTTCGAAGTCGGCGCAGTGAGCCGTCGACCGCGGCGCTGATGTCGCCGGGCAGCAGCATCCGACCGCGAGGCGTGCGCTGTGTGGGGTCGATGTCCTGTGCGTACTTGGTGGCGATGACGACCGAGTCGCGCACCGGCTCCAGGGCCTCCCCGACGAGTTCTTCGTTCGCGTGCGGCCCGTAGATCTCCGCGGTGTCAAAGAAGGTCACCCCCCGGTCCACGGCGTCGCGGAGGACGCCGATCATCTGCGCCCGGTCGGGGTGTCCGCTGTAGCCGCCGGTCATGCTCATGCACCCGAGCCCGATGGCGGACACCTCTAGAGCGGCGGTGCCGAGAACGCGCCTCTGAATGGTCACGCGATCCACTGTAGAAGCCAAACGGATGCTCTGGGGTGCCCTATCAGGACACCCTTCACCACGGATACGAGACGCTCAGCGCAATAATCTCCCGTGGCTCCCGTCCGTGGACGCCTTCCTCCTCAGTGAAGCGCCATAAGGTTTCGCCTGGCCCCGCAGGTGAAGGCGGATCATTGCAATCTCACGGAATGGGAATTCACGTTTGAGCGTCTCCCGCCAAGCAGATCTGCCTGACTTCGGTCGATCCGCACTGCCCTCGCTCCCATCGTGGCGGCCCTGCAGGCCCAAGACGTCGTCATCGGCGGTCCGCTCGAGGTTCCCATGGAAAGCCTGGTGAGAGGCGTCCGCGCACGAGTGGAGAGCCTGGTGCACCCGCAGGTCATCCAGCACCTGTCCATCCGGGCGGGAACACACGGGCCACTGGCACCCTTGGTGGGAGCTATGAAGATCGCAGAGGCGACGGCGCGCACGCGCGCCCGACGCCCGGATTAGTCTGTCCGCAGGCATCGCCTCTGAGGGAGTCCGCGAGGCGCCTGCGGCCTACTCACGTGGCGCAAACCACGTCCCATTCGGCCCCTTGGAGTGGCCGCCACGGTACGCCGCGATCGGTCGTCTTGTTGACCGCCCTCAAGTAGGTTATCGACTGGCCGGGTCCCGCCATGAAGTCCGGAGCTAGGGCTCGGGCGCCAGTCGCTGAAGTATCTGAGCGGGCACGGGGTCCACCGTCCGATCAGGTTCGGCGTAGTGCTCGCGGGTCGTGGCCACGGAGGTGTGGCCGAGTACGGCGGCGGCCGTCTCGATGTTCACTTCGTTGGCGAGCAGCGTCGCGCCGGTTCGGCGGAACGCATGAGGGGTGATATCGGCTCCCTCGAGTCCCGCCAGCTGGAGGATCTGCCGGAAGGTGCGACGCACATTGTGCGGCGCGAGGGGTGTGCCGTTCCTGGTGAAGAACAGCAGGTGCTCCTCCGTCTCTGTGCCAAGGAGAGCCAACCGCCGCCGAATGATCGCGGCCGCGAACGGTGGTACGGCGACGACCCGATTTGATTCGTCGGTTTTGGGAGTCGGCTGCCGCAGCACACCGATTCCTTGGCGTACGACGACGGTGCCCGACACCGTTACGGTCGGGGGGTTCGCGGCCATGTCCGCGTCGCACTTGCGCAGTGCCAGCGCCTCGCCGATCCGCATGGCCGTGCCGAGCATCACCTCGATGAGGTCGCGGACCTGACCGTCCGGGTGAGGTCCTAGGGACCCCTTCTCCATCCGCCAGTCCCGAACGGCGGTCCGAATGGCCTGGATCTGCGCCCGCGTGAGGGCCTTTGGAGTTCGCTTCGGCGTTTTCATCCGCGAAGTCTCCTTCACGGGATTGCGGGGAACCAGCTCCCGCCGAACCGCGAAGCCCATCACCATGCTCAGGATCGTGCGTGAGTGCTTCGCCCGCGCGAAGGACCTGGTCCGCTGCTCCTTAAGGAATCGCTCGACCCGGCCGACGGTCACTTCTCGCACGGTGTAGTGCTGGAAGGTGGGCAGAACGAGGCTGCGCAGTTCCCGCTCATAGACCTCTTTGGTGCCCTCCGACCGGTCGGTGTCGAGGCGCAGATCCGCGAGCCAGGCCTCGGCCGGATCGGTGAACGGGGAGTCGGCGGAGAGGCTGCCGCTCATGTCCTCACCGCGCATCCGCTCGGCAAGCTTTTGTCTCAGCGCGCCCTTAGCCGCGTTGCCGCTAGCCCCGGTCGCGACAACCTGACGGGCCTTTCCATCCCAGTCACGAAAGCGGGTTGTCGCCCGGAAGCGGTCACCAGCGATCTTGGTGATCGTGATGTCACCGAACGTCCCAATCGATAGACGTGGACGTCCGGCCATCAAAGCTCGCCTCCAATGGGGACCCGCTGCGGTTCCGGCTCATGCAGGCGGTTCAGCCACTTCTTCACGTCCGAGATGCGGTAGCGCAGTTCCCGTCCGACGCGGATGCCGGCCGGACCACGGCCGTCCGCGCGCAGATCGTAGATCGCTTGCACGTGCACGCCGAGGTATTCGGCGAGCTCGCTGGTGGTCAGCATCGGCTCCAGGCCCAGCCCGGAGAGCTGTTCGCGGTTCATACCTAGGAGGTGAGCCAGGTCGACCCAGGTCGGTCGAACTGGTCCGAGCACCTGTTCTGTGCGGGCCACCAACGCGCGGCAGCGCAGCGATAAGTGTTGAATAAACGTTGGACGCATCGAATCTCTGTCCCTGACTGTGGGACAAGAAATCCCGGTCAACCGAGGTTTCGTTGTAGCAGGAGCGGGGCTTGAACCCGCGACCTCACGATTATGAGTCGTGCGCTCTCACCAACTGAGCTACCCTGCCGCGCGGCATCCGATGAAGGATGTCCGAGCCCCGAGTCAGGATTGAACTGACGACCCCTTCCTTACCATGGAAGTGCTCTACCACTGAGCTATCGGGGCGCACCCGCAAGCGGGCAACCACAAGAGAATACCACCGCGGGGCGGTCCTCAAGAAACCGAGACGGACCTCATCAGCCGCCCGCGTGCGCCCGCAGCCACGGGAGCGGATCGATCGGGGTCGTTCCGTTCACGAGCAGCTCGAAGTGCAGGTGCGCGCCGTAGGAACGCCCGGTGTTCCCGGTGTGCCCGACGATCGTTCCGACGGTGACCTGCTCACCCTCCGAGACCTCGAGCGACCCGTACTGCATGTGGGCGTAGTGGCTCGTGATGAGCTGCCCGTCGATGACGTGGTCGATGTAGACCGTGACTCCGTAGGCGCCGCCCGACTCGGTCGCGATGCGCACGGTGCCGTCGGCGATCGCCTGGATGGGAGCTCCCTCGCCGGGGGTGAAGTCCAGACCCTCGTGCATCCGGCCCCACCGCTGTCCGAAGCCGCTGCTGAGACCGACTCCGACCGCGAAGGGCCACTGG
The DNA here is from genome assembly GCF_049847225.1 of Micromonospora sp. DT81.3. Lineage (NCBI taxonomy): Bacteria > Bacillati > Actinomycetota > Actinomycetes > Micromonosporales > Micromonosporaceae > Micromonospora > Micromonospora sp. DT81.3. The sequence goes on from NZ_JBNCNY010000001.1 coordinate 74,548, forward strand.
ATAGGCGAGTTCTGGTCGTTGGTGAAGACCGATGACGTGTAGTTGATACCGGACTCGGCCGCGATCTCGGCCAGAGACACCGCGGAGTATCCCTCCGTGCGGTCGAGCTCGGCGTTGGCAACCTCGGCTGGCGCGACGTAGGCCTGGATCTCCTCGGTCTCCTTGGAGACCTGCGTCGGGTTCTGTGAAGGGGCGATCGACATCGTGCCGTCGACCGTCGAGCGAGCCGCGGCGACGGCCTGGGCCGGCGTGGTCATGCCGACCGTGAGGAGCCCGACGATGCCCATGACGCCCACGGAGAACGATGCGGTCGCAATGCGTCGGAACGAGGCGCCTCGATTGCGCGCGCTGGTCGGGGCGACGCGGGGCGCGGAGGGGGCCGCGACAGGAGGAGCCACCTCTGCCTCGACGGGCGGGATGACGCGCGTCTCGCCGGTGAAGCTGAAGAGCTTGGCGGCGTGGGCGAACTCGTCGATTTCGGCTTCGGCGGCCGTCTCGACCAGGACTTCGGGCTCGGGCAGGACCTCCGGCTCGCGCAGCTCGAACTCGTCGGCGGCTTCGTGAACGGCTTCGCGGACGGGGTCGACGGTCGGAGCGGCGGCCTGCGCGCTCGGCGCGGTGAACGCCTGGGCACGGCTGCTGCGCCGGGTGACGGCAGCGGCGGGGGCGAGAGCCGGAGTTGCTGCCTCGACGATCACTCGAGGGGCAGGGACAGAAGGCGTCTCAGCCGGGCGGTTCCAACCGGCCTGGACGGTGGGCACGGTCCCGGTCGATCGCTTGCGCAGCCCCGAGCGGGAGGTCGAGTCACCGCCGATCGGAGGAGCCGTGGGCATCGCTCTGTCTCGGGTCGAACGCCGCGTGGGCGCGGGCTCGGCCATGGGTGTGTCAAGGGGCAACGCGCAGGGAACTCTCGTGTCGTGCCGCTTCGGGTGCGGCAATCGGCCGTCGGGGGGAGCTACGTCGCCAATCGGGGGGGAGGCGATGTAACGATACGGTAAACACTACAGGGGAGCACCTGGGAATGCCATGTAAGGCCCTTGGGCGCGCCGTCTCATTGAGCAATGAAACCGGGTGCCGTGCAGCGCGCGACCCGGCGTCACCCTTCGATGATCTCCTCGATGGCCCGGTACACGGCATCCCCGGCCGCTATGGTCATCGCCGATCCGGCGGCCGCTCCACGATAGCCGCCGACCCGCCCACCCGCTTCGATCACGAGGAGGGCACCGGCCGCGTGATCCCAAGGATTCAAGCCGCGCTCGAAGTAGCCGTCGAGGCGTCCGGCAGCGACATAGGCGAGGTCGAGGGATGCGGCGCCGATGCGCCTCAGGTCGCGCGCGACGGGCATCACGCGGCGAACCCGTGCGAGGTCGCCGTCGTGGGTGGCAGGGTCGTACCCGAACCCCGTGGCCAGCAGCGCGCCCGCTGGTGCTTCATCGTTCACGTGCAGGCGCTCATCGCCGAGCCACGCGCCCTCGCCTCGCGATGCCGCGAAGAGCTCCCCCATCGCCGGGGCGAAGACCGCGCCGACGAGCGCCGTCCACGTCTGCGGGTCGGGTGGACCCTCGACCGCGGCGATGCTGACCGCGTAGGCCGGGATGCCGTAGGCGTAGTTGACCGTCCCATCGATCGGGTCGACGACCCATGTGATGCCGGATGCTCCTTCTTCGGCGCCCGACTCCTCCCCCAGGAAGCCGTCGTCGGGTCGAGCGGCGGCGAGCCGGGCGCGGATCAGCGCCTCGACCTCGCGGTCGGCATCGGTGACGATGTCGGCGATCGCCGACTTCGTGGCCGCGATGGAGACGCCCTCCGCGCGCCGTCGCTTCGCCAGCGCACCGGCCTCGAGGGCGATGTCGGTGGCCAGCTCGAGGAGGTCTGCTTCGCGGGTCATGGGTTTCTCCTATGTCAAGTGTCAGGCTGCGAGAGGGATATTCGCGGCGTGTTCGATGGGGTGCTGGTCCGCTGTCAGGGCGTTGAAGACGATGCGGGCAAGACGCCGCTTGAGGCAGCGGAGTGCTTCGACGGTGGAATCGCCGCTTTCGAGACGTTTGCGGTAGTAGATCCGGCCGAGCCCTTCGAGTCGGATCTGGGTGACCGCGATGCGGTGCAGCGCGGCGTTGAGCTGACGGTTCCCGGTGCGGCTCATCCGGACCCTGCCGCGGGTGTTTCCGGACCAGACCGGGAGGGGAGCGACGCCCGCGTTCATCGCGAAGCATGCCTCAGACCGGAACCGGTTCGCGTTCGCGGTCTCACCGGCGATCTTCGCCGCGGCCAGCGGGCCGCACCCCGGGATCGCGAGCAAGTGCGGGTAGCGGGCTTCCACGAGCGCGATGATCCGCTTCTCCAACTCGTCGGCTTTCACGCTGACCAGGGTGATGTCAGCGAGGACGTCCCGGGCGATCTCCGCGACCAGACCCTCGCGAGCGGTCAACCAGCCGGCGACACGCTCGCGTTGCGCCCGAGTCCGCAGCGACTTGGTGGGGACCTCGAACTCGGGGTCCAGTTCGTGCAGGTGCCAGCGCAGCCGGTTGATCTGCCGGGTTCGCTCACCGACCAGGTCTTCTCTGCGATCAACGAGCAGCTTCAACTCCCTGGTCGACTCATCGTGCGAAGCTGCGGGAAGGTCGGGTTCGCGCAGCACCGCCCGGGCCACCGCGAGGGCGTCGATCGGGTCTGACTTGCCTCGCTCCCGTGCGGAGGCGCGGGCGTGGGCCATCAGCTTCGGCGGAACCCGGACCACCTCCTGCCCTGAGGCGAGCAGGTCCCGCTCGAGCCGGGCCGACAGGTGCCGGCAATCCTCAATACCCCACCGAAGCTCATCCCCGAACCGGGCTCTCGCCCACCGCAACACCCCGTCGTGACCGACGGTGGTCGCCTTCACGGTCTTCTCGCCGAGCTTGCGGCCGACTTCATCGACCGCGACGAACGTGTGCGTGGCCTTGTGGACATCCGCGCCAAGGACGATCACCATGGAAATCGTCTCCTTCCAACTAATCCGAATGGGACAGGTTGGGCCGGTCGGCGGACAAACCTCAGTCGGGGGCGATGCCACGCTCCTATCAAGTCACGCCGGCCGGTCCATCACACCCGGTGCCGGCAAAACCCATGAACGCCAACCCGGAGGCGACAACGACGCTAAGAGCCAGACACCAAGTGATCAGGATCCAACCACCGCAACGCGGCACTGTCACCCTGACACTGACTCAACGCTAGCCGGGTACCGTGAAGTCATGGTTTCCAGCACCGGCGCGGGCTTCACCCACGACGTCGTGATCGTCGGCGGTGGCCACAACGCGCTGGTGGCGGCGGCATATCTGGCTTCGGCCGGCAGATCTGTCGTCGTGCTCGAGCGCCTCGGCCACCTCGGCGGGGCCGCCGTCTCGGCGCGCCCGTGGCGTGGCGTCGACGCAAACCTCTCGCGCTACTCCTACCTCGTGAGCCTGCTCCCGCGCCGCATCATCGACGATCTCGGGCTCGGCATCCAGCTGCGCCGGCGGCGGTACTCCTCCTACACGCCGGATCCGGCAGATCCGTCGCGCGGCATCCTTGTGGACACTCAGGATGCCGAGGCGACGGCACGCTCGTTCGCCCGCGTGACGGGCGACGACGCAGAAGGCGGGCGCTTCGCCGGCTTCTACGACCGCCTGGCGCCGCTGGCCCGTGCGCTGTTCCCGACGCTCACCGAGCCTCTGCCGACCAGGGCGCAGGCTCGCGCACGCCTGGGTGACGAAGAGGTCTGGGAGTCGGTCATCGAGCGCCCGCTCGGCGCCCTCGTGCGGCGTACGCTCGAGTCGGACATCGCCCGGGGCATCGTGATGACCGACGGTCTCATCGGCACGTTCGCGAGCGCCGACGAGGCGACCCTGCGACAGAACCGCTGCTTCCTCTACCACGTGATCGGCGGGGGCACCGGGGACTGGGACGTGCCGGTCGGCGGCATGGGTCGCGTGTCGGCCGAGCTCGAACGCGCGGCGCGCTCGGCCGGTGCGGAGCTGCGCACCGACTCCCCCGTCACTCAGGTCTCGCCGGATGGCGAGGTCCGAACGGCCGGTCCCGCTCCGGCGACAGTTCGGGGACGGCTGGTGCTGAGCGGAGTCGGCCCCGCCGTGCTGGCCGAACTTCTGCGGGCAGGTGGGGCGCCGCCTACGGATGCCGAGCGCCCGTCCGGAGCTCAATTCAAGGTCAACATGCTGCTCCGTCGGCTGCCCCTACTGCACGATGCAGACGTGTCGCCGGAGACCGCATTCGCCGGCACCTTCCACATCAACGAGACGCTGACGCAGCTGGAGTCGGCTCACGCGCAGGCCGCTGCCGGCGGCATCCCGCGACCCCTCCCTGCCGAGGTGTACTGCCACTCCCTGACGGATCCGTCGATCCTCGGCCCCGATCTCCAGGCGTCCGGAGCCCAGACCCTGACCCTGTTCGGCTTGCAGGTGCCGCACGCCATCGCGGCCGAGGGCGACCCCGACCAGGTGCGCGATGCCCTGCTGGCGGCCGCGCAGCATTCGCTGGAGTCGGTGCTGGCCGAGCCGCTGTCCCCGCTGCTGTACGAGGCGCCCGACGGCTCCCCCTGCATCGAGGGACGCACGACGCTCGACCTCGAGCACTCGCTCGGCATGACCGGCGGCGACATCTTCCACGGCCCCCTTTCGTGGCCGTGGGTCGATTCGGCCGACATCCTCGACGACCCGGCGGCCCGGTGGGGCGTCGCCTCGGGCCGCGAGCGGGTGCTGATGTGCGGATCGGCCGCGCGGCGAGGCGGCGCGGTGAGCGGCATCGGGGGGCACAACGCCGCCATGGCCGCCCTGGAGATCCTGGGCGACGATCGCGACGGCTGACTGGCCGGCCGAACGGGTCGGCCGAGCGGGTCGGCCGAGCGGCCGTCAGGGCAGCGGCGGCCGAGGGGGCAGGGGCGGGGGCGGCGGGTACTCGCCCTGCGCCGGCGCGGTCTGCGGGGCGGATGACGGGGGCACCGCCGCGGAGGGCGCGGGTGCCGGGTGCGCCGGTGCCGGGTGCGCCGGTGCCGGGTGAGAGGGTGCCGGGTGCGCGGCTGCAGAAGGCGGCCCCGCCGGATACGCGGATGCCGCGGCGGGCGGAGGCGCGTAGGTCGGGTACCCCGTGTAGTAGGCGTTCCAGTCGGGCGTCCCGTCGGGCATCACCGGCAACGGGGTCATGCCGTCCGCGTACGTCGGCCACTGCTGGGTCGGAGCGGGGTAGTGGAACGGCGCTGCCTTGGGCGCCGCGGGCTTCTTCGGCGCACTCAGGGCGTTGATCAGCGGCACTAGCGCGGTGCCGACGGCCGCGAGGATGGCCAGGGCCACCACGACTCTCCAGTAGAACTCCGCGTAGTCGATCTCGCGCGGGAAGAACAGTGGGACGAGCAGCATCACGACGAGGATGCCGACCAGGGCGATCGTCACCATGGTCACCACGGTGGTGAACGTCGTGACGTAGCGCGAATGCGCCTTCAGGTAGAGGCGCACGTGCAGAAGCGCCAGACGAAGGATCACGACGATCGCCAGGAACTCGAAGAACCGGGTGACGCCGTTGTCCCACCCGTACCTGTCGAAATCGTTGTAGGTGCTGTAGTACGGCATCCAGATCTTGAGCGCACCGGCGAGCAGCGCGATGACCCACGCGACCATGCTGGCGATGACGTACCAGTCCGGCCGACGCGGAGCGACCTGCGAGTCGTACAGCGCGGCACACGCGAACCCCGCCAGCAGCAGGATCGTCAGGAACGCCCTGCCGACGATGTCGTTCTGGGAGCCCACGAGCACCCAGATCACGCAGACGATGGCCGCGGCGATCAGGGCGCCGATCGCGATCCAGACGGCGCCGCGCATGAGGGTCGGGCGGCCCTTCGCGGCTGCTGCCGGTTGCTGGGGATGCAGTTCGTGGCCGGGCGCGGTCATCGTGGTCCTCTCTCGCGGCGGGATGCCCCGCGTGCTCATCCTGACACGCGCCCGATGGCCGAGAACAGGGTCCCCGTGCCCTGTGGATACCCGTGGCGCCGGGGTTCCTGTGGAGGGATCAGCCGACCGAGCGGCCCAGCGCCTCGATCACCTGCGCGCCCGGCAGGGCAGCGAGGACGGATCCGGGGAGGAAGAGCTTGCTCGCCCGCACCCCGCCGCCGATCACGACCTCCCGGGAAGCCGCGACCGCAGCATCCACGAGGATCGGCCAGTCGGCCGGCAGGCCGATCGGCGTGATGCCGCCGTACTCCATTCCGGTCAGGGCGACGGCTTCGTCCATCGGCGCGAACGATACTGAGCGCACATCCAGGTGACGGCGCACGAGGCCGTTGACGTCCGCCCTTGTCGAGGCGAGCACCATGCAGGCTGCGTAGCGCACGTCGCCGCCCCGCTTCCCCTTGACCACGACGCAGTTCGCCGAGGCATCCATCGAGATTCCGTAGCGCTCGCAGAACGCCGCGGTGTCCGCCACGTTCGGATCGATCGGGGCCACTCCCACGGATGCCGCGAGCGCGGGGTCGAGGACCCCCAGCGCGGCGGTCACGGGTACAGCGAGCAGCTCCGGATGCGCCAGCGCGGGCCGTGCGGTGAGGGTTCCGGTGGCTGTCCACTCCATCCCGACAGGCTACCCAGCCGGCATCCTCATGCGGTCAGCGCCGTGAAGGCGGCGTGGAACATCCGCCGAGCTCGTTCGATGATCTGGGGGCGCGCAGGCTCGGGGGTATAGGCCACCGCGTAGGCCAGCATCGTGATGGCGACCAGCACGTCGTCGACGGTCGCGCCCCCGCCGATGCGACCCGCCTCGTGATCGCCGGCCACGAGCGCCACGACGATCGCACGCACTCGCCCGGCCAGGGCGACCGCCCGTTCGTCGTGCTGGTTCTCCGTCATGATCTCGATGAGCGCCGTCGAGGCCATCGCCTGCTCCGAGATGCTGAGGAAGAGGTCATCGACAGAGCGCTCGGCTCCGACGAGCGCCTCGAGTTCGTTGATGTTCTCGTCGAAGACCGCGACGGCGAGCGCCAGCCGATCGGGGAAGTGCCGGTAGAGGCTGCCCTGCCCCACGCCCGCCCGGCGTGCCACGGCGTTCAGCGGCGCGCGCATCCCCTCTTCGGCGAAGACCTCGCGCGCTGCGGCGATGATGGCGCGGCGATTCTCGGGGCCCGCACTCGGTCCTCGGTTTGCTTTGGGCTGATCGCTGTCCACTGATGTATCGTATTACCGGACATTGCTGTCCGGTAGAAAAGGGAGACCCGAATGACCACCATCAACACACAGCGCCTCACCGGCGATACCTCCATCGCGAACTGGCTCGCCGACCCGGTGGGCGGTCCGATCCTGCGAGACATGCTGGCCCAGGGCGGCCAGTCGGCCGACGTGTTCCGCCCGGTGAGGCGCCTCGCGATCAAGCGGCTCGTCGGCATGAGCAAGGGCGCGTTCAGCCAGGAGACGCTCGACGAACTCGTGCGCCGCGCGGCCGCGGGCGAAGTGCCCGCCGGTGTCGAGGCCGAGTCCGTCGTCGATGCGAATGACGCCGCCGCCGCCAGCGTGCGCCTGCGTGAGTGGAAAGAGCGCATCGACGCGGGCCGCTTCACCGGGCAGACCGTGATCGTGACGGGAGCCGGATCCGGCATCGGCCGCGCGACGGCATCCCGGATCGCACGCGAAGGCGGTCGCGTCATCGCGGTGGACATCTCGCAGGAGCGCCTCGACGAGTTCCGCGCAGAGCACGCCGGCGCTGACGTCGTGCCGGTCGTGGGCGACATCACGGATGACGCGTCGATCGCCGAGATCGTCTCGGCCGCGGGCGACACCGTCGACGCCCTCGCCAACATCGCCGGGATCATGGACGACATGACGCCCGTCGGCGATGTGACGGATGCCGTGTGGGACCGCGTGTTCCGGATCAACGTGACGGGCACCATGAAGCTCATGCGCGCCGTCATCCCCACGATGCTCGCCCAGGGCGGCGGCTCCATCGTCAACACCGCTTCGGAGGCGGCGCTCCGCGGCTCCGCCGCCGGCGCGGCCTACACGGCGTCGAAGCATGCGGTGGCCGGGCTCACGAAGAGCAGCGCGTTCATGTACGGACCCTCGGGCATCCGCGTGAACGCGGTGGCGCCCGGACCCACCATCACGAACATCGAGGCGAACTTCGCCTCGGCCCTCGGCGCCGAGCGCGTACGCGTCGGCATGTCGGTGATGCCGGATCCCGTCGAGCCCGATGCCCTCGCGGCATCCATCACGTTCCTGCTGAGCGATGACGGCGTCAACGTGAACGGCGTGATCCTCGCCTCGGACGGCGGCTGGTCGGCCGCGTAGTCGTCGACCGCTGCCTCGGTCGCTTCGTGCCGCCTCCCCCATCCGGGAAGCGGCGCGAAGCGACCCCGCCGAGTGCCTGGGCGGCGCCCGCGTGCGCGCGACGACTCGTCTTGTGCCCCTCGGCACAGCGTGGGAAGATCCAGCCACGATTCTGAGCACGAGGAAGTGACTCATGGCCTATCGCATCACCGTCGCCTACCGGCAGCCCACCGATCCCGCGGCGTTCGACGAGTACTACCGCAGCACGCACGTCCCCATCGCCAGTCGGATACCAGGCGCCATCCGCCTCACCGCGGGCCACATAGACTCCATCGACGGATCCACACCGGAGTTCTATCTTCTCGGCGAGGTCCTGTTCGAGTCCAAGGACGATGCACTCGCCGGATTCGGTTCACCAGAGGGCCAGGCGGCGGTCGCCGACATCGGCAACTTCGCCGATCGCGGCGTGGTCATGCTGCTCAGCGACGAGGAGTTCTCCGTCCCCTGACGGCAGGGTCTCGGTTCTCCCGAGTCTGGGGCGGGGTTTGGGGCGCTTTGCGCTCCTCGGGGCGGAAGAGGTGCGCCCCGAAGAGACTGCGGCGCCCCAATCCCGCTGGATCGAGCCTGGACGCGAACAGTGGCGCACCAACGACGAGAGCCCGGCCGATGGCCGGGCTCTCGTAGAAAATGTCAACCTATGTCGCGACTCAGGTGACCTCTCTGTCGCGGCCCAGGACAATGGTGGCGAGTGAGGGATTCGAACCCCCGAATGCTGAGCAGTCTGATTTACAGTCAGATCCCTTTGGCCGCTTGGGTAACTCGCCAGTGCGCACCCGCCCGACTTTTCCAGACGATCGGAGGCGCGAGAAGCCATATTACTCCGTGAACCGGGGGTACCGAAATCGGCGCCGGAAGGCGGAACGCGGCGCTGCCCAATCTGCACACGCTACGGCGGTGAACGCCGCCAGAACGCGAATCGACAGCGCGGAACTAAGTGCCCAGCGACTCCAGATCGACGTCGAGCAGCGACGGCAGGCGGAGCAGGGCACCCTCGAAGCGGCAGGTCGCGGCCGCGACATCCATCGCCCGCTCCAGCGCCAAGGCCCAGGCATCCTCGTCCTGCGGTCTGTCGGCGACCAGCGACGCCACCGCCGCAGCGAGCGTCGCATCGCCCGCACCCATCGTGTCGACGATCGCGCCAGGCAGCGTCGATACCGGGCGCGTGACGAGCACATCGGCCGCCTCCAGCGTGGCCCCCGCCGCCCCGTGGGTGGCGAGCACGGCCAACGCGCCGAGATCGATCAGCCGGGCGCGCAGCTCGTCGAGCTCCACCCCGTACAGCAGCTGGGCGTCGTCGTCGCCGACCTTGATCAGGGCCGCATCCGCCCCGAGCTGCTCGAACCCGCGCACGAACTCTGCGCGGTCGGTCAGCAAGCCGGACCGCGGATTCGGGTCGATGACGAGGGCCGCTCCGCGCACCGCGTCGGCCAGCTCGAGCGTCTGCGCCACATCGTCGAAGGGAAAGCAGCTGATCACCACGTACGGCGCGACCGCGATGGCCGAGCGCTCCGCATCGCCGAACCGGATGCGTCGGGACTTGGCCGCCTCGTTGAACACATACTCGGGCTCACCGGCTCGCGAGCGCACGCTCACCGCCCGTGATGTGCCGCGAGGGGACGCCGTGGCGATCAGTTCGACCCCGAAGTCGCCGAGGTATGCGCGGATGTGAGCGCCGTCCTCGTCCTCTCCCACCATCGCGATCAGCGAGGTCGGCACCCCCAGCCGGCCGAGACCGACCGCGACATTGAGTGCGGCGCCGCCGACGAACTCGCGGACCCCTCGGTCATCGCGCAGTTCGTCGATGAGGGCATCGCCGACGACGACAACCCGCCCTTGCTCGGTCATACGGCAGCCCCTTCCAGAACCTTCTCGACGAACGCCTCGGAGCGCTGCCGTGCGCCATCGATGCGCCGGTCGACGCTCCCCCGCACCTCGTTCGGTGCGAGCGGGAACGCCAGACGCACGTTCTCGTGACACGAGAGGTCTGCGCAGATGTACGTGCCGATGCTGTCACCCGCCTCTCCCGCCGGCCGCGCACGGCGCGCGGTGAAGAGCGCCACCTGGTCGGCCGGCTGCATGGTGTGGCAGATGTTGCAGAGTGCGGATCGCGCGCGCGAGGTGCCTTCCGCCGCTCGCAACACGACGCCGGTCGGTCGCCCGTCACGTTCGGTGACGATGTAGCCGCGGCTGCGCGTGCGCGGGTCTCGCCACGCGAAGAAGTCCAGGTGATCCCAGTCGGTCAGCAGGAAGTCGGGCGGCAGTGCGGCCAGTCGCAGCTCGTCGGGATCGGCGTTCACAAAGGACGCGCGCAACTCGGTCTCGGTCAGCGGACGCATGGGCATCACCTCATTGCCAGTCTAAGAACGGTGCGTGCCAGTCTACGAACGCGCGGACGCCTCGGGCTCTGCCTCGGCGGCGGCGCCGGCATCCGCTCTTCTGCGTTCGCGGATCACGAAACCGAACCCGAAGGCGATGAAGAACATCAGCACGCCGTAGACGGCTGCCGGCAGGCTGAGCTCCACGGAGCCGAGCACGGTCTGCGCGATGACGATGGCCAGGGTCGCGTTGTGGATGCCGATCTCGAACGACGTCGCGATCGCCTGGCGGGTCCCGATCCCGAGCCAGCGAGGCACGAAGTATCCGATCGCGAGGCTGATCAGGCAGAACACGATCGTGATGAGGGCGAGGCGTGCGAAGTTGTCCAGCAGCAGCGCCCAGTTCGACGCCACCGCCCCGACGATGACGATGACGAGGACGAAGACCGAGATGATGCGCACCGGCTTGTCCATCCGATCTGCGAACCGCGGCCACAGCCGGCGGACGAGCATGCCGAGCGCGACCGGCAGCAGCACGATCGCGAACACCTCGGCGGCTTTGGCCCATTGCATACCGAGCTGGTCGTCGAAGGGCTCGAAGTACCAGATGGCGAAGTTGGCGATGAGCGGCAGCGTGATCACGGCGATCACGGAGTTGACGGCGGTCAGGGAGATGTTGAGGGCGATGTCGCCCCGGAAGAGGTGGCTGTAGAGGTTCGCCGTCGTTCCGCCGGGTGAGGCGGCCAGCATCATCATGCCGACCGCGAGCACGGGCGGGAGCTGGAAGGCGAGCACCAGGCCGAAGCAGATGGCGGGCAGCACGAGCAGCTGACAGACCAGGGCGATGAGCACTGCCTTCGGCTGCTTGAGGACGCGCGCGAAGTCCGCGATCGTGAGGCTGAGCCCCAGGCCGAACATGATGATTCCGAGGGCTACGGGCAACCCGATGGTGGTCAACGCTGACATGGAACTCAGTATCCAGTACGTCGGGACCGCGTGCCTACCGCCTGTGGAGGACCCGGTGGGCGTCGCTACGCTGGCGGGATGGTGGATGGTGCCGATGAATCGGGCTGGTCGGATGTCGCGGCCGGATGGGCCGAGCTGTGGGGCGACTTCGCGGGTCCCGCGCGGCGCGCGCTGATGGATGCGGCTGATATCGGGCCCGGCACGCGAGTGCTCGACGTCGGATGCGGCAGCGGGGAGTTCCTCGCACTGCTGCGCGATACTGGAGCCTCGGTCGTCGGCGCCGATCCCGCACCCGCGATGGTCGGGCTCGCCCGGCGCACCGGAGTCGAGGTCGTGGTGGCGGGCGCCGAATCGCTTCCCTTCGACGACGGAGTCTTCGAGGTGGTGACCGCCGTCAACGCCCTGCAGTTCGCCGCGGACACCACGGACGCCCTTCATGAGTTCGCCCGCGTAGTCGGCCCTGGTGGGCTGATCGCCGTCTCGAACTGGGCGGAGGGCGCCCGCAATGATGTCGACGTGATCGAGGCCGCCGTGGCCTCCGCACTCGAGGACGAGCCGCGGCCGGACGGACCGCTCCGGCCGGCCGGAGGACTCGAGGCGGCCCTGCGCGCCGCGTCGCTCGAGCTGGTGGCGGCGGGCATCGTCGACGCGCCATGGCACGCAGCCGATGAGGACACCCTCGTCCGCGGCATCCTGCTCGGCGAGGACGAGGAGACGATCGACGAGCTGAAAGCCGTGGTGACCGCCGCCGCGGAGCCGTTCGGCGACGGCTCGGGCGGCTACGTGCTGCACAACGCGTTCCGCTGGGCGGTCGCGCGCGCGAGGTGAGGCCTAGGGTCGGGCTTGACGCCAGCACAGACGCGCCGCGACGGCATCGGCGGCCCGACTCGGGAACTCCGGCCAGCCGGGCTCGAGGATCTCGCGGGCGAAGTCGAACAGTCCGTGGGCCGCGTCTTCGACGGGTGCGTCGAGCAGCGCGGCGATCCGGCCTCCCCACTCCGGAAAGTCGCGCTCGAAGCGCCGCAGAGGGTCGATCGTGTCGCGGAGGGTTGTGGAGCGCTCCGAGAAGCGCCCCCGGATGGCACGCACGAGGTGCTGCACGGCCGCACCCCGCACGAACTGCCCGCCGCCCAGCACCTCGCCTCTGCGCACGCGCCCGACACCGATCAGGAGCTTGACGAGCACGAGGCTCGCGTCGTTGGCGGGATCGAATGAATCGGCTGCCGCGGCACGCGAGCGGGCGCGAGCCAGAAGACCCGCAACCGAGCCCGCGTCGTCATCCAGCACCACCGTGGCCTCCCCCGCGACCGCCCCCGCCAGCTCTTCGACATCCGAGAATGCGAACTCGAAGACGTGCCCGTCGTCGTAGACGGCGACGAACCCGATCTCGCCCTCCCTCGCGGTCAGGACAAGCCGGTCCTGGTCGGGCAGCCAGCTCAGGTCGGGGCGGAGCTCGTCGCCGCGACCGCTCTCGATGAGCGCGAAGAAGTCGTGATCGGACCACTCGTCGCGCCGGTCGGCGGCCTCATCGGATGCCGATCCCAGAAGCATGAGGCCGAAGAGTCCCTCACGCTGCCGCACACCATCGGCGAGACCGGCGCTCAGCGCGTCGAAGCGTTCGAGCCTGTCGCGCATGCACCGTCTACTTCACGCTGCCGGCCGTGAGCCCGCCCACGATGAATCTCTGCAGCGACAGGAACACCGCCATAGGAAGGATCGCCGCCACGACTGCCCCCGCGGCGAAGACGCTCCAGTTCTTCGATTGCGCGTTGGAGACGAACTGGAAGAGCCCGACGGAAAGCGTCTGCTTGTCGACGTCGATCAGGACCACCGAGGCGATCACGTACTCGCCGAACGCTACGGTGAAGGCGAGCAGGCCGATGACGGCGAGGATCGGCGCGACCAGGCGCAGGATGATCGTGAAGAAGATGCGCGCGTGTCCGGCACCGTCGATCTTCGCCGCCTCGTCGATCGAGGCCGGCACGGTGTTGAAGAACCCGTACATCAGATACGTGTTCACCCCGAGCGCCCCACCGAGGTACACCATGATCAGGCCGATGAGCGAGTTCAGGCCGAGCGCCGGGAACACGTCGGAGATGGCCGACATCAGCAGGAAGATCGCGACGAAGGCCAGCAGCTGGGGGAACATCTGCACGAGAAGCAGAGTGAGCAGTCCGAAACGCCGTCCCGTGAACCGCATGCGGGAGAACGCATACGCGGCGAGGGCGCAGAGGAACACCGTCCCGACGGCCGTGGCGAGGCCGACGATGAGCGTGTTCACCCACCACGCCGCGTAGGGGTAGTTCGGGTCCTGGAACAGCGCGAAGTAGCTCTCGAAGCTGATGTTGGAGAAGAGCGAATTCGCGGTGAGGAGCGTGCCCCCGGGATTAAGGGAGGCCGAGAGGACGTATACGAGCGGGAAGACGGCGAACAGCAGCACGGCGATGCCGACGATGTGCCGCCATCCGGTCTCGCGAAAGTACTTCGAGAATGGCCGACGGGGAAGCTTCGCTTCCTTCGGGGCTTTCTCGAGGACTGCCGCGTAGTCGACGGCGAGCATCTCCGGAGCGGTGCCGGCGGATTGTTCTGCGCTCATGTCAGTTCAACTCCTCGAGGGCCTTGGTCTGTCGGAACGCGATCCACGAGATGGTTCCGACCAGAAGGAAGATGATCACCGAGAACGCGCTGGCGAGCCCATAGTCGCGCTCGGCGCCGACGAACGCCACCTTGTACACCATCGAGATCAGGATGTCGGTCTGACCGACGTTGATGGAGGCGTTGGGGAAACGCGGGCCGCCCTGGGTCAGGAAGTAGATCAGCACGAAGTTGTTGAAGTTGAACGCGAACGACGAGATCAACAAGGGGGCAACCGAGACAAGGAGCAACGGGAACTTGATGTATCGGAAGATGCCCCACACCCCCGCACCGTCGACCTTCGCCGCCTCCTGGATATCTTCGGGGATGGACTGGATCGCTCCGGTGCACACGAGGAACATGTATGGGAAGCCGAGCCAGAGGTTGACGGTGAGGATCGCGATCTTCGCCAACCACGGATCCTGCAGCCACGGTATGGCGGCGCCGCCGAAGAACCACTGGTTGATGATGCCGAAGTCCTGATTGAACATTCCCGCCCAGACCAGCGCCGTCAGGAAGCCGGGGAACGCGTAGGGCAGGATGACGATCACTCGGTAGAAGCGCTTGCTCTTCATCCGTGGATCATTGAAGACGATCGCGAGGAAGAGCCCGAGCGCGAACGTGGTGACCACGGACAGGATGGCGAAGACGAATGTCCAGACGAGCACATAGAGGAACGGGCCGCGGATCGACGGTTCGGTGAACGCGGCGATGTAGTTGTCGGCGCCGACCGCCACCTGCCAGCCCGGCAGCAGTTCTGTGCCGTCCTCCGCGGTGAATGCGCCCGTGCCGATGTCGCTGTAGACGGTTCCCGTCTCCGTGTCGGTCATGGTGTCGGCGACGGGGTCCCACGCGAGCGTCGAGGTGAAGACGTACGCGGTCGAGCCGTCGGTCGTGCGAAGGAACCCGTCGTTCGGGTCGTCGGTGAGCGGGACGGCGAGAGAGGCGATGGCATCCTGGTTGGCCAGGATGCCCGCGAAGTCGAGCGTGGTGTAGCCGTCGACGCCGACCGCCTGCTCACCCTCGAACTGAGCGTCATCGACCTCGGCGAGAGGCTGGTCTGCTCCGCCGAGCAGCGCCTCTCCGTCCTCGTCGGTCGCCAGAAGGTAGAAGCCGCCGCTCTGCTCGAGGATCTTGACGGGATAGGCAGCGGAATCCTCCACGCGGGTCTGCGACTGCAGCAGCAGCGCATTGACCGCGTCATCCTTGGACGAGTTGTGCCCGGACCCGTAGTTCGTGAAGGAGACGTAGACGGTGTAGATGATCAGGAAGATCTGGAAGACCAGCAGGAACAGGATGCCGGGGGTGAGGTACTTCGCGGGAAGCAGTCCCGGCGTCAGGTAGACGAGATTCACCGCGATCACCACGATCGCGATGATGAGCGGCATCAGCCAGTTGTCCTGCGCGATCAGCACGAAGATGCCGTAGACGGCGAGGGCATCGATGATCGCGAGCGACGCGATCTTGACCAGCCAGACCTTCCAGCCCGCACCGGCAGCCTCCGCGTATGCGGCCGCGCGCCTCTGTCTGCGCTGGATCGCCTTGTCGGCAGGGGTTCCCGCCACGCGTTCTTCCTCGAGCGTGGGCCCGGTCATGGTCGGCTCCTGTCTCGGGCTGTGCCCTGGTGATTGAGAGAGTAGAGGGCGGGGCGGCGCCCGTACAGGCGCCGCCCCGCACCGACCGACTAACCGTCGATCTTGGCCTGGATGTCCTCGGTCATCTTCGTCCACGTGGCCGCCGGGTCGGCGCCCTTGATGATCGCGGCTTCAGCGACACCCCACGCCTCCCACACGCTGCCCATCTCGGGGATGCTCGGCTGCGGGGCGCCGTTGGCTCCGACGTCACCGAAGCCCTTGGTGATGGGATCGGACTGCGCTGCCTCGTAGGCGGCCTTCAGCGCTGGGGGACGATCTCCCACCTCGTAGAGGGCCGTCTGCACGTCTTCGCGCGCCATGTAGTTCACGAGGAACTCATTCGCGGCGAGCGTGTTCTCCGACTTCGCGCTGAGATAGAAGCCCTGCACGCCCACGAACGGCGCGGCGACCTCGCCACCCGCGGTCGGGATCGGGTCGATCGCGACCTCGATGCCCTTGGCCTGCGCGTCGGCAACGTTCCACGGTCCGGTGATGATGAACGGCGTCTCACCCGAGTTGAAGGCCTCTTTCGAGAGATCCTGCGTCAGGTTGAGGTTCACCGTGCCTGCGGCACCCTGCTGACCGAGCCAATTCGCGTACGCGAGGCCGGCCTCGTCGCCGATCGTGAGCTGCGAACCGTCGTAGGTCCCGTCCTCGTTCTGCGCGAAGACCGAGTTGCCGAACGAGGTCTGGAATCCGTAGAGGTGATACGGATCGGCGTTCTCGGGGTTCAGTCCGACGACGAAGGGGTACTTCGTTCCCGCCGCGGCGCCCGCAGCGATCATGTCATCGAACGTCGCCGGGGCTTCGCTGGCGAGAGCGGTGTTGCGCATCAGCGCGATGTTCTCGATCGCGTACGGCAGACCGTAGACCTTGTCGTCATAGGTGAAGGCCGAGATGGCGACGTCGAGGAAGTCGCCTGCCTTGTCGCCGATCTCGATCGGTGCCACGAGGCCGTCCTGAACGAACTGGCCGAGCGCATCGTGGGCGGCGATCGTGATGTCGGGACCCTTGCCGGTCGGCACCTGAGCCGTGAAGTCAGCGGCGATCTTCGCGTTGTCCTTCACCACGAGCGTCACGTCGACGCCGGTCTCCTCCTCGAACGTCGCGACGACGTCCTTCAGCGCATCCGCGCGGTTCTGGTCGACCCAGACGGTCAACTCTCCAGCCATCTCGGGTGCGGACGAGGGGGTGTCCCCGCTCTCGCCGCCGCCGGCGCAGCCGGCGAGTACCAGCATGCTTCCTGTCACGAGCGCGCCGAGTGCGAGCGCGCCGCTCCTGTTCACCTTCATCGGTGTTGCCTTCCTCACGTGTGGGAATGAGTGCAGCCGTCGCGGCACCGGGGGCGCCATTGCAGCCGTTCCTCTGCTCGCATTTATGCAAGCGCTTACATTTCTATCATCGCCGCCCGAAACGTCCTCACCTCGCTGGGCCATCGATATCAACTCGTGACCCAACCCGCAGGCCGAGCCGCGAGTCGGCACTCCGACTCTGGAACCCCTCGCTCCCCGGCGCCTGCACCGACATCGCACGCCCCGATAGACTTTCCGCATGGCTGATTCATCGTTCGACATCGTCAGCAAGGTCGATCACCAGGAGGCGGACAACGCCCTGCAGCAGGCGCGCAAAGAGGTCGAGCAGCGCTACGACTTCAAGGGCACCGGCGCGTCGGTCGAGTGGAGCGGCGAGGCGATCCTGATCAAGGCGAGCTCGGAGGAACGGGCGAAGGCGGTGCTGGATGTGCTGCAGAGCAAGTTCGTCAAACGCGGCATCAGCCTGAAGAGCCTCGAGTCGGGAGATCCGGTGGCCAGCGGCAAGGAATACCGCATCACCTCCACGATCAAGGACGGCATCTCGCAGGAGAACGCCAAGAAGATCGGCAAGATCATCCGCGACGAGGGACCGAAGTCGGTCAAGTCGCAGATCCAGGGCGACGAGCTGCGCGTGCAGTCCAAGAGCCGCGACGACCTGCAGTCGACCATCGCGCTGCTGAAGAACGCCGACCTCGACGTCGACCTGCAGTTCATCAACTTCCGCTGAGGCCCGCTGCGCGAGTGTCCGGAGGGACTCCTCGGCGCTGCGCACCGTACCGACTCGCGTGGGGATCGAGGCCTATCGCGACCTTCGCGGAGGGAGGGTTCCTCCGCGACGTGACCTCAATGTACGCGGATCGTCGGCCGAACGCGGACTCACGCGGGGTCGTGATCCGCTACATCGACGGCCGGTGATATCGCCCCTCGCGACTCAGTCGTAGGTTGCGGGCGACAGGGGCAGGCGCTTGGTGCCCAGGCACCCCATCACCCACCGGTCCAATCGTTCGTACGCCACATCCCGCGCGTCCGCACGCGAGAGGAAGACGTCGTGGAGCGCGCCCGGAACGCGCTCGACGGTGACGGATTCCCCCAGCTTGAGCGCGGCGCGGGCGATGTCGTCGACGACCAGCACGGTGTCGGCGCGGGTGAGGTCGTCGGACCACCGGGTCGGCACCGCCGACTTGGCCGAAAGCAGCGTGCACACCGGAGCTTGGATGCCGAGGCCCAGCGCGACCTTGGAGTGCCCGACGAGGATGGCGTTGAGCCAGGCGCTGTGCACCGTCCAGGACTGCTCGGGGCGCCACTCCGGGCGCACGTCCAGGTCGGCACCGCGCGCCTCGCGCTGGGCGCGCGTGTAGAAGCCGAAGTCGACCTGCGGCAGGGTCTCCAACGGTCGCAGCCGCGCCTGCAGCCCGACCATCGGCGCCACCGCGACGCGGGTGACGGCGCTGAGCTGGAATTCCAGCCACGGGCTGTTCAGGATGACGGCGTCCGCCTCCCCCGGGTGGCTCCCCGCCCAGAGGCTCAGCACGAGCCCTCCGGTGGAGTGGCCGATGAGCACCAGCCGCCTCTCGTGCTTCGAGCCGTCGAGCGGTCGGCCCATCGCGGAGAGGGCGGCCGCGATGTCGTCGTCGTAGGTGTCGAGGTCGGCGATGTAGCCCGGGGTCTGCCCGGGGCGCAGGCTGCGTCCGTATTTCCGCAGGTCGAGGGCGTAGAAGTGCGCGCCCCGGTCGGTCCAGTACTTGGCGAGGCTGCGTTGGAAGAAGTAGTCCGACCAGCCGTGCACGTACAGCACATCGACGTCCTCGAGCGGCGGCCGCGGCATCCGCCACCACTCGTGATGAGCGAGCGCGCGCACCAGCGTCGCGACGACGGGACCCTCGCTGTCGTCGTCGAGCGGCAGCGTCAGCTGCCGGAAGGGCTCCCCCAGAACGTCGGGCTGCCACTCCGGGGTCTCGGTCACCCGGCCAGCCTAGCGACGGGTCGGCCGACGACCCGACCCGTGGCAGGCGCTTGCCGGGGGCGCTAGACATGGACCATGGCATCCACTCCGCTCCTCATCGGTCCGATGCTGCGCTACACCGCCGAGACCTGTGCGAGCGTGTGGGTGGAGACTGACCGCGACGCCACGGTGAGCGTGCACGCCGGCGAGCGGGAGTGGAGCGCCCGAACGTTCGCCGTTCACAGTCACCACTACGCGCTCGTCGCCGTGGACGACCTCGTACCGGGATCCGTGCTGCCGTACGAGGTGCGGTTGGACGGCGAGCGCGTGTGGCCCGAGCCGGACTCTGCCTTCCCGGCGCCCGTCATCGCCGCCCGCGCCGCCGAGCGGCCCCTGCGCATGGCATGGGGCTCGTGCCGGACGAGCGTCGATCACGATGCGAAGGGAAACCGCACACACGGCGTCGACGCGATGCGCACATTCGCGCTGGCGCTGGCCGAGCACGCGTCGCTGCGCCCGGACCTCATCCTCCTGCTGGGCGACCAGGTGTACGCCGACATGACGACGGAGGCGATGCAGGAGTTCATCCGCGGCCGGCGGGACATCAGCGAGCCGCCCGGCAAGGAGCTCAAAGATTTCGAGGAGTACGCCCACCTCTACCGGCT
The DNA here is from genome assembly GCF_049847225.1 of Micromonospora sp. DT81.3. Lineage (NCBI taxonomy): Bacteria > Bacillati > Actinomycetota > Actinomycetes > Micromonosporales > Micromonosporaceae > Micromonospora > Micromonospora sp. DT81.3. The sequence continues at coordinate 94,350 of NZ_JBNCNY010000001.1, forward strand.
CGCGTGGTCGGACGATGGCATCCGGTGGCTGCTCTCGACGGTGCCGAGCGCCATGATCTTCGACGACCACGACGTGCGTGACGACTGGAACGCCTCGCTGGACTGGAAGAAGCAGATGGATGCCACGTCCTGGTGGCACGGCCGCATCGTCGCCGGGCTGGCCTCGTACTGGGTGTATCAGCACCTCGGCAACCTCTCGCCGGCGCAGCGCGCGGCCGACGAGATCTGGCAGCGGATCGTCGCTCACACCGGTCCCGGCGAGGCGGATGTGAGCGACGCGCTCGACGCCCTCGCCGATCGCATCGACCGCCAGCCGGACACGTACCGTTTCAGCTATCACCGCGACTTCGGCGGCATCCGTCTGGTGGTCATCGACTCGCGGGCCGCACGCGATCTGACCCCCACCGCCCGCGCACTGGTCGACTCCACCGAATGGCAGTGGCTGGATGAGCAGCTGCGGGGTGGGTTCCGGCATCTGCTGATCGCGAGCTCCCTCCCGTTCCTGCTGCCCATCGGACTGCACCACGTGGAGTCATGGGACGAGGCCGTCTCGCAGGGCGCCTGGGGGAGGTTCCCCGCGCGGATCGGTGAGCGCCTGCGGCAGATCGTCGACCTCGAGCACTGGGCCGCCTGGCAGAACAGCTTCCAGGCGCTGGCCCGAACCCTCACCGAGATCGCCGACGGTGGCCGCGGCCCGGCGCCGGAGTCGCTTTTGATCCTCTCCGGCGACGTGCACTTCTCCTATATCGCCGAGGTGGAGCGATCCGGCGGCGGCCGCATCGTGCAGGCCGTGTGCTCGCCGGTTCGCAACCCGCTGCCGATTCTCATGCGCTGGTTCTCGGTCGTGATGTCGTACGGCCTCGCCCGACCCGTGGGCGCCGTCGTAGCGCGCTCGGCGAAGGTGCCCGATCCGCCGTTCGAGTGGACCACGACCAAGGGACCCTGGTTCGACAACAACCTCTCGGTGCTCGTGGATACGCCGGACGGCCTGGAGCTGACGTGGCACAAGGGCGTCGTGCACGACGGTGACCAGCGGCATCCACGCATCGAGGAGGTCTCGCGGGTCGTGATCGGCGCCCGCACCTGAGCGGACTGAATCGGCTGGCGCTACTCGGCGCGCGAGACCTGCACCATCTCCTCGCGCGGGACGACCTTCACGCGGGCACGGCCGTGCGGCAGGCCGCGCGCGACCTCGTGCTGGTCGAGGCGGTGCCAGCCGTCGAGATCGGTCCACCGCACCGCACGGGCGTCGAGCAGCGCCGGGATGGACTCCTCCGACGGGTCGGAGGGCTGCCACCACGAGCCCTGATCGTTGATGAGGTGACGCACCGTCTCCATCGCGTCGGACTTGGTGTGGCCGATCAGACCCACCGGGCCGCGCTTGATCCAGCCGGTCGCGTACACCCCGGGCACGCGCTCATTGGAGTCCTTGTGCAGGGCCTGGCCCTCGTGGTTCGGGATGACGCCGTGACGCTTGTCGAACGGTACGCCTGGCAGCGGCGATCCGAAGTAGCCGACCGCCCGGTAGATCGCCTGCACCGGCACCTCGCGGATCTCCCCTGTTCCCACAACGCCACCCTCGCCGTCGGGGCGGGTGCGCTCGTACACGAACGACGACACCCGGCCCTCGGCGTCCTTGCGCACCTCCAGCGGCTTCGCCCAGAAGTGCAGGTGCAGCCGGCGGGATGCCCGTTCGACAGGCTCAGGGGCCGAGGCGTAGTTGTTCGCCGAAGGGCGCTTGCGCCACGCCTGGAGCACCCGATCGATGACCATGACCTGCTTGTTGCTGGCGATCGCCGCGCGCGACGCGTCGTCGTAGTCGAAGTCCTCGTCGTACACCACCATGTCGACGTCGCGCAGCTCGCCCAGCTCCCGCAGCTCGAGCGGGGTGAACTTCACCTGGGCCGGGCCCCGGCGGCCGAAGACGTGCACGTCCGTGACGGGGCTGGAGCGGAGTCCCTCGTAGACGTTCTCGGGGATCTCGGTGGGAAGCAGGTCGTCGACGTGCTTGGCCAGCATGCGCGATACGTCGAGCGCCACGTTGCCGTTGCCGATCACGGCGACCGACTCGGCCGTGAGCGGCCAGGTGCGCGGCACATCGGGGTGGCCGTCGAACCAGCTCACGAAGTCGGCCGCGCCGTACGACCCCGCGGCCTCGATGCCGGGGATGTCGAGGCTCGTGTCGCGGATGGCGCCTGTCGCGAAGATCACCGCGTTGTAATGGCGCTTGAGGTCGTCGAGGGTGATGTCCGCGCCGTAGCGGACGTTGCCGAAGATGCGGATGTCGCCGCGGTCGAGCACCTCCCTCAAGGCACTGACGATGCCCTTGATGCGCGGGTGATCGGGCGCGACGCCGTAGCGGACCAGGCCGTAGGGCGCCGGGAGCTGCTCGAAGAGGTCGATGGAGACATCGAACTTGCGCTCGGCCTTGAGCAGGATGTCGGCGGCGTAGATGCCGGCGGGGCCCGCGCCGACGATGGCCAATCGAAGCTTGGTCATGGGTCTTCTCTTTCCGTTCCCCGGTCCGTACGGCGGTCCCGGAGCCTGTGGTCTGGCTGAGCCCGCGAAGGTCAGCTGGTGCGGTCGGCGACAGCGTCGGCGAAACGCGTGAGCGCGTCGCGCACGGCTCCGCGGGGCAGCGGAGCGAGCGCCTCGACGGCCGCCTGCGACCACTCGTGTGCGAGCGCCCGGGTGCTCTCGGTGGCGTCGTCGTCGCGCAGCTGGTCGAGTTCGTGGTCGAGGATGCGGGGATCCGCGCCGTCGGCGATCTGCGCCACGCCGTGATCGATCCTGCTGCGGAGGGCGCGCGACGCGGCGTCATCCCGGGCGCTCAGCAGGAGATACGGCATGGTCGGCACGCCCGCGCGCAGGTCGGTCCCCGGCACCTTGCCGGTGTCCTCGGGATTGGGCGAAAGGTCGATGACATCATCCATCAGCTGGAAGGCCACGCCCACCTTGTCGCCGTACACGGCCATCGGCGCCTCGAGCTCCTCGGGTGCGTTGGAGAAGATGATGCCCGCCTGCGCGGATGCCGCGATCAGCGACCCGGTCTTGTCCGAGAGCACCTCGAGGTAGAACTCGATCGGATCATCGCCCGGCTGGGGGCCGACGGTCTCGTGCATCTGGCCGAGCACGAGGCGCTCGAAGGTGTCGGCCTGCAGGCGGATGGCGCGGTCGCCCATGTGCGCCATCAGCTGGCTCGCTCGGGAGAAGAGCAGATCGCCCGTCAGGATGGCCACGCTGTTGCCCCACACCGCGTGCGCGCTGGGCACGCCGCGACGCCGGTCGGCGCCATCCATCACGTCATCGTGATACAGGCTCCCCAGGTGCGTCATCTCGAGCGCCTTCGCCGCGTCGATGACACCCGGGATGTTGCCGTCTCCGAGCTGCGCCGTGAGCAGCGTGAGGAGGGGACGCACGCGCTTGCCGCCCGCTTCATACAGATACCGGCTCGCGGAGTCGGCCAGTGCATCGGTGACGCGCAGGTCGAGCGCCAGCCCGTCCTCGACGAGGTCGAGGCCCGCCTCGACCTTCGACAGCAGCCGCCCTGCCTGGGGACCGATGAAGATGCGGTCGCTGAGGCCGAGTCTGCTCGCCAGGCGCGAGCCCGACGCGGAGGGGCTCGGTGTCACTCCCTCAGCCTACCCGGGTGCCGGGCGGAGACGGGTTCGGGTCAGGAGGGCTTGGTCGCCCGGTGCAGGGCCACGATGCCGAATGACAGGTTGCGGTAGGCGACATCCGCCCAGCCGGCTTCGCGGATCCAGCCGGCGAGCGTGCGCTGATCGGGCCAGTCCCGGATCGACTCGTTGAGATACTCGTAGGCCTCGGCGTTCGAGCTGACCGATTTGGCGACGACGGGCAGCACCCGGTTGTTGTAGAACCCGTAGAGCCCGTTGAAGCCGCGCGACGGAGGATGCGAGAACTCGCACACCACGAGACGACCTCCGGGCTTTGTGACCCGCAGCAGCTCCGCGAGCGCCTTGCGGGGATCGTTCACATTGCGCAGGCCGAACGACATCGTGACGGTGTCGAACGAGGCGTTCTCGAACGGGAGGTTCGTGGCATCCGCTTCGGCGAAGGTGAGATTCCGGATGCCGCCGTGCCGGCGACGCCCCTCGGCGATCATGCCCGGCGAGAAGTCGGCCGCGACCACCTCGGCGCCGCTGCGCGCGAGGGAGACGGATGACGCGCCGGTGCCCGCCGCGAGGTCGAGGATCCGCTGGCCGGGCTTCGGGGCGACAGCCCGCGTGGTCGCCGCGCGCCACAGCTGATCGTTCCCCATACTGAGGACCGTGTTCGTGCGGTCGTAGTTCTTCGCGACCTGGTCGAACATGCCGCTCACCCGCGCCGGATCCTTGCCGAGGTCGGCGCGGTTGGGCTCGGAAGCGTCGTGCGGTGTCACGGGGTCGAGTCTAGGGCGCGCGTCAGCAAGCCGGGGGTTTGGGGCGGAGCCCCATCGGGGCGCGCGGGAGATCCTTCAGCACGGCGAACCAGTGCTCGGCGGTCGACGCATCGAAGGGTGCTTCGTGTGCCGTCACGCGCACTTCCAAGTTTACCGCGAGCGCTTCGAGCCGTTCGACGATGTGCAGGGGGTAGCCGTACCGCACGCGATGCTCGTCCCACTCGTCGCGGTCGTCGATGTAGATGCCGCGAACGGCATGGTCGACGACATCGAGATCCATGTCGATCCCGGTCGGCTCGCCGTTCTCCGACCAGCGGAGATCCCACGCGATGTCGATGTAGATCCGCGTCCGGTTCGGCGGCGCGTTCATGGTCAGCGCGTAGTCGCCGCTGGGCGGCAGCAGCGTGATGTCGGCGTGCTCGATCACCACATCGCGACCCGGCCGGGAGCTGTGCGATCCGGCCGGCTGTCCGAACCAGTCGCCCCACCGATCGGAGCCCAGGTAGTAGCAGTCGTGCTGCCAGTGCGGGGACCCGTCCCACTTGCGCCAGCGGAACGTCAGCCGGGTGCCCGGGATGGGGCGCATCGGCTCTGGGGTCACCCTCCGAGTCTAGGCTGGAGGTGTGACCGACCCCGCCTCCGCCGACGTCCCTCGGCTGCGGGTCACCACGCGGGCGATCGAGTCCATCGACGATGTGCTGGCGTACGCCGATCCGGATTCCCCGCTGTACTGGATGCGCCGCGGAGACGGCATCGCCGGCATCGGCAGCGCGCTCACCTTGCGTCTCAACGGCTCGCCGGCGGGTGAGCGGATGCCGCGGGCGCCACGGTTCGCGGCGCGTTGGCGGGAGCTCGCCGCCGTCGCGACGGTCGATGACGAGGTGGTGCTCCGCGGCACGGGCCTCGTGGCTTTCGGCGCCTTCGCCTTCGACGACCGATCGCCTCGTCCGAGCGTGCTGGTCGTGCCGAGGGTCGTCGTCGGCCGACGTGCCGGCCGGTCGTGGATCACTCGCATCGAGCTCGACGACTCCGCCTCCGGCGACGCCAGGCACGGCGAGCCCATCCCGTACGGGCCCTACTGGTCCGCGACTCTGGGGCCCGGTGCTCAGGGACCGGCCGGGTACCAGGACTCGGTGCGCGAGGCGCTCGAGGCGGTCGCCTCCCACGAGGTCGGCAAGGTCGTGCTCGCCCGTGATCTCGTCGGCACCGTGCCGAGAGGCGCCGACCTGCGCCGCCTCGCGCGTGCCCTCGCGATCGGCTACCCGGACTGCTGGACGTATGCCGTGGACGGCATCATCGGCGCCAGTCCCGAGACACTCGTCACGGTGTCGGGCGGAACCGTGACCGCCCGTGTGCTCGCCGGCACCGCCCCACGGGGAGCCGACGCGGATGCGGACACCGCGGCATCCCTCGCCCTCGCCACCAGCGCCAAGGACCAGGACGAGCACCTCTACGCCGTGCAGAGCGTGCTTTCCTCGCTCCGTCCCCACACGAGCGCCCTCGCGGCGAGCGAGCAGCCCTTCACGCTGAAGCTGCCGAACGTCTTCCATCTGGCGACGGATGTCGAGGGCGATCTCTCGGACGGCGCTTCCTCGCTCGACCTCGTCGGAGCGCTGCATCCGACGGCGGCAGTGGCCGGCTCCCCGACGGCTGCCGCGATCGAGGTGATCCGGCGGCTCGAGCCGTTCGACCGCGGTCGCTACGCCGGGCCGGTCGGCTGGGTGGACGGGAACGGCGACGGCGAGTGGGCCATCGCCCTGCGGTGCGCCCAGTTCGATGTGTCAGAGGATTCCGCGGGCAGCGGGGAGACGATCCCCGTCACCGCGCACGCGGGTGCGGGGATCGTGGCCGGCAGCGACCCGGAGGCCGAACTGCTGGAGACCCGCGTGAAGTTCCGCCCCATCGTGGACGCCCTCGCATGACCGGCACCGTCCGCAGCCTCCTTCCCCACGGCGACGCGATCCTCACGAACCTGCGGCTCGTCGACGGTATCGACCCGGAACCGCGGGACGGCGTGGCCGTCGTGATCCGGGAGGGGGTCATCCGTGACATCGCCCCGGCGAGCTCCGTTCCTTCCGATGCGGGTGCCATCGACCTCGGCGGCGCGCACGTGATGCCCGGGCTCATCAACATGCACACGCACCTCTCGCTGTCGCTGCCGGGGCCGTCCGGCGACGCGGTGAGCGCGCTCGATGACCACGAGCTCGCCCTGTACATGGCGGACGGCGCCCGCCGCACCCTGTTGTCGGGAGTCACGACCGTGCGCTGCGTCGCGGAGAAGGGCGGGGCGGACTTCGCCCTCCGCCGGGCGATCGAGGCCGGTCTGGTGCCGGGCCCCCGCATCTTCACCGCCGGTCGAGCGCTCGCCTGCACCGGCGGGCACGGTCACGACACGGACGACACCCTCGAGTGCGACGGGCCCGTGGAATTCACCCGGGGAGTGCGCGGACAGCTGCGGGCCGGAGCGGATCTCATCAAGATCATGGTCTCCGGCGGCATCGCCGGCGAGCACGAGCAGATCACCACCCCGCAGCTCACGCGGGACGAGATGGCCGCAGCGATCTCCACCGCCCACGCCTGGGGGCGCAAGGTCACGGCGCACGCCGGTCCGGCGGCCGTCATCGCCGACGCGGTAGAGCTGGGCCTCGACTGCGTCGAGCACGGATACGAGCTCACGCCCGAGGTCGCGGCGCTCATGGCGGAGCGGGGCGTGGCGCTGGTGCCGACGCTCGTGGTCACGCGCGCGGGCTCCTTCTTCGACGAGCTCGGTGTGCCGGCGTGGATGCAGGAGCGCGCGCTCGGCGCGGCGGATCGGCACCTCGAGTCCTACCGCTTCGCATTGGATGCCGGCGTCGACGTGCTGCTCGGCAGTGACATGCCGCCATTCTGGGCCTTCGAGGGCACCTCGGCGACCGTCCGCGAGTTGGAGCACATGGAGCAGGGCGGCCTGGACCCGGTCGGCGCCATCCGCGCCGCCACCTTCCGCCCCGCGTCGTGGCTCGGGGTCGGGGACGAACTCGGCGCGCTGCGACCGGGCTACGCGGCCGACCTCATTGCGATGACAGAGGACCCGACTCGCGGGACGACAGCTCTGCGCGGCATCGACTTCGTGATGAAGGCGGGCGTGATCGTCCGCGACGATGCCGGCCGCGCGGCCCGGTCGTCGCTCTAGTCGCGCAGGAGCAGCCGGCGCAGGGGTCCCAGCCCCATCGGGCCGAAGCCCAGCGCCTCGCGGTGGAAGTCGCGCAGCGTGAACGCGTCGCCGCGTTCGGCCGCCCAGGCATCCCTCGCGTCGTGCCACAGGCGCGCGCCCACCTTGAACGCCAGCGCCTGCCCCGGCCAGCCCAGGTAGCGATCGACCTCGAAGCGCGCGAGCGCCGGTTCGACGAGGGCCCGCTCGACGAGCAGCCGGCGGGCGACCTCGGGCGTCCATTCCACGTCGTCGATGAGGGTGTTCGACGGGATGCCCCATCCCGTGTGCAAACCGATGTCGGCGACGATCCGCACGGCCCGCCAGATCTGGCCGAGCACGAGTCCCAGTCGCTCCGCGTCGTCGCGGATCAGGCCGAGCTCGTCGGCGAGCTGCTCCGCGTAGTGGGCCCAGCCCTCCGCGTAGCCGTGAATGTGGCAGAGATGGCGCTGCCACGGGTGCAAGCCGAGGTTGGACGCATTCATGACGTGCTCGAGATGGTGCCCGGGAACCCCCTCGTGATGGACGCTCGAGACCTCTTGCCACGTCGCGGCCGCCGGCACGCCGCTCGGGATCGTCCAGACGATGCGGCCGGGCTCGGAGCCGTCGGGGGGCGACGGCGTGTAGTAGACGACTCCGGCGGAGGACGGAGAGACGATGCACTCGACGTCGCGCACCGCGGGCGGGAGGTCGAAGGCGGTGCCGGACACGGCGTCGATCGTCTCGTGCACGCGCAGCGTCAGCCACTCCCGGATGGCGTCGATGCCCTCGAGCCGGTAGCGCGGATCGGAGTCCAAGATGTCTGCCGCCGAGCGGACCGGGTCGGCTCCGGTGCCGCCGAGCGGGGATGCGAGGAGCGTCGCCTCGTCCGTCAGTCGCTCGAGCTCCCTCCACCCGAAGGCATAGGTGTCGGCAACGTCGATGCGCGCGCCCAGCATAGCGGCGGCAAGGTCGCCGTATACGGCCTCACCTACCCCGTCCGCGGTTGGGGCGCTCGGCCGGAGGTCCTCCCGAAGGAACTCGGTGAGCCCGCGCAAGGCGGTGTTCGCCTCTTCGGCCGCCGCCCGGAAGTCGGCGCGATGCGCGGCATCCGCTCCCTCGAGAACCGTCAGCGAACCGAACCAGTCATCCGCCGCCCACGCCTCCACCTGGGCGGCGAGGGTGTCGATCTGCCGGACGGGCGCGACGCCCGTGCCGGAGAAGCGCCCGGCCAGCCCCTGTGCGCGTGACCACCGGAGAGTGTCGATGTACTGGCCGATCGCCCGGGGCACGGCGCGAAGGCGCGCGACGAGGCGCACACTTGCGGCATCCGGAGTCAGCTGCGCACCCTCGAATGAATAGCGGATGAGGTGGACGGGGCTGGCGAGCCCGGCGACGAGGCGCGTCGTGAAGCCGGTGTCGAAGAGCAGCCGCTCGCGCTCGACCCGCTCGCGCAGCGCCGCCCGAAGGGTCTCATCCCCGGCCGCCGGGGGCAGGGCGTCCAGGTCGGCGAGCGTGCGACGCTGCAGCGCGTACCGCTCGAGCAGCCACGCTGGTCCGATGTCGGCCAGCAGCGGCCCATTATCGCGACCGAGCGCCTGCGCGGCATCCGGCTCGTGCACGGCGAGCGCCGCGACATACCCGTCGGCGATCGCCCACACCTGGTCTCGGTCGCTGCGGTCGCCCACCTGGTCGTGCTCGCGCCTTCCCGTCATCCGGCCACCCTACGGGGCGACCGCTCGACGCTTCGTGACGGGGCCGACGAGCAACTTCGGAGAATGTCGCGTTTCTCGGCTTCCTCACCGGAGAAAGGGCCGACGTGCGCGACATCCTCCGAAGGAGGGAACGCCCGCTACTCCCCCACACGCGAGGCCACCCGGGAGTCCCGCGACTGCGGGGCGAACAGCATGCGGGCCAGCGTGGTGAGCATCGCCACGAATCCGCCGATCAGGGCAAGCGGCGCCCACCACCAGCCGGCCTTGAAGATGAGGATGAGCAACATCTATCTCAGCACGAGTGGACCGCCTCTCGCCGGGTGCACGGCATCGCGACGCGCGGAGGCCGTGTGCTCGGCGGGTTGCCGTGCACTCGGCGCAGAAAGCGGGTCAGGACGCGGCGAGCCGCGCCTTTTCCACCTCGACATCGAAGTCGGCCGCTGGCCACTGCGGGTCGATCTTCTCCAGCGCGTCCAGCAGCAGCCCCTGCACCGCGAGCCGCGCGTACCACTTGCGGTTCGCCGGGATGACGTGCCACGGTGCGACCTCGGTCGACGTACGGTCGAGCACCGTCTGGTAGGCCGCCATGTAATCGTCCCACCGCAGCCGTTCATCGACATCTCCCGGGTTGTACTTCCAGTGCTTGTCGGGCCGGTCAAGTCGCGCCTGCAGCCGCGCCTTCTGCTCGTCCTTGGAGATGTGCAGCATCACCTTGACGATGCGGATGCCTCGGCCGGCGACATCCGTTTCGAAGGCGTTGATCGCTTCGTATCGCCGCTCGATCTCCTCCGGCGGCACGAGGGAGCGAACGCGACCGATCAGCACGTCCTCGTAGTGCGACCGGTCGAAGACCCCGATCTTACCTGCCGCCGGCAGCTGCTTCTCGATGCGCCAGAGGAAGTCGTGCGCGAGCTCCTCCTCCGTCGGCTTCTTGAACGCCGCAAGATGGACGCCCTGCGGATCGACGGATCCGATCACGTGGCGGAGGATGCCGCCCTTCCCGGCAGTGTCCATGGCCTGCACGACGAGGAGAAGCGCATCCTTTGAATCTCCGCCCACCGAAGCGGCGTAGAGCCGCTCCTGCATACCGTCGAGGAACGGGGTCCCCTCTTCGAGATCGGCCGTGCCGTCGGCCTTCTTCCCCTCGTACCCCGGCGTGGATTCCGGGTCGCGGTCGGAGAGCCGGAAGCCGTCTCCGATTCGCAGGGCGTCGGAGGGATGGATCGTCCAGGAGGTCGCATCATCGTGACTCATGGAGCAATTGTGGCGGGCTCAGCGCGAAAGCGGCACCTCTATGAGCTGGCGTCCGACGACCGGCGCGGTGAGCGCCTGGTCGAGCGCGGCGCGCGTCGTCACGCGCGCATACTCCCAGCCGAAGGCGCGCGCCAGGTGCTCGAGCCCCACCGCCTGGGGCGTGTACAGCACTCGGTCCATGTCGGCGGGCGACGCGACGGCGGCGACCTCGAGTCCGTCGAAGATCGTGCCGCCCCCGTCGTTGCCGACGACGACCTGCAGGCGCGGTTCGTCCTCACCCGGGGGAAAGGCCAGCGCCCCGATGTCGTGCAGGAAGGCGAGATCGCCGAGCAGCACCCGGGTCACGCCGGGCGCTCCCCCGGCCTGGCTCCCGAGGGCGACGCCCGTGGCCGTCGCAATGGTGCCGTCGATGCCGGCGAGACCCCGGTTGGCATGCACCGGCACCTTCTTGCCGGCCAGCACGTCGTCGGCCACGCGGACGAGCCGGGACGACCCGAACATGAGGCGGTCGTGCGGCCAGGTGGCTCGCCACACAGCGTCGACGAGACCCTCGCGATCGAGTGGCCGCCGGACGGCCGCCAGCTCGGCGGCCACGGCGGCGAGCCGCTCGGCCGAGTCGGAGGACGAGAGCGCCGCCGTGTCGGGGGCGGGCGGGTCGAGATCGACGGATGCCGCGGCGGAGGCGCGCAGCCATGCGCCGAGCCATGACCGATCGGGCTCCCCCGTCGCAACGCGCACCGTGTCGGCGGCGATCGTCAGGCCGTTCAGGTTCAGCGGCTCGCCGGGGCCGCGCAGCGCCACGACCTCGACCTCCGGCCGGGACAGCAGGGCGGTCACCTCCCTGCTGAGGGTGGGGTGGCCCCAGACGACCGCGCGCTCGATCCGTCCACCGAGCTCCGCGTCGCGCAGGAGCGTGCGGTAGCCGCGCACCGCCTGCCGTCCGAAGCGAGCGCCGCTGACGATCTCGGCGACGAGCGGCCAGCCGCCCTCGAACGCGAGGGCCTCGGCATCCGGCCCCGCGTCAGCACCGGCGACGACCACCGTGCGCGGCCCTCGCTCGAGGATGAACGGCTCGTCCTGCGGCTCGGCGGGCTGATCGGCCTCGCCGATGCCCCCGCCTCCCTGGTACAGCGCCCCCGAGACGACCTCGGCGTCGGCGGGGACCTCAGGTTCCGGCGCAGGCTCGGCCCGCTCGAACCAGGGCGGCAGCTGCCCGCCCAACGGCTCGCGATACGGCACATTGAGATGCACCGGCCCCGCGGCACGAGTGCCTGCGCCCAGCGCGGCGGCGAATGCCTCGCCGGCGAGGGCGCGGAGCATCGCAGTGGATGACGAGTCTCCCACGTCGTCCACCTCTTCCGGGACCGGAAGATCGGCCTCCCATCGGGTGCTCGGGGCGAACATCCCCGGCTGACGCGTGGTCTGGTTGGCGCCGACGCCTCGGAGTTCCGGCGGCCGGTCGGCGGTGAGGATCATCACCGGCACTCCCGCGTGGTGGGCCTCGAGCGCCGCCGGCAGCAGGTTGGCAGCCGCGGTGCCGGACGTGCAGACCACGGCAACCGGCATTTGGGTCTCTCGTGCCAGGCCGAGAGCCGTGAAGCCCGCGACGCGCTCATCGATGCGCACGTGCAGGCGCACGTCGCCCCGGGCTTCCAGCCGGGCGGCGACGAGGGCCAGCGCCTGGGAGCGCGAGCCGGGGCTGAGGACGATGTGCCGGAGGCCGAGGGAGACGAGCTCGCCCAGCAGGGCGGCTGCGGCATCCGTCGCGGGTGACGAGACGCGCGGGGAGCGGTCGGTCACGCGTCAGCCGACGGCGCCGCGCTGGCCCCGGGTGTCGTCTCCGTCGGGGTCGGGGCCGGGCGAGGGCGTTCCGCCCGTCGCGCCCGCAGCGGGCGTCGGTCCGGTGGGCGGATTGCTCCACTTGGGGTCGTCGTCTTCGGCGTCGAGCTGAGCCAGCTCTTCTTCGAGGCGGCGGATGCGCTCGTCCTGGTCGCTCACCGTGCCGATGTGGTTGAGGAACTCGGGATCATCGTCGGGCGCTCGCATCGCCTTCGCGGTGCGTCTGCCGCTGCGGCCGACCACGAACCAGAGGAGGCCGCCGACGACGGGAAGCAGGACCACGATGGCGATCCAGGCGCCCTTGGACACACCACGGTGCCGGGTGGAGGGCTGCACGGCGCAGTCGACGATGCTGTAGACCCAGAAAGCGATCGCCAGCAACCCGAGGATGAGGAGCAGCCGTGTCACGCTCCCATCCTAGGCGCGTCGGCTCGCCTTCGGCTGGTCGTTGCCGAACTGTGAGCGGGTATACAGCAGGCCCGCCCGGAGGCGCGCAGACGGCGACCTAAACTGGACGGGTGAAGCTCCCACCGGTCGTCGTCTACACCGTTCTGCGGCTGCTCGCATTCCTCGTTCCGTTCGGCCTGCTGATGCTGATCCCGATCATGCGCGAGTATTACTGGCTGACCGCGATCTTCGCCGCGCTCATCGGGTTCAGTCTCTCGCTGCTCTTCCTCCGCCGCCCGCTCGCCGATGTCTCGGCATCCGTCGCCGCCCGCAGGGCACGCCCCGCCCGGGCGGAGGATACCCGCCCCGACGAAGACATCGAGGATGACGCGGTCGACGCGTCGCGCCGCGGCGAGGCATCCGGCGAACGCTGATCGGAGTTGGAGCCGGAGTTGGGGCCCGAGCCGGCGCTCTGCGGGCGCGTCAGCCGACGAACGCCCAGAACAGGATGGCGCCGTACGCGATCGACGTCAGTGACGTGAGCGCCAGCGCCACGACCAGCTCGCGCGGATCGCGGTAGGTCCACACGATGAGGATCGCGGGGATGCCGGCGAGCAGGGCCATCAGCGTGAGCCAGGCGATCGGGTAGAACACGGCGAGGTAGACGCCGATGACGAACGCGCCGAGTACGAAGAGGGTGAACAGCCACTGCGTCGCGCGCTTGCCGATCAGCACGGTCAGGGTGCGCTTGCCCGCGAGGCGGTCCTGGTCGATGTCGCGCAGGTTGTTGGCCAGCAGCACAGCGCAGGCGAGCAGGCCCGCCGCCACACCGCCGAACCAGGCCTCCTGGGGGATGATGAGGGCCTGCACCCAGGTCGTGCCGACCGTGGCGACGAGCCCGAAGAAGACGAAGACGAAGAGCTCGCCGAGCCCGTAGTACCCGTAGGGGCGCTTGCCGCCGGTGTAGAACCAGCCGGCCAGCAGGCACAGTGCGCCGACGAGCAGCAGCCACCACTGCTGCGTGCGGATGACGATCGCCAGCCCTGCGAGGGCCGCGATGAGGAAGAAGATGAGTGCGACCGTGAGCACCGCGCGAGGCTTCACACGCCGCGACGCCGTCAGGCGGGCTGGGCCCACGCGGTGGTCGTCCGTCCCGCGGACGCCGTCCGAGTAGTCGTTCGCGTAGTTGACGCCGATCTGCAGGGAGACCGCGACGACGAGGCAGGCCAGCGCGATGACCCAGTGGAGCTCGCCGGTCGTGAGCACCGCGGCACCGGTGCCGATGAGAACAGGGGTGAACGCGAGAGGAAGCGTGCGCAGGCGCGCGGCGCCCACCCAGTCGCGGAAGGTCGCCGGTTCGATCTTGCGCGGGTCGCGCGAAACGTGCGCCTTCTCCGGGTTCCCCCGCGGCTTCTGCTTCTTCGCCGGGGGACGCTTGCGGTTCTTGCTCGGGTTGCCTGCCACGAGAAGTGATCCTATGGCGCAGATGGGGTCGTCCGCGCCACGGCGTGCAGAGGGGTTGTCCGCCGACGCTCGTGCGAGAACACTGGACGCATGCTGACGATCGGGACGACGGTGCTCACCGTCGAAGACATCGACCGCGCCGGAGAGTTCTGGCGTGCGGCCCTGGGTTACGTCGACCGGGGCGAGCCGTCGGATGACTGGGTGATCCTCGACCCGCCGCAGAAGGGCACGTGGGACGGACCGGGCACGAGCATCGCGCTCTCGGTGACCGGCTATCCCCAGCACTATCCGCCGCGGCTGCACCTGGATCTCTACGCCGATGACCAGGCGGCGGAGATCCAGCGGCTGCTCGGGCTCGGCGCCCGGGAAGTCGACTGGGACGGGTATCCGGAGGACGCCGACTACGTGGTGCTCGAAGACACCGAGGGCAACCGCTTCTGCGTGGTGGACGTCAACGCGTAGACGGATTGCGCCGGGAGAGGCCCGCGACGGCGCGCCGGATGGCCTCGCGGTCCGGCTTGCCCGATGGGAGGGTGTCGAGCCGGTCCACGAGCACGAGGCGACCGGGGCGCGCGTGAGGTCCGACATCCGCTGCCACCGCGTCGCGCGCCTCCTGCAGCTGCGTCGACTCGCTGCGACGCAGGGCCTCGCCCCGGGGCGCCACCACGACGCTGGCCTCGCCCCACTTGGGATCGGGGACGCCGATCACCACGGCCGCCTCGAGCCCCGGAACGGCGCGCACGATGCGCTCGACGCGGTCGAGCGACACATTGATGCCACCCGAGACGATGACGTTGTCGATGCGGCCCCGCACGCGGACGACGCCGTCCTCCACGATGCCGGCATCGCCGGTGCGGTACCAGCGGGTGCGGTCGGGATCACGGGGGAACGCCGCATCCGTCAGCCCCTCATCCCCGAGATACCCGTCGGCGAGCGTCGGGCCCGCGATCTGCAGCTCGCCGCCCTTCTCGCGAACGCGGACGCCCGAGAGCGGGACGCCGTCGTAGACGCAGCCGCCGCTGGTCTCGGTGGACCCATAGGTGCGCACGACGCGCACGCCGGCGAGTGTCGCCCGCTCCAGCACGACCGGCGGCAGCGCCTGCCCGCCGACGAGGACAGCCGAGAAGGACCGCAGGGCCGCACGGACGGCCGACTCGTGCTCGGCCGCATCGAGCAGCAGGGTCAGCTGAGCCGGGACGAGGGAGGTGAACGTCGGTATTCGGATGCCGCCATCGCTCGAGGCCATGGTGAGGGCGGCGGCGGTGAACGCCTGCGCCGAGAAGGTGCCGGAGAGCAGGGCCGGCTCCCTGCCCTGCACGAGCGAGCGGACGAGCACCTGAAGGCCGGCGACGTAGCTGGCCGGCAGGGCGAGCAGCCAGGAGCCCTCGCCGATCCGCTCCGCCGTGGCCAGGGCGCTCGCGGTGAGGGCGTTGCGGCTGAGGGCGACGTTCTTGGGCGTGCCGGTCGAGCCGGAGGTCGCCACGACGACCGCCGTGCCGGCAGGCACTTCGGGCGGAGCGGCGGCCTGGGCGCCGAGCATGCCGAGGCCCACCGCCGGTCCCCCGCCGTTGAGGGCGGCCCGCAGCGCACGGAGCAGGTCGCGCGGGTCATCGCCCGCGACGGGTTCCAGCCTCATGAGGGCATCAGTAGTGCCACGGGTATGGCGCCCAGTCGGGCTCGCGCTTCTCGAGGAAGGCATCCCGGCCCTCCACCGCCTCGTCGGTGCCATAGGCCAGGCGCGTCGCCTCGCCGGCGAAGACCTGCTGGCCGACCAGGCCGTCGTCGACGGCGTTGAAGGCGAATTTGAGCATGCGGATGGCCGTCGGTGACTTGG
The DNA here is from genome assembly GCF_049847225.1 of Micromonospora sp. DT81.3. Taxonomy (NCBI): domain Bacteria; kingdom Bacillati; phylum Actinomycetota; class Actinomycetes; order Micromonosporales; family Micromonosporaceae; genus Micromonospora; species Micromonospora sp. DT81.3. Next base: position 110,414 of record NZ_JBNCNY010000001.1, read on the forward strand.
TCAGGATGCCGCGGGCCATCTTGATCGCCTCGCGCTCCAGCTCGGCATGCGGCACGACGCGGTTGACGGCCCCCATCTCGTACGCCCGCTGTGCCGAGTACTCCTCGGCGAGGAAGAAGACCTCCCGGGCGAACTTCTGGCCGATCTGCCGGGCGAAGTACGCGGAGCCGTAGCCGGCGTCGAACGACCCGACATCGGCATCCGTCTGCTTGAAACGACCGTGCTCCGCGGACGCGATGGACAGGTCGCAGACGACGTGCAGGGAGTGACCGCCGCCCGCCGCCCACCCGGGGATCACCGCGATCACGGCCTTCGGCATGAAGCGGATGAGGCGCTGCACCTCGAGGATGTGGAGGCGACTCATGGCCGAGAGGGTGGACCCCTCATCGGTCCCTGAGCCCGTCGAAGGGTCGGTCCCTGAGCCCGTCGAAGGGTCGGTCCCTGAGCCCGTCGAAGGGTCGGTCCCCGAGCCCGTCGAAGGGTCGGCCGCCGGGGCATACTGGTAGCCGTGGCGGCCGCGGATGCGCTGGTCGCCGCCGGAGCAGAACGCCCATCCGCCGTCCTTCGCACTCGGGCCGTTGCCGGTCAGCAGCACGACCCCGATGCGTGGGTCCTGCCGGGCGATGTCCAGCGCTCGGTAGAGCTCGTCCACCGTGTGCGGGCGGAACGCGTTGCGCACCTCGGGCCGGTGGAACGCGATGCGCGCGATGCGGCCGTCGGTGGAGACGTGCGCCGTGATGTCGGTGTATGCGTCGGCACCGTCGCTGTCCAGGGCGCCGGGTGCCGGCATCCACTCTTCGGCGTCGAAGAGCTCCGAAACGGGATGAGCCATTGCCTTAGCCTATGGCTGCGCGGCGGCTCAGACCGTGCCGTTCTTTGCGTCGCGCCAGCGCAGCCACGAGCGCACGAGGTCGTAGTCGTAGTCGGGTCCGCCGAAGCCGAGGGTGAACAGGCGCACCCCCGCGTCGAAGAGCCCGTCGGCGATGTCTTGGCCTCGCCGGTGCAGCTCGTTGGAGAGCACGAGGTTCGACGTGTCGCGCCCCTCCTTCTCGGCCCACTTCTCGATGACCGACAGCTTGTGCGGCAGCTGCTCGGCGGGCACGAAGCTGTGCCAGTAGTCCGCGTGCCGGGCGACGAGGCGGAGGGTCTTCTGCTCGCCGGAGCCGCCGATCATGATCGGGATCCGCCGGGTCGGTGCGGGGTTGAGCACCTCCCAGCGGGCGGTGATGCGGGCAAGCCCGTCGGCGAGGTCGTTCAGCCGCGTGCCGGGTGTGCCGAACTCGTAGCCGTACGCGTCGTAGTCCTTCTCGAACCACCCGGCGCCGGTGCCGAAGATGAATCGGCCCTCTCCGCCCTTCGCGCTGATGTGGTCGATCGTGCGGGCCATGTCGGCCTGCAGGTCGGGGTTGCGGTAGCTGTTGCAGTTGACGAGCGCCCCGAACTCGACGCGCTCGGTCTGCTCGGCCCAGGCGCCGAGCATCGACCACGACTCGAAGTGCAGGCCGTCCGGATCGCCCGACAGCGGGAAGAAGTGGTCCCAGTTGAAGAGGATGTCGACGCCCATGTCCTCCAGGCGCCGCACCGCATCTCGGATGTCGGCGTACTGCACGTGCTGGGGCTGAAGCTGGACGCCCAGCCGGACGGGGGTATCGGTGAGCATACGCAACAGCCTAGGAGCGGCAGGCGGGGGTGCGGGCCGGCCGGTAGGTCTTCAGGATGCCGTCGATGATGTCCCAGCCGGCGATGATCGCGATGCCGAAGCCGGTCAGCACGGTGACGATGGTGTAGACCTCCGCCGACGAATCCGCGGGGATGACCGTCGTGAAGAAGGCGGGGTTGAGCAGCTGGTCGTTCAGCAGCAGCCTGATCGCGGGCACGGCCGCGGCGAGCGCCAGCACCGTGTTGACCACGGCGAACGCGGGCGTCCAGCGGCCATTCCTGTAGATGGCGATCGCCATCGCCGCCTCGCCGAGCATGACGACGAAGAGACCGGCGATCCACCAGGGCCACAGATCCGGGTTGAGCACCGGCATCCGCACGTCGCCGTCCCAGACGAAGCCGAAGAAGCGGTCCCACAGGATCGCCAGGGCGGCGATCGCGAGGAAGACGAGCGAGGCGACCATGTCGGAGAATCCCAGGCCCTTCGGGCGGAGCTCCGGCAGGCGGTCGAGGGTCCAGGTCGCCCACGGCTCCGGCTTTCCGTTCTTGGCGTCGACGCTGCGCTCGAGGATCGCGAACACCAGCGTCACCCAGAACCCGATGTGCACGATGACGCCGAGCACGCCGACCACCGTCGAGCCGATGACGGTCCCGACCGGCGCCCCGCTCAGCACCTGGCCGAGGGCGATGCCGAAGGCCGCGCACGCCGGCACGATCCACAGCAGCAGCTTCAGCAGCCGCAACCACTCGAAGTAGTAGCGGGGACCGACGAGGAACGTCGGCCGATCGGTGTAGTCGGCAGCGAGCTTGTCCGGGTCCCCGAGGTCGGTGAGCACGGCGCGTTCCGCGTCGGCGCGCGGCTCTCCGCCGTGGACGCGGGCGTCGATGGCGTCGCCGATGGATGCCTCGAGCTCGGTCGTGAGGTCGGCGCGGCTCTTCTCGGGCAGGCTGCGCGTCGCCGCGTAGATGTAGCGCTCGGTGAGGTTCGTCATGTCAGTTCTCCGGGGTGACAGTGTCGATCGCCGTGGCGATCGCGCGGAATTCGGCGGTGAGGGATTCGGCGAGCGCGATGCCCGCCCGGCTGGTGCGGTAGAACTTGCGAGGCCGCGCCTCGTCGGTGTTCCACTCGCTCTCGAGGTAGCCCTGCTTCTCCAGGCGACGAAGCAGGGGGTACAGCGTGTTGGCGTCGGTGGCGAACCCGCCGGCATCGAGCGTCTCCAGCAGCCCGTACCCGTAACCGGGGGTGCGCAGCAGCTGCAGGCACGCCAGCACCACGGTGCCGCGGCGCAGTTCCTGCAGGTGCATCGCCAGGATGTCGTCATCGCTCATGTCCGTCACATTACTGTGCGTCGCACATCATTGTCAATCGCGCATTGTTATCGGGATCGCATGCGCAGTGACCACCGCCGGTGTTGGCGCTGCACTTCCCAGACGACGCGGCGTCGATTCGCGCCTCGTGTGCAGGAAAGAGCAGCGCGAGCCCGTCGAAGGGCGAGTGACGGTGCCGGCGGATGCCGGTGCGCGCGAGAGGGGACGGGCTTCTGGGGATGCATATGCGGACTACCGGTGCGTGCGCGAGGGGGGCGGGCCGAGCGGGCATGATGGATCCGTGAGCAACGACGCCGCGGCATCCATCCCGTCCCTCGACGAACTGCTCGCCACCGCGCGCGTGGTCGCTCTCCCCCTCGTCACGCGGTTCCGCGGGGTCGATACGCGCGAAGCGCTGCTGCTCGAGGGTCCGCAGGGCTGGACCGAGTTCTCGCCCTTCGCCGAGTACGACGACCGTGAAGCCTCGTCGTGGCTCGCGGCGGCGCTCGACTTCGGGTGGCGCAGCCAGCCGCCCCCGCTGCGGAACTCGCTGCTCGTGAATGCCACGATGCCGGCGGTGCCGGCGGCCTCCGTTCCCGAGGTGCTGGCGCGCTATGACGGATGCCGGACCGTGAAGGTCAAGGTCGCCGAACCAGGACAGTCGCTCGCGGACGACGTGGCCCGCGTGCGAGCCGTCCGGGCGGCGCTCGGTCCGGAGGGCCGCGTGCGGATCGACGCCAACGGCGCCTGGAACGTGGACGAGGCCGAGCACGCCGTGCACGCGCTCGCGGACTGCGACCTCGAGTACGTCGAGCAGCCGTGCGCGAGCGTCGACGAGCTGGCGGAGCTGCGCCGCCGCATCAAGTACATGGGCATCCCGATCGCCGCAGACGAGAGTGTGCGCAAGGCCTCCGACCCGATCGCGGTCGCCAGAGCCGGGGCCGCCGACATCCTCGTGATCAAGGCGCAGCCCCTCGGCGGAGTGCGGCGAGCGCTGGCCATCGTCGCAGAGGCCGGCCTGCCGGCGGTGGTGTCGAGCGCGCTCGATACGTCGGTGGGGCTCTCGATGGGCGCGGTCCTCGCCGCGGCGCTGGCCGAGCTCGACTACGACTGCGGACTCGGGACCGCGTCGCTCTTCGTCACCGACGTCGCCGACCCGCCGCTGGTGCCGCACGGCGGCGCGATCGGCGTGGGGCGGGTCGCCCCGGATGCCGCGCGCCTGGACGCTCTGGCGGCGACGGACGATCGGCGGACCTGGTGGCTGGACCGGCTCGCGCGCTGCCACGCGATGCTGGAGTCGGGGGCCTGAGGGTCAGACGGCGGGCGGCTCGATGATGAGCTGTGCGACGCGGGCGATCTCCTCGCTTGTGCGACGGCACATCGCCTCGTAGTCGAGACCGGCCATCGCGGCCCGTACCGAGGCGCTCTCCCACGTCGTGAGCATCAGTCTGGCGGCCTGCTCCGGCGGCACGCGGAAGCGGAGAGTCTTGGCGCGGGCGATGTCATCGATGATCTGCGTGACTCCCCGGACCATCTCCTCCTCCTGCGCGAGGTAGGCGGCCGCGAGCGCCGGTGAGCGGAGGGCGTGGTTGCGGATCTCGCTCATCAACAGCACGCCGAGACGGTCATCGCCGCTGACATCGAGCACCTGCTCGACGATCTGCAGCGCGTCGGTCGGTGCCGGCGCCAAGCCGCCGCCGGATTCCAGCTCCGCGACGCGCGCCTTCACGGCATCCACCCGCTCGCGCGCCACGCGCGCGGACAGCTCGAGGAACAGCTCGTCCTTGCTCTCGAAGTTCGAATAGAAGGCGCCGCGGGTGAAGCCGGCGCGCTCGCAGACCGCTTCGACGGATGCCACGTCGAGGCCGACCTCGGCGAACACCTCCGCGGCGGCATCCAGCAGACGCGCGCGCGTGTTCTCACGACTGCGCGTGGCTACGCGCGGTGCGGTGTCGGTCACGAGCACCTCCTCGGGCGATCTCACACGAACTCCACAGGCTTGCGATGAGCAGCTACCATACGATACACCTATGTATCGGATACATCGCCGTATCGGAACCGCTGCATCGAAGTCGTAACAACTGCATCGTCATCCTGGAGGCGTCGTGTCCACCCTGCTGTACTCCCTCGGTCGCTGGTCGTACCGACACTCGTGGCGCGTGCTGGTGGCCTGGCTGCTGCTGCTCGGCATCGCCGGCGGCGGCGCGCTGACCCTCGGGCAGGGCACGGACAATTCGTTCTCGATCCCCGGCACCGAGTCGCAGGCGGGCATCGAACAGCTGAGCCGCACCTTCCCGCAGGCCAGCGGCACCAGCGCCCAGGCGATCATCGTCACGGCCGACGGAGCGCCGATCGACGAGGATCCGTACGCCGCCGCGATCGCCGACACCATCGCCGAGCTCGAGGACCTCGACGGGATGCTCGCCGTCACCGACCCCTTCAATGAGATCGTGAACGGCCAGGTCTCCGACGACGGAGACGCGGCGATCGTCCGCATGCAGTTCGACGGACAGGCCACGGATGTGCCTGCCGGCACGAAGACCGCGCTGACGGATATCGCGGCGGAGCTCCGAGAGGAACTGCCCGCCGGTTCCCAGGTCGAGCTCGGCGGCGATCTCTTCGCCGTCTCGGTGCCCGGAGTGACCCTGACCGAGGCCGTCGGGCTCGTCATCGCCCTGCTCGTGCTGATCGTCACGTTCCGCTCGTTCGTGGTCGCCGGGCTCCCCCTGCTGACCGCCATCATCGGCGTCGGGCTGTCGATCGCGCTGATCTTCCTGTCGACCGCCTTCGCCAGCATCTCCTCGACCACCCCGCTGCTGGCCCTCATGCTGGGGCTGGCCGTGGGCATCGACTACGCGCTCTTCATCGTGGCCCGACATCAGGACCAGGTGCGGGCGGGGGTTGATCCGGAGGAGTCGACGGCGAGAGCGACCGGCACCGCCGGATCTGCGGTGGTGTTCGCGGGCATCACGGTGCTCATCGCGCTCATCGGCCTCGGCTTCGCCGGCATCCCGTTCCTGACGACCATGGGGATCGCGGCGGCCGTGGCCGTGGCGATCGCGGTGCTGGTGGCCCTGACGCTTACGCCGGCCATGCTCGGATTCGTGAAGGGGCGCGTCGTCGGGCGCCCGAAGCGCGCTTCGTCTCGCTCGAAGGCGTCGGTCGCTGAGCCTGTCGAAGCGTCCTCGGGGCGAGAGGGCGACCCCTCGACAGGGTCGGGGACCGAACGGATGAGAGCGACGGCCTCCCGTGAGAAGCGCGGGTTCGCCACACGCTGGGTGACCCTCATCACGAAGCACCCCGTCGTCACGACCGTCGCCGTCGTCCTCACGCTCGGCATTATGGCGATCCCCGCCGCGAGCCTCGCGCTCGCACTGCCGAACGCCGGAATGCTCCCCGAGGAGAACGAGGCGCGGCAGAGCTACGACCTCGTGGCCGAGGAGTTCGGACCGGGCTTCAACGGGCCGCTCATCCTGACCGGCACCATCGTCACCTCGACCGACCCCCTCGGGCTCATGGAGGACCTCGCCGACGATGTCGAGCGCCTGCCGGGCGTCGAGACGATCGCGCTGGCCGTCCCCAACGAGACGGCCGACACCGGCATCGTGCAGATCGTGCCCGAGACGGCGCCGGATGACCCCGCCACCGCCGAGCTCGTGCGCGAGCTGCGCGCCCAGCACGACCGGTGGCTCGACGAGTTGGGCATCGATGTCAAGGTGACCGGGTTCACGGCCGTCGCCATCGACATCTCCGACCAACTCGGTCGCGCCCTGATCCCGTTCGGCGTCTTCGTCGTCGGCCTGTCCCTCGTGCTGCTCGCCATCGTCTTCCGCTCCATCGCGGTGCCCATCAAGGCCGCCCTCGGCTACCTGCTCTCCGTCGCCGCCGCCTTCGGCGTCGTCGCCGCGGTCTTCGAATGGGGCTGGCTGGCAGACGTGCTGCACGTCACCCGCACCGGCCCGATCATCAGCTTCATGCCGATCGTGCTCATGGGCGTGCTGTTCGGCCTGGCGATGGACTACGAGGTCTTCCTCGTCTCCCGCATGCGCGAGGACTACGTCCACGCCCGCACGGCGGGGGCCACGAAGGCGGAGGCCCGCGCCACCGCGCTGGCGGCCATCCGGTCGGGCTTCACATCGTCGGCGCGCGTCGTCACGGCCGCCGCCCTCATCATGTTCGCCGTCTTCGCCGCCTTCGTCCCAGAGGGCGACGCCTCGCTGAAGCCGATCGCGCTGGGCCTCGCCGTCGGTATCGTGATCGACGCCTTCCTCGTGCGGATGACGCTGACGCCGGCCGTGATGGCGCTGCTCGGCGACAACGCGTGGTGGCTGCCCCGCTGGCTGGAGCGCACGCTGCCCCACTTCGACATCGAGGGCGAGGCCGTCGAGCGCGAGCTGTCGCTGGCCGAATGGCCCGAACCGGACACCACGGCCGCCGTGGTGGGCGAGGATGTCGCCGTCTCGGCCGGCGACGTACGACTTGTCGACCGTGTCTCGCTGCGGGTGGAGCCCGGCGAAGCGGTGCTGGTCACCGCTCCCGACGCCCGCGGACCGCGCGCGCTGCTGCTGGCGTTCTCCGGCCGGGCGCCGGTCGAGGGTCGCCTGAGGGTCGGGGGCCACCTCCTGCCCGGACGCGAGGCGTGGGTGCGCGCGCACGTCGGCGTCGCGCTGCTCGAGGGCTCCACCGACCCGTTGCGCGACGTGCGCGAGGCACTGGCGGGGCGGCCCCGGATCCTCGTGATCGACGGGCTGGATGCCTTCGCCGCCGGCTCCGAGCACGACCAGGCAGCCGCGGCCCTTCGCGACGCCGCGGCCGCGACTCCCGAGCTGACCGTGCTGGCGTCATCGACACACGTCGACGCCGCCCGCTCCCTCCTCTCCGACGCCGGGTGGCCCGACGCGCCTGTTCTCGACGTCTCCGTGCCACACGGGCCCGCCTCCGCCGGCGCTCTCCCGCCGCTCGATGCCGTGCCCGGCGACACCCGGTCGACCCTTCCGACATCCGCCCTTTCGACAGAGGTGCCCGCATGACCCTCCACATCGAGCGCGCCCGCACGCGGCGCCCCGTCACCTGGCTCACGATCATCGGCGTGCTGCTTCTTCCCGTGCTGATCGGCGGCATCCTCGTCGCCGCCCTGTACAACCCGGCCGAGCGGCTCGACTCCATGAGCGCCGCCATCGTGAACGAGGACGAGGCGGTCGAGATCGACGGCCAGACGGTTCCGCTCGGGCGCCAGCTGACGGCCGGACTCGTCGAAGGCTCCGACGAGATCGCCAGCAACCTGGACTGGACGATCTCGAACGCCGAGGACGCCGCCGAGGGTCTGGCCGACGGCACGTACCAGGCCGTCGTCACCATTCCGCAGAACTTCTCCGCTGCGGCCACCTCGACCGCCCCTGGCGGGTCGCCGGAGCAGGCCCTCATCGAGGTGTCCACGCCGCCGGACTCGAAGGTCGTCGACGACGCGATCACCGCGCAGGTGACCTCCGCGGCCGCGAGCATCATGGGCACCCAGCTCTCCGAGGTGTATCTCGAGAACGTCTTCCTCGGATTCACGACCCTCGGCGATCAGCTCGGCGAGGCTGCGTCCGGCGCCCGGCAGCTCGCGGATGGCGCCACGCAGGCGGCCGGCGGCGCGACCGCCCTCGCCGACGGCTCGGGCCAGCTGAGCTCGGGCGCGAGCGGCCTTGCTTCCGGTGCGGGCGAACTCGCCGGCGGCCTCGACACCATCGCCTCCGGAACGCGCGACGCGGCATCCGGAGCCACGCAGCTCGCGGCCGGCGTCTACGGCGGAGCCGACCAGCTCGAGGCGAACGGCCTCGTGCCGGACGTGGTCAGCGGCTATGCCGCGGATGCCGCGGCGGACTCCGCCGCGACCGCCGCACAGATCGGGGCGGTCGCCCCGACGCTCGGTCAGCTGGCGGCGCAGTGCCCGACGGTCAGCACCGACGCCGCGTTCTGCGCGACGCTCGCCACCGCAGCGGCCGGCACAGGCGCCGCCGCGCTCTCCGCGGTCGACGCCGCCACCGCGGCCGGGTACGCGTCCGGCGCTCTGACGCAGTTCGACCAGGCGGCGACCGCCGAGTTCGCCGGTCGGTTCCGCACGATCGCGGACAACGTGAGCGCCCTCTCGGGCGGCCTCGGTCAGCTCGCCGGCGGCACGGAGCAGTCGGCGGACGGCGCTCGGCAGCTCGGCGACGGCGCCGCGCAGCTGGCCGGAGGCATCGATCAGGCCGGCACGGGGGCGACCTCGCTCGCCGGTGGCATCACCGAGCTGGCGACGGGAACCACCACGCTCGCGGACGGCCTGGACCAGGCATCCGAGGCGGTGCCGTCGTACTCCGAGAACGAGGCCACCAGCCTCGCCACCGTCGTCGCAGACCCCGTCGCGACCGACGGGCTCGGATCCTCGCTGTTCGGCGCCTCGGCCGTGCCGCTGCTCGCGACCCTCGCCCTGTGGTTCGGCGGCGTCGGCACCTTCGTGGCACTGCAGGCGGCATCGCGCCGTGCGCTCACCTCGCGTGCGCCGTCGGCGGTGCTGGCGCTCCGCGGCCTCGCACCCGCCGCCGTGCTCGGCGCCGTGCAGGGACTGCTGGTGGCGGGTGTCGTGCAGCTCGCAGCCTCGTACGAGTGGGGAGCCTGGTCGCTGTTCGCGGTGCTCTGCGTCGTCGCCGGCGTGGCCTTCGCGGCGGTCAACCAGGCGCTCGTGGCGGTGTTCGGGGGTGCGGGTCGCTGGCTCGCGGCCCTCGTCGGCGTGCTGGCCGTGGCCACCGGAGTGGTCTCGACCGTCCCCAGCGTGATCGCCGACATGGCGGCGCTGCTTCCCACCACTCCCGCCTACAACGGCATGCTGGCGGCGCTGACTGAGACCGGCGGCCTCGGTGCGGCGGTCGCCGGACTGCTGATCTGGTCGGTGCTGGCCTTCGTGGCGACGACCCTGGCGGTGGCCCGCAGGCGGATCGCGCGCCCGGCCGATCTGCTCGCACCCTCCCCCGTGCCGGCGTAGCGCCCGAGCTCGACTGAAGCGCGGGCGCAGAGGTTCTCACGAAACCCCGCGCCCGCGCAGGCACGCTCGCGCGCTGGCCGTGCGGAACCGAGCTCTCCTCGCCGTCCCGGCGGGCCCACCCGGCTGAACTCAGTTCAGTCCGGAATAGACGTGCAGGCCCTTGAAGAACATGTTGACGATCGTGAAGTTGAAGAGCACGGCCGAGAACCCGATGATGGACAGCCACGCCGACCGCGTGCCGCGCCAACCGCGCGTCGCGCGTGCGTGGATGTAGCCTGCGTACAGCACCCAGATCACGAACGTCCAGACCTCTTTGGTGTCGAAGCCCCAGTAGCGTCCCCAGGCGTCCTGCGCCCAGATCGAGCCGGCGATGAGGGTGAATGTCCAGAAGATGAAGCCGATGATGGCGAAGCGGTAGGCGAGGGCCTCCAGCGCCTCGGCGGACGGCAGCGTGCGGAGGAATCGCGGGCTGCGGCGCGTGGGCGCCTCGCCGCCCCCCGCCGCGACGAGGGCCCGCGTCTCGCGCTTGGTCTGCATGAGCTGGAGCACCGAGAGGGCGAAGGCGAGGGCGAAGAATGCGGTGCCGAGCGAGGCGACGAAGACGTGGATGACGAGCCAGATGCTCTTCAGGGGATCCATCAGCGGCACGATCTCGACGTAGAACGCGAGGGCGGCCCCGCCGAGGAGGAGCACGACGAGCCCGGTGATGAAGGTTCCGAGGAACCGCAGGTCGTACCGCAGGAGCACCACGAGGTAGACGGCCACGATCAGCAGTGTGCCGGTCATGGCGAACTCGTACATGTTCGACCACGGAACACGCCCCGACGCGATGCCCCGGGTGAGGGCCGCACCGAAGTGGAAGGCGAACCCGAGCACCGTGAGCGACGTGCCGATCCGCGCCATGACGTAGCGCGTGCGCGGGCCGTCACCGCGTCCCTCCCCGGCACCCAGCGGAGAGCCGCGCCGGGCCTCGACCGCGCCCGAGCGGCCGCGCACGGTGGCCCCCACCAGGACGGGCTCCGCGAGGCGGGCCGTGCCAGCGGCATCCTGAGCGTCCACCGCCGCCGACGAGCGTCGCGCCAGGTCGAACGCGTACGCCACGAATGCGAGGGCGTAGAGGGCGATCGCGGTCCAGATCAGCACGATCGAGACGGCGTCGAGGGAGAGGGCTTCGCCGGGCATGCCCTCAGTCTACGTGCGGGGTTTCGCGCCCGGCCGACTGGTGGCGGGCGGCGAACTGCTCGACCGCGGCGGCCAGCGCCGGGTCCTCGCCGCGGGCAAGGCCGGCGTACTCGATGCGCACGATCGACCCGTCGGGAGTCGCCTTCACCCACATCCGCCGCCGTGGGACGAACAGCGCGGTGAGCAGGCCGAGCAGGGCGAGCACCGCGAACACGAGCACCCACACCGCCGACGCGTCTCGGTGCACCTGCAGCGATGCGAACCGCTTGACCGACTCGCCGTATCCCGCGGCTGCGCCGGCCGGCGTCTCGTCGACGAAGGTGATCGTGCCGAGGCCGTTCGGCAGGTCGGCGGTCTCACCCGGTGCGAGCTCGATGGAGTCCACGCCGGTCTTGCCGCCCGTCAGCTGGGTCATCTCGCTCGGGTCCAGCACGTACACGGAGCGCGGGGTCCCGTCGTCGATGCCGAGGTCGCCCTCGTACACGTTCAGCGTGAGCGACGGATTGACCAGCGCCGGGTATCGCGAGGTGAAGGCGCCCGTGTCGAGCGCGACCTGAGTGGGGTAGAAGAAGCCGACCATCCCCAGCTGCTCCGGCATGCCGTCGGGCACCTTCACGACGCCGAGGGACGTCATGTTGGAGTCCTGCGGAAGGAACGGGACGGACTCGTCGAAGACCACCTCCCCCTCGGCGTTGCGGATCACGATCGTCGGGGCGTATCCGTTGCCGAGCAGGTAGATCTTGTCGCCCGCGATGTCGAGCGGGTGGTTGACCCTGACCGCACCCACGCTCGTCTCGCCGTCCGGCGTCCGCACCGTCACGTTCGCCGAGAAGTCGCCCGCCTGGCCGGCGGCGTTCGTCCCCAACGGCTGGTACGTCACGTCGAAGGAGTCGAGGGTCATCGCGTACGGCGGGAGCGCGCCCTCGGAGACGAAGCGCCCCCTGTTCATCGATGAATAATCCAGCAGCGTGTTGACGAACGTGGTGCCCTCGACGATGACCCGCTGGCCTGTGTAGGCGAAGCCCCCGCCCAGTCCCACGGCGAGCAGCACCCCGACCAGGGCCGCGTGGAAGACCAGGTTGCCTGTCTCGCGCAGGTACCCGCGTTCGGCCGAGACCGAGAACGATCCACGGGAGTCGTACCGCTCGACCCGGTAGCCGCCCGCTCGCAGCTGCTTGGTCGCGCGGTCGACGGCGGCGGAAGCCTCGACGGCGGCCGGCGACGGGGAACCGTGCGCGCCCTCGTCGGCCACCTCGACCAGCTCCTCGCGATAGGCGTCGAGGCGGGAGAGCCGTGCGGGCGTGCGAGGCGGGCGGGCGCGCAGCGCCTTCCAGTGGTGCTGCGTGCGCGGGATGACGCAGCCGATCAGCGAGACGAAGAGAAGGATGTAGATCGCCGAGAACCACACCGAGGTGTAGACGTCGAACAGCTGCAGGTTATCGAGCACCGGCGCGAGGTCCGGGTTGTCGGTGAAGTACTGCGTGACCCCGTTCGGGTCGGCGCTGCGCTGGGGGACGATCGAGCCCGGCACCGCCGCGATCGCGAGCAGCAGCAGCAGCACGAGCGCCGTGCGCATGCTGGTGACCTGTCGCCAGGCCCATCGGATCCACCCCATCGGCCCGAGCGCCGGCTGCGTGATGTCGTTGCTCTCGAGGTGGTCGGACGGGCGCAGCGGGTCGTTCTCCGCACCCGGGCTGGTGGCGCTAGAGCGGGAGCTCGACACTGCCGATCACCGCCCCGAGCCGCGTCATCACGTCGGTCCAGACGCCCGTGACCATGAGCACGCCGAGCGCCACGAGGAGCGCCCCGCCGAGGATGTTCACCGCGCGGATGTGGCGCTTGAGGAAGGTTACGGAGCGGGTGGCCCAGCCGAATCCGATGGCGAGCAGGAGGAACGGGATGCCGAGGCCGAGCGAGTAGGCGACGCCGAGCAGCGCGGCCCGACCGGGATCCCCGACATTCCAGGAGAGCGCGATGATGGCGGCGAGGGTAGGGCCGATGCACGGGGTCCACCCGATCCCCATGGCCACCCCGAGGAGGGGCGCCCCGACGAGGCCGAGGTTGCCGCGGAGAGCCGGGCGGTAGGTGCGCTGGGCGAAGCCGAACACGCCGATGAAGACCAGTCCCAGGAGCAGGACGAGCACGCCGAGCACCCGCGTGATGATGTCCGCGTACTCCAGGAAGAAGCGCCCGAGGGTTCCGCCCAGCACCGCGACGGCCACGAACACGACCGTGAACCCGGCGATGAAGAGCAGCACTCCCCCGAGCAGCCGTCCGCGGCCGGGAAGCGACGCTTCGACAGGCTCAGCGACCGCCTGCGTCAGCGACGCGGCCCCGGTCGCGGAGCCTGTCGAGGCGTCGACCGGAATCGGATTGCGCGCCGGGGCCGGCGACACGGCGGCCCCGATGAATCCGAGGTAACCGGGGACAAGAGGCAGCACGCACGGCGAGAGGAACGAGACGAGCCCGGCGAGCATCGCGATGGGGATGGCCACCCAGAGCGCCCCGTCGAAGATGACCGCGACGGGATTCACGAGCTCTCCGCGAGCGCGTCGCCCACGAGGGTGGAGAGGGTGGATACGCCGTCGAGCTGCCCCACGATACGGGCCGCGACACGCCCCGTCGCATCGAGCACGAGCGTCGTCGGCGTTGCGTTGATGGGCGTCGCACCGGCGAAGGCCAGCTTGGCCGATCCCTCGTTCACGTCGATGATGCTCGGATAGGTGATGCCGTAGGTCTCGGCGAAGGCCTGCGCGGTGTCGGCTTGGTCGAGCGTGTTGACGCCGACGAACGAGACGTTCTGGCCCTGGTACTCCTGCCACACCGACTCGAGGTCCTCGGCCTCGACCCGGCACGGCCCGCACGCGGCGTACCAGAAGTTGACCACGACCACATCGCCGGCGACGTCCGCGCTGGAGAATCGCTCGCCCGTCTCCGTGACTCCCGCGAACTCCACCGGCTCGCCGCGTTCGGCATCCGGGATCTCCTGCACGCGGCCGTCAGCCGTGATGTAGCCCTTGTTGTCTCCGGCGCGGTACTGCTCCGCAAGGGAATCGTCGGTGCAGCCGACGAGAGCGAGCGCGAGGGTCGCGGCGAGCCCGGCCGCGGCGAGCGGGCGGATGCCGGGCATCAGACCGCCCCGACGTCGACGGCGCCGGTCGTGGCGACGGGCTCCGCATACTCGACCTCGACCCATCCGCCCTTCTGCCGTTCGAAGGAAGTGACGCTCGAGAGCGCGCACCGCCGATCGCGCGGGTCATGACGAAGCGGCTCGCCCGCCACGGAGAGGTGCGTGAGCCAGATGGGAGCCTGGTGCGAGACGATCACGACGTCTCCATCGGGCGCGGCGTCCCACGCCGAATCGATGGCCTCGCGCATCCGCTTCACGATGGACACGTACGGCTCTCCCCAGCTGGGCAGGCTCGGACGAACCAGATGCCGCCAGTTCAGGGGGTTGGCGAGCGCCTGCTGCATCCGCCGGCCCTCGAACACGTTGACCGGTTCGATCACCCGCTCATCGACGGTCGGCTCGAGGCCGAACAGCTTCGTGAAGGGCTCTGCCGACTGGCGGGTGCGCTCGAGCGGCGAGCAAACGAGGGCGGTCACGGGGCGTCCGACGTTCTTGACGTGGAGAGCAGCGGCGGCCGCCATCCGGTGCCCCCCATCGCTCAGCACGTAGCCGGGAAGCCGGCCGTAGAGCACTCGGCGGGGGTTGTCGACCTCCCCGTGGCGCACGAGATGTAGGCGGGCTGCAGGCACCCCTCCAGTCTACGCGGCGGCACCTGGTGAGCCGCCTGAGAGCGGCTCCCCGCTCAGCCGGTGGGCACCCCCGCCGAGGCGATGGCGGCGCCCAGAAACCACGAGCCGACGAGGAACGGCGAAGCCGCGATCGGCACCCAGAACGCGAGCCGGCGCAGCACGAGCAGCACGATGGCACCCACCACAGCGAGCAGCAGGAAGACCCAGGGCAGCACGACCGCCGTCAGCATGCCCGTCGCGATCAGGTCGGTGTTGCACTCGACCGCGCCGCAGGGATCCGATGCCATCGCCAGGAAGAAGCCGAAGAACGACATGAAGAAGGCGAGCACACCGAGCAGCACGAGAAGGATGACGGTGACCACGATGTCCCACGTGCGCACGGGCCGCTTCTGGGCCGGCGCGCCGTACCCGGCCGGCGCATATCCGGCCGGTGGGTAGCCGGCCGACGGATAGCCGGCGGCCGGGGGCGGCGGCGGCTGCCAGGCGGGGGGCTCTGTGCTCACGAGCTCATCATAGGGAGAAGGCGGGGCCCCGCGGGAGCGCCGGGGCCCCGTCATCCGCCGACGTAGACTGATCCCTCGTGAGTACACGCGTTCTGGTCCAGCAGCTGCAGTCCCTTCCCGACGGTCCCGTCACGGTATCCGGATGGGTCGAGACCGTCCGCGATCAGAAGAAGGTGCAGTTCGTCATCCTGCGCGATGAGACCGGCGCCGTGCAGCTGGTGAACCCCGCCACCCGCCCTCCGGCCGAGCCCGTGGACCCTTCGACAGGCTCAAGGACCGCCGAGCCGCAGGACGCCGCCGCGGACCCAGCTGAGCGAGCGAAGCGAGACGAAGCGCTCGCGCTCACCGACACGATCTCGACCCTGACCACCGGCACGTTCCTCACGGTCACCGGCCAGCTGAAGCACGACGAGCGCGTCAAGCTCGGCGGCGTCGAGATCAAGGTCGCCTCGCTGGATGTCGCGGCCGCCGCGCTCCCCGAGACGCCGATCGCCGCCGACAGCGCCATGGACAAGCGGATGGACTGGCGCTTCCTCGACCTGCGTCAGCGCCGCAACAACCTCATCTTCCGGGTGCAGACGACACTCGAGCACGCGATGCGCACGTGGTGGATCGAGCGCGACTACATCGAGATCCACTCCCCCAAGCTCATGTCATCCGCCTCCGAGTCCAACGCCGAGCTGTTCGCGCTCGAGTACTTCGGCGAGCAGACCGCGTACCTGGCGCAGAGTCCTCAGTTCTTCAAGCAGATGGCGCAGTCGGCCGGTTTCGGGAAGATCTTCGAGATCGGCGACGTGTACCGCGCCGACCCCTCGTTCACGAGTCGGCACGCGACCGAGTTCACGTCGGTGGATGCCGAGATCAGCTGGATCGACTCGCACGAGGACGTCGCGCGGATGCAGGAGGAGCTCCTGTCCTTCGCGATCGGTGCGGTGGCCGCCAAGCACGGCGCCGAGATCGAGGAGCTCTTCGGGGTTGCGGTGAGCGCCCCCACGGTGCCCTTCCCGCGCATCCCCCTCGCCGAGGCGCGCGACATCGTCGCCGCCCGGGGATACGACATCCCCCGCACCGATGGCGACCTCGACCCGGAGGGCGAGCGTCAGATCTCGGCGCACGTGAAGGAGACCTACGGGCACGAATTCGTGTTCATCACGGACTACCCGCACGAGATCCGCGCGTTCTACCACATGCGGGATGACGAGACAGGGCTGACGAAGAGCTACGACCTGCTCTACAACGGCGTCGAGATCACCACCGGCGCGCAGCGCGAGCATCGCGTCGACATCCTCATGGAGCAGGCGAAGCAGAAGGGCCTCGACCCGGAGCACCTGCAGTTCTACTTCGACTTCTTCCGCTACGGCGTGCCGCCGCACGGAGGATTCGGCATGGGCCTCGCCCGGGTGCTGATGCTGATGCTCGGCGAGTCCTCGATCCGCGAGGTCACTTATCTTTTCCGAGGCCCCACGCGCCTCGCTCCCTGACCCCCCTTCCGAGGCCCCACCGCCGCGCCCCCTGACCCTCTTCCGACGCCCCACCGCCGCGGCGAGAATCGGTCGAGCGACCGGGACTCGGCGCGTCGCGCGCCGTCTCGGTCACCGGACCGATTCTGGCGGGTCGGGGTCAGCGGCGGTCGGCGTCTAGCAGCGCGTCGCGCAGGCGCTCGGGCGCAAGGCGCCAGTGGGAGTGCAGCGTGCCGTCGATCAGCACGACGGGGATCTTCTCCCACCACAGGTCGTGGAGCGCAGGGTCGTCGAGGATCGAGGGCTCGAGCACTTCGATGCGGTCCGCGACGTCATCCGGAAGACCGGCGATGACCTGCTCGATGACCCCGTGCGCCACATCGCAGAGGTGGCAGTCGGGCTTGCCGATGAGGGTCAGGGTGGTCACGAAACCATCCTAGGTTCGCGTTCCGGGCCCCGGTCGGCCGACGAGCCGGAACCTCAAGACTCGACAGGGTACCCGGCCTGGATCCACGCGTCGGTGCCACCGTCGACGTTCACGGCCTCGTAGCCGCGGGCCGTCAGCGCTTCGGCGACCCGCGCCGAGCGGCCGCCGACCTTGCAGATCACGTCGAACGCCCCGTCGGGGAGCTCGTGCAGACGCTGTCCCAGCTGCGACATGGGGAGGTTGACCGCGCCGGGCACGCGGCCGGCGGCGAACTCGTCGGGCTCGCGCACATCGATCAGCGGGACGCCCGAGCGCTCCCGCAGCTGTGCAACGGTGATGGACTGCATGGGGTTCCTTACTCGGATGCCGACCCGCTTGCCGGGGGTACACGAAGCGCCCGTCCTCGGACAGGCGCTTGTGTGCTGATCGGTCCTTTCGGACCGACCCGGCCGCTACTTCTTGTTGCGGCGCTGGTGGCGAGTCTTGCGAAGCAGCTTGCGGTGCTTCTTCTTCGCCATGCGCTTGCGGCGCTTCTTGATGACTGAACCCACGGAAAACCTCACTAAGTCGGGGTCTGGGCGGCCGACGCGGAAGTGCGCACGCCACCCGGGAACGGGCAAAGCGGAAAAATGCCTCGGGGCAGTCTATCAGGCGGGAAGAGGCCGTTAACCGACGTCGGAGATCGGTCGCTGGAGGGCGTCGGTCACGGCGGTCTCGGGTACCCGATAGCTCCGCCCGAAGCGCACGGCGGGCAGTTCCCCGGCGTGCACGAGTCGGTAGACGGTCATCTTCGACACGCGCATAATCGCGGCGACCTCTGCGACGGTCAGGAAGCGGACATCCGGCAGTTCGGCCATGCTTCCCCCTCCCCCAGTATGATGCTGAGCACACTCTATGGGGTTGATGCGACGCCTGTAAACCCATGTGGCTGATGGGACGAAGCCTCTTACGCACTCGGATGCCGGCCCGCCCGCTCGCGGGCCTCCCGCAGCGTCTGGCGCACATGGCGCTGCGCGTCCCGCAGTGCCTTCTCGGCATCCCGAAGCGCTTTCTGCGCTTCGCGGTACTTCTTGTCGGAGGCCACCCCGGCATCGTCCAGCGTCGCCCAGCCGGCGGGCGCGGGGCGGGCACCTCCGGCCTCGAGGCGGTCGATGTACGCAGCGAGGCCGTCGAGGATCCGCTCGAACCCGAACATGAACGGGTCGTCGGGAGAGAGGAACACTCCGGCGTCGATCGCGCGGCGCAGTGACGGGAACTCGTCCGCCGAGATGAGCCCGTCGAAGAGCGCGGCCTTGCGCAGAGTGATCTGCTCGGGCGTGAGGCCGGTCGCGCGGCCGGTCGCCGCATACCCGGCCAGCACGGTGCCGTACCACCGCGCCTGCCCGGTGACGAGGAGGGTGACCGCAAGCCGCTCCTCCGCCGACAACGGCGTCTCGTCCACCGCCTCGAGCACGACCTCCATCCACGCCGAGCTGTTGGGGGTCGTCGGGGAACCGGTGATCGGCACGTCGATCATCCATGAGTGGCGCAGGTAGATGTCGAGCATCGCCCGGAAGATGGCACGAAGCCGCTCCCGCCAGCCGTCGACGTCTCGCACCGACGCCGGCGGGAGGCCCGTCGCGGCCTCCTGCATGAGCAGCATGAGGTCGTCCTTGGCGCTCACGTACCGGTAGAGCGACATCGGGGTGTAGCCGAGGCGGGTGGCGACGGCGGCCATCGAGACCGCGCCCAGTCCCTCCGCGTCAGCCAGCTCGACGGCGGCGTCGACGATCTTCTCGACGCTCATCTCGCGCTTGGGCCCGCGCTGCGGGTCCGCGCTGACGCCCCACGCGAGGGCGACGCCGCGCGGCAGATCGAGGTCCGTGGAATCGCCCATAGCCCGCCCTTCGTCGACCTCAGTCTAGGACTGTTTATGTCGTAAACAGTGTGTTACCGTCATAAACAGTTTATCCCGCACACAGAAAGGCTCCACTCATGCAACCAGCAATCGAGGTGGTCGAGGTCGGCAAATCGTTCGGTGCGCAACGCGTTCTGGACGCCCTGTCCTTCACGGTTCAGCCGGGCGAAGTCTTCGCCCTCCTGGGCGTCAACGGCGCCGGAAAGACCACGACGATCAACATCCTGACCACCCTGCTCCAGCTCGACGAGGGCTCCGCTGTGGTCGCCGGATGCGACGTCGCCCGCGACCCTGTCGGGGTGACGCAGCGCATCGCGCTCACCGGGCAGTCCGCCGCGGTCGACGACGTGCTCACCGGCGCCGAGAACCTCGTGATGATGGGGCGGCTCTCGGGGCTCTCCTCGGCGACGGCGAAGGCGCGCGCCGCGGAACTGCTCGAAAGCTTCGCGCTGACGGATGCCGCTGGTCGGCGGGTCGGGTCGTACTCCGGCGGGCTGCGCCGCAGGCTCGACCTCGCCCTCAGCTTCGTCGTCGCGCCCAGCGTGCTCTTCCTCGACGAGCCGACGACGGGTCTGGACACCCGCAGCCGGCGGGAGCTGTGGGACGTCATCCGATCCCTCGCCCACGCCGGCACCACGGTGCTGCTCACCACCCAGTACCTGGAGGAGGCCGATCAGCTCGCGAACCGCATCGCGGTGCTCGACGCCGGACGCCTCGTCGCGACCGGCACACCCGACCAGCTCAAAGCCGCGGTCGGCGTCGAGACCGTCGAGGTGCGCGATGCCGCCGGCGAGCCGATCAGGGAGATCCCCACGGACGGAACTGTCGGGGGGCTCCGCCGCGCACTCGACGAACTCGACCGCAGCGGTGCCGAGGGAACGGTCACACTGCGGCGGCCGAGCCTCGATGACGTCTTCCTCACCCTCACCGATCCGGGCGCCGGCCGCCCCGTGCACCTTCAGGAGCAGCGATGACCACCGCGACCCTTCTTCGCCCCCGCATCACCGGCCTGACCGCCGAGTCGGTGTTCGTGAAGCGCAGTCTCACCCACTCTCTCCGGGACGGCGAATCGCTGCTGATGGCGATCATGCTGCCGATCATGCTGATGCTGCTGTTCACGTTCGTCTTCGGCAACGCGATCGATCCGGCCGGCGGCTACGTGAATTACGTCGTCCCTGGAATCATCCTGCTCTGCGCCGGCTTCGGCGCCGCCTCGACCGCGGTGTATGTCGCGGGGGACATGAAGAGCGGCATCATCGATCGCATCCGCACGATGCCGCTGCGCAGCGGCGCAGCGCTGA
The DNA here is from genome assembly GCF_049847225.1 of Micromonospora sp. DT81.3. Taxonomy (NCBI): domain Bacteria; kingdom Bacillati; phylum Actinomycetota; class Actinomycetes; order Micromonosporales; family Micromonosporaceae; genus Micromonospora; species Micromonospora sp. DT81.3. Next base: position 130,916 of record NZ_JBNCNY010000001.1, read on the forward strand.
CGGGGCACGTGGTGGCGAGCCTCGTACGCAACCTGCTCGCGACAGGGGTCGTGATCGGGGTCGCCCTGTTGGTCGGCTTCCGCCCGACGGCCGACGTGTGGGGCTGGATCGGGGCGGTCGCGATGATCGCTCTCTACATCCTCACCATCACCTACCTCTTCGCGGCGATCGGCCTCGCGGCGGGCAGCCCAGAGGCGGCGAGCGGATACGGCTTCATCATCCTGTTCCTGCCCTACCTCTCGAGCGCCTTCGTGCGGGTCGACACGATGCCGACCTGGCTGCAGTGGTTCGCCGAGAACCAGCCGATCACGCCGATCATCGAGACCATCCGCGGGCTGCTGTTCGACCTGCCGATGGGGACGGAGCCGTGGTGGGCGCTCGGCTGGTGCGTCGCGATCCTCACGGGCGCTGTGGTCTGGGGTGCGTGGCTGTTCCGCCGCAAGGCGGGTCGCCGCTGACTCCCAGCGGATCCATAACCCGCCCATAACGGATACCTCGACCGCAGACGCAGGGTGGCGGCATGTCGAACACTCACGATGCCGCCTCCCGCGATACGGAAGCCCCCGATGCCGAAGCCCGCGATACCGCCCCCCTCGACCCCGTGACCCCGACGGCGGGCGCTCCCGCGGTCGGAACCCCGACCGCCCAGGGTGCACCGCCGCAGGCGCCTCCCCGGACGGAGAAGAAGGTCTCCCGCGGCTGGCTGATCGGCGCCGTCGCGGCGGGAGGTGCGCTGCTGCTCGCGCTCGTGTTCGGAGGTGGCGTCGCCACCGGCCTGGGCGTCGGCGCGCTCACCCGCGGCGGATTCGCCGCCGACGAGGGCGGCGGCCCCGGCGCACCCGGCGAAGGCGGGTTCCACCGATGGGGTCCCGACGCGGGTCCCGGTCAGGGTCGTCCCGGCGATGGCGATCGCCGCGACGGGCAGGACCGGCAGGACGACACGACGACGCCGAACCCCACCCCGACCCCGGGCGCCTGACGGCGGCTCTCGCGACTACGCCCCGAGCCGCTTCAGGGCGGACGCGACCGCGTGCTTCGCCGATGCGGCGGCACGGCCGACGACCTCTGCGGCGTGCGCGGCTCCGTCGGGCAGGGCGTGATTGGCGCCATCCCCGTCGAGGTCCTCGTCGACATCCGTCTCGTTGATCAGGAACGGAACGACCCAGTCGTCCACCGCCTCGAGTGGCGCCGACGACAGGCTGTAGTAGCGGTGCTGACCCTCTTCCCGCACCGAGACGAGCCCCGCATCGCGCAGCACCTTGAGGTGCTTGGACACCGTCGGCTGACTGATGCCGAGACGGCTGACGATGTGCGAGACACTCGTGCCGGACTGCTCACCGGCACTGGCCCGGTCAAGCAGAAGCTGCAGGATGTCGCGCCTCGTTCCGTCGGCGATCACGTCGAAGATGTCGGCCATGTGCTTAGGTTAGTCGGGTGATGGCCGGAGTACCATGACAACGTCTTCGGAGCGAGGAGGGCGACGCATGGCGGGTCGAACCGGCCAGGCGCGACCCCGCCAGACCCTGCGGATGCGGGGGCGGGAGGCCTTCGACTGGGTGCGCACGCGCACCACGACATCCCCTGCGAGGTTTGCAGTGGTGGTGTTCGTCGCCCTCATCCTGATCTTCACGGCGCTGCTCTCCCTGCCCGCCGCCGCCGCCGATGGCCGCCGCACGGCCCTTGCCGACGCGCTCTTCACCGCGGTCTCGACGATCTGCGTCACCGGTCTCTCGACGGTCGACATCGCAACGCACTACTCCGGCTTCGGCAAGGCGATCATCTACGTCGGCGTCAACATCGGCGGCCTGGGCGTGCTCACTCTGGCGTCGATCCTGGGGCTGGTCATCTCGAAGCGGCTCGGACTGCGGGCGAAGCTCATCGCCGCCAGCGACTCCAACCCGGCCCGCAGCCACGCCGGCCCGATGAACGAGGGACAGACCGTGCGACTGGGGGAGGTCGGCCAGCTGCTCGTCACCGTCGCGCTTTCGACCCTGGTCATCGAAGCCGGCCTGGCCATCCTCCTCTACCCGTCGCTGCTGATCGGCGGTGTGGATCCGCTCACGGCGCTCTGGGAGGCGCCGTTCTACGCCGCGATGGCGTTCACGAACACCGGATTCGCGCCGAATCCCGGCGGCATCGCCGCGTTCGCCAACGACTACTTCTTCCTCACCGTCCTCATGACGGGCGTCTTCCTGGGGTCGATCGGCTTCCCCGTGATCTACACCCTGTGGAGGCACGTCTGGCACGTGCGCAAGTGGTCGCTGCACGCGAAGATCACCATGATCACCACCGTGTTCCTCTTCTTCGCCGGAGCCGTTGCGTTCACCGTGCTGGAGTACAACAACCCGAAGACCTTCGGCGCGCTCAATTTCTGGGACTCCAGCTTCCAAGCGCTGTTCCTCTCGGCGATGACCCGCTCCGGAGGCTTCTCCGTCATAGACGTCGGCGAACTGCACGGGTCCTCGCTCGTCGTGGGGTCGATGCTGATGTTCGTGGGCGGCGGCTCAGCGTCCACCGCCGGCGGCATCAAGGTGACGACCCTCGCCGTGCTCGCCCTCGCCGTATGGTCGGAGGCCAAGGGACGGCAATCCGTCGAGGTGTTCGGCCGCCGCATCCCGAGCGATGTGCAGCGCGTGGCGCTGTCCGTCGTCGCGTGGGGCGCCACGATCTGCGCACTCTCGACGATCATCATCTCCCAGATCAGCCAGGCGGACGTCGCGGATGTGCTCTTCGATGTGATCTCCGGCTTCGCGACCGTCGGCCTCTCGACGGGGCTCACCGCCGAGCTCAGCGACCCCGGGATCTACGTCATGGCCGTGACGATCTTCATGGGCCGCATTGGTACAGTGACACTCGCCGCGGCCGTGGCCGCGACATCCCGTTCGCAGCTCTACTCGCTGCCAGTGGAAAGGCCGATCGTTGGTTGAGCGAATCCGGGGCGACGCGCCCGTTCTGGTGATCGGACTCGGTCGCTTCGGCGCCGCGTGCGCCGGCGAGCTCGACCGCCTCGATCGAGAAGTGCTGGCGATCGATGACAGCCTCGAGCTGGTGCAGAAGTGGTCGGAGCGGGTCACCCACACCGTGCAGGCCGACGCCCGCAACATCGATGCCCTGCGGCAGATCGGGGCGCAGGACTTCCAGGTCGCCGTCGTCGCGGTCGGATCGCTGATCGAGGCATCCGTCCTCATCACCGCCAATCTCGTCGACCTCAAGGTCCCGCAGATCTGGGCGAAGGCGGTCTCGCAGTCGCACGGCAAGATCCTCGCGCGGGTCGGCGCGAACCACGTGATCTACCCGGAGCGAGAGGCGGGCGAGCGCGTCGCCCACCTCGTGAGCGGGCGGATGCTGGACTTCATCCGGTTCGACGACGACTTCGCCCTCGCGAAGCTCTATCCGCCGAAGTTCATCCGCGGCGTCGGCCTCAACGAGTCGGGCGTGCGCTCGAAGTACAACGTGACGGTCGTCGGCGTGAAGTCGCCCGGCAAGCCGTTCCGGTATGCGGAGGCGAACACGGTGGTCACGAACCACGACCTGATCATCGTGTCAGGAACCAACAGCGACATCGAGCGTTTCGCGGCGCTCGACCGCTGACGCGGCGGCGCACGCTGGGGCGCCCGCTGCTCACCGCGGCGCACCAACTTCGGCGAATGTCGCGTTCCTCGGAAGATTCCGGTGATCCCGGCCGATGTTCGCAACATTTTCCGAAGCTGATGCAGGGGCGGCCCGGGCGGCAGCGCGGGCGCGGTCCGCAGCAGGACTCTCAGGAGCCGGCGGCGAGCTCCCGGGCACGGGCGAGCGCGGCATCCGTCGCCTTCGCGAAGACCTCGTCGAGGCGCGCCTCCTGCAGCACGCCGATGGCCCTCTCGGTCGTGCCCTTCGGGCTCGTGACCCGGCGGCGCAGCTCGGCGGGTTCTTCTCCGGATGCGTGGAGCAGCGCGGCGGCGCCGATGAAGGTCTGCTCCGTCATCAGCCGGGCCTCGGCCTCGGTGAACCCCTTGCCGGTCGCGGCCTTCGTGAACTCCTCGACCAGCAGGAAGAAGTACGCAGGGCCCGATCCCGAGATCGTGGACAGCGCGTCGATCTGGGACTCCGGCACCTCGATCACCGTGCCGACGGTCTCGAACAGCGCCCGGACGAGGCTCAGGTCTCCTGCAGAGGCACCCGTCCCGGCGGACAGGCCGGTGACCGCCTCGCCGACCACGGCGGGCGTGTTGGGCATCGAACGGACCACCGCGATCTCCGCGCCGAGGATCGACTCGAACGTGGCGATGGGAACTCCCGCCGCCAGGCTCACCACCACCGCGCCTGGTCGAACATGCGGCGCGATTTCGCGGAGCAGGTCGGAAACCATGGCCGGCTTCACGCCGATGAGCACGATGTCGGCGGATGCGGCTGCCTCCGTGTTGCCATGGGCGCGGTCCTCCAGCGCGATGCTGGTGACGTTCTCGAGACCCCAGAGCATCGCCGCCTTCTCCTGCGTGCGATTGGTCACGGTGACGCCCGCCGTCGCCACGCCCGAGCGCGCCAGCCCCTGAGCGATCGCCCCGCCCATCGAACCGGCTCCGAGGATGGCGACGGGCGGGAGGGCGAGGAGTTCGGAAGGCATGGCGCCATCCTATGTACCGCTCCCCCGGCCGGCACGGACGCGAATGTCGTACGAGCGGTCGCTGCCTGGCGGCGGCCGAACCTGAGAGTCGATTCATGCCGAACTGAGGCGGGTCTATGCTCGTGAGCGGGGAGGGGCGCAGGGGCCCCTCGTGCACGCAACGAAGGACGACCATGACCCTCTTTCCCGGCATCACGCAGCGCGTTCTCGACATCCCGGGCATCGCCGTCGGCATCCTCGAACGCGTGGGAGACGACCCCGCGGCGAACCCGGCCAAGACCGTCGTCTTCGTGCACGGCAATGTCTCCTCCAGCCTCTTCTTCATGCCGACGATGCTCGATCTTCCGAACGACCTGCGGGTGATCGCCATCGACCTTCGCGGATACGGTGCGAGCGAGCACGCGCCCGTCGACGCCACTCGTGGCCTGCGGGACTACAGCGACGACATCCACGCCACCCTCGAGGCGCTGGAGATCCCCACGGCCCATCTCGTCGGCTGGTCACTGGGCGCGGGAGTCGTGATGCAATACGCGCTCGAGCACCAGGCGCTGACCCTCACCCTGGAGGCGCCCGTGTCGCCCTACGGCTTCGGCGGCACGCGGCGTGACGGGTCGCGACTGACCGACGACGACGCGGGCACGGGCGCCGGCAGCGCGAATCCCGACTTCGTGCTGCGCCTCACAGACAAGGACACCACCGACGAGGCACAGACCTCGCCGCGCAACGTCTTCCGCGCCTCGTATGTGGCTCCCGGCTTCGTGACCGCCCAAGAGGACGTCTGGGTCGAGTCCATGCTGACGACCTCGACCGCGACGGGGAACTATCCGGGAGACTCGGAGCACTCCCCGAATTGGCCGGGTTTCGCCCCCGGACGCGTCGGTGTGCTGAACACACTGTCGCCGAAGTACTACAACGTCGCAGGCATCGTCGACCTCGAAGAGAAGCCGCCCATCCTCTGGATCCACGGCGACTCCGACGCCATCATCTCGGATGAGTCGTTCTTCGACGTCAACTACCTGGGGAAGCTCGGCATCATCCCCGGCTGGCCGGGCGAGGACGTGGCACCCGCACAGCAGATGGTGAGCCAGATGCGCGACGTGCTGCACGCCTACTCCGCGGCCGGCGGCTCGGTGACCGAGGCGCTCTTCGAGGACACAGGCCACACCCCGAATCTGGAGCGCCCCGACGAATTCCGGCATGCCCTGCTCACCCACATCGGGCCGAGGGCGGTCGACCCGGGAACCGACCCCAACCCGCCGACGGAGGCCTTCATCCTGAAGTCCGAGGACTGAGGCGGTCCCGCGCACTGCTCCGTAGACTCGTCGCATGAGTGCATCCGGCGGCGGCAGAGCGATCATCGCGGCGTTCCTGGCCAACATGGGCATCGCCGTCGCCAAGTTCATCGGCTACCTGATCTCCGGGTCGAGCTCGATGCTGGCGGAGTCCGTCCACTCCGTCGCCGACTCGGGCAATCAGCTGCTGCTGCTGCTCGGCGGGCGCCGCGCCAAGCGGGCGGCCGACAAGGAGCATCCCTTCGGCTACGGGCGTGAGCGGTACGTGTACGCGTTCGTCGTCTCGATCATCCTGTTCTCGGTCGGCGGTCTCTTCTCCATCTACGAGGGCATCGAGAAGCTCGCGCACCCGCACCCGCTGAACATGCCGTGGCTGCCGGTCGTCATCCTGCTCGTCGCCATCGGGCTCGAGTCCTTCTCGCTCCGCACGGCCGTCAAGGAGAGCAATCTGGTACGGGAGTCGGGGCAGTCATGGGTCTCGTTCGTGCGCCGCGCGAAGGCGCCGGAGCTGCCCGTCGTGCTGCTCGAGGACGTGGGCGCCCTCGTCGGACTGATGTTCGCGCTCGCCGGCGTCTCGCTCACCTGGATCACCGGGAACGGGGTCTTCGACGCCATCGGCACGCTCTTCATCGGCACGCTGCTCATCGTGATCGCGATCATCCTCGGTATGGAGACGAGCAGCCTGCTCGTGGGCGAGGGCGCGACCGAGCGCGAGCATGACGAGATCGTGCGGGCGATCCAGGGCACTCCCGACGCCCCGCGCCTGATCCACATGAAGACGCTGTACCTTGGACCGGACGAGATGCTCGTCGCTGCCAAGCTCGGCTTCGCCGGCGACAAGCACCTGGCCGAGGTGGCCGCCGAGATCGACCTCATCGAAGCCCGCGTGCGTGCCGCCGTGCCGACCGCCCGCGTGCTGTACTTCGAGCCCGACATCTACCGTCCCGGTCAACAGGCGCTGCAGACCGACGCCATCGTTCTGAAGTCCAGCGACTGACCCGGCCCGCCGCGCCTTACCGTCGGGCCTCGAAGAACTCCCTGAGCAGCGCGGCCGCCTCCGCCTCGCGCACGCCGCCCACAACCTCGGCCCTGTAGGGCAGCCGACGGTCGCGCACGACGTCATACACCGACCCGGCAGCTCCCGCCTTCTCGTCCCACGCCCCGAACACCAGTCGGGAGAGGTGGGCCTGCAGCAGCGCGCCGGCGCACATCACGCACGGTTCCAGCGTGACGACGAGTGTGCAGCCCCCCAAGTTCCACGAGCCGGTGGATGCCGCGGCCTCGCGCATCGCGACGATCTCGGCGTGAGCCGTGGGATCGGTCGTCTGCTCCCGGCGGTTGCGCCCCCGGCCGATGATGCGGCCGCCGGCATCCGTCACCACCGCACCCACCGGCACCTCGCCGTCGGCCGCCGCCTCCGCGGCGAGCGCGAGGGCACGGTCCATGGGGCCGTCGTAAAGCGCGTGCGACACGGCCCCGAGCCTACGCGACCCCGTCGGTCCCGCATCCGAACGGATGCCGCGGACGTCCCCGCGGGAGCACGATTAGCGCGCCCGAGCGCGGCGGTCAAGCCCGTTCGCCGCACGAGCGGACCGGCCTACCGTTGGCGCAACGAAAGGAGAACCGATGTCCATGTCAAGCTCCAATCCCATCCCGCCCGCCGGCGGCCTCGCCGCCGCCGCCGCGTTCGGCTCGCAGGATGACGACGCCGCGACACGCGAGGTGGATGACCGAGAGGTGCTCGATCCCGACGCGAACGACGACCTGATCGACAGCGCCGACGCCGACCGGCTCGCCGCCGACCCCGACGACGCCGACGACGACCTGTTCGATCGCGACTGACCGCGTGGTGCCGCCGCACCGCCACGAGGGCGGAACGCGCCCGTGACGGTGCGGATCGGCACGTCCGGATGGAGCTACGACCATTGGGCGGGAGTGCTCTATCCTCCCGGGATGCCGCCCAGAGAGCGGCTGCAGCGCTACGTCAGCGTCTTCGACACGGTGGAGCTCAACGCCAGCTTCTACCGCTGGCCGGCTCCACCGCGCTTCGAGAGCTGGAACCGGCGCCTTCCCCCCGGATTCGCGATGACGGTCAAGGCGCCGCGGGGGCTCACCCACGCGCGCAAGCTCTATGCGCCGGAGGAGTGGCTGACGCGCATCGCCGCCGGCCTGCACGAGCTGGGCGACAAGCGCGCGGTCGTGCTCGTGCAGCTGCCGCCGAAGATGGAGCGTGACGATGAGCGCCTGGCGTACTTTCTGGAGCGCGTGCCCGAGTGGATGCGCGTCTGCGTCGAGTTCCGGCATCCGTCGTGGGAGACCGACGAGGTCTTCGACCTGCTGTCGCGTCACCGCGCCGCGTACTGCGTGATGAGCGGCGCGGGTCTCTCCTGCATCCTGCGCGCCACGACCGACATCGCCTACGTGCGGCTGCACGGGCCGAGTTCCGAGCACCTCTATGCCGGCTCGTACTCCGACGACGACCTGGAATGGTGGTCCGAGCGCATCCGCGAGTGGCGGGACACCCGCCACGACGTGTACGCCTACTTCAACAACGACGGCGAGGGGCACGCGGTGCGCAATGCCCTGACGCTGAAGCGGATGACGGGCGCCTGACCGCCACCGCCCACCGTGTCAAGCCCCTGCGGGAGCGGCGGAGTCGCCGCTTAGCCTGGCGATCCACCCGATACGGAGGACACCGTGGACGACCGCACCTCACCCCTCATGCGGGCCAAGCGCCCCCTCAACGCCCTGGCAGGACCGTACGGGCATCCCTTCCACCCGATCCTCGTCACTATCCCGATCGGCACGTGGACGGCGAGCCTGGTGTTCGACGTCCTCGGGCTGTTCGCAGAGGACGCCGAGCCGTACGCCGTCGGTGCGCAGGTGCTGATCGCGATCGGCATCATCGGCGCACTGCTGGCCGCCGTGTGGGGGTTCATGGACTACCGGCAGCTCGCGGCCGGCACCCCGGCTCGCCGCACCGGCACGATCCACATGATCCTCAATCTCGCGGCCGTGGTGCTGTTCGCGATCAACTACTTCGTGCGGGCCGGCAGCGACCACGAGGACGTCAGCATTCTCGGCCTCATCCTCACCGTCGTCGGCCTCGCCGCCCTGGGTGCCTCCGGGTGGCTCGGCGGCAAGCTCGCCTATCACTACGGTGTTCGGGTGGCGGCCGAGGACACCCAGCGCGAAGGCTTCAGCTGAGCCGGCGGCGCAGGTAGAGGGCACCAGCTCCCGCCACCGCCCCGACACCGAGCACCCGCAACGGCGTCGAGCGCCAGCCGCCCGTGACGCCGCCGTCGTCCGTGCCGGGGGTGAGCACCGTGCCGCTGGAGCGGGGCGCTCCCCTGCCTCGCAGCGCGAGGGACTCCTGCGCCAGCGACGTGAGGCGGTCGTACAGACCGGGCGCGATTCCGTGCAGGGCGGTCGCGATGCGCTGGGTCCGGCCGACCACCACCACCGGCCGCCGGTGCCCGAGCGAGCGCACGATGGCCTTGGCGACGCGCTCGGGGGCGGAGATCGGCACCAGGGGGTGAACGTGCCGTCCCGTGTAGTTGGCGGCGTGCTGGTAGATCGGCGTGTCGATCGACGCCGGGAGAACGGCGACGACGTGGATGGCCCGCGAGCGACGGAGCTCCTGCCGCAGGACCTCGGCGAGCCCGAGCGTCGCGAACTTGCTGGTGACGTACGGCGAGATGTAGGGCGACCCGACCTCCGAATAGAGGGAGCCGACCATGATGAGTGTGCCCGCACCCTGGCGGCGGAACTGGCGCAGCGCCGCGCGGGCGCCGTGCACCTGCCCCATCAGGTTGGTCTCGATCACCTGGGTGAAGATCGCCGACGGGGTCTGCTCGAAGGTCCCGAAGCTCATGACGGATGCCGCGCCGACCCACGCGTCGATCCGGCCGTAGGCGTTCACGGCCGCTCGTGCGAGCGCGAGGACCTGCTCTTCGTCGCTGACGTCGGTGCGCACCGCGATCGCCTCGCCGCCCCGTGCCGTGCATTCTTCGACGACAACCTGGAGCGAGCGCTCGTTCCGCGCCGCGAGCACCAGCCGATCGCCGCGTGACGCGAACGCCCGCGCGGTGGCGCGGCCGATGCCGCTCGATGCGCCGGTGATGACGATGACCCTGCCCTTTCGCGCGGTGCGGTCCGTCTTCCCCGCCGTGGTCTGGTGCTTCATCGAGTGCCTCCTCGCACCGGTTCACGGGGCGAGAGGTCCGGGAGCGCGCGCGTTCCGAACTCGTGACGCAGGGCGCTCAGCGCCGCGTGCCACCCGACGAGCCCGTGCACCCCCGGACCGGGCGTCACCGACGCCGAGCAGAGGTACACCCCGGGGATCGGCGTGCGCCACGGGTCGGGGCTGAGCACGGGTCGGCGCACCAGCTGCCGAAGGCTCGGAGCACCGGATGCGATGTCGCCGCCGACGTAATTGGGATTGTGCCGCGCCACGTCCACGGCCGTGCGCGAGGACACGGCGAGGATCGTGTCGCGGAAGCCCGGCGCGAAGCGTTCGATCTGACGGATGACGGCCTCCCGGCGATCCGCCGTCGAGTCGGCGGGCACGTGGGTGTACGTCCAGAGGGTGTGCCGGCCGGCGGGCGCGCGAGAGTCGTCGAAGAGCGACTGCTGCGCCACAAGCACGTACGGCGACTCGCTGAGCCTGCCTTTGGTCACCGCGTTCTCGGATGCCGCGACCTCCTCACGGGTGCCGCCCACGTGCAGCGTGCCCGCCTCCCTGAGGGCGGGGTTCGTCCAGGGGACGGGCTCGGAGAGGGCGAAGTCGACCTTCGCCGATCCCGCACCGTAGCGGAACCTCTCCAGGGCCCGGCGGTACCGGGTCGGGATCGTGCGCGATGCGATCCGCGTGAACGCCCGGGGGGTGACATCCAGCAGGGTGACGCGCGAGGGCGGCAGCTCCTCGAGCGACGCGACGTCATGGCCGGTGATCACCTCGCCGCCGTACGCCCGGAGGTCCTCGACCATGGCGTCGATGATGGACTGGCTGCCGCCGATGGGTACAGGCCAACCCCGGGCGTGCGCGTAGGCGGTGAGGGCGAGACCCGCACCGGCTCCCACCAGGCTCGGCTGCGGGAGGATCGTGTGCGCCGCGACGCCCGTGAGCATGGCGGGAGCGGCGTCTTCGGAGAACCGGCGCTGCCAGAGCGGCGAGCCCTGCTCGAGGGATGCGAGCCCGAACGCGATGGCGGTGATCGGATCGGGCGGCACGCGCAGGAGCGTCGAGCCCGTGAAGTCCGCGACCCGGCCGGCACGCTCGACCAGCGGGCGCAGCAGGCTCTCGTACGCCCGTCCGTCTCGGCCGAGCGCCTCGCGGGTGCGGGCGAGATCGCGATAGGCGAGGCCGGCACGACCCCCGTCCAGAGGGTGGGCGAACGACAGCTCGGGGGTGACGAACCGCATCCGCTCCGTCAGTCCGAACTCGCGGAAGAAGCGCGACTCGAACGCCATCGGGTGGATCGCGGAGCACACGTCGTGCGCGAACCCCGGCAGCGTCAGCTCCTTCGTGGCCGAGCCTCCGCCCACTTGCGTGGCACGCTCGAAGACACGCACCTTGAGCCCGGCGCGCGCAAGGGTGACGGCCGCCGCCAACCCGTTCGGGCCGGCGCCCACGACCGTGGCATCCACCTCACCCATCGGCGGCCGCGCCGAGCGACTCGCGCTCGGCGGTGCTCAGTTCGGATGCCGACCCTCTGCCGATGCCCTCCGCCAGGTAGGCGAGGCGGTGCAGCGTCTCGGTGTTGCGCCAGTGCAGCATCACATCCATGAGCGGCGCAGGAACCAGTGTGGCGGGGCCGGAGACCGCCTCCTCCTGGATCCGGACGATGCAGCCATCGGCCCCTCGGGGTTTCACATCGAGCGTGACGCGAGCCTCCCCGACCGGCCAGCCGCGGGCCTTCATCACCGCCCGACGCGGGGGGTCCCACTCCAGCGATTCCGTCTTGTCGTCGATGGGCACGGGCCACACGCCGAAGGAGTGGTGGAGGCGGGAGTGCGGGCGCGGCCACGACTCGTCCACATCGCGCATGCGGGACGCGCCGACCACCCACGACGGGTAGAGCCAGCCGTTCCCGAGCACCGCGAAGACGTCGGCCGGGCTGCATTTCAGCACCCTCACGTTGCGCGACATCGGTCCTCTCCTCTCGCCATCGGTGCGCGACGCTCGCCGCACCCGTTTCGTGCGACACTACGGCGAGGGCCGCGGCATCCGGCAGTGCTTGAAAAGGCCCCGCTCATGTGGCAGGGCCGGGGCGTCGAACCGATCACTCGGCACCCACCGCGCGAGCCGCGCTGACGGCCAAGGCGATGCCCTGCTGCCACGGCTCGCCATGTCCGGGCAGCACGGTCCGGGCCCCGGTGGCCTCCAGCGCATCGAGCGAGGCGAGGGCCCTCTCGCTGTCGGCGGTCGCCGCCTTCGCCACGATCCGCGGGCCGGTCTCGCCGGTGTACGGATCGAGGGTCACCAGAGCATCGCCGGCGAAGAGGATGCCCGAGCCGGGCAGAGTGAAGCCGCAGTGGCCGTAGGTGTGCCCGGGGCTCCACACGGGGACCAGCCGCCCCGGCACGTCCATGGGCTGATCCGGATGGAGGGCGCCCGCGGCCTCGATGCCGCGCACCGACAGCGCGCCGGCCGTCGCCATCCCGGCGATGACGGGGATGGCCTTCGGGTAGCGCAGGAGGTACCCCGCTCGCGGAGCCTCGTGATCGTAGCGATACGGATGCCGGGCGAGCTTTCGATCCTCGTCGTGCACGAAGTGGGGAACGTGGTGCTCGTGCGTGAGCCGTGACGACATGCCGACGTGGTCGAAGTGACCGTGGGTCAGCACGACGGCGTCGATGTCCGAGGGTTTCGCACCGAACGAGGCGAGCACCACCCGGAGGCCGCTGAAGCTGTCGGGCAGACCCGCGTCGACCAGCGTCATGCCATCGGGGGTCACCACGAGATAGCAGTTCACGTGTGCCCGATCGATGCGGTAGACGCCTTCTGCGACCTGCTGCCACACTCTTCTCACCGCGCGCGCGGCGGATTTCGTTGCTCCCATGACGGCCACCTTTGCCGCGACCCGGGCCTCCGGACAGTGGCTTGCGAGGCCCCGAACCGAGTGCTAGCGGCCAGTCGGGCGCATGCTGAACAGCGGCTCGCGCCCTGTCAACCCCGTATCGGGCTTTCGACGGGCCCGGCAAGGTCGCCGCATGACATTCACACCGACACGCGCAATCGTGACCGCCTCGGACTCGGGCATCGGCAAGGCGACCGCCGTCGCGCTCGCGGCCGGCGGCATGGACGTGGGCATCACGTGGCACACCGATGAGGAGGGCGCGCAGCAGACCGCCGAAGAGGTGCGCTCGTACGGCCGCAACGCCGTCGTGGCTCGCCTGGACACGAGCGACATCCCGGCGTGCGGCGATGTCGTCGATTCCCTCATCGGTGAGCTGGGCGGCCTCGACGTGTTCGTGAACAACGCGGGCACGGGCGACAATGCGCCCTTCCTGGAGCTGACCCTGGAGCAATGGCGCCACACCGTCTCGGTCGATCTGGAGGGCGCATTCATCTGCCTGCAGCGGGCCGCGCGGCACATGGTCGACGCCGGCCAAGAGGGACGCCTGATCGCCATCACGAGCGTGCACGAGCATCAGCCGCGCGTCGGATCCGCGGCATACGACGCCGCCAAGCACGGCCTCGGGGGTTTGATGAAGACGCTCGCGCTGGAGCTGGGCAGCAACGGCATCACCGCGAACTCGGTGGCCCCCGGCGAGATCGCCACCCCGATGACCGACCAGGAGGACGTCGATCCGCACGGTGTGGAACGACCCGGTGTGCCGCTCGGCCGGCCCGGCGACGCTCGGGAGATCGCGTCGGTCGTCGCGTTCCTCGCCTCCCCCGGTTCGTCGTACGTCACCGGGGCATCGTGGGTGGTCGACGGTGGGATGCTGCAGATGGGCCCGCAGGGCGGCTCCAACATCGAGAGCAACGACTGGCGCGAGGGCAAGTAGGCCGGCCCACCGACCGCGAAGGCCCGCAGGGCGTCTGTCGCACCTGCGGGCCTTCTGCGTTGTGTTCGGAGAGTTCAGCCGTCGCTGGAATCCTGGTCATCGCCCGCTGCGGCGGCGATGAGCGCCTGGATGGGAACGCGGCCACCACCGGCCAGTTGACCACCGGCTCGTCGGGCGGCTGATCCGAGCGGCGCCGCCCAGACATTCTCGTAGACGAGAACACCCGCGACGCTGCCCGGCCCCATCTCGATGGCCAGGTTGGCGAGATCCTCCGCTGCGAGAAGGTCCGCGAGCTGCAATTCCATTTGCACGATCTCATCGACTCCTCCGCCGTCCGACAGTTCCAGCACGTCGACGTCGCCGGCTTCGTCTTTCATGAGGAGCAGCACATCGAGCACCCGGATCGTGCCCGATTCCGAGAGCCGCACCAGCTCTTCTGCGATCTCCCCGGTGAAGTTCTGCTGGCCGGCCGGGAACTCGACCACCAAGTAGTCAACCGGTCCCAGTTCGTCGAGATTGATGTCACTCATCAGATGCGCCGGCGTCCGGGCGTCACCACTGCACCCACCACGGCCGCCTTGGCGAGAGGCGAAGGGCCCGGTTTGACCGCCGCGGTGACGACCGCGGCCCTGGCCACGGGGGCGCCGATCACGCCGACCCGTCCCACTCGTGCTGCTCTCAACATGTCAGGCTCCTGTCGTCTCGAGTGCGTCATCGGCCTCGATCGAGGCGATGATCGCTTGGATGGGGATGCGGCCGTTGGCGATCAGCTGCCCGCCGGCCCGCCGTGCGGCCGACGCGAACGGCGCCGCCCACAGGTTCTCGTACACCAGCACACCCGCGACGCTGCCCGGGTCCATCGCGTAGGCCAGATGCTCGACATCGTCGGCGGCAAGCAGCTCTGCCAGCTCGGTCTCGAGCTGCACGAGCGCGCCGAGCTCACCGGCATCCGAAAGCTCCATGGCGTCGACGCTGCCGTCGGCATCCTTCACCAGGATCAGGACATCGATCACACGGATCGTGCCCGCCTCCGAAAGCCGCACCAGCTCCTCCGCCAGCTCACCCGTGAAATTCTGCTGCCCCTCGGGGAACTCGACGACCAGATAGTCCACCGGTCCCAGCTCCGCCAGATCGTAGTCACTCATCTGTACCCGCCCTCCAACGCTCTCTTCACCACGCACGAGTGTGCAGGTCCATCGTCCCCACGCCGGCTGGCCGGCACATCACCTCATCTGTGTGATCACAGCGGAGGGGCGCGCGTGCGAGCAGGAGTGCTCCCATCGCTGTGCCAGAATCCAGGCATGGCGAGGCCGCGCGGAGAGCTGAAGAACACCAGTTATGAGATCTTCATTGGAGCGCTGTCGGCGCTCGCCATCGTGAACCTCGTGCTCGTGTTCGTGTTCCTCGCCGACCCGGACCTGCAGTTGGTGCTGGCGGTGATCGATGGGCTCTTGAGCCTCATCTTCTTCGGGGACTTCCTCTATCGACTCAAGACGGCACCAGCGCGCGGTCGGTACTTCTTCCGTAAGTTCGGATGGGCCGATCTCCTGTCGTGTATCCCATTCCCCGTGTTCAAGCTGCTGCGCGTCTTCCGCCTCGTCCAGGTGAATCAGCTGCTGGGCAAGAAGGGCGCTCGCGGCGTCTGGCGGACGATCATCAGAGACCGCGCGAACAGTGCGCTGCTCGTTCTGCTGCTGATGGGCATCCTCGTGCTGGAGTTCGGAAGCATCGGGATTCTGGCGATCGAGCAGTATGCACGAGGGGCGAACATCACCACCGCATCGGATGCGCTGTGGTTCACGATGGTCACCATTTCCACGGTCGGCTACGGAGACAAGTATCCGGTTACAAACGCCGGGAGACTGGTCGGTACGGTGATCATCATCGTGGGAGTGGGCATCTTCGGCACGTTCACCGGCTACCTCGCGAACCTCTTCCTCGCCCCTCGCAAGTCGGATGCCGTGGTCCTCGGCGCGTCCCCTGCGCCCGGCAGTCCGAGCGAGCCGGGCCCGGTATCCGACGACCCGGGCGCTGCACCGCCGACGCCGCCCGGCTGACTCCTTCCGGTTCGAGAACGACGACGCCGCCCGGCCTCTGCGCGGCGGCACTGCAGTTCCTGTCGGGCGCTGCGCGACTTTTCGGCGCTCGCGGCGATTTTCGCAGCGCGCGGGCGCGTGGGCGTGCGGGGCGGGAACCCGGCGCACCGGAACGGCCCTGGCCGCGAGGGGCGCCCGTTGGTAGCGTGAGGTGACCGACTGGATGAGGAGGTGCGGCGTGCTCCGGACGATCGCGGCCATGCCCTCCCTTCTCGCGTTCGCGCTGGCATCGGCCGGCCTGGTCTCCACCGGGGATGCCGGCACCGCCGTGGCGCTCGTTCTGGCATCCGTCGTCTTCGCCGTTCTCGCTCTTGTGCGGCGTGCACTTCCTGGCTCCGGTGGCCGGTCCGGCTCGCTCTCCTGTGCCCGTCGATCCATCGACATCTCCGTCGCTCTCACACAGAGCGATCCGGGCGCGCCCGGCCATTCCCGGCCTCGCGCTCCGGGCTTCGCGGCTTCGGCCGCTTAGGCACCGCGCGCTCGGTGTGCCCGCTCTGTGACGGGCGCCGTCGGTGTTCGTGGGGTGTTCGTGGCCGCTCCGCGCCCACGCCCACCCTCTCCCGATCGGACATCGTCTTGGACCCCTTCACCCTCGCACCGCTCGCTGCGCTGCTCGAAGCCGCTTCCGGCGCCCTGCTCTGGGTCGCCGCCACTCTCCAGCCCCTCACCGGAACGAGCGCGGCCGCCGCCGCTATCGTGCTGGTCACCCTGCTCGTGCGCGCGATGCTCGTACCGACGGGCATCGCGCAGGCCAAGGCCGATCAGACCAGGGCCCGGCTGGCACCCGGCCTGCGCGCCCTCCAGCGGCGCCACCGTGATGACCCAGAGCGCCTCCGTCGCGAGACGATGCGACTCTATGCCGACGAGAACGCGTCGCCGCTCACCGGATGCGCACCCATCCTGATCCAGGCGCCGATCATCGGCGTGCTCTACGCCGTCTTCCTGCACCCGTCCATCGCCGGCCACGCCAACGCGCTGCTGACCGCTGAACTCGGTGGAGTGCCGCTGGGCGCCAGCCTCGTGGGCACCCTCACCACCGGGGCCTCGGACCCGGCCACCTGCGCGCTCTTCGGGGCGATCGTCTTGATCATCGCGCTGGTCGCCGAGGGGACTCGACGCGCATTCCGGCCTGCGGATGACGCGGCCTCCGTTCCGGGACCGCTCAGGCTCGTCGGGGCACTGCAGTTCACGACGGCGGTGGTCGCCACGATGGTGCCGCTCGCCGCAGCGATCTACCTCGTCGTCACGGTGAGCTGGACGCTCGGTCAGCGCCTCGTGCTTCGCCGGATCTACCCGTTGCCCTCGTGAGGACGGCGGGTGCATCCAGGGTGCATCGTTTACAGCGCCGAGAGCCGCTCGCGCAGCTCGGCCACCTTTGCGCCATCCACCTGGCTCCCGGCCATCGCGAGCACCGAACTCGCCGACATGCCCCTCACCATCGACACCATGGGGTTATCGCTCATCCCCGGCACGACGTCATCCACGATCGCCTTCGCCTGCGGGTCATCGAGGATCTGACCGATCGTGGCGACGTCGAGGTTGAACTTTCCGGGCATGTGCTCTCCTTGGGATCGAACGAATAGTGGTGGCGGCGGGACAGCCGTCGGTTGCCGGACTAGCCCTTGCCTTTGCCCTTGCCCGGCTTGTCGTTGCCGTTGTCGCCGTTGCCGTTGCCGTTGTTGTTTCCAGGCCCCGAGTTCTCGTTGCCCGTGTCGGGCAGGCCGCCGGTGTCGGTACCGCCGGTGTCGACGGTCGTACCGCCCGTGTCGACCGGCGTCGGCTCTGGCTCCGGCGCGGGGGGCGGCTGAAGGTCCGCGCGCACCAGGTCGATCGCGCTCTGGATCGCCGCGGCGCGGGCGGGGCTGACGTCGCCGTTCGCGAGCGCACCGTCCAGCTGCGCCTGAAGCTGATCGAGAGTGGCGAGCGCCGCCGGGGAGTCGCCTGCGGCCGCGGACTCGGCGACGGAGACCACGCTCTGCTGCATCGTCTCCGCCACCGCGTGGGAGAGGTCCGTGGACGAGGGCGCACATCCGGTAAGGGCTCCGGCGACGATCGCGGCGGCGGCGAGCAGCGTGCCCAGCAGACCGGAGGCGAGCCGGCGCGGCGTCACGGTGTCACCTCATCGAGCAGCTGATCCAGGTGGGAGTCGAGCGGCTCCTCGAGCTGCGGAAGCGCCGGCGGTGCGGGCGGCGTCGATGCCGTGCCCGTCCACACGATGACCGCCACGATCAGCCCGGCGACGACGGCCGCCGCGGCGCCGAGAGCGATCCACAGGCGTCCGCGCCGGGACGCGCCCGCCGTGATCGGGTCACCCGAACGTGCGACGGACGGGGACACCGGCACCGCGAATTCCGCTCCGCGGGGCAGCAGCGCGGTCGCCGCGGTGAGCTGCCGCGGCACGGCTGTTGACGCGACGAAACCGTCCACCGCAGAGTCGCTGCCGACGGCATCTGCGTCGTCCGGCACGTAGCCCGTCACATCGGGCGGGACGTCGTCGTACTCGAGCTTGCGTGCGCGCGCGGCGACCTCGAGGGCCGTCGGCCGGTCCTGCGGATCGAGCGCCGTCATGGCGGTGAGCAGAGACCGCCACCGGTAGCCGAACGTCCCGGGGATCACCGGCGGCATCGACAGTCGTGCGGCGACCGCCTCGTGCGGGGACTGCTGCGGGAAAGCGCGCGTTCCCGTGAGCGATTCGATGAGAACGAGTCCCAGCGAGTAGATGTCGGATGCCGGCGTCGGCTCGGCGCCGCGCACCTGTTCCGGGGCGATGTAGGCGGCCGTGCCCATCGCCATGCCCGGCGTCGTGACGCGCGCCGTGTCGACGAGGTAGGCGATGCCGAAGTCGGCCAGGATGGCGCGGAAGCTGTGGTCGGAGATGAGCGGCGGGCGGAGGAGCACGTTCGACGGCTTCACGTCGCGGTGCACGATGCCCGCGGCGTGTGCGACGTGCAGCGCCTCGCCCAGATCCGCGCCGAGGGCCGCGACGTCGATCGGCGCGATCGGTCCCTGTTCGATGCGGGCCTCGAGGGTGCCGCCGTCGACGTACTCCATCACGAGGTAGGCGCCGTCGTCGTTGGACAGATGGGCGTCGAAGAGGGTCACGAGCGCCGGGTGACTGAGCGAGGCGAGCAGCCGCTTCTCGGACTCGCGCCGCACGACATCCGCCGATCCGGCTGCGCCGGGATGGAAAGCCTTGATCGCGACGGTGCGACCGAGCGTCTCGTCCGTCGCACGGTACACGGACGCCATCCCCCCGGTGCCGATGAGCTGCTCCAGGCGGTAGCGTCCATCGAGCAGCTCCCCCACGGCGGCGCTCGAGAAACTCACGTCAGTCATCTACTCCAGCATCTCCGACCGGACTTCAACCGGTAAAGCCATTGACAGCGCCCCGTGCGCGTGCTTCATGCCGCGGTAGGAGCGTGTTACGTCTCCGCCCGGTCCCCGGTTGCGTGTCGCGGCATATTCCGTTGTAGCCTCGGGGTGCACCACAGATCCATCGCACCATCCACTTTCAGGGCAAGACCTCGCCGGTCGAGACACCCCGCAAGGATTGCGGTACGTTCTGCGTTGCTCCGCCCTGTCTTCGCACACCTACAGGGGGGAACAACTGTGCATACATCCAAGGGGTTCGCGGCGCGCCGCGGACCAGCCAAGCTGGCGGCCGTCGCGGTCGCCGGATCGGTGCTTCTGGCACTGGCGGGCGGCGCCTCGGCGTCGGCGGCAGAGCCGATCACCGGCGAGGGCACCGTCACCATCGCCTTCACGGATGAGGGGGCAACCGTCTCCGTCATCACGACGAACACCTCCGCGGTGGACGCATACGCATCCGCAACGATCGGAGCGCCGGACGGCGAGATCTTCGACTTCGGGCCGAGCGAGTATGCCCCCGGTGAGACGAGAGTGTTCACCGCGGAACTTCCGGGCTACACCTGCGCGGACCTCGGCAGGGTGACGGCGACGGCGTTCGGATCGGACGTTCCGGGTGACGGCACCTTCGAGTACACGTCGGGCCCGGTCCGCTTCCCGGACCCGCGGATCACCGTCACGGGCTGCGACGCGCCGCCGCCGCCCCCGCCGGTCGACCCGGGCACGCCGCCCGCACCCGGCGCGGCGCCCGCAGCCCCGGTTCACCCCGTCGCCGTGGCGGCGCCCGGCACGAACAAGCTGCCGTCGAGCCAGACCGACGGAGCCCTCGTGGCCTCTTCGTGGCCGGCGCTCACGATCGCCGGCATCGTCGGCGTGATGGCCGTGCTGCTGTCGGCCGGCCTGTTCCAGTGGGCTCGGCGAAACTGAGATCGAGCGCGATGAGGGTGGCGGTCGCTCTGGCGTCCGCCGCCCTCGTCGGCACGCTCGCCGGTTGTGCGACGCCGCCGCCCGAGAACATCTCTCAGCGGGCGAATGACGCCGCCTCGCCGTCCGCCACGCAGGGCGCATCTGCGGCCTCGCCGAACCTCGGCGCTCCGACGGCGGCCGTGCCGGTCGGGCCCCCCACGCACCTCACCTTTCCTGCCGCAGGGATCGACGGCGGCGTCGAGGAGTACACCGCTGCCGACGCAGAGGCGGACGGCGGTATCAACCCACCGCGCCTCGATTCCATCTCGTGGTACTCCGGCATCGAAGATGCGCTGGCAGGCAGCCACGCGACGAACACGGTGTACCTGTTCGGACATACGTGGACGCAGCCGGCCGTCTTCAACGGACTTCGCGACGTCGAGATCGGCGACGAGGCGACCGTCACGACCCGATACGGTGTCATGACCTACAGCGTCAACGACATCATCACGATGTCGAAGTCGGACTTCTCCGAAGACCCGCGCGTCGCGGCGATCGTTCCCGGTCGGCTCGCACTCGTCAGCTGCTTCCGCCCCAACGGGCTGGATGCCGACGCCCATGCCCCGGACAACATCGTGGTGTTCATGCAGCTCGTCGGAGCGCGGCCGCTGAGCGGCTAGCTCGGGGCCGCGGAGTCGCCTCGACGCGCCGAACCACCGAGTCGGCTTCTGTCAACCCCCCGACGTGCACGCGCTCGTCGTCGCACAATGGGTACGCAGAGTCGAAAGCCCTGCCACTGCTACGACGACGAGGTGAGCGCGGTGGACAACGGAGCTGTGAAGAGGAAAGACAGCGACCCTGGCCGTTCCTGGACGAATTCCCTTGCGGAGGACGACCTGATGGATGCGGCCGACGAGTTCGAGGACGCGCTGCGCGAGGAGCTGCTGCGCACGGGCGTCATCGAAGTATGGCCCGGTGGTTGAGATGCACCGGACGATGTCGTCCGATGCCTTCGAGCTGCGTCGCGTCGACGATACGCGGTGGCAGATCGAGAACCACGTCTTCGGACCGGGCGACCCGGGATACACCGTCGCGCGGCTGCACGAGCCGGACGAATGCCATGTCGAGGTCGAATGGCTCCAGCCTGTCCACCTGCAGACCCGCTACGCCACGGCCTTCGACGCGCTCGATGACCTCATCCGATGGACCGAGCAGCGCCGCGGAAGCGAGCGGCCGACGCACATCGCCCACTTTCCGCCCACCGGTCCGACGGTGGTGCAGAACGGCTACGACGGGCGGGTGCCGACGGACGGCCAGCGGACATCAGGGATGAGCGGCCGGTAGGAAGTCACTTCGTGTGCCCTCACATCAGAGGGCCTGCGGGGGCCCGATGTGCAGGTGACCCGTGTCGACGGCGTGATGGTCTTCGGGCGGTTCGGGCACGACATAGAGCCCCGCCGGCGAATTCGCCGTGAACATCAGCGCGTCGACCCAGGCGCGATTGATCTGCGGCCGGCCGCCGCCGTAGAACTTGTAGGCGATCGAGCACCGCGGATGGACCCACACCGTCGTCCGCCCGTCGCCGATGCTCTGGTCGTCCTTCCACGAGAAGTGGAACGATTCGCCACGGCGCAGCTTCGCCCCGATGACGACCTGCAGGTGCGCGAGCAGACGGTCCTCGAAGTCGATCTTGACGATTGCGTCGTAGGTGAACCTGCCCATGGCGATTCTCCCAGCGTCGGGGCGGCTGTTGCCCTCATCCTCCTCCTTTCCGCCGCCGAATGTGGGGTCTCCGTGTATTTGGCCATCGCCTCCCGCCGGGGAGCACGGATGGCGGCATCCGGCACCCTGCCCGAAGTGCTTCTACCGCGAGCCCGTGCCCCGCGCAAGCCATGGCGGGCGTCGCCGTCCTCACCTATCGTCGGCGCATGCCGAAGCTTCATGGGTCGACGGAGAGCGCACATCGGGACGATCATCATCGCGTCCTGGTGATCGGCGGCGGCAACGCGGGGCTTTCGGTCGCGGGGCGGCTGCGTCGCTACGGGGTGGAGGACATCGCGGTGGTCGAACCGCGGGAGCACCACCTCTACCAGCCGCTCTTCTCGCACGTCGCGGGCGGAACGGCACGCGCGAGCATGGCCGTGCGGCCGCAGGAGAAGGCGCTGCCGAAGGGCGTCGAGTGGATCAAGGACTCCGCTGTCGGGATCGAACCCGAATCCAGCGCTCTGATGCTCGCCACCGGACGTCGCCTCACGTATGACCACGTCATCGTCTGCCCGGGCATCCACAAGGACTGGGATGCCGTCCCCGGTCTGCCTTCAGCCATGCACTCGCCCGCCGGCGCCTCGCACTACGCGATCGAACTGGCCGTGAAATCGTCGGAGCTGCTGCGTGGCTTGCGCCGGGGAACCGCCGTCTTCACGCAGCCACCGGGGCCCGCCACCTGCGCCGGCGCCTCCCAGAAGCCGATGTACCTCGCCTGCGACTACTGGCGGGCCACCGGTGTGCTGAAGGACATCCGCGTCGTTCTCGTCGTACCCGACGCGACCCTGTTCGGCATCCCCGAGATCGATCGCGAGCTCGAACGGAAGATCGAGGAGTACGGCATCGAGGTGCACTTCGAGACCGAGCTGATCGGGGTCGACCCCGACGCGCAGGCCGTCGTGCTGCGCAGGATCGGCGGAGGCCGCGCCGATCGGGTGAACTACGACGTTCTCAATGTCGTGCCGCCGCAGTCTGCACCGGGGTGGATCAAGAGGAGCAGTCTCCCCTCCCCCGACAGCGCGGACGGCTTCGTCGAGGTCGACCCGCGCACCCTGCGGCACGTCCGGTACCCGAACGTGTGGTCGCTCGGAGATGCGGCGGCGACCACGAACTCGAAGTCGGGCGGGGCCCTGCGAAAGCAGACGCTCACACTCGCGCAGAACCTCCTTGCGGTGCTGAACGGCGAAGAGCCGAGCACGCAGTACGACGGCTATTCGGTGTGCCCGTTCACGGTGTCGCGCTCGAGCGTCGTGTTCGCCGAGTTCGACGACCGGTATCGACTGCGGCCCACGATCCCGTTCTGGAGAACGCTGTACCGGGAACGCCGGCTCACCTGGGTGTTCGATCGGCACATCCTGCCGTGGGTCTACTGGCACATGATCCTGAAGGGCCGCGCCTGACGCACGTTCAGGTCGGGGTGGAGCCCGTCCTGTCAGTCGTCGTAGTCCGCCGACGTCACATCCTCGCCCTCGGACTCGGCCGGACGGTCCGGGTCCTCGCCCTCGGCCTGTGAGGGGTGGCCGTCGATGGGCTCGACCGACGCGTCCGCGGGGCGATCCGGATCTTCGCCCTCGGCCTGGCTGGGCTTTTCGGCGTTTCTGTCCATGAGCGTGAAGGTCCTTTCACTTCGACGAGTCGTGCGGAGAGAACCCAAGCCTGCCCTCAACGTCGGGGTGACGCGAGGGGCTTGCGACCCGGGGGGAATCCGCACATCCGTCACGACCACGGGGTGACGGGCCGCTCGATGTCGACGCCGTCCACGTTCAGATCGAGCCGTTCGGTCAGGAAGGCGATGAGGCCTGCGACCGGGAGCGCGTCGTGCAGGGGATGCTCGTAGGACCAGGCGACGTCCGGCGACGAGACGCCGTCGATCTCGGCGCTCCAGTATGACGCGAGGCCCTTGTAGGCGCAGACGGTGTGGCGCTCGCTCGCCCGCAGCAGCTCCATGCGCACGTCTTCCCGCGGCAGGTAGAAGCGCATGGGCAGCGGCGTCTCGAACAGCAGCGTGGGTGCGGAGCTGTCGGCCAGGACGCGCCCGTTCAGGGAGACGATGACGTGCCGCGTGCTCGGGAGGCAGTCGATGCGGTCGAACGGGTCGTGCGGGTGGCCGAGAACCGGCTGCTCCTCTTCGTACCACTGCGTGAAGGCGGACCAGTCGAGCACGACGTATCCCGAGAGGTCCGGGTCGTCCGGCCGGAACGCCGCTCCGGACAGCTCGCCGGACGCGGTGCGGATGCTCAGGGGAGTCCCCGGACACGAGTGGACGGTGAACGGGGTACTCGGATCGAGCACGGGCGGCCCGTCCGCGCCGATCCGCACACCGTGCTCTGCCCCGACCGGTCCCTCGTAGGGCACCAGTTCTCCGGCGATGTGCTCGTCGGGCACGGCATAGCAGGGGACGACCCGCCGCGGCTCCCACACGACGACCGCGCGCCGGGTGTCGACGATCACCTCTCCGTCGGACTCCGCCCGGATCCACTTGTCGATCGCATGCATCCGGAGCTCGGGCAGGATGCCCGCCATCAGTTCGCCCATTCGAGTAGCCACGCGGGCATTCTGCTCGCCGCGGCGCGGGAAGGCAACGGATCGGGCGAGCGCGCTCAGCCCAGCGCCTCGCGCACGGCCAGCGTGAGCTCGGGCGGGATCTCCCGTGCCAGGAATCCGATGCCTGTGCGCTCGGTGAGGCGGTCGCCGGCGCGGGCGTGCGCCCAGCTTCCCCACACTGCCGCGCGCGCGGCATCCACCCCGCGTGCGGCGAAACCGGCGATCGCGCCCGCGAGCACGTCGCCGCTGCCCGACGTGCCGAGCCCCGGTCCGCCACCTGGTACGTTCCACGACTCCCCCGCGGCCGTGACCACCAGGCCGTAGCAGTTGACAACGGCGTCGTAGCGCCGGGCGATCTCGACCAGATCGGCTACCCGGTCCTCCCCCGGTTCGCGCTCGAGCAGGATCGCAGCCTCTTCGACATTGGGATTGAGCATCAGGGTCGCCGGCAGCCGGCCGCGATCGATGCCCGGCAGAACGCCGAGCGCATACGCGTCGAGCACGAGACAGCTCAGGCCGGCATCGGCGACGGCGAGCAGGGTGTCACGCGTCTCGTCGGCGTCGTCGAAGCCCGGTCCCACCAGCACCGCGTCCGCTGATGCGAGCTCCTCGCGGAGGCCGCCCTCGATGGGATCGGTCGCCCTCTCCGGAAGGGGAAGCACCGCGGCCTCGGGCATCTGCACCCCGAGCTGGCCCTCGACAGACGCCGAGACGACCAGCCCGAGACGGCCGGCGCCGACCCGCAGGGCAGCCTCGCCCGCCAGCAGCACGGCACCGGGTGAGCGCCGCGATCCGCCGACCACCATCACCCTGCCCCTCGACTTCTTGGAGTCGCCCGGATCCGGCAGCCCCCACTCCCGGAGGAGTGCGGGCGTCACGTCAGTCGGGCTGGACATCGGGGTTCCCGGGGTGCACCGTGACGCGGGCGCCTTCGCGCTGGAGGTGTCCGACCTCCGAGAACTCGGCGAGCTCCCATCCGGCGTCCGTGCGCACGAGGTGCGTCACCGACGCATTCAGCACGGTGTGGGATGCCGCGAACGCCAGCAGCTGCTCCTCTTCCATCGGCAGCAGCAGGTACAGGAAGAGCATCACGATCGCGTCGTGGGCGACGACGAGGGCGCTCCCGCCAGGCCCCGCCAGCGCGTCGCTCAGAAACGAACGAAGCCGCAGCGCGACATCCGCCCATGACTCGCCGCCGGGCGGCCGGTGGTAGAACTTGCCGAGGTGCCTGCGTCGCTCGGCCTCTTCTGGGTGAAGGCGCGCAACGCCCCGCCTGGTGAGCAGATCGAGGATGCCGAGCTCGCGGTCACGCAGCCGTTCGTCCACCGCGACGGCGGCCGGCGACGGACTGTCACCGAGGGCGATGGCGAGCGTCTGACGGGCTCGCATGTACGGCGACACCCAGAACACGTCGATGGCTGATCGATGTTCCGCGAGCCATGTGCCCAGGGCGTCCGCCTGGTCCTCGCCCGTGTGGGAGAGAGGAACGTCGGCATCCCGGATGTCGAGGGGGATGACGTCGAGGCCCTCGAGGTCCGCGCGCGTGGCGGCCTCGTTCCCCACGCTCTCCCCGTGTCGTACCAGCCACAGCTGTGTCACCGCCATGCGGTCACCGTACGGGGGCGGCGCGGGCGATGATACCCATTGACAACACTCGCGCCCGCCTGCGACTCCTAGAGTCGGAAGCGGGGAACCCGCACGTCGACCCACACCAGCCGGTGATCGCTGCTCGGGAACGGGAAGACGCCCGTCAACCGGAACAGCGGGTCGGCCTGCTCGGGCCAGAACACGCCGGCGTCCGTGACGCGAAGGGCCCGCGAGGGAAGCACGTAGTCGGCGCGGAGGTTTCCGGGCGCGGTGTCGGCGAAGTCCGCCGTGTCGTACTTCGGATCACCCTGATGGGTCGCATTCGCGCCACCCTGCACGGCCGACGCCTCGACCGCCCCGGACGACGTGGGCAGCGGATCCTGGATGCGCCAGTTCTCCAGCAGCTGGTCGATGGCGGTATCCACCGAGTCGCCGTCCCGGGGGTCGGCGTTCTGATCGCCGAGGATGACGAAGGAATCCTTCAGCGTGAGTCCGCCCTTCCGGCCCGCGTCATCGACGATGTACCCGGACCGCGGAGACGAGATGTAGTCCGCCCAGAACCGGATCTCATCGTGATTGCGGCGACCGTTGCGGTCCTCCGGCCCGTCGAAGGTGGGCGGGGTCGGATGCGACGCGAGCACGTGCACCGTATGGGGCCCCACCGTGACGGGAACGTCCCAGTGGGACTTGCTCGAGAGCCGCACGACCGCGAGCTCTTCGGGTGTGAACCAGTCGTTCGGCGCGGCCGTGGCCGGGTCGTCCGGCACCAGCGCACCGGGCATGTCCCTCCACAGGAAGTTCTGGAAGGTGCGCACGTTCTCGGTCTGGATCGGGTGCCTGGAGAGCACGACCATGCCGTACTGACCGGGGAACAGGCCGAAGCCGAAGGCGTCGTCTCCGCCGCCCACCGTGCCGTCGTTGTTCAAGTCGTACCCGCTCGGGAGGCCCGTGTTCGACGGTGCGACGAACGCATACGGGTAGGAGACCGCCGGCGCGCCGTTCTGCGACACCTGCAGGTAGTTCTGCCGGAAGAGGTCGACCGCGACCCCCGCCTCGACGTAGTCGAACTCGTTGAGCAGCACGATGTCCGGGGCGGCGCGCTGGATCACCTCCGCCACCGTCTTCGCCTGCTCATCATCCGGCGTGGACAGGTCGGTGACGAGCTGGCCGGCGGCACCCCGGTTGAGCGACAGATTGTAGGTCGCGACCCGCAGCGGCTTCTGCTGGTAGATGAGGTCGCCCAGCCCATGCGCCCGAGCCGGGAGCGTGGCCGGAACCGCGGACGAGGCCGAGGCGGGACCTGCTCCCGCGAGGGCGGCGAGAACAAGGGCGCCCGACGCGGCGGTGGCCAGGAACGGGCGGAATCGAGCGGAACGGGGCATGGGGCTCCTTCGTGTGCGACATTGCCGACGGTGCTCCCACGCTAGGCGGCGGTGGTGTCGAGCGGAAGAACGTCCGGGGAATCATTCCCCTCCGCGCCGACAGGAGGCCTTCCGGCTGGCAGTCGCGAGGAATATCGTCGGGGGCATGACAGCCGAAACGCCTCCCCCGGGCGAACTCGAACTCGTGGCGGTGCGCGACCTCCCGGCGGCCCCCGCCGAGGCGTGGAGATCCTGGACCGACCCGGAGCTGCTGCACCGGTGGTGGGGCCCTACGGGATTCACGTGCCCCACCGCCCGGATGGACGTGCGGGTCGGCGGCACCTCCGTGGTATCGATGGCCGCGCCCGAGCTCGGTTTCCCCGAGATGTTCAGTGCGTGGACCTACACGCTCATCGTGGAGCCGCGGCGGCTCGAGTTCGAATTCCGCTTCTCGGATGCCGAAGGCCTGCCACTCGATCCGCAGGCGGCCGGAGCGCCGCCGGGCGTGCCCGCGGTGGTGCACCACGCCATTTCGTTCGACGAGCTCGGCGATGGGCGCACGCGGATGACGGTGCGGGAGAGCGGGTACACGACCCCGGAGCCGATCGAGCTGTCGCGGCAGGGTCTCGAGCAGTCACTGGACAAGCTCGTTCCGCTGTTCGGCGAAGACCCTCGCTGACCGACCGCGCTCACGCGAGCGACAGCACGAAGGACAGCACGAAACCGGCCGCGGTGCTCAGCGCCACGGCCGGACCGCCGTGCTCGAACGCCTCGGGCATCAGGGTGTCGGCGAGCGAGGCGATGACGGCTCCGGCGGCGAAGGCCAGGGGCAGCGAGACCACCGCGGGGTCGCTGCCCACGAGCAGTTCGGCGCCGACGACGACGGCGAGCGTGAGCAGCACCGCGCACGCCGTCCACAGGCCGAGCACCTGCGCGGTCGAGCGGCCCTGCTCCTTCATGGATGCCGCTCCGACGAGGGCCTCTGGGAAGTTGGAGACGAAGATGGCCGCCAGCAGCGCGATGCCCCCGGTGCCTTCGGTCAGCGAGATGCCGAGGGCCAGGTTCTCCGGAACGCCGTCGAGGGTGACAGCCGCCAGCAGCGCGAGCCCGGCGGCTCCCCGTTTCGTCGCCGCGGTCGCAGGGCGATCCTCCGCCGCGGCATCCGTATCGAGCTTGGCGCTGCCCGGGTACTCGTCGGCCGGGCGGGAGGAGCCCGCCTGTGCCCAGCGGTCGAGCAGTGCGCTCAGCACGGTGAAGACGATGGCCCCTGCGAACAGGCCTCCGGCTGCGAGCCAGATGCCGCCGCGCTCGTAGGAGTCCTCGAAGAGCTCGAAGCTCAGCGCCGTGATGAGCGCCCCGGCGGCGAACGACAGCATGATCGCGAGGAGCCGCTTGGGAAGCTCGAAACGCACCCCTATGGCGGCACCGATGATCAGTGCACTCGATGCGATGGCACCGAACGCGAGGGTTCCCCACATGCTGTCCCCTATTCGCCTTCTCGGTATGGCGTGGTCGGATCTTCGGTCCCGCACGAACCCGCTCATGCTGTCACCGGGTTCTACGCACGACAAGGGGGTTGCCGTCCGCCTGCCGGATCCGGTTCGCGAGCGCCCCGACGTCGCCGGGTAGAGTCCCTACCACCGACGCCGTATTGCAGGCGCGGTGGACGCGGGGGCGGATCGGGGTGCATCGGATGGGCGAGTACGAGTCGGCGGATGCCGTGCGCGCGGCGTCGGGCACGCCGTCGTCCAAGCCGGCGACCATCTACGATGTCGCCCGTCTCGCCGGGGTGTCGCATCAGACCGTCAGCCGTCACCTGCGGGGGTTCCCCGGCATCCGGCCGGAAACGCGGGAGCGCGTGGCGCGCGCCCTCCAGGTTCTGGACTACCGGCCCAACATGACGGCACGCACCCTCGCCACCAGCCGCTCGCACCGCGTCGGAGCGCTCACGCAGGAGATCGGTCAGGTGGGCCCCAGCAAGATCGTGGAGGGCGCGAGCGCCGGCGCCCGCGAGGCCGGTTACCTGCTCGACATCGTCACGCTCGATGTGGAGGACCCCGAAGCGGTGCAGGAGGCCCTCGTCCTGATCATGCAGCAGGACATCGCGGGTCTCCTGGCATTCACCTCGACCGACGTGATGACGCGGGCGTTCGACGACGCGTCGATCCGCGTTCCCACCCTCATCGAAGCCGAGGACGACGATGCGATCGGCGGTCACCCCGCCACGCGCAATTTCGTCGGCCTGCGGCTGGTGGTCGACCACCTGGTCTCGCTCGGCCATCGGCGGTTCTTCCACATCGCGGGGCCGCTCGGCTGGGTGTCCGCGCGCAATCGCGAGCTCTCCTACGAGCGGGCCCTCGCCGCGCACGGCATCACATCGCTCGGGACGGCGCACGGTGACTGGTCGGCCGAGTCCGGGTTTCGCGCCGCCGAGCGCCTTCCAGCACATCTCGGAGCCACCGCCCTCGTGGTCGCGAACGACCAGATGGCCCTGGGCGCCATGCTCGCCCTCGAGCGCCGGGGATTGCACGTGCCGGGGGATGTCAGCGTCACGGGGTTCGACGACATCCCCGAGGCGGGCTACTACCGCCCGCCGCTCACCACCGTCCGTCTGGACTTCGACCTGCAGGGACGCGCGGCATTCCGCCGGCTGCTGCGGCTGATCGAGGGGCCGTCGGTGCAGCCCGCGCCGCTCGCGACCGCCGAATTCATCCTGCGCGAGTCCACCGGTCCCGCGCGCGGCTGACCCGGGACCGGCCCGTGGTGCGGCTTGGTGGCGCCGCCCGGCCCGGCGCTTACATCGTTGTTACCGGTAACAAACCGGTAACGAAGTCTTGTTACCGGTAACAAACCCCGATAGTTTCCTCGCAACCGTCCTCCGCAGGCGGCCCCGCGAGACAACGGAGTGACGCATCGCATGGCAGCGAACCCGCCGTACAGCCCCAGCCGGATTCTCTTCGGAGCGGCCTACTACGCCGAGTACCACCTCGAGGATCGGACTACCACCGACCTCGACCTGATGAAGGCGGCGAGCTTCTCCGTCATCCGCGTGGGCGAATCGGTGTGGTCCACGTGGGAACCGCGCGACAACGAATTCGACCTCGACTGGCTGCGGCCGGTACTCGACGGGGCGCACGAGCGAGGAATCTCCGTCATCCTCGGCACGCCGACCTATGCGGTGCCGCCGTGGCTGCAGACTGCCTACCCCGAGATCGCGGGCGAGCCGCGGTCGCGAGCCCCGATGCCCTGGGGTGCACGCCAGGAGGTGGACTACTCGCATCCCGCCTTCCTCTTCCACGCCGAGCGGGTGATCCGTGCGGTGGTGTCGCGCTATGCCGACCACCCCGCGGTGATCGGGTACCAGGTCGACAACGAACCGGGGATGCTGCTCTTCCACAATCACGGTTCGTTCCAGCGGTTCGTTCGTCGGCTGAAGGCGACGTACGGCGACGTCGAGACCCTGAACCGCGAGTGGGGCCTCACGTACTGGTCGCATCGGCTGAGCGACTGGTCCGACCTTTGGCGGCCGGACGGAAACACCGTCCCGCAGTACGACCTCGCCTGGCGCCGCTACCAGGCCGAGCTCACGACGGAGTTCATCGCCTGGCAGGCGGGCATCGTGCGCGAGTACGCGCATCCGGGGCAGTTCGTCACCACGTGCATCGCCTACCCGCGGCCGGCGGTCGATGACGAAGCGCTCGTCCGCAGCCTCGATGTGACGGCCGGCAACCCGTACTACGCGATGCAGGACCACCTCGATGCGACCGCGTCGCTCGACTCCGTCACCCCGTGGACGACCTCCGGTGTCGCGGGTCTGCTCCGCCAGGCCGACCGGATGTTCTCGTCGAAGCAGTCACGTTTCCTCGTGACCGAAACCGACGCCTCATCGATCGGCGGGCCCGAGTTCAATCTGCCGCCGTACCCCGGCCAGCTCCGGCAGGCCGCTTACGCCCTGATCTCACGCGGCGCGGCGATGATCGAGTACTGGCACTGGCACAGCCTGCCGTATGGCACCGAGACCTACTGGGGCGGGGTGCTGCCGCACAGCCTCGTTCCCGGACGGGTCTACCAAGAGCTCTCGGTCCTCGGTGCCGAGCTCGCCGCGGTCGGCGAGCGGCTCGACGGGTTCGAACCGGATGCCGATGTCGCCATCCTGTGGTCGACCGACAGCCGATTCGCGCTGGAGTTCAGTCCGCCCTTCCCCGACGCGCACGGGCATCCCGACCGCAGCTCCTACATGCGCATCTTCGACGCCTTCCATCGCGGCGTGCTCGACGCGGGAGCGCAGGCGCGGATCCTGCACACCGGACAGGCGCGCGATCTGGGAGCCGGAGAACTGGCGGCCCGCTTCCCGGTGCTCGTCGCGCCCGCCCTTTACGCAGCAACGGATGCGGACCTCGATCTGCTGCGCGACTACGCCGCCGTCGGTGGGCACCTCGTGATCGGCATCCGCACCGGCTACGCCGACGATGAGGCGCGAGCGCGCGTCGCCGTCGCCCCCGACCGGCTGCACGAAGCGGCCGGCGTGCACTACGAGGAGTTCTCGAATCTGCACTCCGAGGTCCCGGTCGAGGGCTCGGGTGCGGGCGCCGCTGCGGTCACGGGTCTGGGCGCGCTCGAACCGTCCAGCGGCGCGATGGCGACGATGTGGGCCGACGGGCTCATCAGCGACGGCGCCGACGCGCTCGTCTCCTACCGGCATCCGCGGTTCTCGGCCTTCCCCGCCGTCACGACGAACGCGCACGGCGACGGGCGCATCACCGTCGTCGGCTGCCTGCCCTCCCCCGCGCTTTCAGCAGACCTCATGCGCTGGGCCGTTCCCGGCCCGCTCGCCTCCGCACTGGCCGAAGGCGTGGCCTCGCCCGTCACGATCTCGTCCGGGCTGCTGCCCGACGGCCGCCGTGCGTGGTTCGTCTTCAACTGGAGCTGGACCGAGACCACGATCACCCTCGCCCGACCGGTCAGCGATCCGGTCAACGGCACCGCCCACCCGGCGGATGCAGATCTCTCCCTCGCCGCATGGTCGACGCTGACCTTGATCGACGGATGAGCAGACCGGGACGCCGCGTCCCGGTTCCACCAAGAGAAGGAATGGACATGAGGAAAGCACCAAGAACAGCGCTGGCGCTGGGCTCGGCCGGCGCCGCCGTAGCGCTGGTCCTCTCGGGATGCACACCCGGGACCACCGGGGACTCGGGAGCGGACGGCCCCATCACCCAGGAGCAGATCGATGAGGCATTGAGCACCCCCACCGAGCTCACCTTCTGGACGTGGGTCCCGGAAATCGAGAAGGAGGTCGCGCTCTTCGAGGAGAAGTATCCCGAGATCGACGTGAAGGTGGAGAACGTCGGCCAGGGTCTCGCTCACTACCAGAAGCTGCGCAGCGCCATCGAGGCCGGCGAGGGCGCCCCGGATGTCGCGCAGATCGAGTACCAGTACATCCCCTCCTTCGTACTGCCGGAATCGCTCCTCGACCTCGCGCCCTACGGGGCCGACGACCTGGCCGACGACTACGTGGAGTGGGCGTGGAACCAGGTTTCGCCGGACGAGGCCGTCTGGGCGATCCCGCAAGACGTCGGTCCCATGGGAAACCTCTACCGGGAGGACATCCTGACCGCGGCCGGCATCACCGAGCCGCCGGCGACGTACGAGGAGTATGCCACCGCGGCGAAGGCCGTCAAGGACGCGACCGGCTCGTACATCTCCAACCTCGGCGCAACCCAGGCCGGCCAGATGATCGGCTTCTTCTGGCAGGCCGGCATCAAGCCGTTCGCCTACGACGGCCAGGAGACGGTGAAGATCGACGTCAACAACGCCGAGGCCAAGGAGGTCGCGACGTACTGGACGGAGCTGATTCAGGCCGACCTGATCTCCACCGACGTGGACTTCAACGACGCCTGGTACCAGGGCCTCGCCAGCGGGAAGTACGCCGGGTGGCTGACGGCGGCCTGGGCCCCGGTGTTCCTCCAGGGCACGGCCGAGGGCACAGCGGGACTCTGGCGCGCGGCACCGCTGCCGCAGTGGACGGAGGGTGAGCAGGTCTCCGGAAACTGGGGCGGTTCATCCGACGCCGTCCTCGCTTCCAGCAAGAACCCCATCGCCGCCTACGAGCTCGCCAAGTTCATCAACAACGACCCCGAGTCGGCCATGATGCTCGCGACCGAGCAGTTCCTGTACCCGCCGCAGGTGTCGGTGCTCGAAGACCCCGCCTTCGTCGACCAGGCGTCGGAGTTCTACGGGGGCCAGGAAGTGAACAAGCTGTTCGCCGAGATCTCGACGACCGTCGACACCGACTTCCAGTGGGTGCCGTTCATGGACTACGTCTACTCCACGTACGAGGAGACGATCGGCACGGTCGTCGCCGACAAGGGCGACATCGCAGCCGCGCTCGATGTCTGGCAGGACCAGCTCGTCAGCTACGCGGAGGACCAGGGATTCACGGTCGAATGAGCCCGCACGGGTGAGCGCATCCGAATGAGCACCATCGGCTGAATCCTCGCGGAGCGCTCGTCGCAGCAGCGGCGAGCGCTCCGCGCCCTACCCGGCCCGACCACCGTGCCGAGCCCGGCATCCATCGATTTCCGCATCATCCATCGATACCCCCGCATCCATCGATTGAAGGAGCCACCGTGTCGCAGTCACCGACGCTCACCGTCGAGCGTCCCTCCAGACCAGCGAAGCCGAAGCGTCACACGAGTCCCACCAAACGCAAGCAGTACCTGGCCGCCTACCTCTTCCTTCTCCCCTTCTTCGTCGTCTTCCTCACGATGCTCGTCGTGCCGCTCGTGTACTCCGGCTACCTCAGCCTTTTCGAGAGCAAGCTCATCGGCGGCGAGGTCTTCGCGGGTCTTGCGAACTACGCGCGCGCGCTCAGCGATCCTCAGTTCCTCGCCAGCCTCGGCCGCGTGGGGCTGTTCTTCGTCATCCAGGTGCCGATCATGCTCGGCCTGGCCCTGTTCCTCGCCCTCGCGCTCGACACCGCCCGCGCCCGTGGCTCGAAAGCCATCCGGCTGCTCGTCTTCATGCCGTACGCCGTGCCCGCCGTCGTCGCGACGCTGATGTGGGGCTACCTGTACGGAGCCGACTTCGGACCGATCGCCCAGATCGCCCGCTCCGTCGGACTCGGGACTCCGGACTTCCTCTCGCCCCAGAACATCCTGGGCTCGATGATGAACATCGTCACGTGGGAGTTCGTCGGCTACAACATGATCATCATGTACGCGGCCCTGCGGTCGATCCCGTCGGAGCTGTACGAGGCAGCCGAGATCGACGGTGCCGGCCAGTTCCGTCTGGCGTGGAGCGTCAAGATCCCCGCCATCCGGCCCGCGATCCTGCTCACCGTGATCTTCTCGGTGATCGGCTCGTTCCAGCTCTTCGCAGAGCCGAGCCTGCTCAACGCGATCGCCCCGGACGCGATCTCCAACGCCTTCACCCCGAACTACTACGCCTACAACCTCGCGTTCATCAACCAGGAGCTGAACTACGCGGCCGCGGTCGCCTTCCTGCTGGGGCTCGTCATCGCGATCGTGTCGTACATCGTGCAGCTCGGCGAGCAACGGCGCGAGCGTCGCGAGAGGGGCATGTCATGACCACGACAGAGACGCGCACACTGGTCACCGGCGCGGGCACCGGCCGACGCCGCCCCGCCCGTCGCTACGCCCCCGAGAAGCGCCGCAGCCTGCTGCTGACCGTGCTGCTCTGGCTGCTCGTGCTCTACTTCGTGCTGCCGCTGTGGTGGCTGTTCGTGTCGTCGACCAAGGACAATTCGGCGCTCTTCTCCACCTTCGGCATGTGGTTCGCCCCGGAGTTCTCACTCTGGGAGAACCTGCAGACGCTGTTCACGATCCGCGGCGGGATCTTCATCCGATGGATGCTGAACACCCTGGTGTACTCGGTGGTCTCGGCAGTCGGGGCCACGCTCCTGGCGACGATGGCCGGCTACGCGTTCGCCAAGTACGACTTCCCGGGGAAGAAGGTTCTCTTCAGCGCGACACTCGGCGCGGTGATGATCCCGCTGACCGCCCTGGCGCTGCCGACGTACCTGCTTTTCTCGCAGGCGGGGCTCACGGACACCCCGTGGGCCGTCATCATCCCGTCGCTGGTCAGCCCGTTCGGCGTCTACCTCATGCGGGTCTACGCAGCGGACGCGATCCCCGACACCCTCATCGAGGCCGCGCGCGTCGACGGCGCCGGCGAGTTCCGCATCTTCTGGCAGGTCGGCCTGCGGCTGCTCGGGCCCGGCCTCGTGACCGTTTTCCTGTTCTCGCTCGTCGCGACCTGGAACAACTACTTCCTGCCGCTGATCATGCTGAACACCTCTGAGCTGTACCCGATCACGGTGGGTCTCGCGCAGCTTCAGGCGGCCGCGTCCGCCGGGGGTGGAACGCAGGCCTTGTTCTCCACGGTCATCACGGGGTCGTTCGTCTCGATCCTTCCGCTGATCATCGCGTTCCTCTTCCTCCAGCGCTACTGGCAGTCGGGGCTCGCCGCGGGCAGCGTCAAGGGCTGAGGCACGCGGGCGCGGTGCTTCCGGGGCGCGGCGCTTCGGGGGCGCGGCGCTGGCGCGGTGCTTCGGGAGGACATCCCGGCTCCGGAGGACCGACTCCCCGGGATCGATCCTCCCAAGCCCAGATCTCCTCCCGAACCGGGTCGCGCGCGCCCGTTCGCGCCGCAGCGGAAGTGACGGGGCGCGGTCCTTCGGGAGGAGATCCGGGCCCGGAGGACGGATTGCCCGGGGATTCATCCTCCCGAAGCCAGATCTCCTCCCGGACCGGGTCGCGCGCGGCCGTTCGGGCGCCACAGGAAGTCGCGGGGCGCGGTGCTTCGGGAGGAGGTCTCGGGTCCGGAGGACCGATTCCGACGGAACCGTCCTCCCGAAGCCGGATCTCCTCCCGAACCGGTCGCGCGGGGCCGCATCCGGATCAAGGCCGTACAACTCCCGGCCATCGGACGCCCGGGCGCCGAACCAGACCGCCGGGGAACGGACCCCGGCGCCGGACTAAACCGCCGCGGACTCCTGGCGCTTGGGCAGCACCCAACCGGCGCGCGGGAAGTGGCACGTGTATCCGTTGGGGTACTTGATCAGGTAGTCCTGGTGCTCGGGCTCGGCCTGCCAGAACGGGCCCGCCGGCTCGATGGTGGTGACCGCCTTCGCGGGCCAGAGGCCCGAGGCATCCACATCGGCGATCGTGTCGCGCGCGACCTGCTCCTGCTCGGGGCTGAGCGGGAAGATGGCCGAGCGGTAGCTCGATCCGATGTCGTTGCCCTGCCGGTTGAGCGTCGACGGGTCGTGGATCTGGAAGAAGAACGCGAGGATGTCGCGGTACGAGGTCTTCGCGGGGTCGAAGACGATCTCCACCGCCTCCGCGTGGCCGGGGTGATTGCGGTACGTGGCGTGCTCGTTGCGTCCGCCCGTGTAGCCGACCCGCGTGTCGAGCACGCCCGGCTGCCGGCGGATCAGGTCCTCCATGCCCCAGAAACAGCCGCCCGCCAGAACGGCGGTCTCGGTTCCTGGGGTGCGGGTGATGCTTCCGTCGTCGGTCATGATGCGCGCTCCTCGTTGTTCGTGGTGTCTGTGTTCGTGGTGTCCGTGTTCGTGGTGACTGTGCTCGTCGACTGCGGGAACAGCTTTCGGTACTCCCCATAGCCTTGCGCCTCGAGCTCTGCTGCGGGCACGAATCGCAGCGCCGCCGAGTTCATGCAGTAGCGCAGGCCGCCGGCATCCGCGGGTCCATCATCGAACACGTGCCCGAGATGACTGTCGGCGCCCGCCGAGCGCACCTCCGTGCGCTTCATCCATAGCGTACGGTCGACCTTCTCGGTGACCGCATCGGGCGCGAGCGGCCGCGTGAAACTCGGCCACCCCGAGCGGCTGTCGTACTTGTCGGTCGACGAGAACAGCGGCTGACCCGAGACGACGTCGACGTAGAGGCCCGGCTCGTGGTTGTTCCAGTACTCGTTGCGGAAGGCCGGCTCTGTGGCCTCCTCCTGGGTGACCCGGTACTGGTTCGGGGTGAGGCGCGCGAGCGCCTCCGGAGTCTTGCGGTAGTCCTGTGACACGTTTTCTCCCTTGTATGGCGCGGCTGGCTGCAGCGCCACTGAAGAGAACGGATGCCGGGGCACGGCTGTTCCGCGGTGGCTGTGAGCGCGCCGTGAGTTCTTCCGCCCTCGCCGGCCTCAGCTGATCCGCTCTGTGAGGCGCACGATCACGTCGTCGCCATCGCCCTTTCCGATCGCACGCCGGATGGCGGCGGTCACCGGCAGCTTGTGCGTGCCGTCGCCGAGCGCCATGAAAGCTCCGCGGAAGGGCTGGTCGTCGATGGTGCCGGCGACCTTGACGAGCCCCCGCGTGCCGAAGATCTCGGCGGAACCGGGAAGCTGCACGCACGTCCAGGTGTCTCCCTCTCGCACCTTGCCGAGGGTTGCGGTGAAGGTGATGTCGAGCGGACGGGGTGTCTGGGACATGGCTTTCCTTTCTACAGCGACGATCTGTCAGACGAAGAGACCGACGATCGCTCCGATGGCGACGAGCTTGAGGAGCCAGTCCCCCGCGTGCAGCAGCGCCGAACGCACCGGCACCTTCTCCCAGACCACGGATCCGGCGAGCAGCACGAGCGGCAGCACCCACAGCGCGAGCCCGAGCAGTGCACCGGCCGCAGGCCCGCTCCAGTCGGCGGCCAGCAGGAGACCAGTCATCAGACCGGCCACGAGCGCGCTGCGCACGAACTCGACGGCGATCTGCCATGGCCGCGTGCGCTCGTCGGCGGATCCGGCGTCTGCGGATCCGGCTGGGACGGATTGGTCGTTTGGGCCCGCGCGCACGCGCCGCGGCGCCAGCGCGTAGTACGCGGAGCTGAGGATGAAGGCGACGACCGCCGAGATCGCCAATCCGACTGCCCACATGCCGGGCCCCCTCGGTCGTATTAAGTACCGTACTGTATCTTTTACACAGTACGTCGACAAATCAGTACTGTCAAGTACTGAAGGGGGTGCACGATGGGCGGTGAAGCGACCGCACGACGAGGCCGCCCTCGCGGCAGCGACGGCGCGGAGCTGCTTGCCATCGCGCGGGCGGAGTTCCTCCGGCATGGCTATGCCCGCACGACGATGGATGCCGTGGCCGCCGCCGCACGGATCTCTAAGAACTCGCTCTACCGGGAGTTTCCGTCCAAGGGCGTGCTCTACGCCGCGGTGGTCACCGACTGGGTCGATCGCGGTCGCGATGCCATGCGTCCTCACACCGAGGTGCTGGCGGCGGCGCCGGACACCCCAGCCGCCCTCCGGGAATTCGCGCGCGTGCTGCAGGCGGCGATCCTGAGCACCCCCGTGCTTCAGATGCGCACGCTCGTCGCCGCCGAAGCGCCCCTGTTCCCCGAAGTCGCCCGCGATTACGTCGCGAGAAGCTGGGACCGCAACCTGGACACCCTCGCCCACGCCTTTCGCCGCCTCGCGGAGCGCGGGGCGATCGCGACCGATGCGCCGCGTACCGCTGCGGAGCAGTTCACGTGGCTGGCGATCGCGGCTCCCCTCAACCGGCTGACCCTGCAGGCGGGCGCCGAACACGTCCCGCCCGCGGAGCTCGATCGCATCGCCGACGAGGCCGTCGCGACCTTCCTCGCGCGCTTCGGGCCCCGCAGCTAGCATGAGCGGCATGGGTTCGAAAGACCGCTCGGTGCGGAGGGCCACTCCGGCTGATGCCCCGGCCGCCGCCCGGCTCCTGCACGACTTCAACACCGAGTTCGAGGCGGCGACTCCCGGCGTGCAGGTGCTCTCCGACCGCCTGCACACGCTCCTCTCGGGTGCGGTCACCTGGGTGCTGCTCGCAGGCGAACCCGCTGTCGGCATCGCCGTCGTGACGCTGAGGCCGAACGTCTGGTACGAGGGTCCCGTCGCCCTGCTCGACGAGCTGTATGTGGTGCCGGAGCTGCGGAGCCGAGGCATCGGCGGCGCGCTCATCGAGCGACTGCTCGCGGACGCGACGACCGACGGCGTCAGCGCGATCGAGATCAACGTCGACGAGGGCGATGTCGACGCCCAGCGGTTCTACGAGCGCCATGGGTTCAGCAATACGGACCCGGATTCGGACGAGCGCGCCTTCTATTACAGCCGCGAGCTGCTCAGCACATCGGTCTCGGCGATCTTCAGCACGCCGCCCTCTTCGACGAACCGGTAGGCCGTCACCTCCTGCACCACTCGGCCGTCGCGGTAGTAGTAGGTGAGCGTCGCCTGGGCCCGATCGGGCGCGGGCACGGTGACATCGGCGACCTCGACGTCGGCGATCGCGCCCCAGAACGCCTCGTATCCCCCGCGACCTCCCGCGTGATTCTGCTGGTAGTCCGCGGTCATCAGCGGCCACGCGCTGTCGAGATCACCGGGCAGCATCCCGTAGTAGCCGGTCACCGTGCCGATCACCCGTTCCTCGGCCGTCGGCGGGGGCGGTTCCGGCTCCTCTTCCTCCGAGGGCGGGGCGCTGGGGCTGGGCGCCGCCGAAGGGGAGTCGGCCGCTTCGGTCTCCGAGGGAGAGGGAGCGGTCGACGTCTGCCCGCCACCCGGGCTCTGGCTCACGCGGGGAGCAGCCTCCTGGCCGGCATCCGGCAGGAGGACGGGGAAGAGGCTCACGGCGCCTACCACCAGTGCGCCGATCAGCACGAGCGCACCGACGACGACGCCGACGCGCCGACGACGTTTCGGGGCCGGGGCCGAAGGGGCGCTCTTGGGAGGGGGCACGGATGTCGCGAGCGGGCCTGTCGGTGGTCCGGAGGCGGGCGGACCGAGCGGCTCGGTCTCGGCCGTCGGAGGTTCGTAGCGCGTGGGCTGATCCACCGGAATCGTCTTCCCGGTCGTGTCCTGCCCCGCTGGTGCCGGCAGCGTCTGCCCATCTGCGGGCACGGTCGGCCGCGTGATCGACTGCTGTTGCGTGCGGGATGCCGCGGCATCCACGACCGGGATCGTCAGCGGCCCAGGTGAGTCGATCGCCGACGCGGCGGCGTCCGCCACCGGGACCGTCGCCGGCGTGGGCGGGCCGATCGCCGGCGCCGCGGCAGGGGCGATCGGGATCGCCGGCGCCGCGGCATCGACCGCCGGGATCGCCGCCGGCGGAGCCGGATCCCCGCCGATGGGCTGCGTCGGGACGTCTTCGATCGGAACAGCCGAGGGGAACGGCGTCTGCCCCGGGAGCCTCGGCTCCTGAAGCTCCTTCAGCGTCGCGGCGATCGACGCCATCGTGGGCCGCCGCTTGGGGTTGGTCGCGAGCATCTCATAGAGCAGGGGGCCGAGCGACCCCGCGTGCTTGGGCGGCGGATAGCCGCCGCGCGCAACCCTGTGCAGGAGCGCGATGGCGTTCTTGTCGGCACCGAAGGGGGGAGAGCCCTCCAGCATCGCGTAGAGGGTCGAACCGAGCGAGA
Organism: Micromonospora sp. DT81.3; assembly: GCF_049847225.1. Classification (NCBI taxonomy): domain Bacteria; kingdom Bacillati; phylum Actinomycetota; class Actinomycetes; order Micromonosporales; family Micromonosporaceae; genus Micromonospora; species Micromonospora sp. DT81.3. The sequence goes on from NZ_JBNCNY010000001.1 coordinate 171,857, forward strand.
ACACATCCGACGCGAAGCTCGATGGCTGGCCACGGGCGACCTCCGGCGCCAGGTAGGCCGGCGTGCCGTGGATCATGCCGGTCGCGGTGATGGTCGCGTCGCCGAGGGCGTGCGAGATGCCGAAGTCGCTGATCATCGCCGACCCATCCTCGGTGATGAGGATGTTCCCGGGTTTGACGTCCCTGTGCACGATCCGCATCTTGTGCGCCGCCGCCAGCGCCGACCCGATCTCAGCTCCGATCCTTGCCGTCTCCGCGGGAGTGAGCGTCCCGTGCTCGCGAAGCAGGTCCGAAAGCGGTGTCGACTCGATGAGCTGCATCACGATGCAGGGCTGCCCCTCGTGCTCCACGACGTCGAACACCGTCACAGCGTGCGGATGGTGCAACCCGGCGCTGATCCGCGCCTCGCGCATGGCTCGATCCGTCGCGAGCTGACGTTCGCGGTCGGTGAGCTCGGGCTGGGTGCGCAGCATCTTGAGTGCCACCGGTCGATGCAGTCGTTCGTCCCACGCCTGCCAGACGATGCCCATTCCGCCCGCGCCGAGCATCTTCACCAGTCGATACCGATCGGCGATGAGCGTAGTCGGAGTACTCATTGGTCGGCCTCCCCTGCTGACCTGCGGAGAACGCTACGCCCGCCGGGGCTGCGGCTCACGGGCTTGCGCGACGGCGCGGACTGTGGAAGGAGCGCTTCTACGCCGCGATCGCGTCGATCTCAGAGGGAGTCCGCACTCCGCCGACACCGGCGATGGAGCCGAAGCAGAAGCTTCCCTCAATCGGGGAGGGCGCGCTCCTGGCCTGCGGCTCGAGCTTCTGCAAGCAGCAGCTCCCGGGCCCGGTCGTACAGCCGCACGGCCTGCTCGGGGGTGTCGCCGACGGCGGTCATCCCCACTCGGCCGTGCTCTGTGATCGAGCTGATCATGTGAAAGACGATGCCGACCTGCCGGGACTGGTCGAAGTGCAGGCCGTGCCGGGCCACCACGTCGAAGAGGTCGCCGATCGAGATCGCCCGCAGTTCATCGGCCTCGAGATGATCCGTCGCCGCCAGGTGCTTCACGGACCCCTCGGGGGTCAGGAACAGCCCCGACCGCCCGTCGTACCTGCCATCGGTCAGGAACTGGAGGGTCAGGAACGGATGGGTCGTGCCGCCCTTCCGCAGGTTCAGCTCGATGGCGTATTCGGTCCACTCGCCTGCGGCATCCCGGACGACGACGAAATCGACTGCGAAGCGACCGAGCACCCCCTCGGTGGACAATCGTTCGCCGATCGCCATCGCCGGGCCGCTGATGAGCCGGGAGTACGCCTGGTCGGCGGGGAACGTGCAGCCGAGATACCGCTGGCCGCTGGCGCCGCCCAGCAGTTGATCGTGGGTCGACAGGAGCTCGACGACGCCGTCGGGTCGAATTCGCAGCTGCACACTCGGGCTGACGAGCTCCTCGCCGACGATCCGTTCCTCGACGATGCCGCCATCCGATTCGAGCTTGGCGACATACGCGTCGAACGACAGGTCCGGCGACTCCAGCTGCATCTGCTGAACGCGGTCCCGGATCGCCGCGCGTCGAGCGGGCTGGGGCACGGCGGTGACGCCATCCAGGTCCACCACTGCGTTCCCGGCCCCCGAGACACCGTCGTTCAGCTTCACTATGACCTGCCCCACGGTCGGCCGAGCGGTCAGGATCCCATCGATCGCATCGGCCACATCGTCGACAGTGTGCAGGTCCTCCACACCGAGTGGGAATCGGACTCCGACCTCACCGAACAGCCGTCGGCACCCGGTCTTGGTGCCCAGGTCGGCGAGTCGGGGATCGGCGCCGTACATCGGGATGCCGAGGGACAAGGCGATGTCCCGTTCGCGTGCGGTCGTGTTGTAGTAGATCAGGTGGCTGCACGCCCTGTCGGGTATCAGCCTCGCGATCTTCGACAGCATCCGGGGCCGCTCGAGCAGCTTCTCGCTCAGCGGCCGATCCGAGGAGTCGCCCACCGAGAGCGTGGTCAACCGTGCGAGTGCGTGGCTCGGAATGACGCCCGGCAGCAGGGCGAGGTAGTACTCGATGACCCTCGGATCGATCGGCATCGAGGTGACATAGATCATGCGCAACCGCGGCTGGCGCAGCAGGAGCAGGAGGAAGAGGGACCGTTCCTCCATGGCCTGCATCATGCTGCCGGTCCCCGGGGCCGAGCGATTCAGGCTCACCGATGGGATGACCACCACGGACTCATCATCGCGGTCCCGCTTCATCGAGTCCCATACGGCGCTCATCCGGTCCTGCAACCGCTGGAACCTGAGGTTGCGGGCTCCCTCGTCGAGGTCCGAAAGCGTGACCACCGCGCTGGGTGACTCCGTCGTCTCGAGTGCGGTCATGTCATCACCCTCCCGCTCGACTGGTCATGGCGGCGACATCGAAGGCACGGACCGGCCGGCTGAATCCGCGCAGCTCCAGGTCGCCGACCGGTTCGGCGACGACGAACTCCTCCGTCGCCGAGAACACGCGCTGCGTGACGAGGATCTGGCCGGGCCCCGCCGCCACGCACAGCCGCGCCGCGAGGTTGGTGACGCTGCCTATCGCGGCATAGTCGGAGCGCCCCTCGAACCCGATGCGGCCCAACGTGGCGAATCCCTGCGCGATGCCGATCCCGAAGCCGAGGTCGTGACCTCGCCTCGCCCACCCGCCTGCGAGCTCCGCGACCCGATGGCGCATCGCCACGGCCATCGTCACGGCTCGCTCTGCGGGGTTCTCGCAGGGGATCGGATCGTTGAAGAAGACCATGAGCCCGTCGCCCGTGAACCGCTCGAGTGTGCCTTCGAAGCGGTAGATGAGTTCGCCGAGCGCGGCGTGGAACTCCGCGAGCACGCCCATCACCTCTTCGGGCTCGCTGGACTCGGCGAAGGGTGTGAAGCCGCGGAGGTCGCAGAAGACGACGACGATCTCGCGGCGATGACTGGCCAGGAAGCCTTCCTCTCCGGAGTCGATCACCAGATCCACCAACTGCGGTGAAAGGAACCTGCGCAGTCGGTTCACCCGCTGGAGTTCTTCCACCTGGGCGCGCACTCGGCCCTCCAGCTCGCTGTTCCACGCCGCGAGTTCGAGCGACTGCCGTTGGATGGTGTCCTGGTAGCGCTTGACCCGCGCGAGCGAGGCGACGCGCGCCAGCAGTTCCCCCTGATTCAGCGGCTTGCTCACGAAATCGTCCGCGCCCGCTTCGATCGCGCGGACCTTCTCCTGGTCGCCGCTGGCGGTGATCATCACGACCGGCAGGAATTCGAAGCCGGGCATGCTCCGGATCCGCCGGCAGACCTCATACCCGTCGATGCCGGGCATCAAGATGTCGAGCAGGACCAGGTCGGCTCCGGAGGCGGGCAGAATCGCGAGCGCCTCCTCCCCGGACGAGGCCGTGACCAGCCGATACCCGCGGGGGCTGAGGACGGCGTCCAGCAGACGGAGGTTCTGTGGGAGGTCGTCCACGGCGAGAATGGTGATGTCGTCATCGGACACGGGTCCGCCCCCTGCTCAGGAACTCGCCGATCTGCGACGTGAGGGCGGGCACGCTGATCGGCTTGGCGATGTAGCCGTCGAAGCCCTCGCGAGACGTGCGCTCGCGGTCCTCCTTCATGGCGAACGCCGTGACCGCGATCACGGGGACGTCTCCGAGCCCCGGATTCTGACGAAGCAAGCGCAGCGCCTCGTACCCGTCGATTCCAGGCAGCTGCAGATCCATCAGCACCAAGTCGGGCGGCCGGCCCGCTGCGAGGCTCACCGCCTCCTCGCCCGAGCCGGCCGCCACCACTTCGAATCCCGAGGCGATCAGGACGTCACGCACGAGTTTCAGGTTGAGCGAGTTGTCCTCGACCACGAGGATGCGGTGGCCGGACATCAGACCGTCCCCGGTATCGGAACGGGGTGCCGACCGTCGCGGCCCGGCATCGGCTCCTCGGGCAGCCCGCCCACTCGCCGCAACGCCCCTACGAGCGCCTCGCGACCGATCGGTTTGATGAGGTATTCCGCGGCCCCGAGCGAGAGCCCGCGCGACTTCTCGTCGAGGATGGAGGCGATGATGACCGGGACGGTGCGTGTGGCGTCGTCCGCACGCAATCGGGTGAGCACATCCCAGCCGTCCAACCCTGGAAGGCGGATGTCTAGCACCACCGCCTTGGGCGAGCGCGCGCGGATCAGCTCCAGCCCTTCTTCCCCACTACGGGCAGGCACCACTTGAACGCCGAGTCCGTCGAGATACGCGGCTGTCAAGTCGAGCGAGGCGTGATCGTCGTCGATCACGATCACCACGGGCAGGTGTGCGGTGCCATCCGTCGACCGACTGGAGTCGGTGACCGCGTCAGCGAGCGGCACCGTGAATCCGAAGGTGCTGCCCACCCCGAGTTCCGTCTCCAGCGACATGGTGCCGCCGAGGAGGGCGACGATCCGGCGGCAGAGGGTCAGGCCGAGGCCGGTTCCCTCCTCGCTCTGCGCGCCGCGGCGACCCTGCTGGAACGATTCGAAGATCCGCTCCCGGTCTTCGGGCCGGATGCCGGTCCCATTGTCGGTCACGGAGACGTGCAGGTCGTCGTCTCGTCGCCGGGCGACGACGGCCACACGTCCACCGTCCGGAGTGAACTTCACGGCGTTGCTGAGCAGGTTGAGCAGCACCTGCTTGAATCGAAGCTCGTCGGAGTCGAGGGTCACCAGTCCCTCCTCCACCTCGAGAGTCACTCCGATGCCGTGCGCGGCCGCCCGTTCACGCACCATCGAGATCCCATACTCCAGCGCCCCCGTCACCGGAAAGGTCGAGCGCTCCAGCTCCATCCGCCCGGCCTCCACCTTGGACAGGTCCAGGATGTCGTTGAGCAGCTGCAGCAGGTGTCTCCCCGAGCTGAGGATGTCGCGCAGATACTCGTCCTGGCGCTCGTTGAGCTCTCCGAACATCCGCTCGAGCAGCACCTCCGAGAAGCCGATCACCGCGTTCAGCGGTGTGCGGAGCTCGTGCGACATGCTGGCGAGGAACTCGGACTTGTGCTGGCTCGCCACCTGCAGCTCCGCGGTCTTGGTTTCGAGCTCGCGGAACAGCTGGGCGTTCCACACCGCCAGTGCCGACTGGCTGGCGAACGTTTCGAGGAACTCGACCGTCTCGGCCGGGAAGTCGCCGGGCGTCTTGCGCCTTACCACGAGCGCGCCGATGATCCGCTCGCCTCGAAGCACCGGTACCGCCAGCACGGATCGCCAGCCGTCGTCGAAAAGCAGCCTCAGATGCGGATCCAGCGGCACGGTGCCGAGATCCGGCACCGCGATGGGGTGACCCGCCAGGGCCGCGCGGCCGACGAGTGTGGTGTCCACATCGAACGCGATCTTGCGCAGCCGCGCGAGGAGGTCCGGACTGGTCGCATACGCCGTGCGAACGGAGAACGATCGCTCGTCTTCGTCGTACTCCATGATCGAACCGCCGTCGCATTCGGAGAAGCGCACGGCGTTCATGATGATGTTGGACAGCACCTCGTCGAGGACGAGGCTGGAGCTGACGACGCCGCCGACCTCACTGAGAGCCTCGAGCTGCTCCACCTTGCGGGCAAGCTCGACTCCACGCTCTTCCAACTCGCTGATGAGGTGCACGTTGCGCACGACGACCGCGGCCTGCGCCGCGAACGCGCCCACCAGGGCGAGCGCACGATCGTCGAACGGGTCCACTTCCGTACGTACCAGAGACAGCGCGCCGACGACCTCGTCGTCCAGCAGCATGGGGGCCGCCATCACGGTTCTGAACTTCACGATCTTCTGGACGTCCTGCCGTCCGTACTCGGGATCGGCGAGGACGTCGGGCACCTGCTGGGTCTGCCCATCCTGGGTGACCCGTCCGAGCAGCGACGCGCGGTCGAGCTGAAACGGGCGTTCGCCCAGGTAGCTCACGTATTCGGTCGAGAAGCCCACCGAGGATGAGAGGACGAGGTGGCCTCCCTCGATGAGGTAGATGCCCGCGGCCTCGCACCGGCAGAGGCGCCGGACGCTTGCCACGATGCTGTGCAGAACGGCATCCGGCTCTGACGATGATCGGCCGAGGGCGATGAGGACCTCGTTCATCGCCGCGAACTGCTCGGTGGCATCACCGTAGCCGCGCTGGAGGCTTTGGAGTTCCTCCTCGCGGAGTTGCTGGCTGCGCCCCATGATCATGGCCTCCTCTCCAGAGACCTGCGTCCGCCCGCGACGTCCGGCGTCATTCTCCTCGCGGGACCCCCGCGGTGCAATACCGCCGGCCGCGCACGCGCCGGCTCCGAGGCGGGTGTGCGTGGGGGTCAGTCGTGCGGTGGCCGGCGCAGCCGCTTGACGTCGGTGCGCTGCTTCTTCGCCTTCAGGCGCCGCTCCTTGGCGCCTCGGCCGGCGGTCGTCGGTCGCCGCGACGGCGATGGTGGCCGCAGGGCCTCGGCCACGATGGCGGCGAGCCGGGCGCGCGCGGCATCCCGGTTGCGCAACTGCGCCCGGTGCTCGGATGCCGCGATCGTCAGCACTCCATCGACGAGGCGACCACTGAGACGCTCGAGGAGTCGCTCGCGCTGGAGCGGCGAGAGCACAGCGGAGCCGGCGGCATCCCAGACCAGTTCCGCACGGGAGTCGGCGGTGTTCACACCTTGCCCGCCCGGTCCTGAAGACCGTGAGAACCGCCATGACAGTTCGGACTCCGGAATCGTGATTCCGGCATTGACCCGGAGACCGGGGCGGTGGGCGGCGGGCATGGATCCATCATCGACGCTCAGAGGAACGCGACGGCGCGCACCGGTGCGCCGTCGCCACCAAGGCGAAGCGGGAAGAACCCGATCCGCAGGGTCGAGGGAAGCTCTCCGAGCTCGCACAGGTTCTCGACGATCAGCCCGCCGCCGCCGAGCACGACCTCGTGCACCGGAAAGTCGGTGAGGGCTTCATCGGTCAGATCCGGGCTCAGGGTGTCGACGGCCAGGATGCGCATCCCGCGCGCCAAGAGCTCGCGTGCCGCCGAGACGTCCAACGCCGGATGATCGGTGGCCCGAGGGTGGTCGAACCATTGGGCCCACCCGGTGTCGATGAGAACGATGGGCGGCAGGCGCGCGGGGATCGCCGCTCGCGCGTTGAGCTGATCCCACCCGTAGATCTGGCGCTCGCGGAGCTCCGGCATCCGGATCAGCAGCGCATCGCCCACGAGTTCGTCGATGGGAACGTCGGACATGGTGCGCCCGCCGGCGACGGTGTGCGATGGCGCGTCGATGTGCGTCCCGGTATGCGACCCGAAGCGCACCTCGGTGACGGCCACGCCGTCCCGTTCGAGGTCGAGCGCGGCGCGGATGTGCACGGCCGGATCGCCGGGATACACCGGCATCCCATCCGTGATCGGGTGGCTCAGGTCGCGAAGCATCGACACGTCACCGTGGCGAGGCCGCGGCGTCCGGATGCTCGGCCGCCGCATCGGTGAGATGCCTGCTCGGCTCGAACGGCGTCTTCGCCCGTCGTGGCCACGAGACGGCGAGGTAGACGACGAAGGTGAGGAGGAACGCGGGAATGGTCGCCCCGAACGGCAGTGGCCACACGTACGCCCAGATGTAGGCGGATGCCGCGCCGATCGCCCAGGCGACCACGGCGAGCCAGTTGATCCCCGAAGTGAACCAGTAGCGACCGCCGCGGGTGTTCAGGATGTCGGGGTGGTAGCTGCGGCGCGCGACGATGTAGTAGTCGACGATCATGATCGCGAAGATGGGCGCGAAGAGCGCGCCGATCGTGACGAGGAACGTCGTGAACTGCGCGAGCAGCCCGAAGAACGTCGCGCCGATGATGGAGATGACTCCGAGGACGATTGCGGTCGGGAGGAACTTCACCCGCCGCCCGGGGAGGGCGTTCACGACGCTCGTGACCATGCCATAGACCACCATGGTGTTGGTCGCCATGACCGAGAGGAAGATCGCGACGGCGAAGAGGGCGCCGAACGGCTCGATGATCGTCACCGGATCGAACGCGAGAGCCTCGCCGCCACGGAGCACCACGTAGCCGATGGCCGTCGCGCCGAGCGACATCGAGATCACCGTGGACAGCGTGTAGCCGACCCCGGAGCCGATGACCCCTGCCCGGGTGGATGCGGCGAAGCGATTGAAGTCGGCGGAGAGCACCGTCCACGAGATGGCCGTCGCGACGACGACGTCGAACGCGAGTCCGGCTGAGTAGAACGGCTCAGCCGGCGGGACGATCGTCGCGAAGTCCGACGGCGCGTACGTTCGGAAGACGACGACGAAGATGTAGGCGGCGATGGCGAGGATGACGGCCGCGAACCACGGTTCCACCCGTGCCACACCGGCGTGGCCGAAGATCGCGAGGATCACGACGATCGTCTGGCACAGCACAGCGAAGACCACAGGGCTCGAGAATCCGGTCATGGACTCCACGATGTAGTTGAGAGCGATGCCGGCGAGCATCGCCTGCACCCAGCTCCATCCCATGAGAATCAGCACGTTCGCCGCTACCGGAAGCAGGCTGCCGCGCGTCCCGAAAGGGCCTCGCGTCAGCGCCATGGTCGGCAGTCCCGTGCGCGTGCCGATGGCACCGATCGTCACCAGCACAGCGGCTCCGACGATCGTGCCCGCGATGATCAGACCGAGGACGAGCCCGTAGGGCAGATCAGGTACGAACAGCGTGCCGGTGAGCAGGGTGGTCACGACCAGGTTCGCCGCCAGCCAGATCATGAGGATCCGACCCAGGGAGTAGGTTCCGCGGACCGGACCGGCGTCATCCGATTGGTCTTCCAGGCGGCGTTCAAGGCGGGAATAGAGCGACATCGTCGGGCTCCTCGGGTGAGAGTCGGATCAGGGCTGGGGTGAGAGGTGTTCGTGGATCGCGAGAAGCGCGTCGGCCTCCGAGCGGAACACGATCGTCTCGCGCTCCGCATAGGACTCGGGTCCGTCGGGCGTCTGGACGGACGTGCTGACGGAATGGGTGAAGACGGCACCGCCGGCGAAGAGCTGCACGAGGCGGCCGCTCGACACGCAGGACGTCACGCTCCAACCGCTCTGCACCCACTCTCCCCACAGTCGTTCGTATTCGGCGCGGTTCTCGAGCCGTTCCGGCTCGGTGTGGAAGACGAAGGTCGCATCGGGCGCGAAGAGAGAGAAATAGCGCTCTCCGTCGGTGGCGGCGAATGCGTCGACGATCGCGGATGCCGCTGCGAGCACGTCTTGCTCGGTCGGAGTTGTCGGGTTCATTGCTTCCTCCATCGGGTGAGTCAGCTAACGGGTCGAGTCAGCCATCGGGGCTGGTCAGCCATCGGATCAGCGCGGTGCCATGGCGCTCACGAGCTCGTAGACGATGTGGCTCGCAGCGACGGCGGTGAGCTGCGCATGATCGTACGCAGGAGCAACCTCCACCACATCGGCACCGACGATCCGGAGGTCGGCGAGCGCGCGGATCATCCGCAGCAGTTCACGACTCGTCAACCCACCTGCCTCCGGTGTGCCGGTGCCCGGCGCATGGGCGGGGTCGAGCACGTCGACGTCGATCGAGATGTAGAGCGGCGCATCCCCCACCCGCGCCCGGATGCGGTCGACGGCGGCTCCCACCCCCTGCTCCTCGACGAACTCGCTGGTGATGATGGCGAAGCCGAGCCGCGAGTCGTCCTCGAGGTCGCTCTTCGCGTAGAGAGGGCCCCGGATGCCGACGTGCATGCTCGCCGTCAGGTCGAGAAGACCCTCCTCGGAGGCCCGCCGGAACGGCGTTCCATGGGTGATCGGCGCACCGAAATAGGTATCCCACGTGTCGAGGTGGGCATCGAAGTGCAGGACGGCGACTGGTCCGTGCGTCGCGGAGACCGCCCGCAGGAGGGGGAACGCGACGGTGTGGTCGCCCCCGATGGCGATGAGCCGATCGGCGTGCTCGCGCAGGCCTCTCGCACCCGCTTCGATCTCGGCGACCGCAGCGGCGATATCGAAGGGGTTGGCGACGAGATCGCCGGCATCCGCCACCTGCTGCGCTCCGAACGGAAACACGTCCTGGGCGGGATTGTACGGCCGGAGCAGTCGCGACGCCTCGCGGACGTGGGCGGGTCCGAAGCGAGCACCCGGTCGGAAGCTGACTCCGCTGTCGAAGGGGATGCCGACCACCGCGACATCCGCGTGCTCCACCTCGTCCAGGCGTGGGAGCCGGGCGAAGGTCGCGATGCCGGCGAAGCGGGGCACGACGCTCGCGTCCACCGGCCCCCGAGGGGTCGACGCGCCCCTTCCGGAGGGTTGCATATTTGACAACTTTCGATACTGTATAGACAACTACTGCGCATACCGTACGCCCGCGACAGCCGGTCGTCAAGCACTCGATGTCACCCCGGGAGGAGGAAGCCGTGCGTGCGATCCATCCTGCGGCGGATGAGGTGGCCACGCCGATCGGTGCGAAGCTGCGGTCGGCCCGGACCGCGCAGGGCATGACGCTCGCCCACGTCGCGGAGACCACCGGGCTGAGTAAGGGATTCCTGAGTCGCGTCGAGCGCGATGAGACGTCGCCGAGTGTCGCGACCCTGGTGCAGCTGTGCCAGGTGCTCTCGCTCCCGGTCGGAGCGCTCTTCACCGAGCCGGACGTGCAGCACGTGGCTTTCGCGGATGCTCCGAGGATCAATCTGGGCGGAGTGCACGCCGAGGAGCGGTTGATGTCTCCCCGCGGAGAGCATCGCGTGCAGCTGCTTCGGTCCGAGCTCGAGCCGGATGCGCACGGGGGCTCCGACCTCTACACGATCAACTGCGAGGTGGAAGTGCTCCACGTCGTGTCCGGAACCGTCGCCCTGCGCTTCGCCGACCGCAGTGTCGTGGTCACCGCCGGCGACGCGATCACATTCCCCGGCCGCGAACCGCACACATGGCATGTCGTGGGCGGCCGACCGGCCGTGGTGCTGTGGGTGTTGGTTCCCGCCCCCTGGAGTGGCTCGGCCTGAGCCGGCGCACCGAGCCTGCGGCGCGCTCCGGACATGGCGCGGCCTGCACCCGCCGCCGCCTCGGGCCCGCCGCCTCTGGCCCGCAGCGCGTGCCGACGATACACTCGCGGCGTGAGTGCAGGGTCGCCCGGTCGCGAAGAAGCCGATGGCATGGATGCCCCCGACTCGGGGCGTCAGCCCCCCGGCATCCTGGTCGTCTCTGCAGACCCGAAGTCGCGTGCGTCGCTTCTTGACCCCCTGCGTCGTCGCTACGCGCTGGACTACCGGATCATCGACGCCGAGAACCCCACGAGCGGAGTGGCGCTGATCGACCAACTGCGCGCATCCGGCGGCGACCTGGCGCTCGTGCTGTCCGACGACGCATCCCCGGTGGACGGGCACGAGAATGTGTTCGCGGCCGCCAAGCGGGCCTTTCCCGACGTGCGGCGCGGTCTGGTGATCGAGTGGGGTTCATGGGCCGACCGGACGACCGCCGACTCGGTGCTCCAACTCATGTCGCACGTGCAGATCGACTACTACGTGGTGCGCCCGCTGCACTCGCCGGACGAATCCTTTCATCGGGCGGTCACGGACTTCCTTCGGGAGTGGGAGGCGTCGGTCGGCAAGAGGCATCGCGGGTTCCTCGTGATCGGCGACGACGCACAGCCCCGCACCCATGGGCTCCGAACCCTCCTCGCCCGTGCCGGCGTGCCGGCCGAGCACGTCGCCGCGGATTCGCCGGACGCGATGTCGCTCCTGACGGAGTCGGGTCTGGACTACGAGGGCGTGCCGATCGTGCGAACGGCCGATGGGCGGATGCTGGTCGACCCGGATGACTCGGAGCTGGCTCGGGCGTACGGGCTGGAGACCGCGCTGCCCGACCGCACGGTCGACGTCGCCGTGGTCGGTGCGGGACCGGGCGGTCTCGCGGCCGCCGTCTACGCGGCGTCGGAGGGGCTGGACACCCTGGTGCTGGAGGGCGAGTCGATCGGCGGACAGGCAGGTTCCAGTTCGCTGATCCGCAACTACCTCGGATTCTCGCGCGGCGTCTCTGGATCGGAGCTCGCGCAGCGCGCCTATCAGCAGGCGTGGGTGTTCGGCGCACGTTTCGCGCACACGCGCCGCGTCACGGGCATGCGCCTCGCCGACGGGCGGTTCGAGCTCGAGGTGGCGGGCGGCGAGACGGTGCGGGCGCGGGCCGTCGTGCTCGCGACGGGCGTCAGCTACCGGCGGTTGGCGGCCCCCGGGCTGCAGCCCTTCGTCGGGGCATCCGTCTTCTACGGTGCCTCATCCGTCGAGGCCCGGGCGCAGGCCGGACGCGACGTGCTCGTGGTGGGCGGGGGCAACTCGGCCGGGCAGGCCGGCCTGCACCTCGCCCGGTACGCCCGCTCGGTCTCGCTGGTGGTGCGCGGCCCCTCGCTGGCGGCGAGCATGTCGAGCTACCTGATCGAACAGCTGGAGGCTGCGGGCGTCGGGCTGATCACCGGTGCCCGCGTCGTCGACGCGGGCGCGCACGAGGCGGATCACCTCGACTACGTCGTGCTCGAGCGCACCGAGTCCGGAGAGCGCACCGAGGTCTCCGCGCAAGCCGTCTTCATCACGATCGGCGCCCGTCCGCACACCGAGTGGCTCGCGCCCGAGGTGCTGCGCGACCAGTGGGGCTCCGTCATCACCGGTCCGGAGGTGCTGCAGGAGGGCGGTCGCCGGGCGTGGCTCGGAGGCGACAGAGGACCCGCGCAGCACGAGACATCCGTCCCCGGCTTCTTCGCCGTCGGCGACGTCCGCCGCGGCTCCGTCAAGCGGGTGGCATCGGCGGTCGGCGAGGGATCGGTCGTCATCTCGGCGGTGCACGCGCACTTGGGCGCGCACGCCGGCGGTTGACGCCCCCGTCGCGATAGACGCCCTATGCTCGGAGTCGCCCGGCGCCGGACCGGCCAGCAGAGGAGAGCCGCATGGCGAACGATGTCCGCACACTGGTCGAAGCGATGTTCGCCGGCGTGTCCGCCAAGGACGTGGATGCCGCGGTCGCCGGCATGTCGGACGACATCCGGCTCTACGATCCGCACTACCCTTACCCGGACATGAAGGGCATCGCCGAGGTGCGCGAAGGACTCACATGGGCCTTCGGCGGCATGAAGAGCATGGGTTTCGACATCGACCGCTGGTTCTCCTCCGACGATGGGCTGTCCGCGACGGTCGAGCTCTCCACCCACCACGTGCTCAACGTGGGCGACAAGCACCTCGACTTTCCGCAGGTGTTCGTGATCGACACCGACGGGACCAGGATCACGCGGATGCGCGCCTACGAGCCGTACGGTCCGCATGGCAGCACCGGCTTCGGCCTCGCCATCGGACACCGGATCTACCGGCTGCGCAACCGCCGCAGGCGTTAACGGGCTCCGGACCCGTGCATCCCTCCCCCGCGATGCAGATCACACCGCTTTCTGGAGGAAGCGGAACTCAGAGCGGCGGAGCAGCGCGCACCACCCTGCACTCAGATGGCGAGCAGGATTCCGCCGACGATGAGGCCGACCACGATGATCCCGGCTGCGATGTACCACGCCCAGTCCGGCGGCGTGAACTTGCCGCCGAACTCGATCTTCGGGGGCAGGGCCCCCTTCGGAGTGGCGGTGGCACCGGCGATGAAGGCCACGACGACCGCGGCGAGGAAGGCGACGCCGATGACGATGAAGCCGGCCTCGGACTGCATGATGCCGGCCACGATGCCGGCGACTCCTGCGGCCGCGCCGAGGATGTAGCCGACAACGGAGAGGGCGAGCTTGAGTTTGCTGTTCATGACCTTCTAGAGGCCGGGGGGCGCCGTTCAGATACACCCGGCGGCCGGAAGGCCACGATGCCCGGCGGAGCAGACCTTCTTCAGGACCGCCAGGGCATGTTCAGATCAGCGGGATCCACCTCGATGTCACCGACGTCGTCCGGACCGCCGGTGCCGGGGACCGCACGGATCTGATCGGGGTCGATGTCGTCGTCGATGCCCTCGGGAAGCGGATCGTCCTGCTTGCGCCGGGTCTCCTCCTCGCTCGACGGACTGTACGACATGTCCTTGCGCACCTGATCGCTCTCGGACAGGGGCGCCGGTGGCTGCTCCCCCGGGTCGCCGGTGCCGAGCCTGGGGGTCGATTCCTCTGGGGTCATGTCGATGACGCTATGACTCGAAGCCGTGGGCTGAAACCCCTTGACAGCCACCCGGTCCCTGAGCCTGTCGAAGGACGCCGCACAGAATCACCCGGTCCCTGAGCCTGTCGAAGGACGCCGCACAGAA
>NZ_JBNCNY010000001.1:186128-389136 GCF_049847225.1 Micromonospora sp. DT81.3
TCACCCGGTCCCTGAGCCTGTCGAAGGGTCGCCGCACAGAATCACCCGGTCCCTGAGCCTGTCGAAGGGTCGCCGCACAGAATCACCCGGTCCCTGAGCCTGTCGAAGGGTCGCCGCAGTGGGACGACGCCTCGACAGGCTCGGCGATCGAGGCGAATGCGGGAGCATCGCTTCGTGGTCGACGGTCAGGGGAGCTGGACGGACGGCACGTCGCCGTCCCACTCGAGCGGAAGTTCGTGCATGCCGCGGTAGATCATCAGCTCGTCCCAGCTGTGGAACACGATGACATCACCCTCGGGCGTCGCGACGATGTCCTGACCCCCCGGTCCGATGTAGCGGCCCTCCGTCATCTCCGACGACAGGAACGGGTCCGGCTCCTTCGTGTAGGGGCCAGTGATCGAGGGAGCGGATGCCACGCCGATGGCGTAGCTCCATGATCCGTAGTCGTTTGCGGAGTAGAAGACGTAGTACTTCGACTCGTGCTTGATGAGGACGGGAGCTTCGACGAGGTTGCCCTCCCAGAGCTCGGTCTGCTGGAACAGCTGAGTGGGCGGCCCAGCGAGCGCCGTGCCGTCTGCGGTCAGGGGCGCCACCTCGATCCAGGTGTCCATCCCGCAGCAGTTCCCGTCGGTCTTCCACAGCAGGTATTGCGTTCCGTCGTCTTCTGTGAAGACGGAGGCGTCGATGGCGCCGCCCTCCTCGAGCGGGCAGACGAAGGGATCGCCTTCCACCGGAAGATATGGTCCCCCGGCGACCTCTGAGATTGCGACTCCGATGCACTGCTTGTTGGACTCGGTATGGGCGGCTGTGAAGTACATCGCGTAGCCGCCGCCCGTGATCGCGGACACCTCCGGAGCCCACGTGCGCCCCTCGCTTGCCCATGCTGGCAGGTCCGGAAGCGCATCGTCCGTCGAGACATCCCACTCTTCGACATCGTCGGACGTCGCCACCTGGACGTTCACCGCGGGCGAGTTGGTCGCGAAGGCGATGTACTCGCCGTCCACTTCGAGGACGTCCGGGTCAGGGAAGTCCTGATCGATCGCGAAGGCGGCGGTCGTCGGAGCGGGCTCGGCCTCCGGTGCGGACGGGGCGCATGCCCCGAGCGCAGCAGTGAGGAACCCGGCCGCGACACCGAACGCCGCCGCCTTCGAGATCCGATGGCTCACCCCTTTACTGCCGATCCCGCGACCGATTCGACGATCTGCCTCTGCGCGAGTCCGAAGATGATCAGCACCGGCACCGAGGCGATCACCGCTCCAGCCATCACGATTGCGAAGTGCGTCGAGTACGCGCCCTGCAGCTGGGCGAGGCCCGGCTGCAGCGTCAGGTTCTCCGGGCTGAGCAGCACGTAGACCGGCCACAGGAAGTCGTTCCAGTTGCCGAGGAACGAGAGCACCGCGAGCGTCGCGAGCGCCGGCCGCGCCAGCGGCAGCACGACCTGCAGGAAGATCCGGATGTCGCCCGCGCCGTCGATCCTCGCCGCCTCTTCGATCTCCGGGGGGAGGCCGATGAAGAACTGCCGCAGGAAGAAGATGCCGAAGGCGCCGGCAGCCCCCGGCACCGTGATCGCCCAGAGCGTGTCGAGCCATCCGAGGTTCTGCACGATCAGGTAGTTCGGGATGAGGAACACCACCGGCGGAACCAGCAGCGTGGCGATGATCGCACCGAACACGATCTTCTTTCCCGGGAAGTCGAGCCGAGCGAGCGCGTACGCCCCCATCGACGCGGTGACCAGGATGAGGATCGTCTGCAGCGTGGCCGCCAGGAAGCTGTTCAAGAGCCACCGGAAGATCGGCTGCTGGCCGGACGTGAGCAGCGTCTGGTACGCCTCGAGGGAGATCGGATCCGGGAACGAGTACGGCTGCCGGATCGCATCCGAGTCGGTCTTGAACGACGTCACCAGCATCCAGAACAGCGGGAGGATGATGATCAGCGCGAGCACGATCAGCGCGGCGTAGAGCAGGACCCGACCCGCTACCTTTCGCGGGGGCATCTTGCGTTGGGGAACTGCGACGGCGGTCATTTCACGCCCTTCTCGACCCGCTCACGCTGCAGCCGGAAATTGATGATGCTGACGATGGAGAGGGCAGCGAACAGGATGTAGCTCATCGCCGCGGCGGGTGCCATGTTGTTCTGCGACAAGCCCTGGTCGGCGATGTACATGATCACCGTGCGAGTGTCGGTCCCCGGCCCGCCCTTGGTGAGCAGGTAGGACTGGCCGAACATGTTCGCCGAGGCGAGGATCGTCGTGGTGCTGATGAAGATCATCACCGGCCGCAGCCCGGGAATGGTGACGTTCCAGAACTTGCGGGTCGGACCCGCTCCGTCGATGGAGGCGGCTTCGTAGAGGTCGGCGTTGATGCCCTTCAGCCCGGCCAGGAAGATGATCGTGTTCAGGCCCATGGTCCACCACACGGTGACACCGACGAGCGTCACCCAGACCCACGGGACATCGACCGTCCAGGGGATGTTGGACGGCAATCCGACGAGCCCCATGAGGTAGTTCAGGATGCCCGACTGCGTGTCCAGGATGTACCCCCAGATCACGCCGATCACGGCGACGCCGAGCACGTACGGCGCGAAGAAGGTCGTGCGGAAGGTCGTTGCCGCCCGGATGTTCTGGTTGAGCAGCATCGCAATGAGCAGGGGCACGACGACCAGGAACGGGACGCTGATGAGCACGAAGAGCGCGGTGGCCCCCATCGACTTCCAGAAGTCGTCGGCGAGGTTGTTGCCGGGCGTGAAGAGGTTGATGTAGTTCTGCAGCCCGACGAAATCCTGTCCATCGCGGAACGGGCTGTAGTTCGTGAAGCTCATCCAGAGCCCGAAGATCGCCGGGCCGACGACGAACGTCAGGAACAGGATGAGGAAGGGCGCGAGGAAGAGGTAGGCGATCAGGGTCTTACGGCCGCTGCGAGTCGAGGAGCGGGGCGACGCTTCGCGCCGCGGGCCGCGCCCCCCCGCGCGTGGGCGCGGGGGAGCGACGACCGTTGCGGTGGTGGTGTCAGCCACCGTACTTCGCCTGGTTCGACTCGAGGATCTGGTTCGCCTTGTCCGCGGCGTCATCCAGCGCCTCTTGCGGCGTCTTCTTGCCGCTCAGCGCCTCGTTGAGCGCGAGGGTGATCTGCGCGTTGGCCTCACCGATGCCGGGTGACACCGTCTCGTAGCGGGCGTACTCGAGCTCGTCCATGAACGGCGCGAGGTTGGGCCACTGCTCGAGCAGGGCGGGGTCCTCCCGCACCGCATTGTCCGCGGGGAGTTCACCCGTCTCAGCCCAGCCGAGCGAGTTGTCGTTCATCCACTTGACGAACACGGCTGCCGCCGCGGTCTTGTCTGCGTTCTGGCCCTTGTTGGCCGGGAACACCCAGTGGGTCGAGCTCGACCACACGGCCTGTTCGGTGCCGATCTGCGGGACCGGAGCGGCCGCCCAGTCGAGGTCCTCGAACGCCGTGTTGGTGGTCTGCCAGACGCCGTTCCAGTTGAACGCGGTGTCGCCGGCGATCAGGGCCTTGATGTTGCCGTCCTGCGCGACGTTGGCGGGGCTGTAGCCGTTCTTCACGAGGTCGGTCATCCAGGTGAGGGCCTGCACGCCGGCCTCCGAGTTGAAGGTCGCCTCGGTGACGTCGTCGTTGTAGAGCTGGCCGCCGTACTGCCAGATCAGGCTCTGGAATTCGAATGTTCCGGTGAACACGTAGCCGTCCACCCATTCGCCCTGCACGCCGACGCCCTTGAGCGCCTCGAGCGCAGCCAGGTAGGACTCCTGATCCGTCGGGATCTCGGTGATGCCCGCCTCCGCCAGCACGGTCTTGTTGACGTAGAGGCCGAGCGGGGTCACGCTCCACGGCACCGCGTACTGGACGTCGTCGTAGTTGCCCTTGTCGTACACCTCAGGGGGGAAGTCGTCGGCAGTGTAGCCGAGACCCTCGACGATGCCGTCGGCGTTCTGCAGCAGGTTCTGCGCCGCATAGGTGGCGAGGTCGTCGCCGTGCAGCACCGCGACGTCGGGCCCCTTCCCGGCCTTGATGGCCAGAGGCATCTTGGCGGCGATGTCGCCCCACTCCTGCGGGACCCCCTTCACCGTGATGTTCTCGTGCTCCGAGTTGAACTCCTCGATGAGCTTGGGAACGATGACCGGAGCGGCACCGCCCGTCCACCCGTGCCAGAACGTGATGTCGACCGCCGGACCGTCGTATTCGCCGTCACCGGCGACAGCGCCGCTGTTCGCGCCACCCGATCCTCCGCACCCCGTCACAGCGACGCCGATTGCCAGTACGATTCCCGCACCGATCGCGCGGCGAGCCCATGGCTTCTTCATGCGATTGCTCTCCTTTGAGTTGTCCGGACGAGCCGGATGAGAAGCGGCCGGAACAGGACACCCGACCGCTGATCGAGAATTTACAGCGCTGGAATATGGCTGTCAAGGTGTGTACTCTGAAGTCACTCGGAGCCTGCACCGGCTCAAGGAAACGAGGGGGCCGCATGAACGGAGTGCGCCTTCAGGATGTCGCCGATCTGGCGGGCGTCTCCATGAAGACGGTGTCCAACGTGGTGCGCGGCTACAAGCACGTGAGCCCCTCCACCCGGGAGCGGGTGCAGCGCGCGATCGACGAGCTGGACTACCGGCCGAACCTCATGGGCCGTCGCCTCGCAACCGGCCGCACAGGGCTCATCGCGCTGTCGTTCTCGAACGTGGGCATCCCGTACTTCGCCGAGCTGTCCCGTCTGGTGTCCGCCTCGGCGAGCAAGCTCGGCTACCGCGTGCTGCTGGATGAGACCGACGGCACGCTCGAAGGGGAACGGGCGGTGCTGGAGAACTCGGAGTCCGGCCTGGTCGATGGGATGCTGTTCCAGCCGGCTGTCGTGTCGTCCCTCGAGATCTCGCGGCGCCGCAGCGTGCTGCCGATCGTCATCCTGGGCGAGGCGGCCGCGCCCCTGACGCTCGATCGCATCATGGTCGACAACTTCACCGCGGCGCGGGACGTCACCCGCCACCTGATCAGGATGGGCCGACGTCGCGTGGCCTTCACCGGTCACGAGTCCGGCAAGCTGTCGGCGGCCTCCAGCCAGCGCATCATGGGCTACCAGCAGGCGCTGGAGGACGAGGGGATCCGGCCCGATCCGCGGCTGCTCCTGCCCCGCGAGACGGTCACGCCCATGGGCGCGGTCGTGGGGGTGGGCAGCGCGTGGGACGCCGGGATCCGCTTCGACGGCCTGGTCTGCCGTGACGATCTGGCGGCGATCGGTGCACTGCGCGCGCTGCAGGAACGCGGCATCCGGGTGCCGCAAGAGGTCGCTCTCACCGGCTGGGACAACATCATGATGAGCCGGGTGACCTACCCCAGCATCACCTCGATCGCTCCGGACACGTCGGCACTGGCGCACCGCGCGACGCAGATGCTGGTGGAGCGCATCGAGGGTTTCGAAGGCGTCGGCCGGCACGAACTGATCGATCACCGGCTCGTCTTGCGCGAGAGCGCTCCGATCCATCCCTGAATTCTTTTCGATGGATGTTTTACAGCGCTGGATATTTCGGGCATGCTTGTCGGCATGATCACCGATGACCGGACTGAGCTGCCATCTGCGAGCACGCAGGATGGCTCATATCCTCGCCCCCAGCTCGTGAGAAGCGAGTGGCTTGACATCAGCGGCCCTTGGGGGTTCGCCTTCGACGTCGGCGGCGAAGGCCTGCGGCAGCGGTGGTACAACCGCACCGAGTTCGATCAGACCATCGTCGTGCCCTTCCCGCCGGAGTCGGCGGCATCCGGGGTGCATGACACGGGATTCCACAACGTGCTCTGGTATCACCGGCAACTGTCCGACGACGACATCCGGGCCTCCGGGCATGTCGAGGGGCGCCGGCTCATCGTGCGCTTCGGCGCCGTCGACTACCGGGCGATCGTGTGGGTGAACGGCGAACGAGTGGGTTCGCACGAGGGCGGCCACACCCCGTTCTCCTTCGACATCACCGACGTCATCCAGCCCGGGGGCGAGAACCACCTCGTTGTTCGCGTCGAGGACGACCCGCTCGACGTCAGCCAGCCCCGCGGCAAGCAGGACTGGCGCGAGTCGCCCCATGTGATCTGGTACCACCGCACCAGCGGCATCTGGCAGCCCGTGTGGCTCGAATCGGTCCCGGTGTTCGCCATCGACTGGATCCACTGGCGAAGCGATGATGCGACCGCCCAGGTCCACGCGCGGGTCGGCCTGACCGCGGCACCCGCGGCCGGCGCCATGCTCGAGGTGGAGCTGGACTTCGCGGGAAAGGTGCTCGGGCGGGCGAGCGTGCTCGTCGGCAGCGCCGAGGTGGAACTCCATATCCCCCTCGCAAGGCAGACCAACGGACAGGCGTACCACGAGCTGCTCTGGTCACCGCGCCGACCGCGTCTCATCGACGCACGGGTGACGCTCTCCATGGATGGTGAGCGAACGGATGCCGTCGCGTCGTACCTCGGCCTGCGCAGCGCCGTGGTGGACCGCGGGGTGTTCCTGCTGAACGACCGCCCGCTCTACGTCAAGTCCGTGCTGAACCAGGGCTACTGGCCCGAATCGCACCTCGCGGCACCATCGGCCGACGCCCTGCGCGACGAGGTGCAGCTCATCAAGGATCTCGGCTTCAACGCCACGCGGATGCATCAGAAGTTCGAGGACCCGCGGTTCCTGTTCTGGGCCGATCGTCTCGGGCTCATGGTGTGGGGCGAGGCGCCGGCGAACTTCACGTTCACGCCGACCTCGGTGCGGCGCACCGTGCGGGAGTGGCTCGAGGTCGTGCACCGCGACTTCTCCCATCCGTCCATCGTGACGTGGGTGCCCCTGAACGAGAGCTGGGGCGTGCAGCACATCGCCCATGACGCGAGCATGCGCCACTATGCGGCCTCGCTGGTGGACCTGACGAAGGCCCTCGATCCGACGCGGCCGGTCGTCTCGAACGACGGCTGGGAGCAGGTCGACACGGATATCCTCGGCATCCACGACTACGAGGGAGACGCCGATATCCTGCGCGAGCGGTATCGCGACCGAACGGCCGTCGACGAGCTCCTCGCGGGAGTGGGGCCGGCCGGACGCCGGCTCGTGGTGCGGGGCGACGTGTCCGAAGCGCCCGTGATGCTGACGGAATTCGGCGGCATCTCCTTCGACATCGAGCTGACGAAGGACGCCTGGGGCTACACCGACGCGACGACCGCCGCGGAGTTCCAGGTGCGCCTGGAGTCCGTCATGCGCGCCGTGCACGACAGCCGCGTGCTCGCCGGGTTCTGCTACACCCAGCTGTCGGACACGCTCCAGGAGACGAACGGACTCGTGCGCGCCGACCGTACGCCGAAGCTGCCGGTCGAGGTCATCCGCAAGGCGATGGTGGGCCCGATCGAACGCCGGCCGTGGGAACCCCGAGACCCCTGGGAGCCGTGGGAGTGACCATGGGCAGCGAGCACACGACGGACGCGCTACGCCCGCCCGCGCGACCGGGTTATTTCGCGGACCCCTTCGTGCTGCGCCTCGGCGAAGAGGGCTACGCGGCCTACGGCACGCATCCCGCTCCCCCGGACGGCGACCGGATCTTCGACGTCCTGCTCTCGCCGGACCTCGTCTCGTGGTCGAACGCCGGTACCGCGCTCCAGCGCCTCGGACCCGAATCGGGTGACCAGTACTGGGCTCCGGAGGTGTGCGGGCGCGATGGCGCGTGGTGGATGTACTACTCCGTCGGCCACGACATCTCCGGTCATCACATCCGGGTGGCGCGTGCCGACCAGCCCACCGGACCGTTCCTCGATCTCGGCCTGAACCTGACCCCCGGCGAGAGCTTCGCCATCGACCCGCACCCCTTCCGGGACGAAGACGGCCGGTGGTACCTCTTCTTCGCCCGGGACGTGCTCGAGGGCGATCGACCGGGCACCCACCTCGCGGTCGGGCGTCTGGACTCGCCCACGGAGCTCACCGATGTGGTGGTGGCCCTGATCCCCGTCGCGGACTGGCAGCTCTACGAGCGGGCGCGATCCATGTACGGCGCCGTGTACGACTGGCACACACTGGAGGGTCCCTCGGTCGTGAAGCGGCACGGGGCGTACTGGATGACGTACTCCGGCGGAGCGTGGACCGGCCCGGGCTACCAGGTGTCCTGGGCGTCGGCGCCGCATCCGCTCGGTCCATGGCAAGCGGCTCCGCACGATGCGCCGCCGATCCTCGCGACGAGCGAGCTGCTGATCGGCCCGGGTCACAACTCCCTCGTGGTCGGGCCGGACGGCTCCGACGTGATCGCCTTCCACGCCTGGAACGCGGACGGCACCGAACGACAGCTGCACCTCGCCCCGATCGACTTCCGGCCGGACGGTCCGGTGGTCGACCTGGATCGGCCGTGGCAGCACAGTACCTCCATCGAAGAAGAGAAAGGGCGATGATGACCGACATCCAGCAGCGCGAGCAGTGGGCGGAGAGCCTCTCGCAGGACCTCGACCCGGAGATCGCAGCGGCGGTCCGGGCGATCTACACCGAAGGGATCATCGGAAAGAAGGCCGCCTTCAGTCCCGAATGGGTGGACCGGATGCGGGAGGACATCGAGGTCGCGTACGCCGAGGCGCTCACCCGCCCCGGCGGCGCGGTGGGCCGAGGCCCAAAGCGTCACTACGTCGAGATCCATCCCGAGCAGATGCGCGGCTGGCTCGACCTCGTGGATCACCCGTGGGTGCGGGGCGTCTGCGAGGCCGTGCTGGGTCCGGACTACCAGATCGTCGAACTCGGGTTCGACGTGCCGAACCCCGGCGCCAAGGATCAGCCGTGGCATCGCGACTTCCCGATGCCCGAGGAGACCATCCGCACGGGGCGCCTCACCTCGCTCGCGTTCAACGTGACGGCGGTGGACACCGAGCCCGACATGGGGCCGTTCGAGATCGCGCCGACCACGCAGTGGGACCTCCCCGAGGGCTTCGAGCACGACATGTTCCCCGACAAGTCGCTCTACTCGCGCTACATCGGCCTGGCCCAGCGCAAGTACCCGCAGCGCGGCGACATCTCGGCTCGGTCGGCGCTGACCCTGCACCGTGGCACCGCCAACACCTCCGACAAATCGCGGCCCGTGCTCGTGCTCGGGGTGGACGCCCCCGGCGCGGGCAATGCCGAGCATCACGACATGGCGCTCACACGGCCATTCTACGACTCGCTGCCGGATCGGGTGAAGCAGCATCTCGTCAGCCCGATCGTCGACGAGCTGACCCCGATCACGCAGAAGCACTCGATCGAGGGCCTCATGATGGGTGAGTGATGACGGTGGCACCTGAGAGCCTTCTCGCGGGGTGAACCGGGCGGCGGCCGGCCGGTCGGCGCCCGCGCAGAGGGAGAGCACCATGAAGTTCGGACTGCACCTGCCCAATTTCGGGGCCTTCGGCGATGCCGCCGTTCTCGCCGACCTCGCCGCACAGGCGGAGAGCGCCGGCTGGGACGGGTTCTTCCTGTGGGACCACCTGCTCTTCTGCGAGTTCGACAAGAACGCGCATGTCGATCCGTGGGTCGCGCTGACCGCCGTCGCGGCGGCGACATCGACGATCATGATCGGGCCGCTCGTCACGCCCCTCGCCCGCCGCCGCCCGTGGGAACTGGCGCGGCAGACCGTGTCGCTGCAGAACTTCTCGAAGGGGCGCCTCATCCTCGGGGTCGGGCTCGGTGAGCCGACGGAGTGGGACTTCCGCTTCTTCGGCGACTCGACCGATCCCCGCATCCGGGCCGAGAAGCTCGACGAGAGTCTCGAGATCCTGAAGGGCCTGTGGTCGGGCGAGCAATTCGGGTTCCGCGGCACGCACTACACGCTCGAGCCGATGACGTTCCTGCCCGTTCCCGTCACTCCGGTACCGATCTGGGTCGGCGGCGCCTGGCCGAATCGCCGGCCGTTCCGGCGAGCCGCTCGCTACCAGGGGGTCATGCCGCTCGGCGGGGCGGCCGATGGCACCGAGGTGCTCCGGCAGGTCGTGGACTACGTCCGGGAGCACCGCGCCTCGGACGAGCCGTTCGACGTCGTGGTGAGCGGGCGCTCCGAGCACGACGACGCATCGGCTCAGCTGATCACGGGCCTCCAAGGCCTGGCGACCTGGTGGATCGAGGACATCAGCCCGCTGCGCTTCGGGGTGGATTGGCCAGCCCTCGCCGATCCGTGGGATGTCGACGCCCTCACCGCCCGCATCCTCGCCGGCCCGCTGCGTCCCCGCGGCACGACCGGGCCTGTGCTCCGCACGACGACGGCGGAGTCGGTCGCCGCGGCGCGCATGATCCTCAACGAGGAGCGCCGGACGCTCGCGGAGGCGGGGATCGAGGGAGAACTCACCCTCACCGGGGGCAGCAGCCTCGAGGGCCTGCTCACCAAGGGAGACATCGACCTGCAGCTGCGGGTGACCCGGCAGCAGTTCGCGGGTGCCGTCGCCGGCTTGCACCGCATGTCCGGGCGCTTCGTACCAGTGCATCCGGAGATCTGGACGCCGTGGCTCGCCGCCTTCGAGCGCGCGGACGGGCCGCCCGTCGGCATCGCCGTCACGATCGTCGGCTCCGAGCACGATCGCCGGTTCGTGACGTCGTGGCGCCGCATGGCGGACGATCCGCGAGCGCGTGAGGAGTACAACGCCGTGAAGCGCCGCGCCGCGGACTACGAGGCCGAGAAGTCCGGCTTCTTCGACCGCATCGGCGGCGAGCCGACAGAGCCGTCGGACTGACCACGGCCCCGTGGGCGGCCGGCCGGGAGTCGGTCCGTCAGTCCTGGATGAGGGCGCGCAGCGTGCGCGCGAGGTGCGCGCGGTCGTCCTGGCTCAGCACGCTGAGCGCCTGGCGCTCGAGGCGCACGAGCTCGGTCATCGCCATGTCGACCTTGGCCGCCCCGGCATCCGTCAGTCGGATGATCACGCTGCGGCCGTCATGCGGATTGGGCTCGCGCTCGACGAGCCCCCGGTTCGCCAGATTCACCAGTCGGTGCGACATCGCCGCGCTGCCGATCATGGTCCTCTCGATCAGCTGTGCGGGGCTGAGCTCGTGCGGCGGCTCGGCCCTTCGCAGGGCGGCGAGAACGTCGAACTCCCAGGAGGCGAGCTCCGCAGTGGCGAACGCCTCCGAGCGCAGGCGAGCGAGCCGGATCGATGCCCGTCTCAGCCGGGACATCACATCCAGCGGCGTCAGGTCGGCTTCGGGCAGACGCCGCGACCACGCGTCGATCAGCAGATCGACCTCATCGTCCGGACTCTGACTCGTCACCCTTCGACCGTACCGATCCCAGAGTGCATCCGGCGCGGGGTTCCTCGGAAAGGTGTTTCCCGATAAGAGGTGTACTGCCAGGGCATTCCTCGACGCGGATGCCGCACCTAGTCTGGCCGCATGGACAACCGATCCGAGGTGCGCGAGTTCCTGATGTCTCGCCGGGCGAAGCTGACGCCGGATGCCGCGGGCATCCCCGCCGGATCGAACAGGCGTGTCGCGGGCCTTCGGCGCACGGAGGTCGCATCGCTCGCGGGGCTCAGCGTCGAGTACTACGCCAAGCTGGAGCGCGGCGCGATCGCCGGCGCGTCCGCGTCGGTGCTGGACGCGATGGCGCGGGCGCTCCAGCTCGATGACACCGAGCGCGCGCATCTTCTCGACCTGGCTCGCGCGGCCGACGGCATCCCCTCCTCCGGGCGTCCCCGCCGACGAGCCGCACGACCGACGGCATCCAGGGCCAGCCTGCAGTGGGCGTTGAACGCCATCACCGACGGGGTCGCGTTCGTGCGCGACCAGCACCAGGATGTGCTGGCCACGAACGCCCTCGGGCGCGCCTTCTACGCGCCGCTGATCGGCGACGGCGGGCGCACGCCCAACCTCGCGCGGTTCCAGTTCCTCGACCCGGCCTCCCGGGAGTTCTATCCCGACTGGGAGCTGTTCGCCGAGATGTGCGTCGCGATCATGCGCACAGAAGCCGGCCGGGACCCGCACGACAAGGGGCTGCAGGATCTGGTGGGCGAGCTCTCGACGCGAAGCGAGGTGTTCCGCACGCTCTGGGGCGCCCATGACGTGCGCACCCACGGCGCCGGCACCAAGCGCTTCAACCACCCGGTCGTCGGCGAGATGGTGCTGGCGTACGAGGAGCTGGCGGTCACCGCCGAACCGGGTGTCGTGCTGATGATCTACACGGCCGAACCCGGCTCGCCCTCGGCCGATCGGCTGCGACTGCTCGCATCGTGGGCCGCCGAGCATGCCGCAGTGGCCATCGACCGCTGACCGGCGGGCATCCGCTCGCGCTGCCCGTCTCGGCCGGCATCCGCTCGCGCTGCTGTTTCCTGCTCGCGCGGCGCCGATTCGCACAGCGCGCGCGAAGAAGTGCAGCGCGAGCGCCGGGCGGTCGCCATCGACCCCTGAGCCGCGGCATCCCCTCGCTCTGCTGTTTCCGGCGGGCATCCGCTCGCGCTGCTCTTTCCTGCACGCGCGGCGCCAATTCGCGCAGCGCGCGCAGAGAAGTGCAGCGCGAGCGCCGGGGAAGCGTCGAGAACTGCAGCGCGAACGGCGGGGCGCGAATCGAGGAGTTCCCACAGCGCGGGGTTCGGGATCGACCAGCCATTGTGATGCAGAAGTGCGGCACTTCTCAACCCCCTCGGTGAACCGCCTCTGACGGTGCACGATGCCCCTATGACGCGTACCCGAAGAACGTCAGTGCTGCCCGAGGGCATGGAGGTGCGGCGGTGAAGGTGCTGTTCTGGCATGTGCACGGCGGGTACACCGACGGCTTCGTCCGTGGCGACCACGAGTACCTGCTGCCCGTCGGCGAGAACGGCGACGGCGGCATCGGCGACAGGAACTGGCCCGCCGCGATCGAGGTCCCGCTCGAGGCCCTGCACGAGACCGATATCGACGTCGTGGTGCTGCAGCGGCCCGAGGAGATCGCCCTCGTCGAGCGACTCACCGGGCGCGTGCCGGGGCACGACCTTCCCGCCGTGTTCCTCGAGCACAACACGCCGGGACCGGATGCCACGGGCACGAGGCATCCGCTCGCCGACCGCGACGACATCCCGATCGTGCACGTCACGCACTTCAACCGGCTGTTCTGGGACAACGGCATCGCCCGCACCGTAGTGGTGCAGCACGGGGTGCCCGATCCCGGACCGCTCTACACGGGCGAGCTGCCGCGGGTGGGGGTGGTAGTGAACGAGCCGCTGCGCCGCGGACGCGTCACCGGGACCGACCTCCTGCCCTGGTTCTCGCGGGTCGCTCCCTTGGACGTCTTCGGCATGAAGGGCGACGGGCTCCCGTCCGCGCTCGGCGTCTCGCCCGCCGCCCTCGCCCACGCCGGCAACCTGTCGACGAGCGAGCTGCAGGGGCTGCTGGCGAAACGCCGGGTGTACCTGCATCCCTTCCGCTGGACATCCTTGGGGCTCGCCCTGCTCGAGGCGATGCACCTCGGGATGCCGGTGGTCGGCCTCGCTACCACTGAGGTGGCGCGCGCGGTGCCGCCTGAGGCCGGTCTCGTCTCGAACGACCTCGACGAGCTCTCGGCCGGGATCCGGCGGCTGATCGACGACCCCTCCTTCGCGGTGGAGCGGGGCCTGCAGGCTCGGCGCCACGCCCTCGAGCACTACGGGCTGGACGCCTTCCTGCGTGCGTGGGACGGGGTGCTCGCCGAGGCGCTCGAGTCGCGCCGCACCCTCGTCGCCCCTTCGCGACGCGTAGGACGGCGGTGCGGTCGCGTCGCTACGCGCGGAATGCCGAGATGCCCGTGATGTGCTGGCCGAGGATGACGGTGTGCACTTCGTCGGTGCCCTCGTAGGTGCGCACCGACTCGAGGTTGTTGGCGTGGCGCAGCGGCGAGTAGTCCAAGGTGATCCCGTTGGCCCCGATCACGGCGCGCGCCTCCCGCGCGATCTCGATCGCCATGCGGGTGTTGTTGAGCTTCGCCGCAGAGATCATGTGGTGCTGCAGCCGTCCCGCGTCCTTGAGCCGGCCGAGGTGCAGCGCCAGCAGCTGGCCCTTCTGGATCTCGAGCGCCCAGTTCACGAGCTTCTGCTGCGTGAGCTGGAACCCGGCCAGCGGCTTGTCGAACTGCCTCCGTTCGAGCGCGTAGGAGAGCGCCTGGTCGAAGCAGTCGCGGGCGGCTCCGACGGCACCCCAGGCGATGCCGTAGCGCCCCTCGTTGAGACACGAGAAGGGACCCTTCAGTCCGACCGCACCCGGAAGCACGGCATCCTCGGGCAGGCGCACGTCGGCGAGCCGGATGTCGCACTGCACCGAAGCGCGCATCGACAGCTTCGGCTCGATCGGGGTGGCGGTGAAACCCGGTGAGTCGGTCGGCACCACGAATCCGCGCAGCCCCTCGTCGGTCTTCGCCCAGATGATGGCGATGTCGGCGATCGAGGCGAGTCCGATCCACCGCTTCGCGCCGTTCAGCACCCACTCCCCCGCTTCGAGCCGCGCGCTCGTGGTCATGCTCGAGGGATCCGAGCCGGCTCCCGCTTCAGTGAGGCCGAAGCAGCCGATCACTTCGCCCCGCGCCATCCGGGGAAGCCATTCCTGCTTCTGCACCTCCGAGCCGTGCTTGTGGATCGCCGACATGGCCAGCGATCCCTGCACCGAGACGAAGGTGCGGATGCCGGAATCCCCGGCCTCCAGCTCCTGGATGGCGATGCCGTAGTCGACGGCGGTGCCGCCGGCGCATCCGTAGCCCGGCAGGTGCAGTCCGAGCAGACCGAGCTCCGCAAGCTCCGGGACGAGTTCGACGGGGAAGTGAGCCCTGTCGAACCACCCCGCGATGTGGGGCCGCACCCGCCGGTCCACGAACTCGCGCACGCGCGCCCGCAGCTCGAGCTCGGAGGCACTGAACTCGTCATCCAGGTTCAGCAGGTCGCTGGCGCTCCGCACCCCGGCGGATGGCGTGGTGGTCACGGTCGCTCCTCGGTGATCGTCCTTCCCCGAGTCTGCTCCCTCTCGTCGCCGGATGCCGCACGGCATCCGGCGGACACGGAGCCGGGCGGGTCCACGGCCCGATCGGACCGCGCACCCCCCCGGAATCCGCCCTACTTGATCGATCCCCGTGTGACGCCGGAGATCACCCAGCGCTGAGAGAAGATGTAGACGATCAGCAGGGGCGCCATCGCCATCAGGTACGACGCGAAGGCGACCGTGTAGTCGGTGTTGAACTGCCCCTGGAACACGTACTGTGCCAGCGGCAGCGTGCGGGCGCTCGGCGAGGTGAGCACCACGAGCGGCATGATGAAGTCGTTCCACGCCCACACGCACGTGAGGATGCCGACCGTGGCGTTCATCGGCATGAGCAGCGGGAAGATGATCGACCGGAACACCCGCCACGTCGAGGCGCCGTCCATCCGCGCCGCTTCTTCCAGCTCGATCGGGATCGAGCGGATGTAGGCGGTGTAGATGAAGATGTTCAGCGACAGCCCGTAGATCGTGTAGAGGATGATCATCCCGGCCTGGTTGTCCAGCCCCAGGATCGCCGTCTGCTTCACGAGCGGCAGCATGATGATCGGGAACGGGATGAACAGGGCCGCCAGGAAGTAGAAGAACACTCCCTTGAAGAACGGCCGGTGCACATTGCGCGCGATCGCGTAGGAGACGATCGAGCTCGTCAGGAGCGTGAAGACCACGGCCCCGACGGTGATCAGCGCGGTGTTCGCGAGGGCCTGACCGAAATTGGTGCGCTGCCACGCCTCCGGGAAGTTCTCCCACCGCACCGGATCGGGCCACTCGAAGCCCGTCCCTTCGGTGAGCTGCGCCGGCGTCTTGAGCGCCACGACGACGGCGAGGTAGAGCGGGATCAAGACGGTCAGCGAGCAGACGGCGATGAGAGCCGTCGCCCACCAGTTCGTCTTGCGGGTGTCCTCGGCGTCGCGGGAAACGCGCCGTTGACGTCGGGGCTGGTCGATTGCGGCGACGTCCTGCTCGAGCTGCGCCGCGGTGTTGGTCGTGGTGGTCATCAGAAATCGGCCTCTCTGCGCTGAAGGACACGGAATTGCAGCAGCGAGACGATCGTGATCACGATGAAGAAGACCACGGCGTTCGCCGTCTGGTAGGCGAATTCGCCGCCGGTGAAACCGCCCCGGAAGATGAGCAGGGTCACCGACTCTGTCGCGGTTCCGGGGCCGCCGTTGGTGAGGGCGACGACCTGGTCGAACACCTGCAGGAACCCCTTCAGGCTCAGCACGACGTTGATCGTGAAGAACGCGCTGATCAGAGGGAACGTGATCGAGGTGAACTGGCGCCACGGCTTGGCGCCGTCGATGGATGCCGCTTCGTACAGCTCTGATGGGATCGTCTGCAGCCCGGAGAGGTAGATGATGATAGCGAACGCGCAGGCCTGCCAGACGCCGAGGGCGACGATCGCGGTCCAGGACCAGGTCTCGTTCGTCAGGATGTTGTCGGCGAAGAGCGGGATGCCGGCCAGGATCTTCGGAAGCGAGTTCGAGAAGAAGAACTGGAACACGTACCCGATCACGAGGACTGCCAGGACATAGGGCACGAAGTACACGCCCCGCCAGAAGTTCCGCGCCTTGATCTTGGCGTTCAGGCCGAGGGCGATCGCCAGCGAGATCACGTTCGTCAGGATCGTCGCGACGATCGCGAACAGGAACGAGAACCCGTAGGCGTGCAGCACCCTGTCGTCCTTGAACAGGTTGATGTAGTTGGAGATGCCGATGAAGTTCCAGTCGCCGTAACCCGGATAGTTCGTGAAGCTGAAGAAGATGCCCACGAGCACCGGGAGTGTGTGGAAGGCGGCGAATGCGATCACCGCCGGCCACACCATCCAGTAGAACGCGGCCGGTGCCCGGTCGCCGCCGGCTCGCGTGCGCGCGGCCCGCCGTTCCGCGGTGCCGCCGGTCGACGAGGCACGCACGGCCTCTGTGGTGGTCGTCATGTCACTCTCCTGTCACAGGAATCGTGCGAGCGGCAACCTTTGCCCACTCGCGGTCGAGCGTGGCGAGCGCCGCCTCTGCGTCGCCGCTGAAAAGGAACTGCTGGTCGATCGCGGCGAGCGGGATGCTCGGCGGGATCTGGTGATCGATGAAGCCGGTGATCCTGCCCTCGTCGAAGTAGGGCTTCACGGATTGGAGCGACGGGTCGTCGCTGATCTCGGCGCCTTCGACGGAGGGCACCATGTTCTGGGATGCCGCGAACTGCTCGATGACGTCCTTCTCGAACATGTAGTCGATGAAGCGCAGAACCTCTTCTCGGTGCGGGGTGTTCTCACCCATCGTGACGACGACGTCCACGCCCGAGACGAGCAGCCGGTCATCGGGGTCGTCGACGGCGGGGTAGGGGAAGATGGCCGCCTTGATGTCGGGATTGACCGCCTTCACCGGGTTGATCGCCCAGATGCCCTGAAGGAGCATCGCCACCTCGCCGTTCGCGAACGCGGCGTTGCCCTCGTCGTACGTCTTGCCCCGGTATCCCTTCTGCATGTAGGAGAAGAGCTGGTACTGCTGGTCCATCGCCTCGGGGAAGTCCTTCTGGAACGAGACGGACGAATCGGGGCCGACGTTCTCGCCCTCGGCGCGCATCTGATCCCAGAAGTCGCCCTGCGACGGGTACGCGCCCAGCGCGTTGAAGGAGGGCAGCCCCGTCCACGAGTCGGCGAGCGTCCCGTAGAACGGCGTGATGCCGGCGGCGGCGAGTGCGTCGCACACCGCGATGAACTCGTCCCACGTCTCGGGGACCTCGAGGCCCTGCTCCTCGAAGATCTCCTGGTTGTAGATCACTCCGTTGGCGTTGTTGACGTATCCGAGGCCGTTGACCTCGCCCTCCTTGTTGCCGAGATCGGCGAGGATCTCCTGCACGGCGGGGTTGATCGTCTGCAGCACCGGTTCGTCGGAGAAGTCGTAGAACACCCCCGACTGGGCGAGCTTGCCGAACCCGCCGTTGGCGTTGAGGGTGATGACGTCGGGCGCCTTGTCCTTGACCAGGAGCGTCCGGATGATGGTGTCGGCATCCGCCACCTGATTCTGGACGACCCGGATGTCGGGATTCTCCGCCTCGAAGCCCGCGATGATCTCGTTGAAGTCCTCGAGCGCCTCGCCCTTGAACTGGAAGAAGTTCAGGGTGGTGACGCCGTCTCCGGCGTTGCTCGCGCAGCCGCCCAAGCCGATCGTGATGCCCGCCGCGGCGAGCACCGCGACCGCCCGGACGGACTTTCGGTGTCTCATTCTCATGTGTGCGCCTCCTTGCGCTTGGTGCCCGGTGTTCGGTGCTGTCCGGTGTTCGGTGGTTTTCGGTGGTGTGCGGCGTGGTGGTCGATGGTCGGTGTTCGGTGTTCAGGAAACCGACGTCAGTTCGACGACGGTGGCTTGCTGGGGGAACTGCACCGGCGGTCGGAGCCCGATCGCCTCGAGCTCCCGGCCGGTGAGGGTGGTGTCGTGCTGCGTCCACGCGAGCGGCGACTGGCCGGGATCGTTCGCCTCGTCGGCGGTTCGGATCGCCCGGACGCGATAGTGGCGATCCGGCGCCAGCCCCGGCAGCCGCACCCGACCCGCCGGGTAGGCGATGGATGTCTCGGTCTGAGTGATCGTGAAGACGGCGGATGCCGCATCCGCGGCGATCATCCCGCGCACGTCGATACCGGGATCGGTGCCGTCGACGTGCACCACGCGACCGGAGGCGATCAGCGGCCGCAGCCGCTTCGCGAGCTCGACCCATGAGGCGATCTCGTCCCGCGTGCCGGCGTCGACCGACGTCAGGTCCCATTCGATGCCGAAGTGTCCGAAGAGTGCGACCGCACCGCTCAGCCCGAGCGAGACCGTGCGCCCGGAGGAGTGCACGACCGGGCTGGTGAGGTGCATCCCCATCAGCTCCGGAGGCACGACGAGGGTCGTGTAGCGCTGGTTGGTGAGGCGCTCGAGCGGGTCGAGGCTGTCGCTCGTCCAGACGCGGTCGGTGCGGTCGAGGATGCCGAGATCGACACGCGCGCCTCCCGATGCGCAGCTTTCGATCTCGAGTCCCGGGTGCTCCGCCTTGAGCTCGTCGAGCAGCCGGTACACGGCGAGGGTGTGCGCGTGCACCCTCGCCACTCCGCCGGGGCCGCTGCCGGCGTCGACGAGGTCGCGGTTGTGGTCCCACTTGAGGTAGGCGATCGGGTACTCCCCGAGCAGCGCGTGCAGGCGCCCGGCGATGTAGGCGTAGGCCTCCGGATGAGCGAGATCCAGCACCTGCTGGTGGCGCGCCGACGGGGGAAGATCCATGCGGCCGCGCAGGATCCAATCGGGATGCCGGCGGGCGAGTTCGCTCTCGGGGTTGATCATCTCCGGCTCGACCCAGAGCCCGAACTCCATCCCCAGTTCGTTCACGTGGTCGATCAGGGGGTGCAGCCCCTCCGGCCACACGCTCTCGTCGACGAACCAGT
This sequence comes from Micromonospora sp. DT81.3, assembly GCF_049847225.1. NCBI lineage: Bacteria > Bacillati > Actinomycetota > Actinomycetes > Micromonosporales > Micromonosporaceae > Micromonospora > Micromonospora sp. DT81.3. The sequence continues at coordinate 205,459 of NZ_JBNCNY010000001.1, forward strand.
CGCCGAGGCCCGCCGTATCGTCGCGGCGACCGCTGAACCAGCCGTCGTCGAGCACATAGCGCTCGACGCCGACGCCGGCCGCGGCATCCGCCAGCGCCGTCAGCTTGTCGAGCGTGTGATCGAAGTACACGGCTTCCCAGGTGTTCAGCGTCACGGGCCTCGGCCGCCGCGGGTGCTGCGGGCGGGCGCGCCACTCGCTGTGGAAGCGGGCGGAGAGCTCCGTCAGGCCGTCTCCCCACGACCCGATCACCCAGGGTGTCTGCGTCGACTCGCCCGGAGCCAGGATCAGCTCGCCCGGCATCAGCAGCTCGCCCCCGGCCAGGAACGCCTCGCCCGTGACGACTCGCTCGGCGAGCGCGCGGTGGTTGCCGCTCCATGCCACGTGGATGCCGTGCACCCGGCCCTGCTCGAAGCCGAACCCGGGGCGACCGGCGGCCAGCAGCAGGGTCGCATCCGCACCGGGTCGTCCCCGCCGACTCTCGCGCAGGTGCGTTCCGAAGGTGAAGTCCCGGCGCTGAGGCGCCCGCTCGCGCAGGTGGCGACCGGTGGTGTCGAGCAGCTCGGTGGCATCCCACGGCACGGGGAAGGCGGCCTGCAGGTTCTGCACGGTGTACGGCGTCTCGCCGGTGTTGCGCAGGTGGATGCGCTGGTGGAAGAGTCCGCCGGATCCGATGCGAAGCTCGACCTGCGCCGCGAGGCGCGCTTCGCCGTCGACGAGCGAGATGGTGGCGCGGTGGTCGTTCGCCTGCACCCCGGCGACCTCGAACCGCACGCTGTCACCGGCGCCGTTGCGGTGACCCTCGATGCCGGGAGTGCCGAGCCAGCCGGTCGGCCCCGTGGAGACGAGGCTCAGCCGCCCCGTCGTGTCGAGGCCACCCGATACGCGCTGCGGCCGGGCGGCTGCGGCGAGGGAGGCGAGCGAGGCGGAGGTCGAAGAAGCAAGGGCCTCTCCCCAGTGCACGATCGCGGGGCCGCCCTCACCCAGGTCGACGACGACGCTGGTGCCCGCACGGGTCAAGTGCAGCGTGTCCGCCGGATGCTCGGACTTCGCTTGCTGCACACGCTCTTCCGCGCTCCGCTGGGTGATATTCGCCACGCATTATTTCTACCGCGGAACTAATTCACCGTCAAGAGGCAAACCTTCGCGCGTTTCAGCCGCATTGAGCGGGCAATTGGTGCCAAGATGGAACGAAAGGGGTGCGGATGCTCACGGACAGTCAGGACGCGCTCGCACGCGAAGTGCTCATCCACGGCCCCATCGCGCGCGGGGAGCTGGGGCGCCGGCTCGGCCTCTCCCCCGCGAGCCTGACCCGTCTGGCCAAGCCCTTCCTCGAGCGCGGACTCTTCGTGGAGGTGGAGGACGCCGGCTCGGGCGCCGTCGGGCGGCCCGTCCGCCCCCTCGACATCACGCCCGACCTCGGCTCCTTCATCGGCATCAAGATCACCGGCGACACCGCCTTCGTCGTGCTCACCGACGCGCGCGCCCGCGCTGTCTCCCAGCACGACATCGCGGTGACCGACAGGGCGCCCGAGGCGGTCGTGGCGCAGCTCGCCGAGACGATCACCGCTCTGGCCGAGAACTTTCCGCCGGTCCTGGGGGTGGGTGTGAGCCTGGGTGGAGTCGTCGATGACGAGGGCCGCGTTCTCCGGGCGCCGTTCCTCGGGTGGAACGGCGTCGACCTGGGTGTCGAGCTCCAGCGGGCCTGCGGACTTCCCGTCGCCGTCGAGAACGACGTCGTGGCTCTGGTCGAGGCCGAGCGCTGGTTCGGCGCAGGGCGGGGCCGTTCTGGTTTCTCCGTCATCACCGTCGGCGCCGGCGTCGGCTACGGCCTCGTCGTCGGCGGCGAGTCCGTGCACACCCGCGAGGCGGGCGTGGGGCTGGGCGGTCACATCCCGCTCGATCCCACCGGGCCGCTCTGCCCGGAGGGTCACCGCGGCTGCTCGAGCGCGCTGATCACATCGGTCGGCATGTGCGCGCAGCTGCAGGCGGCCGTGGGAAGACCCGTCGACTATGACGAGGTGCTCACCATGGCGAGGGACGGTCACCCCGCGGCGGGCGCGGTGGTGGATGCCGGGGCACGTGGCCTCGGTCGGCTGATCGCCCTGGCGGCGAACCTCACCATGCAGCCCACCGTCGTCCTCGCCGGAGAGGGCCTCGGGCTGTGGGAGATCGCGGAGGACGCCGTTCGAGATGCCGCCGCCGCCGATCGCGACCCGCTCGCGAACCCCGTCGAGATCCTCGTCGATCGAGCCGGCTTCGGCGCGTGGGCGCGCGGCGCCGCCGCCGTCGCGATCCAGGCCGCCGTCGCGCGCCTCGGCGACGAGGCCGCCCTTCCGGGCTGAGCTCGGGGTCACACGCCTCGCGTTCCTGACCGACCCTGGGGCGGGATCTTGACCGGCACCCCCGCGAGATCTGAGCCGCCACCCCGGCGAGCCCTCACCGGCCACCCCCGGGGAGATCCCGACCCGCCACTCCGGCTCGCGCTGCTGATTCCTGCGCACGCTCCGCCGATTCACGCAGCGCGCTCAGACAAGTGCAGCCGCAAGCGAAGGGCGCTCTGAGAAGTGTCGGGATGCGCGCCGCCGAGGGCGAGGCTCAGGGGTACGCGCGCCGGGGGTCGTCGTGCTCATAGTGCGAGACGGCGAGCGCGGCGAGTTCCGAACGGGTGGCCGCGCCGGTCTTGCGCAGCAGATTCGACACGTGGAACTTGACCGTGTTGTCGCTGATCATCAGCTCCCGGGCGATGGCGTGGTTGCGTGCGCCGGAGGCGACGAGGCGCAGCACGTCCTTCTCGCGGCTCGTGAGCGGGATCAGGTCGGCGAGCGGATGCGGCTCTGGCCGCGGATCCAGCGGCAGGCGCACGTCGATGGACGAGCCCCATCCCGGCGTCGACGTCACTGCCAGCACCCCGTCGAGCGCGGCCACCCGCTCGGCGATGGGACGGAGCCAGTCATCGTGCACCGAGAGCTCGCCCCGGCCGTCGTCGCGGATGCCGACCAGGAGGTTGAGCCCGTCGCAGTCCCACTGGATGCGGACACGGTGCGCGTCGCCTCGGTCGACGAGTGCCAGCACCGCCGTGCGCACCATGGCGCGCGCCCCGTGCGCGACCTCACCAGGAAGCGCGCGACCCGAGGCCGGCGGCTCGACGAGTTCGACCTCGAGGTGTCCGAACCTCGTCAACGGCCCGAGGTCGTCGCGCAGGCGCCGGAATGCGCCGGTGACGGGCTCGAGCATCGAGCTGCGCTGTTCGTCGGTGGCGGTGCGCAGCCCGATCAGGGCGGTCGTCGCCGTGTCGATGGCGGCGGTCCGGGCCGCGCGGTCACCCAGCCGCGGCGATCGCAGGATGGCCAGCATCGATTCGAGGGTGACCGCGTGCTGGTCGGCCTGCTCGGCGACCGTTCGCGCGTGATCCACCAGCTGGCGACGAGATCCTGTGGCGACTTCGTCGATGCTCATGACCTCAACCTACTTCGGCGGCTCCCCACCCAAAAGGGTGGGGAGCCGCCGAGCCCGAGCCCGCTTACAGCGCCGCGGCGCCCGCCTCGGCGACCGTCTGGTCCTGCTCGCCGGAGCCGCCGCTGACACCCAGTCCCCCGACGACAACACCGTCGCGCAGCAGTGGCACGCCGCCGGCGAAGATGGCGACCTTGCCGCCGTTGGTCGTGTGGATGCCGAAGAACTGCTGGGTCGGCTGGGCGTTGTCGCCGAGGTCCTTCGTCTGGATGTCGAAGGCCCGCGACGTCCAGGCCTTGCTGATGGAGATGTCGATGCTGCCGATCCAGGCGCCGTCCTGGCGCACGTGGGAGACGAGGTTTCCGCCGCTGTCGACGACGGCGATGTTCATCGGCTGCCCGATCTCGTCGGCGCGCTTCTCTGCGGCGGCGATGATCGTGCGGGCATCGGCGAGGGTCAATCCGGTCATGGTGGTGCTCCTTGTCGTGGGTTGCGTGAATCAGTGATCAGGCGGCGATGTAGCCGTTGGGGTTCAGCACGTACTTGGTCGCCGCACCGGCGTCGAACTCGGCGTAGCCCTGCGGCGCCTCATCGAGGGTGATGGCCCTCGCGTTGACGGCATCGGCGATGTGCACCTTGTCGTGCAGGATCGCCATCATCAGCCGGCGGTTGTAGCGCATGACGGGACATTGCCCGGTGGTGAACGAGAGCGACTTCGCCCAGCCGGTGCCCAGGCTGATCGAGAGCGATCCGACCTTGGCTGCGTCGTCCACCGCCCCCGGATCCCCCGTGACATACAGCCCGGGGATGCCGATGGCTCCTCCGGCGGCGGTGACGCCCATCAGCGAATTGAGTACCGTTGCCGGCGCCTCCTTCGCGTCTGCTCCGTGCCCCTCGCTGCGCGCCTCGAAGCCGACGGCGTCCACCGCGGCATCCACCTCCGGAACACCCAGAAGCTGCTCGAGCTGATCGGGCACGGAGCCCTCGCCGACGTTGACGGTCTCACACCCGAAGCTGCGCGCCTGCGCCAGCCGTTCTTCGTTCAGATCGCCGACGATCACGACGGCCGCACCCAGCAGATGCGCGCTTGCGGCCGCCGCCAGGCCGACCGGTCCGGCGCCTGCGATGTACACGGTCGAGCCGACGCCCACCCCGGCGGTCACCGCCCCGTGGAACCCCGTCGGGAAGATGTCGGAGAGCATGGCGAGGTCGAGGATCTTCTCCAGCGCCTGATCGCGGTCCGGGAAGCGCAGCAGGTTCCAGTCGGCGTACGGCACCAGCACGTACTCCGCCTGGCCGCCGACCCAGCCGCCCATGTCGACGTACCCGTAGGCGCTGCCGGGGCGATCGGGATTGACGTTGAGGCAGATCCCGGTCTTGCCCTCCTTGCAGTTGCGGCAGCGCCCGCACGCGATGTTGAACGGCACCGAGACGATGTCACCCACCTTGATGAACTCGACATCCGGACCGACTTCGACGACCTCTCCGGTGATCTCGTGCCCGAGCACGAGGCCCGCCGGCGCGGTGGTCCGCCCGCGCACCATGTGCTGATCCGATCCGCAGATGTTCGTCGCGACCGTCCGCAGGATCGCCCCGTGCGGGATCTTCCTCCCGACATTGGCCGGATTCACCCCGGGACCGTCGTGGAGTTCGAATTCCGGGTAATCCGTGTCGATCACCTTGACGACACCCGGACCCTCGTATGCGACCGCTCTGTTGGCAGACATCATCGTCCTTCCGTCCCGCGGGTTCACCCCGCGACAGCAAGCCTCACCGCCCGAGCCTGTCTAGGCGATCACTCGTCCGACCCGTTCGTCCTACCCGATCGGGTAGGACTCCGAGCAGGGCCGCACGGGAGGGCACAATGGACCGCATGAGCCCCGACGCGTCACTCTTGACCGAGATGCCGTCCCCGCAGTTCGTCATGTCGCCCGAGGGACATCGCATCGCGACCTATTCCTGGGGAGACAGCGCGGCGCCCACCGTTCTCTGTGTGCACGGCTTCGCCTCCAACTGCCGCGACAACTGGGTGAACACGGGCTGGGTCCGTGACCTCACCCGGGCCGGTTTCCGGGTGCTGGGGGTCGACCAGCGGGGGCACGGACAGAGCGACAAACCGCACGATCCGCACGACTACACCATGGACGCGCTCGTCGGCGATCTGCTGATCGTGCTCGAGACGTACCTGCTCGACAGCGTTCTCTATGCTGGCTACTCGCTGGGCGGTCGCGTGGGGTGGCAGCTGCTGGTGGATGCGCCGGACCGCGTCTCGCGCGGCGTGCTGGGCGGGATACCGGACGGGCGCCCGCTGGCGCGGCTGGACATCGAGCAGGCCAGGGCGTTCGCCGAGAGGGGCACCCCGATCGAGGACCGGGTCACGCAGAACTACGTGACCCTCGCCGAGCGGGTGCCGGGCAACGACATCCGCGTGCTGGTCGCGCTGGCCGAGGGCATGCGCCTCGGGGATGCCGACCCCGACCCGGCCCGGCCGCCACAGCAGCCGGTGCTGTTCGCGACGGGAAGCGACGACGCGATCCTCGAACCGTCGCGGCGGCTCGCGTCGGCCGCGCCGCGGGGTGAGTTCGTCGAGATTCCGGGCCGGCATCACTTCAACGCGCCCGGATCGCGGGTGTTCCGCGAGGGTGCCCTCCGGTTCTTCGCGGGTTCATCGACCTGACCCCCGTCCCGATCGCCGTCTGCTCAGCCCAGCCGCCCGAGCCGGGCCGCGTTCAGGCTGAGAACGGTGTCGGGAGCTCTCGCATCCCGTCACCCGGCGATTCATCCTGACTGCGGCCCGACATCGGGACGCCATCGGATGCCGCGGCGTCGAGGATCGCGAGGCGATCGCCGTCCCACCCCACCGGCATCGGGTCGCTCACTCCGCCGACGAAGCCTCCGTCCGTTCCGGTGTGGTGGAAGGCGAAGAGCATCCACCGCCCGTCGTCACGGCGACGAAGCAGGCGTCCGACATAGAAGGAGTCGTCGGTCACCGGGTAGGCGGCGTCGATGTCGAATGGACCGAGAACGTTCCCGGCCGGTACGGCCCATGTGCCGCCGCGGGTGGCCGCCCTGGACGGCATCGCCTGGTCCGCCAGGCACGAGAAGATCAGCACCGGGCGGCCATCGACGACCTCGACCTGCGTGACCTCGAGCTGACCGAAGCCGTGGTGGCTCGGAGCACTGAGCGGTGGCCGCAGCTCCCACGTGCGGAGGTCCGGCGACCACGCGTGACCGATCACGCCGCGCCCGTCGATGGGACCCTCGGGCGCCCGCGCCGTCACGAGCATGTGCCAGCCGTCGCCGTCGGGATCGGGGAACACCCACGGGTCGCGGAACGCCTCGTCCTGCCAGGCCTCCGACTCCAGGGTCTCGTACCACGGGCCGCGGGCCTCGAGCACGGGGCCGCGCGCCTTCGTCCACACCGTGAGGTCCGGGGATGTCGCGTAGCCGATGCGCTGCACGTTCTTGCCGTTCGGCGCGAGCGAGGAGCCCGTGTAGAACATGAACCACGTGCCGTCCGGGTGCCGGAGCGTCGACCCCGTCCACGTCGCGAGATCGTCGAAGGCGGGGGCGTCGCTGCGCACGAGCGCGTCGGCGACCTGGGTCCACTCCACGAGATCGGTCGACACCGCGTGTCCGATGGAAGCGCGGTAGTGCCGGGCGTCGGGATCCTGCAGGGCGCGCGACGCATAGAGGAAGAACAGGTGGTAGCGGTCGCCGTCGTCGGCGAACCAGAAGTCCCAGACCCACGAACCGGGGAGGTCGAACAATGTTCAGCCCTTCGCTGATGCGGTCGGAGCGGACCGCGGTGAGAGGTGGGAGGTCAGGTCGGAACGCCATGGTGGATCGGCACCCGGTCGCGACACGGTGATCCCGGCGGCCGTGGCGCACCGCCGCAGGACGGCCTCGAGAACGGAGTGATCGATGTCGCGGAGATCCGCCCGCCGGCCGGCGCCGGAGAGCCCCGCCTCGATCACGCCGTCGATAAGGGCGCCCATGAAGGTGTCGCCGGCGCCGACCGTGTCGATGACCGACGTGGGAACCGCCGGGACGCGTACCGCGCCCGCACCCGTGACGGCGAAGGCGCCATCCCCGCCGGTGGTCACGACGACCACGGCGGGCCCCGAGCGCTGCCACCGGGTCGCGGCCGCGACCGGGTCCTCACCCGGATGCAGCCACCGCAGGTCCTCGTCGCTCGCCTTGACGACGTCCGCCCGCGCGACGAGGGACTCCACCCGGGTGCGCGCGGCCGCGGCATCCGGAAGAAGCGACGGACGGATGTTGGGGTCGTACGTGATCGTCGCCGACCCTCGCAGCTCATCGACCAGCCGCGAGACGTCGTCGGCACCCGGTTGGAGCAGGGCGGCCACGGAGCCGACGTGCAGCACGTCCGCGACGGGGATGGGCGCCCCATCCAGCGCCCAGTCGATGTCGAACTCGTAGGTGGCGGCACCCGTCGCATCCAGATGGGCGGTGGCGGTCGCCGTCCGAGGCGCGTCGACTGCCTCGACGGTGACCCCGGAGCGCTCGAGCCAGGCGCGCACGGCACGCCCGTGCGCGTCATCCGCCAGGCGGGTCACCAGGCGGGGAGCGCGGCCGAGGCGCCCGAGGGTCAGCGCGACGTTGGCTGGGCTTCCCCCCGGCGCTTCATCGACGGAGCCGTCGGCGCGGTGCACGATATCGACGAGGGCCTCGCCGACCACCACCACGCGCGCATCCGGGTCGCCCGGCGTTCTCTCGTCCTTCCGCTCGAAGCTCACCCCTTCACCCCGCTCGAGGCGATGCTGCTCACGAACGCCCTCTGGAAGATCAGGAACATGATGAGCACCGGGATGGTGATCAAGGAGGTGTACGCCATCACCTCGCCCCAGGCCGCGTTCAGCTGGAAGAAGTACTGCACGCCGACCATCACGGGGCGCAGCTCCTCTTTCTGCACGACCATGAGCGGCCAGAGGTACTGGTTCCACGCGGGCAGGAAGGTGAGGATCGCGACGGTCGCGAACGCGGGGCCCGAGAGCGGCACGATGATGCGGCGGTAGATCGCGAACCAGCTGGCGCCGTCGATGCGTGCCGCTTCGTCGAGCGATTTGGGGATGGTCGAGAAGTACTGGGCGAACAGGAAGATCGAGAACGCGTTGGCGATGAAGGGCACGATCTGCACCTGGTACGTGTTCAGCCAGCCGAAGTCGTACTTCAGCACGCCGCCCTCGAAGACGAGGGTGGGCAGCTGGGCGACCCAGTAGACCATCGGCACGGCGATCGTCTCGAACGGGACGATCAGCGTGGCGATGACCACCGCCAGGACGACGACCCGTCCCTTCCACTCGAGCCGGGAGAGGGCGAAGCCCGCCATCGAGTTGACGATCAGCCCCAGGCCCACCGTGAGCACGGTGATCAGCACCGAGTTGAACAGGAACTGCGCGAAGGGCACGCGTTCGAAGACACCGAAGTAGTTGTCGAGGCTGATGTCGCCGACCGGCAGGAAGGCCTGGGGCGAGTCGATGTCCTGCAGGATCTGGGCGTCCGGCTTCAGGCTCGAGACGAACATGTACACGAGCGGGAAGAGGAAGAACAGCGCCAGGAGCGACATGACGATGTAGGAGAAGATCTTCCCCCCGCGCCGCCGGCTCTTCTCCGTGCGGGGGCGTGGCGCGGGCTTCGCGCCGGTGTCGGGGCGGGTGGACTGGTCGATGGCCATGTCAAGCCTTCTCTCGGGTCAGGCGTCGCTGAATGAGTGCGATGATCAGCACCGCCACGAAGAAGATGAGCGAGATCGCGGATGCGTAGCCGATCTCCTGCTGCTGGGATCCCTTGCGGACGGCGTAGTAGACGATCGACGACGTCGAGTTGACGGGGCCGCCCTGCGTCATCACATTGATCTGGACGAACAGTCCGAGCGCCTGGATCGTGATCGTGACGAGCACGAAGACCATCGTCGGACGAAGTCCCGGCCACGTCACGTTGGCGAACTGCTGCCAGTGGCTGGCGCCATCCATCCGCGCGGCTTCGTACAGCTCCTCGGGGATCGTCTGAAGCCCGGAGAGCCAGATGATCATGTGGAAGCCGACGGCCTGCCAGATCGAGAGGACGATGATGGCGCCGAGGGCGGTGTTCGGGTCGTTCAGCCAGTCCATTCCCGACCATGCCCCGAAGGTGACGGTGTTGATCATGGAGTTGATCAAGCCGTTCTCCTGGTACATGAACTTCCACAGGATCGACACCACGACGATCGAGGTGACGACGGGGATGAAGAAGATGACGCGGAAGAAAGTGACCCCGCGCAGGCTGCGATTCACAAGGACCGCGAGCAGCAGCGCGAAGCCGGCCTGGACGGGGACGACGACGAGGGCGAACACGAACGTGTTCCCGACGGATTGCAGGAACACCGGATCGGTGAACGCCCGGGCGAAGTTGTCGAATCCGACGAGCCTCGGAGGATTCGGCGAGATGAGCCGGGCGTTCGTGAACGAGAGCGCGAACGCCAGGATCACCGGGATGATGAGGAAGAGCACGAGCAGGATCGCGGCCGGCGCGATCATGCCGAGTCCGGCCCAGGTCTCTCGCCCCCTGATGGAGCGGAAGCGGCGGAGCGAGCGTCGCGGGGTTTCCGCGGCGACCGTGGGAGGCGTGACAGTCATGGGATCACCTGGGATTCAGGAGGAACGGCGGGAGGCGCAGGGCGCCCCCCACCCGCTCTCTACTGGAATCCGTACCCGTCGTTGGACTCGATGTTGGCATCGATGTCGCTCACGGCGGTGTCGAGCGTGCTCTGCACGTCGGCGCCGTTCATGATGTCCTTCGCGGCGGTCTGGAAGGTGCTGGAGATGACCGCGTAGGCGGGTGTCTCCGGGCGCAGGACCGCATAGTTCTGCGACAGCTCCACGAACGGGCGCAGGACGCCGTTCTCGCCGAAGTACTTCGATGCGGCCGCCGCACCCTCCGTCGCCGGGATCACGATCTGGGTGTCGGCGAACTGGGTGATGTACTCGTCCTTGAAGCTGAACTCGAGGTACTCCCGGGCGCCATCGGCGTCCGCGCACCCGGATGAGATCCCCCACTGCCACGAGCCGCCGCCGATCTTCGGGCCGTTGCCGAGGTCCGGCGGGGGCAGGATGAGGAGGTCATCGCCGATGGCGTCGAGTGAGGCGAGGGCGTTCCACACGCCGGTGTAGCTGAGGGCCACCTCGTCGTCCACGAACTCCTGGTTGCCGACGGTCCCGCCGTTGGAGGCGTAGCCCTTCTCGAAGAGACCCTGGAACCACTCGCCCCACGCGACCGCCTCCGGTCCGTTGAGCGCGCCGTCCGCCGTGAGCATCGTGTCCCGGTCGATCAGGTCGCCGCCGAAGCTCTGCAGCATCGGCGAGTAGGCGTACGGCCACCACTCGCCGGCGTCTTCGGCGCCGATGTCGATCGGGGTCTCGTAGCCGGCGGACTTGAGGGTGGCCAGGGCGGAATCGAACTCTTCCTGAGTCCACGGTTCGTCGATGGAGGGGATCCGGATCCCGTTCTCCTCGAGCACCGACTTGCGGGCGAAGATCGAGAGCGCGGCGTCCCAGTACCCGGCGGAGTAGATCTCGTCGTTCCACACTCCGACCGCGGTGGGGAGGAGGCTGTCGGTGATCTCGGTCGGCAGCTCGAGCGGCTGCAGGTACTCGGCCCATGCCCAGTTGGGCATGATCGGGCCGTCGAGATCCAGGAGGCACGGCAGGTCGCCGGATGCGGCGGCCGCCACGATCGCGTCGTTGTAGGCGCCCTGCGGGAACGCCTCGTTCACGACGGTGTACTCGTCCTGCGAGGCGTTGAAGTCCTCGATGATCTTCTCGTAGACCGCGAGCTCGGCGGGGTTGCCCGCGGAGTGGGTCCACATGGACAGCTCGGTCTTGCCGTCCGCCGTGGTGGTGTCCTGGCCAGCCTGTCCGCAGCCGGTCAGGGCGAGCACCCCGACGAGGCCTGCCGATACGAAGATCGGCGCAGTCCTGCGCTTCATGTGTGGTTTCCTTTTGTTGTGGCCGACGCCCGCGTCGACCCGATCGGAGACCGCCGATGGCGGCCTTTCGGTGTTGTGAAACCCGTCGCCGGTTTGGGTTTAGCCGACTTTCGCCGGCGGCGGGCCAACAGAGTCTCGTCGGATGACGGGACACTCCATCAGGTGCGTGGCGTCCGAGTCCCCTTCCGCGCGGACGCCGAGCGCGACCTCCATCGCCCAGCGGCCCATTTCGTAATGGGGCAGCGCGATGGTGGTCAAGGGGGGGTCTTGGTCCGGCGCGATCAGCTGCTGATCGTCGTAGCCGACGATCGACAGGTCACGCGGGATGTCGAGTCCGCGCCGGCGGGCGGCCCAGTAGGCGCCCACCGCCATGCGGTCGTTGAAGCAGAAGATCGCCGTCGGGCGCTGTTCCTCTGGAAGGTCCAGGAGCGGGTCCGCCGCGTTGCGGCTTCCGTGCGGCGAGGAGTCGTCGCCGCGTACGTGGAGGGCCGGGTCCGCCTCGACCCCCGCCTCGGCGAGGGCCTCGAGATACCCCTCATGGCGCAGGCGCGACGCGACGACCACCCGGTCGTCGGTGTCGAGGTAGGCGATGCGTCGGTGCCCCGCGGCGAGCAGCTCGCGAACCGCGGCGGCCCCGCCGGCCCGGTCGTCGGGAACGACACTGCGGGCACTCCCCCCTTCGGGGGTGCAGTCCAGGAAGACGGTGTTGTCGGGCAGGCCCGCGGGCGGCACGATGACCTGGTGCCACATGCACGCGTAGATCATGGCCTCGACCTGCTGCGCGGTCAGCGCCGCGATCGCGTCACGCTCCAGGCCCTTGTCGGCGCCGGTGTCGACGAGGAAGACCAGGTAGCCGTGTTCACGGGCGACGTCCTGTGCGCCGGCGAGCATGCGGCCCGCGAACGGCGTGGTCGCGATCACGTCGGAGATGAGCCCGACCGTGCGGGTGCGCTGCATGCGCAGGCCGCGCGCCACGGAACTCGGCGTGTATCCCACGGACAGCGCGGCCTCGCGCACTCTCTGCCGCGTGCTCTCGGAGATGCGCGATTCCACGTCGTTGAGAACCAGTGACACGGTCGTCGCAGACACGCCCGCGGCGGCGGCGACATCCGAGATGCGAGCTCTGGCCACGTCGAGGTCCCTACGTCTTTGGAGTGGTAAATCGATTATCCTGACACGAGTATGGGCCGATCGGGAGCATCCGTCAAGCGAGCAATGCGAAGTGCCGGTGGTTCGGCTCCCGTCGTTCGCTCAACGACCGGGATGGGAACCGCGTTTGTTCAGTACACGGTCCCTGAGCCAGCGAAGGGAGACGAAGGGCGCTCGGCGACCGAAACGAGCGGATGCGGCGCCCGCCGTTCGCGCTGCACATTGCGGCATGCGCGGCATCAACCTGAACCGCGCGTGCAGAGACGTGCAGCGCGAAGGATCGGGTGCTGCCTCGGGGTCGGAGAATCAGTGCCAGTGGGCCCGCCCGGCCGATCGTCCCACCACCGCCGCCTCGGTACCTTGGAACGATGACCCACGCGCATCCCGCGCCCTACGCACACGGAGCGATCGCTGCCGACGGCGGCGCATCCATCTATTGGGAAGAGTCGGGCACCCCGGACGGCGTGCCCGCACTCTGGCTGCACGGCGGCCCGGGAGGCTCCCTCGGAGATGGCTGGCATCGAAGCATGTTCGACCCGGACCGTTACCGGCTCATCGGGATCGACCAGCGGGGCAGCGGGCGAAGCCGACCGAACATCCTCGACGCGAGAGACACGCTCGCGTCGCACACCACCCAGCAGCTCATCGCGGACATCGAGGCGGTGCGCGATGCGCTCGGAGTCGAGCGCTGGGTCGTCGCCGGGATGTCATGGGGAACCACCCTCGCGCTGGCGTACGCGCTGGAGCATCCGGACCGGGTGCGCGCGCTCGCCCTGACGGCCGTGACGACCACGAGCCGGGAAGAGGTGGAGTGGATCACCGAAGGGGTCGGTCGCATCTTCCCGGAAGAATGGGCGGCGTTCGAACGAGCGTCGGATCGGGTTGGCGGCGAACGGATCGTGGACGCCTACGCCCGACGGCTCGCCGGCGGGGAGTCCACCGACCGGGAGGCGGCGGCACGGGACTGGGACACCTGGGAGGGTGTGCACGTCTCCCTCGATCACCCGGAATCCCGGCATCGCGGTCACACGGACCTCGCTGAGCGAGAAGCATTCGCGACCCTCGTCACGCACTTCTGGAGCAACGACGCCTTCCTGCCCGGCGAGATGGCCGTGCTCCCCCGGATCGACGAGATCCGTCACATCCCGGCCGCACTCGTCCACGGTCGCCGCGACATCAGCGGACCCCCGATCACCGCCTGGCGGCTCCACCGGGCGTGGCCCGCGAGCACGCTGACGATCATCGAGGATGAGGGACATGGGGGGCCGCGCTCGTGCAGCGCGCTGTCGGACGCCCTCGATCGGTTCGCGGCCGAGGGAGCCCCTGGTCGGGCTCCCCGCGGCCGCGAGTGAACATCAGCGCAGCTTGCGCTCCTTCACGGTCGAGACGCGAACGTAGTCGAACTCAGCGGTCAGGGACGGCGGCACCGCCGGTCCCTCGCCGTCGGGGTCCTGCAGACCGTACGCGGCCAGCGCGATCTGCGCATCCTGGCCCAGGTCATGCGTCCACGTGCCGCCCTTCACCCACGTCTGCCCATCGCTGCTGGTGTACGCCGTGTAACCGTGCGTGTCTCCGCCCGCCTCACGTTGCTCTGGTCCGGAGAGGCGCTGCACGACGATCCGCAGGTAAGTCCACTCGTCGCCGGGGGGGCCCACGACGGTGTTGCCGTACAGCGCCCAGCCCTCCGGTGCCGACGAGATCTCCTTCGCGAACTCCGTCTGACGGGTGTTCCAGATCGATGTCTCGGTGAGCTTGATGTAGTCGTCGTCGCTCCCGTACGCGAGGATGCCGGCCTGGGCGTAGTTGAAGCAGCATCCCGGGGGCACATCCACGCGCAGCTTCGTCTCGATCACGTAGTCGCCGCTGGGCGCGTCGCGAAGAAGCACGGCAGCGTTGTTCGATCCGACGTACAGATCGGCACCCACCTGCACCGGGATGCGCAGCACGCCTCCCTCCACGGTTGCCGTCGGCGCGATGTCCTCGCGCTGCCACGCCCACGCTCCGCTGAGCGCGATGCCGTCGAACTCATCGGAGTACTCGGCCAGCAGGCGCTTCGGGTCCTGCACCACGTCGGGGCGGTACTTGTGGCGGGAGACCTGCCCCGGCTGCCCTGCCGGCGCGAACTCCTTGTCGACGGAAGCGCCGCTGCCCCCGTTCACCGTCGGCCATCCGTCGACCCAGTCGACCGCGTCGAGCAATGCGGGGCGCTTGGTGAACCCGGGATCGAAGGCGTAGAACGGATCCTGCTGATCGACGGCGTGGTAGATCGTCCACCAGTCGCCGTTGGCGTCCTGGAACACGGTGTTGTGCCCGGTACCGACCCAGCGGTTGCCGTTCATCGTGAGGAACGGGGTTCCGCCTGTGAGCTCGGCGAGCAGCGACACACCCTCGCGATCGACGTACGGTCCCAGCGGATCGGTCGATCGGCCGACGAAGACGCTGTAGCCGGTCAGCGCACCGTTGCAGCAATTCGTGGCGGAGACGAACAGGTAGTAGTAGCCGTCCTTCTCAACGACGTTGGCGCCCTCGTACTTGTTGTCGATCGTGACCATCGTCGCACCGGCGGTATCGGCGGTGGCGCCGTTCGCGGTCAGCTGGAGCGTGGTGCCGAAGATCCCGCCGTTGTAGCTGCCGTAGTAGAGGATGCCCGAGTCGGTGATGGAATCGCCCAGCACGTCGGGATCGTAGGTCCACAGGAAGTCGCAGCCCCCGCCCCTCGCCCGCGGGGCGACCACGGGGGTCTCCGAGTATGTCCAGGGGCCGGTCGGGCCTGCACTGGTTGCGACGCCGATGGCGCTGTCGTTGTCGCAGTCCCGTCCGCTCACCGCGGTCGTCGTGTTCGTCACGACGACGAACATGTAGTACTTGTCGAAGGTGCTGGAGTAGACGACGTCCGGCGCCCAGATCGCCGAAGTCGGATCCGCCCAGCTCGGCAGCCCGGCGAACGCATCGCCCACGTATGTCCAGTCGACGAGATTCTCCGACGTCATGGTGGGAACCCTATGGAAGACGGGGTTGCCGGCGGCATCGACGTCTTCGTCGTTGAGCGGGTCGGTCGTGCAGTAGAGATACCACGTGGTGTCCCCGGGGCGCTGACCCTGCAGCACGTTCGGATCCGCGCAGCTCTCCACCACCCCGTCTCCGGGCACCACGGGCTGCAGCGGATTGCTGTACGTGCCGGGATTCTTGCTGCCTCGGTCGGCGCTCGCCGATGCCGAACCGACGCTTGTGCCCGCGTCTGCTGTCGCAATGCCGGCCGGAGCGGCAATCACGAGGGCCGACGCAATGGCCATCAAGGCGGTCAGACGGGTGCCACGGAACTTCTTCATCGACAGGCTCCTCCACGGTGGACGGCCGTCGCACCAGGCCCTCTCTCGATGGAGGACGTCGACGGCCTCGCCAACATGCTAAACCCGGGATCCACGTTTCCGACCGGTAAATTCGGATGCCGGAATTCGTCCAGGGGTTGCGCCGCACGGTCCCGACCGGTGAAGTAGTCCAATGGTTCAAGACATCGCCGCGACCCCGCCGAGTGCCGAACTCGGGCTCAAGCGTGCTGTCGGCACACCCCTGCTCTTCGCCTTCATCGTCGGCGACACGCTCGGAGCCGGCATCTACACACTCGTGGGTTCCATGGCCACCGACGTCGGAGGCGTGATCTGGCTGCCGTTGCTCATCGCGCTGGTCGTGGCCCTGCTGACGGCGGGCACCTACGCGGAGCTCATCACGAAGTATCCGCACGCCGGCGGTGCCGCACGGTACGTCGACCGGGCCTTCGGCATCCCGTATCTGTCCTTCCTCGTCGGCTTCCTCATGATGGCTTCCGGCATCACGACCGCCGCAGCCCTCGCGAACGCGTTCGCCGGCGACTACCTGGCCGCGCTCATCGACGTGCCCTCCGCTCCTGCAGCGGTCATCTTCATCATCCTGCTCACGTTGATCAACCTCCGCGGTGTCCGCGAGTCGCTGACGGCGAACCTCATCGCCTCCATCATCGAGGTGAGCGGGCTCGTGATCGTCATCGTCGTGGCCGGGATCGTGTTCGGCAGCGGCAACGGCGACCCCAGCCGCCTGATCGAGTTCGCACCGGATGTGGCGCCGCTGCAGGGCGCGTTCGCGGCATCCATCGTCGCCTTCTTCTCCTTCCTCGGGTTCGAGGCCGCCGCCAACATGGCAGAGGAGGTGCGCAACCCGTCGAAGGCGTACCCCCGGGCGCTCTTCGGGGCTATCGCCACAGCCGCGGTCGTCTACCTGCTGATCGCCATCGGTGCGGTCATCGTGCTGCCCCCGGCCGAACTCGCGGAGTCGACCGGACCGCTGCTGGATGTCGTGGCGGGCAGCGGCGTGCCGATCCCGGAGTGGCTGTTCGGCCTGATCGCGCTGGTCGCCATCGCGAACGGCGCCCTGCTGTTCATGGTGATGGCGAGCCGCGTCGGCTACGGCCTGGCGGAGGCCGATCTCCTTCCACACGCCTTCGCCCGCGTGCTGCCGAACCGCCGCACGCCGTGGGTCTCGATCGTCGTCGTGGCGGCGGCCACGATCGGCCTGACCCTCATCGGAGACGTCTCGACGCTCGCCGAGACCACGGTGCTGCTGCTGATCCTGGTGTTCCTCTCCGCCAACGTCAGCCTGCTGGTCCTGAAGAAGGACAAGGTCGACCACGCCCACTTCTCCGTGCCCCGGATCGTGCCCGTGCTCGCGATCATCGCCAGCCTCGTGCTGCTCGCGCAGCAGTCCGGCATCGTCTGGCTCGGATCAGTCGGGTACGTCGTTGTCGGTTCGGTGCTCTACCTGATCGCCCGCGCCGGTCGCAAACGCGAGCAGCGGGCCGCGCGTCAGTAGCCGCTCGGCAGGAGCTGCAGGAACGGGCCACTCGAAAGCCCGGAAAGCCGCGGGCCGTCGACCGACTTCGGTGGTCGCCGATCGTGGGTGCACAGCGGGTGCGCCCGCACTTGGCGACCACTGACGGATGCCGCGACGGGCCAATCGGGTTTTCGCTAGTCGCGCCGCGCGCGAGATCGATTGCGCGGTGTGTGCGCACGTTTCCCGATGTGTACGAACGTTGCGCACGGTGACGTTCGCGATGTGCGGGGTACCGCGCGACTGGCGTGCTGGGTAACGTCACCCCGCGGTGTGATGACCGGCAGCGCGGCGCCGGCACCCGAGAAGAGACGTACGGGGGCCACCGCTCGCGCTGGAGTGCACGCCGCCCCTCACGCGATGCCTCGCTAGATGAAGTCCAGCTCGAGATTCGCCGCCTCGGTGAACGCGCGAGTCGTCTCCTCCACCCGCACCGGCTGCGCGGCTCCGCCGGCCACGACCAGGGCGTCCCCGTGGTTGCCTGTTGCGATCCCGGTATCGGCCACGAGGTGAAGGACTACGAGGGGAGGCACGGGATCGTCGATCGCCGCCAGTGTGAACTCGTTGCTGGTGAGCACGGTGTGCTGCGCGAGCGATTGGCTCTCCGCACCATCCACGACGTTGTTCGTCGCCAGCAAGGTCTCGTAGGCGGTGAGGAGCTGCTCCGGTCCCTCACCCAGCGCGAACCGGCGGAGGGCCTCCAGCATGCCGGCGGAAAGCAGCAGCCGACCGAATCGGTTGTCCCGCAGATGGACCGTGCCGGCCAACCCGCCGAGGGCCCCGCCCTCCTTCAGCCTGCCCTCCAGGCGCTCACGCTCGTCGACGTTGAGCGCCTCCCCTCCCGCGAGCCCGTAGAGGCTGATGCCGCCCGAGATCTCGTTGTCCTCGACGATGATCTCGGCGAAGGTGGTGGACGCGGGGTCGGCCATGTCCTCCTGCTGCTCGTCGCCGGATCCGATCTCAAGGGCGACGAAGTCCGATCCTGCGGCCAACGCGGCGACCAGCGTGAAGATGTCCTGCGCGAGTCCCGAGGACGGCCGTTCGGCCGACAGTCTGCCGGCGAGACGATCGAGTCCCGCCAGGAACCCACTCGAAAGCCGGCGATCCCTTGCCCGGGCCTTCCTCACCATGATGGCCGCGCCGCGCCGCCGTTCGTCGACGCCCATCGCCGCGAGCTCTGTCGTGGCGGAGCGGACGATCAGGTCGAAGTCCGCCTCGTCGATGCGGTCCCACGCCGCCTCCAGCGCGGGGAGTTCGGCGAACAGCTCGCGCAAATCTCGCCCCGAGCCCCTCCCGCGCGTCCGGATCACCGAGGAACCCACGTAGACCGCCGATGCGTCGTGGATGCGGATGAGCCCCACCCCCCGCGCGCTGCCGTTCGCATGGACGTTGTCGATGCGAACCTCGGCCACTCCGCGCGTGTGGCAGACGGCCTCCCGGCTCAGCAGAAGATTGAGGTCGACCAGCCGCACCGACCGCCAACCGTCGATGAGCATCCCCCCTTCGACGCGCACCCGGGACAGTCGGCCGCACCCCTTGATCGAGAGATGGAACGGCGGCCCCTCCAGGTCTGGCACGGGGAGTTCGAGCTGGCCGACAGGGTGATCGCCCACCATCAGGCACAGGCACAGGTCGCGCTCGCCCTGATCCAGCAGGGAGCTGATCGCCTCCTCGATCGTCTCGAAGTCACCGCCTGGACCGACGCATACGCAGCAGCTGCGGTGCTCTCCGCCGCCGCTGCCACCGCCGAGGTCGATCGTGGCATGGAATCGCACGACCTGGTGCGGAATCGGGTTTCCGCCCGCGTCCAGCAACTGGGCGACGCAGGATTGCGCCGGGATGCCGGGATTCAGGCGCCACGCGCAGGTGAGGAGTCCGTTCGCATCGGTGACGGCGGCGGCCGGGATCAGCTGACCCTGTCCGGTGAAGAGCACACGTGCCCCGGGCACCGGGAACCCGCCGTTGGCGACGCGGACGGTGAGGGGCGCCGGCAGTTGCGGGAAGCCTGGCGCCTGCGGGCGCGCCTCCTGTCCGTCTCCGCCCACGTGAAGGAGCGTCGTCAGTCCCGTCAACGGCGGAAAGAGGTCGCGGCAGTCCAGATCGACCTCGACGTGCGGCGCACCCCCGACAACGGTGACGTCCACCACGGCGAGTTTGCAGAAGTGGTGGCGCACTCCGAACGGGGGAAGTTCGGCGGCCGCGGTGCCGGCCCGCGGCCACTCGATGTTCCCGGTCTCCTCGTCGACGGTCGCGGCCCTGGCAGGAAAGTCCCAGTAGTCACCGCTGATGTATGCACCTGCAGTGAACCGCACCTGGATCCCGTTCTCGACGTGGATCCAACCCGTGCCATCGGCCTGGAACGCGATCGCCCGGGCGCCGTCCCAGCGGCGCAGCTTCGGGTGTCGCTCGGGCAGCACACCACTCGCGGTCACGGCGAGGGGATCCGCCGCAGTGCGCAGGGTGACGACCAGGCGGTCGGTATCGATCGCCTCGATCTGCCGCAGCTGGCGGGGGTGATGCTCGAGTTCGATCAGATCATCGCTGAGCTCCACCCACTGGCCGGGAGCGAACCCGAGGACCTCATCCGAACCGAGACCGGCGACCGTCACCTCCAGCCCGTCGATCTGTTCGATCGCGGTGACGACCGAGCCGTTCTCCCGTGAGATGACGACGCTGGCGTTGGACGCGCGCAGTACCGCGGTGTCGGTGGGACCGAACTCGGGCAGCCGTGAGGTCAGCGTCACGACAGTACCGCTGACGTCCGCCACCTGGGCGAACGTTGCATCCATCGGGTCGGTTCCGATGCCGGTGCGGACGACCTCCACGACATCTCCCGGACTGAGGCCGCCCGCATCCGCGGCCGACAGCTCGACCTGATTCGTGGTGCCCGCGGGAAAGTCGACGACGGCCAACGGAACGGCCGTGGCGACGTCGAGGGCCGCCCCCGGCGTGAGAACCTCCACTCGATAGAACTGGTTCTCGAGACCCGTGTATCCGGCCAGCGGCGGCACGAGGCAGGGCGTCGTCGTCGACGCCTCGGGCTCGGCCCGCGCCGCCATGGCGCCCGTGGTCGTCCGAGCAGCGGGCAGCGGGTCGGCGCACGTCCAGTTCGCGGGCACCGCGCGATGTCGCGCCTGCCAGACGGTGCGCTCGCGACCGGACGTCGTCGGTCCACCCAGAGCCACCTCACGGATCGAGGGGTCATCCAGCGCGGTGATGAACCGCCGCCACACGTCCAGCACGATCGCGTATCTTCCGGGCGGCGGCGGCCAGACGATGTCGTCCTCGAAGCGATCCGGCTGCTCGGTGTAGTCGACGGTCTCCTCGTTAACGACCAGCTTGCCCGCCGCGTAGTACCGGCCGGCGGAAAGCGCCAGGCGCACCCCGTCCGGAGAGCTCACGGCGAAACCCGCCTCGCCGATCGGCCCGCCGCACCCCCCGATGATGTCGGCGGCGGCGCGCTCGTGCGCGTTGCTCAGGATGCGGTGCTCCTCCTCGAGGTCTGCATCCGTGAGGAGACGCCCCTGCTCCTGGAGAACCGCACTGTAGTGCTTGCGCGGGTCGAAGGTGCGGCGGCTGAAATCGCCCTTCATGGTGGCTCCTGTCTCTGCGTGAACGAGGAAGAACTGTCAGGTCGTGAAGAAAAGGCCGGCCTCGAGGCCGAAGCGGAGGTAGTCCACGAGCCGGGCCTCGAGATACGCCTCCCGGGGCGACTGCTGGAGATGATGCAGGGCGCCCATCTCCGACTCGTCGTCGGCGCCACGCCACACCGCGGCCGGCGTGCGACGATCGAGCTGGACGTAGCCGGCAAGGCCGTAGCGACTCGATGTCAGGACGGGACGGAGTTCGGCGGCATCCGCATCGATCGACGGCACGCACCTGTAGCGTCGCGGAGTGCGGGATCGCGCCGGGAGGTACGAGAACCTCACGCATCCCTGCTGGCGGCGGTCCACGAGCACCGGCCCAGGCCAGCGTGCCTCGTCGCCGGCCGGGACGACGGCGAGGAAGATGCTGTTGGATGCCCGCGCGAGGACCCGCGCATGCACACGGCCAAGCACCGTGCACTCATCGAATGAGACGGTTCCACCCGGGCCGGACGCGTCTGGCGACGATGCCAGAGCGATCCCCGCTTCCCCCGCGTCGACCACCGTATCCACGCACGCGATATCGGAATCCACGTGACCGCGGATTCCTCCGACGATGCAGCGGAGGAGGGACACCGACACTCCGGCCGACTCCACATCCAGACTCGGTGCTCCCGGGGCGGTCGGCAGCCCGGCGGCGTCGAGGGCGAGGCCCGGCACCAGCGTGCAGTGCCTGAGGTCCAGTCGCCCGGCGCCGGTGACGTGCACTGCCCCTCCGGCGATCAGGAGTCCGTTGATCGAGACCTCGGCATCGTCGGCGAGCGTGACCGGGAGGTCGCCCGGGAGCACCACGACGGGGCGTCGCCGATCCGCCGCTCGCACTTCGAGCGCGGCGGCCACTGCGGAGATCGCCAACATCTCCTCATACCGGCAGCTGTCGCGGATCTCGACGGTGCCGCCTGCCGGACCGAGCGCCGCGAGCGCGGCGGCGATGGTGACGTGGTCCTCTGTTCCATCCTGAGCGACGGTCGCGACAGCGCCATCCACCCGGCCGAACGTGTGCACGCGGTCGTACTCGCCGCCGCCGAGGTCGGCGCTGAATCCGTAGTGATACGACACCCGAGGCGGGTCCGTCTGAGCGTCGCCGAAGGCGACGCGGCCGAGCACCGGGTCGACGCGGATCATGCCGGCGGGTACGGGGGTGTGCGCCCATGCGCCTCCGCCGCCCGGAACGTCGCTCAGGTCGCAGACGCTCGTCGAATCCACCTCGGCGCCTTGGATGTCGAGCGAAAGTCCCGGTCCGCAGTAGGAGGCGAAGTCGTCGGCCATCAGCCGGCGGGCCAGGGGCAGCGGGACGTTGATGGGTTCGGCGGCGTGGGTGATCTCCACCTCGGTCACCGGAAGTGAGAAGAGCTGCAGCGGTGTGCCGAGAGGGTCGATGACGAACCGTTCCTCATCACCGGGAAGGACGGGCGTCGCGGGGCACTCGGTCACCGGGTACGGGCGCAGTCGCCACAGATGGATGCCGACGTTCGGGATGTTGTAGCGGCCCCTGCGCGAGGGGATCCTCCGGACTTCGGCCAGGTGGACCAGGTCGGCGGTGGCGCCGCGCTCGAACGGCGTGCCCACGAACTGCAGCCTGCTCGGGCCGCGCACGCTCACGGTCGCCTGGTTGCGCGGCCGGATGTGGTTCATGTGCTGGCTTGCGGCGAGCAGCTCGAAATACTCGACCGCCCGTGCCGGCCAGCCGGTGGTGTCGCGTGCGACCTGTTCCAGTACGGCGGCGGTGCCTTTGCGCCGCCGGTAGGCGATGGTGTTCGCGACCTCGGCGCGGGAAGTGAGGCCGGCGATCGATGCGCCGGGAAGCCCTCGCAGCCCGATCAGCTCTGCGATGTACGGGAGTGCCCAGGGTGCGGCGGTCTCGACGAACAGGTCGTCGTACAGCTGGTCCACGCCGTCGGCGACGACGGCCAGTTCGTCGGCGAGCACTTCGAGCAACTCACGCAGGGCGCCGCCGCCGGCGACATCGCGCTCGCGATAGAGAGCGGGGAGCAGTGCGTAGAGGTGGTCCACCGAGACGGTCACCAGCCGACCTCCAGTGCGATGTTCTCGGGCACGAGGGTGAGGATCTCCGCGCCGGGAACACCCGGCGGACCTCCGGCCCGGGGGGCCGCAGCGACAAGGAAGGTGGACACTCCCACCGGCTCATCGTCTCGGTGCAGGCGATCGACCCTCACCGCGTCGACGCCGGCGACCTGGTGGATCGCGTGAACCAGCTCGCTGAGCGAGACGCCCTCGCCGAAGGTGCGGGCGGCGAACGAGTAGCGCTCGAGCAGCCGAGCGGAGACTGCGGCGCGGACCCGGTCGGGCTCGTAGTCGGCAGCGACCCTGAGCAAGCCCAGGAGCGAGAAGGTCGCAGGCTGGAAGTCCGACAGGTCGAGTCGCACGCGGGCGTCGCCCACGGTGCGCAGACCGGTGCGCAGATTGTCGAGCAGCGATGAGCCCGGGCTCGTCGGTCGTCCGTCGGCCGCGGCCACCGTGACGAACACTCCGCGGCTGGATCCATCCCACGTCCATGTCGAGGAGGCCTTGGCGATCCCGGCGAATTCCGCGGAGAAGTCGGCATAATCCTGCAGTGAGACGACGCGCCCGAGGGTGAGCACCGACCGCGGCGCGTTGGTGCGCGCATCCTCGCTCTGCTGGCCGTCCTGTGCACCGCCCGCCGGAAGCGGGTTCGTGACCGACTTGAGACCCAGCGGCCTGGTCAGCGCCTGACTGATCTGGTCGGCGCGGGCCGCGCCGGCCATGCCCAAGCCCGCCCGGTAACTGGCGACGACGTTGTCGATCCCGGTGGGGAGCCGGGCGCCCGTCACCCCATCCCCGAACGTGACCGTCGTCGTGCCGATGTCGTCCTGCGCCGATACGAAAATGCGGTCCGCCGGCTTCGCCGAGAACATCGTCGGCACTTCATGCCACAGCACTCCGTTGACGCGCACCTCGAGCGTGGACTCACCGCCGGTCGCGGTCGCGGCCTGCACGTACGTGACCGGCTTCTTGCGCAGGACGAAGCGCTGAAAGGCCCTCGTACCGTCTCCGGAGCCCAGCACCTCGGCCGACACCGTCTCGCCATGGGTGGCGGCCGCCACGTTTCCGAAGATCTCGACGGGGGCGTCCCCCTGAGTGTCGTAGACGGTCGACAGCGGTGCCTCGAGAGCGATGGCATCGATCGGATCGGACTCCTCCGGCTCTGGGGCCGCCAGTGCCACGGCCGTCTCGCCGACGATCTCGTCACCGGGCTCCGCGGGGATGTAGACGACGGCGTCCGCCTCGCCCAGGATGGTCACATCGTCGCCGTCGTCGGGTCGAAGGACCCATCGCACCAATCCGCCGAGATCTGCGGATGCGTCGATCGACACCACGATGGGTGTGGAACCGGCGCCCGGCCAGATGCCGTCGACGATGGCCCCCATACCCTGCGCCGCGCGCGCGCGAGCACCCCGGATAAGGATGCGCCTGGGGACCGTGACAGCGGGCAATTCGTGCGCCAGCGCGATGAGGTCACCCGCCATCGGTGCCGTGATGCGGACCTCGGCGAGCGGCAGCGCCTCGCTGCGGAACGAGACCATCGTTGTTCGGGTCTGCGGCCCGCCGAACCCGGCGAGGTCGGTGTCGGTGCGATCCAGATGGAGCGTGCTCACGCGTGCGCTGACGGCATAGTCGGATGCGGCGGTCTCACCGACACCGTCGACCTCCGCGAGCAGGGAGGTGGCACCCGTTGTCAGGACGGCCCAGCTGCCGGGTTCGACACCTTCGTAGAGCCCGTCCAGGTGCAGTTCCTGACCGGTGATCTCGGCGAAATTCCACTCGTGTGAGGTGGGGTCGACCTGCCCGGGGCCGGGGCCCTCCAGTTGGCCCAGGACAGTCGCCTCGAACAGCAGCGGGTTCGGGGCGTTGTAGCCGAAGAGAGCGGCTTTGGCGCGCAGCGCGTATACGCCCACCCCCGATCCGTTGAGATCGATACCGGTCAGAGCGGGTGCGAAACGCACGCTGGTCGTCTGGCTCGCGGCATCCGGGACGATCCCGACGACGCGCACGGTGTTCCAGCGGCTGCTCGTCGCGGTCCAGTCGTCAGCGACGAAGAGCAGGCGGTCGCCACGGCGCACGCCGGTCGCGGCACCGGCGAGAAGCACTTCCTCGTCGCCGGTCCGGGGAATCCTCGGTTCGAGGATCCGCGGCTGCGGCCTGTTCCACGAACCGATCGCGGTGATGGTCTCGGTCGTCTCGAATGTCTGCGGGATCTCACCCGGGCCCGCAAGCGTCTGGACGCGCGATGCGGTGGGAATCGTCGACCTGAAGGGGGCACCGGGAGCCGTTTCGAGCGCGAACGCGAGCCAGGCCTCTGCGGCGACCCCGGGCGCGAGCCGGTACCCGATGAGCGACACCATCTCCGCGACGGACCGTCGCTCGGTCGCGGTTCCCAGGTAGTGCTCGTTGGCGATGCGCTCCGTGTAGAAGGTGAGGACGTCGGCCGCGACCGACCACGCGTCGATCAGCGCAAGAGAGAAGTCATCCGCCTCTCGCGTCTTGAGCGCGGCCAGCGCCGGCCGCCCCTCCCGCGTGAGACCCGCCAGCATGCTGGCCCGGAAGCGGGAGTAGGTTCCCGGGCGGTAGGCGATCGCGGCGAGTCCCGGCCGGTTGGCGATCTCGGTCGGTGTGCTGTCGGCGAGACCCTGGCACGCGGCACAGCCGCCGCAGTCCGCGTGGGTCTCGTTCATCGTCCGCCCTCCATCTCGAGTTCGATCGTTCCGTTCTCCACGAGGCTGGGATCGTTGTCCAGGCGGGCGATCTCGAGCCGACCGATCGCGATCTCCGCCACGCGCAGCGCGTCCGACCGCAGGTCGCCGCGTCGGCGGAACGTGATCGGCTCGACGAAATGGACGCCCTCCACCTCGTGCGCGGCCGCGAGGAGGGAGCTGAGCGTGACCGGCTGCCCGAAGGTGAAGCGGTCGGGATGGAAGAACGCCGGCCGGCCGTCCTCCAGCAGTCCACGGCCCAGCCTCGCGAGCACGGCCTGCGCGACGTCAGACCGGTAGTAGTCGGGCAGGGCGCACACGCGCAGCACGACGTTCAGCGCGACGGACCGGGGGCCGTCGATCTCGAGGTCGTGGCCGGCCATCCGGAACCGCTCCAGGAACGCTCGCAGGTCGGCTTCGAACGCCGCATCGACGGCGTTGCCGCCCGTGCGGTCGACAGTGAGGAAGATCGTGTGCCAGCTGCCGGTGAATCGCTGTGTGGCAACCGCACGCTGCACTTGTGGGTGACGAGCCGCCATCGTCGCGTAGTCATCCGGGGTGACCGCGCGCTCCTGGACGAAGAACGCGGCTGGGGCATCCTGACGGGTGCGGTCGATGCTCTCCGCCGCGGTGCCGCCGCGAGCCGGAACGGGGTTGGTCAGCGATTCGATCCGGGGGTCCGCAGACACCACATGAGCCAGGGAGTCCGGCCCGACGTTGCCATGGGGCCCCGTGCCGCGGCGGTAGGTCACGTCGAATACGGTGCCCGCGCCGGGACGCATCCCGTACTCACCGTCGCCGAACCGCAGCCGCGCCCGCCCGTCCGCCTCGACCTCGGTCACGAACTCGGCCTGGAACGGCCCGCTGGCGAGCAGATCGCGCACCGGCTGCCATCGACGGCCGTCGCCATCATCGAGGCGGACCTCGGGAAGGACGTGCCGGGCCTGCCACGTCATGGCGGCGGTCGCGGATGCCTCCGGGTCGAACGACGCCCAGGCCCGCGGGTCCTCGCCGACCAGCGACCGGCCGATCGTGCCGGCCATCGTGAGGTCGGCATCGGGGACGGCGAGAGCGAACCGCGCCGGTCGCGGGCGGGGCTCCGGCACCTCGCAGCAGCGCGTGACGGCGGGGTACGCCAGGCGCGGGTCGGGGTCGGGTACGGTCGCGGCAGCGGCGGCGAGCACGGTGAGGCCGTGATCGGCGAGCGCGATGTTGCCCAGGCCTGCACTCACGTCGACGATCAGCCGGTCCTCGGCTCGGGCCGACAGGCAGAGCGGGAAAGGCAGGGCATCCTCCTCGTGCCACGTGATCTCGGTGACGGGCACCGCGGCCGCCTGCACGGGATCGGTGAACTGCCCGCCGAGCGGGTCCTCCGTCGGGTCCACGGTCCTGAGCCGGACGGCATGCCGGTGATCGGGATCCGCATCCGCTGGACTGCCCGACCGCGGACCGAGACGTTCCACGAAGACCAGCACATCGTCGGGCCCGATGGGAGGGTGACCGACGAGCGTTGCGGCGGTCGCCCCCACAGGCAGCGAGCAGGAGTCCTCCCCCCAGGTGTAGAAGAAGACGTCGTTCCGCCCGGAGTCGAGCTCGAGATCGTGCATCGTCTCGAAGACGGTCGGCCCGGACGCCATCGCCTGGCGAAGTTCCGGCGACCCGGGCGCCACGTGAGTGCTCAGTGCCGGGATGCTGGTCAGCAGCTGCGTTCCGGCCGGGACGAGAACCCCCGACTGACCGAATGCGGCCCGGATCTGCACCCACGTGCGGGCGTTGCTCCCGTCGTGGGTGCGGTAGTCGACGAGACGCGCATGCCGGCGGGCCGACGTCCTACGACGCGCGGTGAGCAGGGTCGATTCCATTCCGGTGGCATCGAGTTCGTAGCTCACGTGATCGGCGGAGTAGGCCAGCGCCTCGACAAGCGCCACCCCGAGGTCGGCCGGGTTGCGCTCCCTCCACTCCGGGGCGAGCACCGACATCCTGTCGAGCATCAGACGGCGGAACCCGGAGTAGTCCCTTGCGAGATAGTCGATCTCGGGAGCGTCCTGCGCGGCGGGCGGGCAGAACGGCTCCTGGACGCAGTCGAAGTCCGCGGGGCACTCGATCTTGAAGGAGAAATCGACCTGGGACAGGCGCGGGTCCATTCCGGGAATGACGCCGCCGGAATCCGTCACCAGCGTCAGCGAATAGATCGAGAAGTCGCCGGGCCGGTCGACCCGCACCGTCAGCATCGCGCCGGTCCAGCCGACGGCGATCGCCCGGATGCCGACCACCCGCACACCGCCGTCGACGGAGACGTTCCGCGGGCCGATCGCGAGCAGTTCCGCCGACGGGGGGTTGATCAGGTGCACCTCGAGGATGCGCTGCCGGTCGGCATCCGGAACGTCGGGTCCATCGACCACCTCGAGATAGTCGATGCCGTTCGACAGTCCGCTCCCCCGGACCGCTTCGCTCCGGTTCCTCGTGCAGCACGCGCAGGTCGTCATGCGCTCACCGGCCCGGCGATGGTCTCGACGCGACGCTCCTGAGTCAGACGCACCACATATTGCACCGTCACCTGGAGTGTGGCGTCCTGTGCTCGAACCACAACACCCTCCAGCTGGATGACCTCGCCGAGCCACTGGTTGAGCGAGCCCTCGACGCGGGACCGGGTGGCCGCGGCGAGCGCCTCGCTGTTCGGCTCGAACACGAGGCCCAGCAGGCCGGAACCGAAATCAGGACGGTTGACCCGCTCGCCGGGGGCGGTGAAAAGCACCTGCTCGACGAGGTCTCGCACGTGATCCGTGTGGCCGGTCGCGGCGGTTCGCCCGTCGGACCCGAATGAGAACGGGTGATCCAGAAAAGTCATGGCATCACGTCCCCTGAACTCTCATCTGAGTGGTGACGACGCTGACCGGGGTGCCGTTGGGTGCGCAGACCGCCTGGCTGTCCTGCAGCAGGACGGGAGCGCCGAGTGATCGCACCCTGGTCGCTCCTGTGGTCCACTGGGCGGTCACGCACGGCATGGGCGAGCCCCCGGCGTTGAAGGGGCATCCGCTGACGGTGTGGGGGGCGGTCGCGGTTGTGATGGGCTGGCCACCGGCTCGCACGCGAGGGCTCGGCTGCGCGGCAGCGGCCCGGCCGCCGTGCGAACACAGCACCGTCGCGCCGGCATCGAGCAGGAAGCCCGGCATCAGGTCACCTCCAGGGCGCCGCCGTTGATGGAGACCTGCGGGCCTTGCAGGGAGATGGTCGATCCGGAGCCGTTGTCGATCTCGATGCCGGTCGCGGTGAGGGCGATCTTCTGACCGGTCGACGTCGATATGGTTATGCCTCCGGCGCCCGGCATGTCGTCCACGAGGATGCTGCTGCCGCCGTCCGTGCGCAGCAGGATCTTCCCCGACTGCGGCGGCGTCAGCACCTCGGTGGGAACCTCCGCGGCTGAGCCCCACCAGCATCCGCTCCAGATCGGGAAGTCCGGGTCTCCATGCTCGAACTCGATCCAGACGCCGGCGCCGTCGGCCGGCAGTGCGAAGAACCCCATCCCGCTGCCCGCGAAGGGCACGCACGGCATCGCCCAGCCGCTCGGCCGGTCGCCCATGACGTCTGGGACGTTCGCCTGGATGCGGCCGATGGTCAGCGGATCGTTCGTGCTCGTGACCACGCCTCGGTACTTGCCGTAGAAGGGCCCGCTCATGTCCGCACCACCGGTGTCGTGGTGCCCAGACCCTCGCGACTGAGGCGGAACTTCTGCGTGTACTCGCCACGGGCGAGCTTGTGGGTGACCGCGTCGACGAGATACAGGCCGTCGAGGCTGAGCCCGGCGCCGCGCACGCCGACCAGCCCGCGAGGGCGCAGGATGTGCCCGTATGCCGCCGTGTCCACTTCGCCGTCCCCGGTCACGGGATTCGGGGTGTTGCTGGCGGCGGCCAGGGCTGCGATCGCGGCGCTGGCCGCGTTGCGGTTGGCGGTGTCACGGATCTTCTCCTTCCGCAGGGCCGGCGCGGGGCTCGCCGCGAGCGGCGGGAACTTGAGAGACGGGAGCGCCGGAATCGGGATGCTGAGCTTGAAGATCGGGTCGACGAACACGCCCTCCGGTGCCACCGGTCCGAGCGCGTCGAACGAAAAGGTGAGGCTCTTGACGTTCGACATCGCGCCCATGTCCCGCGTCAGGGCCGGCTGCGGGAGACCGAGCCGGTTCTCCGGCCCCCAGTACGCGGTGTTGACCCCGATCGTGACGGGCTCGATGTAGAAGACGAAGCCGTTGCGCTCCGCCATCCTGTTCAGATACGCGAGGTCGGTCTCGTGCTGCCGCGGGGTGCGCTCCACCTGCAGCGGGACGTCGGTCGTCGGCGTGACCGCGGGGACCAGTCCCACTTGCGGGTACGCGGCGATGATGCGCGTCGCGATGACCGAGTCCGGCTGATTGTCGAACGGCTCGTCCTTCTCCTCGAGATCCATCGTCGATGACAGATCCCGTCCCGTGATGCTGAACGTGCCGTCGCCCCCCGCCGAGACCTCCTGATGCGTGATGACGCCGTCGAGCAGGATCTGCGGCACGATCCCCATGGCCACTCCGACGACGATGCGGTTGCCGGGCGTGAAGAGCGGCTCCCGAAGCAGCGGATAGTCGAGGGTCTGGTCCTTGACGAGCCGGAAGACGACTTGAAGTCCGTCGCCCTTCTCGCGATCGGTCGTCACCTCTACCGACTGCAGCGCCTGGAGCACTCCGGCCGGCGCGGGGCGCGGCATGGTCTGGCCCATCCATACGATGAGCCGGATCCCCAGTTCCCCGCCGAGTGCCATCGTCAGCCTCTCGCCATCGAGATCCGGACGAGGCGCCCGACGATCTCGAGTTCTGACGGTTCGAGCACCGTGTTCGCGTCGCACAGCATCCAGAAGCGCTCCGGATCCCCGGCGTAGCGGGCCGTGATCAGGTCGAGCCGTTCTCCCTCGGCGGTGCGGTGTTCGGCGAGCACCGGCTGGTCGCCGTAGTCGGGGATGATGCGGCGCCGCGAATACGCGATCGTGCGGGACTCGCCATTCGAATCGAGTACCGTCAGTTCGGCGACTTCGACGCCGTAGTAGCGACTGTTCGGATCGTAGGCGGTCACGAGGGTCCTCCCACTCCGGCCGCGGAACGGATGGCGGCCGCGGCGCCCTCGGCCGTGTTGACGGTGCCCAGCACCTCGCGGGCGATGTGCGCCGCGAGAGAGAGGGCTCCGGCCGCGCTGAGCATGCCGGTGTCGTAGTAGCTGACGGTGCGGAGCCCGAGGTCGACCTTGGCCCGGATCGGATTCAGGGAAGGGTCGAACGACTCCTCCGTGATCGAGAAGTCGGTCACGCGCACGGGGATGATGCGCCGGGTGCCCCAGACCAGCAGGGTGAGAGGCGCCGCCATGGGCAGGATCTCGACGACGCCCACCCGCGCGAGCACCTCGTTGGCGATGACCGCGACAGAGCTCGGATACAGTAGCAGTTCGAGGGCGGCGAGGGCCGGGGCGATACCGAGCGTCTCGGCGATCGGATCGCCGACCTCCAGCCTGTCGGTCGCGTCGATCTCGATCGTCAGCTTGATCGTCTCCTCGGGCGGGCCGCTGAGGCGCAGCGGCCCCGAACCTGCCTCGCCCCCGGTTGTGCGGGCCTGCAGCGTGCGGGTCATGGTCTCGGGGTTGTACTGGAAGATGATCACGCTCGAGGTCGGTCGCAGCGGGTCAACCGCCACGAGGGCTCCCTTGAACACGGGGGGTGAGATCGGGCTCGTCGTCATCGCCGCTCCTCGCTCATGCGCACGGCTCCAGCCGGCAGGGGATGGTGTCGTCGTACCGGATCGCGGTCCCCGTGCTCGGGTCGGCGAGCGAGGCGGAGACATCCAGCGTCCCGCTCTTCGTTGACCCCATCCAGAGGGTCTCGCCGAAAGTGGTGCGCAAGGGGATGCCGGGGCCCTCGTACGTCGGTCGCGGATCGGACTCGGTGCGGGTCGCCGTCGGTGCGGTGCCGTGCTCGGGCGTGAACGCGAGGGACACGGACACCCGCGGGGGGATGAACGGGGTGGGACGCGGCACGCCGTCGGCATCCACGTGGAACCAGAACCGGAGCGGATAGCGCGCCGGCGTCTCGCAGAAGGAGTCGATGCGCCCTGCGGCGCCGAATCGGTCGATGACTCTGGCGGATGCCGAGCCCATCGTGCCCCTGGGAACGCCCTTGCTGCTCGTCACCCCGATGCTGATCAGGTCGAGCGGTATCCAGTTGATGCCCGATGCCTGCTGCGCTCCGCCGCCCGCCGGGATCGCGGTCCGCGCCGCCGGTGCGCGCCGCGCATTCGCTGCTTCTGCCTCTTGCGTCATCATGCGTGCCATAGCACGTCCACATCCATGTGCGTCGGCACCGGTCCGCCGGTGTGGATCGGAAACCTCGTACGCGAATCGTTCGGTTCCTGCAGCACTTCGACCGACGCCACGACCTCCGTCGGATGGAAGAAATACGCGGTCCGCCGACGGAGGTTGCCTGGCAGCGCGGCCATCGTCTTTGCATCGAGGCCGGCAACGGGTGCGGCGGCGGCGAGCAGGACCGTGTCCGACGGTCCCTTCGACGTCGCACCCGCGGCGAGGGCGAAGAGGCGCGCGCCCGCGTTGGACCCCGGCGCCGTGACCGCATGCGATTCGAGGTCCTGCTGGAGATCAGCGTCCGAGTGATAGCTCCTCACCCAGACGTCGTAGCTGAAGATGTATTGGGGATTGTCGGGCGGGAATTGCTCCGGATTCGCCGCGGTGAAGCGCAGTGCGGTCCTCAGGCTCTCCTCGACCGCCTGGATGCCCACTCGCTTCGTGTTCGCGGCTTTCGACATCGGAACCAGATTCTCCGGCGACCCCGGGCCGCCGAGTGACTTGGCCACGAGGTGTCCGCGATCGTACCCGGGCAGCAGTCGCACTCCCGGAACCGGATCTTGAGCGCCACCCCCCTTATCCAGCGAGGTGATGCTGAGCGGATTGACGCTGAACGAGAGGCGTCTTCCGTACGAGTCGGCGCCGCCGGCCTTCGGCCCGTGTCCGGGATGCAGCACCGCAGATGTGACGGTCTTGAGGCCGAGGCCCTCCACGAGTATCCGCAACTCGGTGAATCCGTCGCGGACGATCTTCCGTTCGGCGCTCGCAGCCTTTGCGAGCGCCTTCTTGTCAGAGCCGGGCGGGGCCTTCGCCGCCGTCAGGTCGGAGACGAGGGTTGCGGCGCGCGTACTGATGACGGTGAGCTTGTCGGTCAGCACCGTCGCTTCCACGTCGCCCACGAACTGCGGGCTGCCCGGCTTCACATAGGCGTTGGTCACCGTCTTCCGCAGAGTCGCGATTCGTGCGACGAGCGGTCCGAATGTCCCGCTCGCCATGTCAGCGGTGGCCTCGTCTCCCACGATGACGGAGCGGAGTGTGTGGTCCTCGCCGGCGATCGAGAAGGGCTCCGAGATGGTCTCGCTCTCTGGGAGCACGCTCGGCTCGCTCGGGATCGACTCTTCGCCGGTGGTCCCTCCGCCCGTCGCGCCGGCGGGCTTCGCCCCCGCCGCGCCGCCCCCGGTGAACACCGCCGCGACCCGCTGCAGCAGAGCATCGATGCCCTTGTCGACCATGGCGCGCACCTGTTCGACGATCTCCTGCACCTTCTCGCCCACGTTCCCCAGCCCGATGACACGGGCAAGAAGGTCGATCGCGAGCGGCAGGAGTCGCGCCAACACCCCTTCGACCCCCGCCTTGGCGTTGTCGAGCACGCCGCGGGCGATGTCGCCGATCGCCGTCGTCACGGTCTGGACGACCTCCATCATGCGAGCGAGCTGATCGCGCAGGAAGGTGTAGATGTTCCACGCCGTCAGGACGAGCTGGACGATTGCCCCCACCGGGCTGAACAGGCTCGCGAGTTTCGTGATGGCGGCGAGGATGATGCGGTCGCGGATGAAGGTCTTGATGCCGTCGAAGACGAGGTCGAGCACCGACGAGACGGAGTCCATGATCTTCGTCCAGAGTCCGCCCCACCCTTCCGTGACGAGCGTCTCGATGAAACCGAACACGACCTCCAGCCGCTCGACGTTCTGCTCCCCGATGAGCTTGCGCGCCTTGGCTTTGAGCGCGTCCCACGTGAGACCCAGGATCTGCCGCGCGAGGTCGAGCACCCCGAGCAGGTCGAACGATTGGGGCAGCACGATCCCAACGGGGCCGAGCGCCCCGGTGAGCCAGCCGATGACCCCGGTCTGCAGGTGCGTCACGATGTTGTCGGCGAAGTTCTGTATGCCGCCGGTCACCGCGGCCACGACGTTGGCGAGGAATCCGGCCGGATCGTCGACGATCATCTGGAAGGTCTCCTGGGCGCGACCGACGAAGGCGTAGAACTCCTCCGGGTCGATGCCGACCAGCCTGAGCACGGCTTCCAGAACGCGCAGCGCGAGCGCGCCCCAGTCCCCGGTGATCGCGGCGGACGCGACACTGAGCGCCAGTGTGATCGCCGCCTGGTATGCGTCGATGATCGCCATGAGCCCCGCGCGGAGACCCTCCACGAGCGCGTTGACGCCCGCCTTCAGCGCGTCCGCGACGGAGTCGACCGCATTCTGCGCTGCGGTGACCGCCGTATCGATCGCCGAGTTGAGTGCGGCGGCCAGCTCGGGGAAGACCTCGCCCAGCAGGCCCGTGATCACGGACTTGAGAAGTTCGCCATATGCCGCGATCGCATCCTTGATGAAAGTCGCGGCCGCGTCGATCGCCGCGAGGGCCGCCGCCTTGACGGCGTCGAGGATGTCGTTGACGGCGCTGCGGACCGCGTCGAAGACCGCTCCGATCGCGTCGACGAGCGCGTTGAAGGCATCCTTGACGAAGCTGACCGCCTGGTCCCACCAGCTCTCGTCCTCCGCTGCCCGTTCCGCCTCCTCCTTCGTCGCCGCCGCCTGCCGTTCACCCTCCGCCACCTGGTCGCCGATGTCGTGCTCTGCGGTGGCGTACGCCGAGTCGATGATCTGCTGTTCGTCGTCCACCTTGGTCTGGATCGCGGACTCGTCGATCAGTCGCCTCTCGCCGGCCTCGGCCTCGACCCGTTCCACCTCGCTCTGCTGCGCGTCGACGGTGTCCTGCCGGGCCGTCTGGATATCGGTGCGCGCGGCCGCGACGGCCGAGATCTGCGAGCCGTCTGCCTCCTCGTTCAGCTCTGCGACTCCCGCTTCGGCCTCCAAGACCGCCGACTCCTTGGCCGTGTCCCTGTCGGCGGTCGCCTGCTCGGATTGCGCGACGGTCGCGGCCATCGACTGCTCCATCGCCGCGTGCTGCTGTTCATCGAAGGCGACTTGCACCTCGACCGGCAACTCCATTGCGACGTATGCTGCGGGGCCCTCTGGCGTCGCGGCCGCCGCGACGTCGGGAACGGGCAGTTCGCCGACCGCAAACGGCTCATCGACAGAAGTGGGCTGCACCTGTTCGGGTCCGGGGCCCGCGAGAACCGCCTGCGTCGCCTCCTCTCGTGCGGCCGCGGCCTGGGCGCGACCGGCGCTTTCCGTCTCCGCCACGCGGGCAGGATCGGTCTCGCCGCCGAGCGGAATCCCCGGCGGCGGCCCGGCCGACCGGGGCACGGCGGGATCGATCGTCTGCACGGCATCCAGCGAGTCGCCGATCTGCGCCGCGAGCGCCTGCGGATCGGCCTCGGTCACCGGGACGAGCGATCGGGTCACGTCCTGCTCGGCCTCGAACGTGCCCGGCACTTCGACGTCGGGAATCTCCGGCTCGGGTGCCGGTGCCGGTGCGGTGAGCGCAAGGTCGATGGAGGACACCGGCGGGGCCGCCACCGGTTCGGCGATCGCCGGCGGGTCGGCGCCGCTGAGCGACGCGTGCAGGTCGGGAACGTCCGACTGCCACTGCGCGCCCTCCGTGGCGGATACCGCGGCGACGTCCGAGCCGAGCGTGGCAGCGCGGCGCGCCTTGACAGTCGGCGGCGCGGCGGCGTACGCCTCGAGGAGCGCTGCGGCGTCACCGGCGCCGGACAGCGCGCTCTCCGCCTCTGCGATCGCGGCCTCCTGTGCGGCTACCTGCTCCGCGTTGACCGTCAGCTCCGGTGCGGGCGGCAGCTCCAGGCCGCCGGCGGGCGCCTCACCCGGAGTGGAGGTCGTCTCCGTCGGCGCCGGGCCGACGGCGGAAGACGGCTCGACCGCCTCTGCGGTCGGGGATTGCGGAGCGGGCGCGGATGCTTCGGGGCGCAGGGATGGGGTCGCCGACGGCAGCCCGAGAGTGGGGGCGGCACCGTCTCGGTGCGTGGGCACCCGCAGAAGAGCAAGCGTGTCCCGCCCGATCCCCTCGCTGATCGAGACACGATCGCCGGGCAGCTGCGGCCTGCCGACAGCGACCGCGGCGTCGGACGCCTCTCGCTCCGCCGGCGACCCTTCCGGCTCGACGGTCGGGCTGCTTCCCGCACTCCGCGTCTGGAGGGCGTGCGCGACTTCGTGGGCCACCACCGGTAGCGGAGCGGATGCGCTCGCCAGGAAGATCTGCTCGTCGCGTGCGGCCGACACTGCCCTCAGTTCGGACAGCGCAGCGCTCACCGTCGGACCCGCGTACACGGCGATCGTGTCGAGCGGTCGGCCGAAGCGCTCCTCCAGAGTCTCGCGATGGGGAAGCGCGATGCGCTCACCCGGCGGTGCGGCGATCCGGTCGTGGCCGGGCGGCGTCTTCACCCGCGCCGTCACGGGCCGCCGACGCGTGCGCTCGGGTGCGGCTGCGGACGTGAGGGCGCTCACGACGCCATTCCTTCATAAAGCTGCGCGGCGAGAGCCTGCGACAGCGCCTCGGTGCCGCCTCGGCCGTCCCAGTCCAGGGTGGCGGTGAGATCGCCGAGGGGTGTGCCGGACGTCCAGGATGCGGGGAGTCCGCGATCCGCGACGAGTCGTGCGAGATCACGGGGCAGGGAATGCTGCAGGATCTCGCCGTCGACGAAGCCGAAGCCCTCGATGGAGATGTCCTGGATCGCGATCTCGATCATGGTCGGAGAGGTCAGATCCATCCGCGCACCTGCGCCTCCGGCAACGGCCGCTCGAGCTTCGCGAACTCGGATTTCGCTGCGAGCAGAAGGTGATCCATGCGGATCGGGCTGCCATCCGCCGCCGCGTGGAAAGCCGCATTGAGGGCAATCGTGCGGATGTTTCCGCCTGCGACGTGAAGCTGGGCCAGGCGGTCGACATCCAGTTCGCCGATCGGCGCCCGCGCGGGGAATGCGCGGCGCCAGATGTCGGCACGGCCCGTCGTGTCGGGAAAGGGGAATTGGACGGCGAAGCGCAGCCGACGGAGGAACGCGGGATCGAGTGCGCTCCGCTGGTTCGTCGTAAGGATGGCCAGTCCGTCGTACGCCTCCATCCGCTGCAGCAGGTAGCTCACCTCGAGATTCGCGTACCGGTCGTGGCTGTCCTTCACCTCGCTTCGACGGCCGAACAGGGCATCCGCTTCATCGAAGAGCAGGACCGCGCCTGCACCCTCTGCTTCATCGAACACCGTTCCGAGGTTCTTCTCCGTCTCGCCGATGTACTTGCTCACCACGCGGCTGAGATCGATGCGGTAGAGGTCGAGCCCGAGCTCGGTCGTGATGACGCCCGCGGCCATGCTCTTGCCGGTGCCGCTGGGTCCGTAGAAGAGCACGGAGATGCCTTGGGCAGGTCCCCCGCCGGCGCTGAACCCCCATTCCCGATGCACCGTCGACCGCCAGCGTGCCTGAGCCGCGATCTCGTACAGGGTCGACTTCTGCTGCTGTGGGAGCACCAGCTGGTCCCAGTTCGCGGACCACATGACCCGTTCGGCCAGGTGTTCGAGTCGGGGCCGCGCCCGTCCGCGCGCCAGCTCCCAGAACCCGGACGCGGGGGCCAGAGGGTCGTCCTCGTCCCCCGCCAGGTCGGCGAGCGCGGCGAACTCGGAGGCGGTCGCACGGATCGCGGACGGGTCGAGGTCGAAGAGTTCCGCGGCCCGGCGCGTCTCACCGTCCAGTCCGGCGGCCATGGGGCCCAGCGCCGCCGTCCAGAGCGCCAGGCGTTCTTCCGACGTGGTGGGCGGCACCGTCATCCGCACGTCGTCGCGTCCCAGTTCGAGAGGTTCGCGAGCGATCAGCAGCACAGGCCCCGCGACCTCCTCCACGAGCCGCACCGCCACGGCCAGCCCTTCGCGATCGGCGCCGATCGCCTCCACCACCGGCAGGAGGCCGG
Source organism: Micromonospora sp. DT81.3 (assembly GCF_049847225.1). Classification (NCBI taxonomy): domain Bacteria; kingdom Bacillati; phylum Actinomycetota; class Actinomycetes; order Micromonosporales; family Micromonosporaceae; genus Micromonospora; species Micromonospora sp. DT81.3. The sequence continues at coordinate 243,467 of NZ_JBNCNY010000001.1, forward strand.
CGAGCACCGCTTCGCGTTCGATGCGGCGTGCGAGGTCCTGCCGCTCGGTGGGTGCTGTGGGGATGTCGTCCGCCCTGAGCAGTCCGGGGGTGAGCCCGAGCTCCGCGGCTGCCGCCGCGGCGATCGCCTTGCCGGTGGCGCGATGGCGGGTCAGCACCTGCACGAGAGGCGGACCGGCCTCCGATGCGGCGGCCACGCATGCCGCGATGCTCTTCGCAACCGCCGTGTGGCTGCCGGCCAGCTCATCGTGCGATGACGTCGGGTGCAGTCCCGAAGACACGTCCACGTAGTGCACCCCTGCGAGGTAGAGCAGGACCCGTTCGCTGATGTGCAGGGGACTCTCGGTCAGGACCGGACCCGGCTCCACCTCGACGAGCCGCCACCGTCGCAGCGGGGACTCGGGCGTGAGCGCGCTCCAGTGGGGTTCCGGCAGCTTGGCGAGCGCCAGGCCGAAGGTCGGCGCGGCACGGCGCTGGGCGCCGCCATCGTCCGCCTGGGGCGCCGCGAGCGCGATCCGCACATGCTCGTCGAGCTCGACTCCCGCGCACACCACCAGCACATCGGTCTCGAACGGCGACAGGCGGAACGCCTCCGCGAGAGCCGCGAGAGCGGTAGGTCGCTGAGCGCCCTCGGCGATGGATGCGAGCTCCCGATCGGCCTCCACGACGGCGGCGCCCGGGTCCACGGAAAGCAGTGCCGCCACCCGGCGCATCGCCGTCGAGGTGTAGCGCTGATTCGCCTGCGCCCAGGTGACGGTCATGGGACGCTCACCCGTGGTGCCGAATACTCGCCGAGCGTGGGGCCCGGTGCCGTCTCGACATCCAATTCGCTCTCCGCGCCCGACACGACGATGCGCACGAGATAGTCCCCCGTCGCGACGCCGAAGAAGGCGATGCTCAGATCGTTCGTGACCTCCGGCGCCGACGGACCGTCTCGACGCTCACCGGCGAAGGAGTGCGAGCCACCGCCGCCGACGGCGTTGAGCAGGAGCGACACCTCCTGACGACTGCCCACGGCCGGGTCCACGGTGACGTCGAAGATTCCCGCGTGGATTCCGACCGGGTCCTCGACGGCGTCCCGCACCGAGATGTCGTGGCCGGGGCCCAGCGGCCGGATCCGCGGATGCACGACGATCGGCGCGACGTTCGACTGGCCCGCCGGACGCAGCTCGGGCGGTTCTCCCATCAGGCGCTGGTGTTCGACGACGACCCCGACGGCACCGGCCCGCACATCCGGCGGCACGGTGACTTCGATGCGCGTGCCGGTGGCGAGGGTCGGACCCACCGAAGCCTCGCCGAAGCGCACGATCGTGCCTTCCTCGCCACGCAGGTCGCCTCCGTCGATCCGGATCAGCGTGCCCGGGAGGATCGGCAGCTCCGCTCCTTCCGCGGCGACCACGGATCGTATCGAGGGTCTCAGCATGGTGGACGCGAACAGCCGCCGTTCGCGCACCGGCAGCGACCTGACGGGGGTCTCCGGTGGGGTCAGCAGGATGACCTCGGCCTGGAATGCGACCGAGAGCCGGTACTCGACCTGGAAGAACGAGGACCACAGGTTGGACAGCTCATCGATGCTGAGGTTCAGGGGCGTGAAGCGCACGAGACCGTCCTGCTCCGCCAGGTCGACCAGTGCGAGCGGCCCGCCGGATTCGGCCAGCACCATCCGCTCGATCTCCCCCCGTGTGAGAAGCGGGTGAAAGTGCAGGGTGCCGACGCAGATTCCGAGGAGGCGGTGCGGTTCGTAATCCGTCTCGCTTCCGAGGAAGGTGAGCAGGTAGTTCAGCGTGAGCGCGGCTTGCGGTCGCTGCGTCAGCGAGGCGTCGGCGCCCCGGGTCGGCAGGTCGTCATTGCGGCGCGCCGCCATCGGCTCGACGCGGTAGAGGAACACCCGCACCTCTGGGTCGGGCTCGAGAGCACCGGCGACGTCGGGGCGCCCGCCGGAGACATGGGCGCCGTTGAAGTCCCGATTCACCGCTTCGTCGAGAAGCTGAACAAGCGTGGCGGTGGCGCCGGCGACCGCGAGGTGGTTGCTCATCGTCGGCGCCTCCCCCCGGCGCGTTCGAGATAGGCGTCGAGGGTAAGAGTGGGTGCCGCCGGCGGTGTCCTCAGGGGCGGGGATGGACGCGCGGCCGTCGGAGGAGTCGCCACCGGCGCGGCTTTGACGTCGATCCGTCCGATGGACACACGCACGATGGTCTGTGGAGGACCGGGGGTGGCCACCACCGGTGCGGGCACGGCGAGAGGCGCTGACGGTCTCATACGTGATGATGGCGTGGTCGGGATGCCTGGATCATCGCGGGGCCTCACCTCTTCGGGAACCGGCGACGCCGCGGCGCGCTTCGGGCCGGTTCCGGATGGTGCGGCCCAGGGTTCCGGCGCATGGGTCGCCTGGACGGGTGGCGAGGAGGGTGCGGCTGCGGAACGGCGAACGAGCGTTGTGGAGGCCTCGTCCGGCACGGTCGGCCGCGCCCAGGAGCTCGGCGGCAGCTCCGGGGCCTCGCCGAAATCGGGACCCGCGAGCGGCACCCCGGACGCGGCCGGTCGGACCTGCCCCTTCGGCGGTGCGGGCCGCTCATCCGCCGGGGAGGACGCGGGCGGTGCGGAAGGGACCGTTCGATCGGCCAGCGGATCGCGCAACGGCGGTGACGTCATCCCAGCGTCCACGCTGACGTCGTCCTCGAGGTGCGCGTCTGCCGGCGGCGGTTCCACCGGAATCGACTCGAGCACGGTGCGCGACGGCGGGCGGGCCGTGGTGGCTTCACCCCTCGCCCTGGCGACGATGCGGTCGAAGTAGTCAGGCACCGAGCACCCATCCGAGGTAGGCCTGCCGGCGACGTGAAGAAAGCGCGAGTATCTCTCGCTCCGTCCATCCGTACGCGGCGGCGAGGAGATGAACCTCCCACAGCACACGCCGGCTCCAGGACCGCAGCTCCTCCCAGACGAACTGCGCCGGGTCGAGCACCGTGTCCCAGGAGCCCTCGCAGGCGGCGCACGTGACGGTGAGCGATATCTCGGCGAGCGGGTCTTCCTCGGCCAGACGGCGGCCGATCTCCCCGAGGACGTCGGGGGGGAGCGCCTTCGCAGGAATCTCAGTCGCGGCCCGGGACGCGTGAATGACCGTGGCCTCGAGGAGCAGCTCTTTCGCTACGGCGGGATCGCTTGCGCGGGCAACGTCATTCAGATCTGCACCGCGGGGCGGACGGCAGAGCACCTCGTAATCGCCCACGCGCACCTTGATGACATCCCCGGCGCGAGCGGGGTCGGTCCTCGGCCACATAGCCGAGTCGATTTCGATGCTCGCGGCCTCGTTGCAGTGCGGACAGCGGTCCTGTGCCTCGATCGTCGGTCCGAACATCCGCTGTCGGAGATCCAGGATCAGTCCGTCGCGCACCCCGAGCGCAAGGGCGCCAGGATCGACCTCCTGGGCGGCGGCACGGGAGAGCAGGGCGGCGCGTTCCGGGACGGACTGCGCCTCCCCGAACTCCAGCATCTCGAGCAGCTCCGCGTCGCTCGCGAGCCGCGACGCGGTCATCACGCGCTCGGTTCGGTGAACTTCGGCTCTGTGGGCTCGACGACGTCGTAGTCGCGTTCCCATCCCTCGTTCGCCAGTTTGAGCGTCGCGATCAGAACCGCCTCGGCGTTAGCGTCGACTTCTCCGATCTGGTACTCCGTCACCCAGCATCGGAAGATCTTGTAGGCGATCACCAGCTGACCCGCCTCGTTGTACAACTCGAGCACGATGTCCTTGCGGAAGTCCTCCAGCGACACCTCGGACCCGAGGCCGGATCCGAGGTTCCAGACCTTGTTCGCCCACCGCTCGAATTCGCGGTCGTGCGTCACTCCGCGTTCGAGGGTGATGTCGTCGAATTCCGTGCGGCCGGCCGACTTGCGGCTGGAACCCGGGTCGCCGCCCTCGCGATGGCTCACGATCGCCGTGGTGCGTTTGAGCGCGCTCACTTTGCTCACGCCCAGGACGTACCTGCCGTCCCACCGCACCCTGAACTTGAAGTTCTTGTATGGGTCGAATCGTTGCGCGTTCACTGTGAATTGGGCCATGATCACACCGTCGGTCGGATCTGCTGGATGCTGAGGAGGACGAACTCGGCGGGCTTCAGCGGGGCGAAGCCGACGATGATGTTCACGATTCCGCGATCGATGTCCTCCTGAGGGTTGGACTCACGATCGCACTTGACGAAGTAGGCCTGTGCGGGCGTGGTCCCCTGGAAGGCGCCGCGACGGAACAGCCCGTTCATGAACGCGCCGACGTTGAGCCGGATCTGCGACCACAGCCCCTCGTCGTTCGGTTCGAACACGACCCACTGGGTTCCGCGGAACAGACTCTCCTCGATGAACAGGGCCGTGCGACGCACGGGAAGGTACGCCCACTGGTCCGCCAGCTGGTCCGCTCCGCGAGTGGTCCTCGCGCCCCAGACCACGCGGCCCGCGATGGGCCTGGTGCGAAGGCAGTTCACGCCGATCGGATTGAGCTGGCCCTGCTCGCCATCGGTCAGCCTCACGGTGAGTTCCGGAACCCCGTTCAGCGTCGCATCCTGGCCAGCGGGAGCCTTCCACACCCCGCGCTGCGCATCGATGCGGGCGATGACTCCGGCGACCGCACCGCTCGGGGCGAACGTCTCGAGGCGATTCTCTTTCAGGGGGTCGGGGACCCGGATGCGTGGAAAATAGATCGCCGAGTTCGGCGATCGGGTGATGAGTGCGTCGACACCGGCGATGACGGCATCCGGCCCGACCCACGTCGCCGGTTCCCACGCGGGATCGGGATCCACGAGCAGCATCGCCCGCCGCGTCAGGCAGTAGGCCGCTGCAGCGTCCCAGGTGTCGATCTCGGGGCTGATCCCGGGCGCGAAAGGCGGGATGCACAGGAGATTGAAGAGATCCGTATTCTCGAGTGCGTAGATACCGTGGCGCGGCGTGGCCAGATTCGAGTCCGAAACCTGCCCGGCATTGATCGGGAGACCGTCGTCCCCATCCTCGAACGGGATGGGCACTCCCAAGGTCAGCTGCGGCCGCCCCGACGGCAGGGTCTCGACCCTGCTCAGCTGGGACTGGGCGAGCAGGACGTCGGTGACGAAGCGCGCGTCGCCCGCCGTAAGTGTCAGGTTCAGGAACCGCTCCTCGGCGACGACCTGGAGGGGATTGGAGGGCGACACCTCCTGGATCGTCAGGTGGAAGGCGTCACCGGCGTCGGGATGCGTGATCGTCGCCCTGAGCTGATTCCCCCAGATTCCAGGATTCGCCGCCGTCAGCGTCATCGGCGTGCCGCCATCGGCAGGGACGTCGGCCCTCGCCAGGTCGTCGGCGCCGCTGAGACTGTGCACACGAACGATCACGGCATCCGAGCCGCCATTGACGAAGAAGTGCGTCACCGAGTAGCCCATCGGCGCCTCGCTCCAGAGCTCGCCGAAGCGGCGACCGAACTCGCCGAGACCCTGCACGCGGATCGGCGTATCCGTCGGGCCGCGTCGCGCGCGTCCGACGAAGGCGGTGATGGATGTCGGAACGCCGGGGATGACGCGCACGCCGGAGTCGAGCTCCTGCACGTACACGCCCGGATATGACACGGTGATGGCCATGGAGCTGCCTTCCGATGATGCTCTAGGGGGCGGGATCCCGACCGACGAGGATGTCGACCGTGACGTCGTCCGCGGTGGTGTTGTCGAACCGGAGAACCTGCGGAGCGATGGCGAGGAGCTCCACGGCGCCGCTGCCGATCAGGATCAGCGGCCCGAGGAGCACGAAAGCGGTGGCACCGGCATCCGCGCTGAATGTGATCCCGGCGTCGTAGGCGCTGGCACCGATGACGAGCACGTGCACCTTTCCGGCGGCAGTCGCCGGCTGCACCTGCACATCGACGCCCGCGGCTCCCGCCGCGAGCAGGACACTGGCTTTGTCGTACGCGCCGACGTCCACAGCATCCGAGCCGGCCACACGCGGACCCTCGGCGACCCCGACGGAGAACGACCAGTTGATGGTTTCCGGCACAGCAAACACCTTCCTGAGGGCACGCCGATTGGGCCTGGAAGAGCGGCGATCCGACCCGAACGGGACCGCCTGACGCTATTCGGCATCATTAAACCGCAGACGCGTGGTCCGCATAACCCCCACCAGTCAAACCGCGCCCGACACGCCGATCACACCCGGAACCGGCGTCCGGAACGCCGCGGTGTGACGTCCCGACATCGCTTGGGTCGGGCGCCTCGCTGCTACGCGCCGACGATGACGGTCGACACGGTCCGACCCGGCGAGAGCTCTACTTCCTCCGTGCCGTACGGCGTGGAGATCCGGTAGCTTCCGGCGAAGCCGTGCACCGTGACGCCGCCCGCGGCATCCGTCCTGAGCTGTGTGCGCGGGTACCACCACTCGTCGCGGATGAGGGCGCGCAGCGCGTCGTAGGCGGGCTTGCGCGTGCCGTCGCGCCGGAGCAGCCCCGCGGGAGCGCCGAGCCACGCCCCGTGATCGGTGATGCCCCAGTACGTGAGGGACTCGACCGCCGGGTGGGCGACGACGTTGCGGTAGTGGCGCACGATCTCGTCCGCCTGTCGCACCTCGCCCTCCGGGGTGGACGGCCACGACTCGACCACGTAGTCGTTGAGGTCGACGATCTCCCGGGGCATGAGCTCCCCCGACAGCAGGGTCGTCTCCGTCAGCTGGAGCGGCAGACCGAACCGCGAGAAGCGTTCGAGCACGTTCCAGACGCGCTCTTCGCCACGGTATCCCTGATGCATGTGCGTCTGCAGACCGAGCGCATCGATCCGGATGCCGGCGGCAAGGCATTCCTCGATGAGTCGTTCGTAGTCCTCGGACAGATCGAAGTCGTTGAGCACCAGACGAGAACCGGGGTTCGCCGCGCGTGCCTCCTCGAAGGCCAGCTGGATCATCGCGATTCGGCCTTTGCGCTGGGCAAGCCGCGTGACCGCGTTCTCCTCGGCCGTGAACACGGGAAGGATGACGGCCTCGTTGATCGCATCCCACTGGTCCACCGCACCCGTGAATGCAGTGACCTCCCGCCGTATGCGGTTGCGGATGACCGCCTCGACCTCCGCGTCGTCGAGCCCGAGCAGCCACTCAGGGGCGAGGGTGTGCCAGAGAAGCGGATGGCCCTTCACCGTCACGTCGTGAGCCTTGAACCACTCCGCCGTCCGCAGCAGACGCGTCGTCTCGGGCTGCCCCCGCACCGGTTCGAAACCCCGCCAGTAGAACGGCAGCGTGACCGTGTTGAAGAGCGTCAGCCACGCATCCGCCAGGGCTTCCGGCTGCGGTGGCGCGTCTCCCGCCGAAGATCTCGGAGGCGCGGCCGTCACCCGAACGGGGCGGTCCGCCGAGCCAGTCCACGAAGTCGAATCCGATGTTCCCGAACCCGAATGCGTGACGCGTCTGCTCCACCGTCACGGACGACCGCTCCAGCGGGCTGCCGGACGCGTCGACGAGCAGAAGCTGTGCATCCGCAAGGCGGTGAGTGAGCTCAGGCATGACAAGAAACCTCCCACACCCCAGTCTTGTCGCCGGCGGATGAAGAGGCACCGGTCACAGAGCCGAAAAGCGTGATTCCCGTCACCTTCGGGTGCAGACAACCCCTACGCATTGACCGAGGACGTTCTTGAAGGCGACGTTTCCGCCGAGGTCGATGGCCCCGGGAGCATCGATCCCGTATCCGCCGTTCCTCGTCGCGATATTGCCGCCGACTTCTACGCCGGCGATTCGGGCCGATATACCCGACCCCGAGTTGTTCGTCAGAACGTTGCCGACGGCCCGCGAGCCTTCAGCGGTCAGCGGCGGATCGCCGGGGAACGGCTCCGACCTGGTGAATTCGACGCCGACCTCGCCGTGCTTGAAGGTGTTGCCCTCGACGATCATGGGGACGTTTCCGCGCAGCGCGATTCCGGTTCGCAGGAAGGTGTTGCCCTTGATGATCGATACACCGTCCGACCCGATGGGCGAGCTGATGTCGCCGAGAACACCATTCGGCATGTCCGAGAATCTGTTCCCTGTCAGGGTCACACCACCCCAGTAGCCGCTGATGGGTTGAGCGAAGTTCTTGACCACGCTGTTGCTGATGGTGATTCCGGTCTCGCTCACGGAGCCGGGCCGCCCCGCGCCCTTGCCGTCCAGCTTGGAGGAGTCGATGAGCACCTGGCCCAATGCAGTTGTGCTGAAAGGGCTCTGCACGAGGGTCGAGTTCGTGATCGTCGCGCCGGCGTAGAACAGATCGATGGGAGAACGCGTCAGCCTCGACTCGGAGATTTCAAGGTTGCCGTCGAGTTGGCCCGAGATGCCGGAGTCCACGGCGGTCACGCGCGTCATCTGCAACGCAGCGCCACCGGAAAGGAGGTGGATGAGAGGCGCCTTCTGGAGCTTTACGTCGGCGACGACATGCGGCGGGCGCATCGGACTCGCCTCCGCGAAGCGGAGTCCGGTCGCCCAATTCTCGATGGTGCCGTTGCGAACCGTGTTCCCACCGTCGGAGAGAAAATCCGTCTGCACGCCGACGCCGGAGCCCGACCCGATCAGGCTGTGGCCGCCCAGGTCCAACGTGACGTTCGTGCCGAGAATGAGTCCATCACCGGAAGGACAGTACAAGTCTGCGGTAAGGGTCACATCTGTCGTGACCGTGCTGCCGCACGTCACTCCCGGCTCCGCCGCCTGCGCGCCTCCCGCTACGAAGACAGAGAACAGCATCGCCGTCGGGAGGACGAAGGAAATGATCGCTCTTCGACTCGCCCTTGGCTGGCGGTGGGCATCTCGGGGCGCAGTGGCATTCGGCGTCGTCAGAGTCATCGTCGTCCCCTTGCGATTCACGTGGCTGAGAGCACGACCGAGCGACGCGCTCACTTGCGGCCGCAGACGACGCCGACGCACTGACCGAGGTCGTTGTTGAAGGCGACGTTCCCACCGAGGTCGACGGCGCCGGGAGCGTAGATCCCGTATCCGCCGTTGTTCTTCGCGGTATTGCCGCCCACCTCGAGGCCGGGGAGTTCGGTCGTGATCCCCGATCCCGTGTGGTTCATGATGACGTTGCCCACGGCCCGCGACCCCTCAGCGGTGTGCGGCGGATCCCCAGGGAACGGCTCAGCCCTGGTGAACTCGACCGCGACCTCGCCGTGCTTGAAGGTGTTGTTCTCCACGATCATCGGGACGTTTCCGCGGAGCGCGACTCCGGTCCGGAGAAAGGTGTTGTCCGTGATGGTCGACACAGCCTCGGACGCGAAGTAACTGACGTCGCCCAGAACACCATTGGGCATGTCGGAGAACTTGTTGCCCGTGAGCGTCACACCACCCCAGAAGCCCCCAATGGGCTCCGCGAAATTCTTGACGGCGCTGTTGGTGATGGTGATTCCCGTCTCGCTCATTGATCCGGGAGAGCCCGCGCCTTTCCCGTCCAGCGTGGAGGAGTCGATGATCACTTGGCCGCGCGCTGTCGTGCTGACATGACTCTGCACGAGGGTCGACTTCACGATCGTCGCGCTGGCGTAGAACAAATTCACGGGAGAACGCGTGAATCTCGACTCCGAGATCGCGAGGTCGCCGCCGAGTTGGCCGTAAACGGTCGAATCGTCAGCGGTGACCCGCGTCATCTGCAGCGCCGTGCCGTTCGTCGGGCCGTGGATGAGCAGCGCGTTGCGGAGGACCACGTCGATGACGACATACGGTGTGCGGGTCGGGCTTTCCTCCTGGAGTTGGACCCCGGTCGCCCAGTTCTCGATCGTCCCGTTGCGAATGGTGTTTCCGCCTTCGGAAGGAAAGCTCGTCTGCACTCCGACGCCGGAGCCGGATCCGATCAGGCTGTGGCCACCCAGATCCAACGTCACGTTCGAGCCGAGGATGAGTCCATCCCCGGATGGGCAGAAGAGGTCTGCGGTGAGGGTCACATCCGTTGTGATGGTGCTGCCGCACGTGGCCACCGGCTCCGCTGCCTGCGCGCTCCCCTCGAGCGCGACTGAGAGCAGCAGTGCGACCGGGAGCCCGCATGCGGCGATCGCCCGACGGCTCGGTTTTTGTGAGTCACCGATCGTCGGGTGCGCGGTCATGTCGGCCGTCCTGGTCATCGTGGTCCCAGCGCGTTGCGAGGCGCATCGAGCATGAGGGGTGGCGCCGCATTCACTTGCGGGCGCAGACGACGCCGACGCATTGACCGAGCGCATTGCCGGATGCGACGTTCCCACCGAGGTCGACGGCTCCGGGAGCATAGATCCCGTATCCGCCGTTGTTCTTAGCGGTGTTGCCGCCCACCTCGAGACCCGGGAGTTCGGTCAGAATCCCCGATCCCGTGTTGTTCACCAGAACGTTGCCGACGGCCCGAGATCGATCGGCGGTCTGCGGCGGATTGCCGGGCAGCGGGTCCGACATCGTGAACTCGACGCCTACCTCGCCCTGCCTGAACGTGTTGTTCTCGACCACCATGGGGACGTTCCCGCGTAGGGCCACACCGCTGCGGACGAAGGTGTTGCCTGTAATGCCCGAAACTCCATCCGACTCGATGCCTGAGGTGATGCTGCCCAGTACGCCGTTCGGCATGTCCGAGAATTTGTTGCCGGTGAGGGTCACCCCGCCCCAGAAGCCGCTGATGGGCTGAGCGTAATTCTTGACGACGCTGTCAGTGATGGTGATGACGGTTTCGCTGACGTAGCCCAACGCTGCTGTCCCTTTGCCGTCCAGCTTGGACGAGTCGATGCTCAATTCACCCCCCGCCGTCGTGCTGACGAAGGTCTCGACGAGCTTCGAATTCGTGATCGTTGCGGAGGCGAAGAACACCTCGACCGGCGAACGCGTCAATGAGGAATCGGATATGGCAAGGTCACCGCCGAGCTCGCCACGGATCGGCGAATCCACGGCAGTGACTCGCGTCAGCTGCAAGGTCGTGCCATTGGTGAAGTAGTTGCCGACCGGGGCATTGATGAGGACCAGGTCGGTGGCGACGTAGGGGATGGGGTTCGGCTCGATACCCATGAGCCGGATCCCGATCGCCCAATTCTCGATCGTGCCGTTGCGAATGGTGTTCCCACCCTCGAACGGGAATTCCGAGGACACCCCCACTCCCGAGTCCGACCCGATGAGGCTGTGGCCGCCCAGATCCAGCGTGACGTTCGAGCCGAGGATGAGTCCATCGCCGGACGGACAATACAGGTCCGCCGTGAGGGTCACGTCGGTCGTGACGGTGCTGCCGCACGTCACCCCCGGCTCTGCTGCTCGCGCGCTCCCCCCGAGCGCGACGGAGAGCAGCAGCGCTGCCGGGAGGACGTACGCCGCAGTCGCTATGCGACTCGCTTTACTCGGCTCACCGATCGATCGGCGCGCGGTCGTATCCAGCTTCAGAGTCATCGTCGTCCCCTTGCGGTGCGAGTCGCATAGTGCGTGATCGGGACACCATGCAGATATCGTCCCGAATCCCCAGTCGCGCGACTATGCCGCACATCATAGTCCTCGTGACCGCCGTGGCAAGGGGCAGTTCACTGGCCGCCGAGCACCCTTTCCACACCGAGGCCGGCGAGCCGTTCCGGATCTGCGAGCACGTGGAGCCCGATGATCCGGTCCTCGTCGACGTCGAACGCCATCAGCGACACGACACGGCCCGCGAGAACCGCGGCCACCCCAGGCAGGCCGCCGATGAGAACAGGGGTGGAGTGCGCGGCGAGGCGGGCCGCGAGAGCCGCCTGGGCGACGATGTCTCGTGCGCCCTCGATCGTGCGGGTTCCCGTGCCGTAGTCCGCCTGCAGCACGGCGCTGTCGTCGAGGAGCGCGAGCAGCGCCGCGAGGTCGCCTCCCTGTGCGGCGGACAGCCAGGCTTCCACCACCCGCCTCGACTGACGCGTCACGGGCTGTCGCGGGCGTGAAACCGGCGCGTCCCGCAGCCGGCGGCGGGCTCGGGATGCGAGCTGTCGGGCGGCCTCCGGACTCTTCTCGAGCACGGCCGCGACCTCGTCGAACGGCTGCCCGAACACGTCGTGCAGGACGAATGCGATCCGCTCCGAGGGCGCCAGCGTGTCGAGTACGACCATGAGAGCGACGTTGACGCGGTCGGCGTCGGCGACGACGTCTGCCGGATCGGAACCCGTCGCAACCGGCTCGTCGCGCCACGGTTCGACCTGCCAAGAGCGCTCGCGCGACCGGCGGGGAGCGCGCAGCATGTCGAGACTCACACGAGAGATCACCGTTGTCAGCCAGGCATCGATATTGCGGATGTCGTCTGTGTCCACTCGCTCGAGGCGCAGCCAGGTCTCCTGCACCGCATCGTCCGCGTCGGCATCCGATCCGAGGATCTGCCTGGCGATGGCACGCAGCCGCGGCCTCTCCTCCTCGAAACGCCTGGCGAGGATCCTCTCGTCGGTCATGTCACATCTCCTCGGTGTGGATCGTCACTGAGTCGACGAGCGCGCCGAGCGGTGTGTGACACGAAAGGACGAAGACCATGAACGAAACCATCCTCGTGACCGGCGGCACCGGTGTCATCGGTCGACGCGTGGTCCCGCTGCTGGGGGCGGCGGGACGCGAAGTTCGGGTGCTCAGCCGCCGCGGCGGAACCGACGCGCCTGGGGTGCACCACGTGGTCGGCGACACTCTTCGAGGAGAGGGGCTGGACGCCGCGTTCGGCGGCGCATCGACCGTGTTGCATCTCGCAGGCGCCGCGAAGGGGGATGACGTCGCCGCGCGGCATGTCATCGAGGCCGCCGAGCGCGCGGGTACCGGGCACCTCGTGCTCATCTCGGTGACCGGAGCCGGCGCCGTGCCGATCGGCTATGTGCGCATGAAGGCAGCGTCCGAGCGCATCGTGCACGAGTCGGCCGTGCCGTACACGATCATCCGGGTGGCACAGCTGCACAGCCTGCTGCTGCCGGTCGTGGCCAAGCTCGCGGTCATGCGTCTCGCGCCTGCGGACGTGCGCCTCGAGCCGATCGACGGCGACGCCGTCGCGGCCCGGTTGGCCGAGTTGACGCTGAATCCCCCTGCGGGAAGGGTGGCCGACCTCGCAGGCCCAGAGATCCTGAGCTTCGCCGACCTCGTCAAGCAGTACAACGCCACCCTCGGGCGGCACCGACGGGTGCTCGGGATGCCGCTGCCCGGAGCGCTCCGACGCGCATACCGCTCGGGAGCCAACCTGGCGGGCGATCCCGTTGATCGACGAGGCGGGACATGGCGAGATTTCCTCGCCGGAAGCGAAGTATGTACGAATCGGCATGCGTCCGATCCGGAGTCGGTCCTCGATCGCCCTAGCGGTCGTGGCCAGGTTGAGGGCAACCTGGGAGGGTGATCTGCGATGGATGAGGCCGTCGCCAGGCTGCTGAAGAGCGACGACCCCGCGGTGCGGTGGCGGGTTCGCACGCTCATCCTCGGTGAGCCGGCGGATGGGGCCGGTGTGCGTGCGCTCCAGGACGAAGTGCGCCGCTCGCCCCGGGCTCGAGCGATCCTGCGTTCCGCCGCGGGCCTGCATCCCTATGCGAAGTGGCGGGGTGCGCACTGGGCGCTGCTCGCGCTCGCAGCGATCGGCTACCCACCCGCGGACTCGGACGTATTCCCGTTGCGGGATGCGGTGCTCGACCACTGGCTGACCGCTCGGTACCTGCGCGACCGTGACGTTTCCCGTGTCACCAAGGCCACGGGTGAGGCCGCGGTGCCGCGGGTGGACGGCCGCTCGCGCCGATGCGCGTCGCAGCAGGGCGGAGCGCTCCTCGCGGTGGTGCGGCTCGGCGTGGACGACGGCCGTGCGGAGCTGCTTGCGGGACGGCTGCGCGACTGGCAGTGGCCCGATGGCGGCTGGAACTGCGATCGGCGACCGTCCACGACCATGTCGTCGGTGAACGAGACGCTGCTGCCGATGAGGGGGCTGCTCGCGTTCGCGGATGCGACCGGCGACCGACAGGCCCGTGAGACGGCGCTGTCGGCGGCCGAGGTCTTCCTGTGCCGCCGGGTGGCCTGGCGTCGTACGGCCCCCGCGCCGATTGCGCCGGACGTGATTAAGCTGCACTTTCCCGTCTATTGGCACTACGACGCGCTGGCGGGTTTGATCGGTCTGGCCGAGGCCGGCCTGCTGGGGGACCCGCGCTGCGAGGACGCGCTCGGGTACCTGGAGTCCCGCCGCCTACCGGACGGCGGATGGAGCGCCGATGCCCGCTATTGGCGCACGGCGGACCACGGCTCGAACACCGAGTCGGTGTCCTGGGGACCGACCTCGTCGAAAGCATCCAACGAGTGGGTCACCTGCGACGCCCTCACCGTCCTCACAGCGGCCGGCCGTGCCTGACCTCGCCTCGGTTCATCGAAGAGGGCGTCACGTCGTGCGCTCCTGACTCGCTTTCCTGCCTCCGATGCGAAAAGCTCGTGGCGTCGAGAGGAGGCGGCATGGCGGGCGAACTCCCGAAGCTGGTGGCCGACGAGATCCAGGCGCGGAGCGGCATCCTGCGGCTCGATCCCGCCTGGGTGGCGAGGGACTGGCTGCCGCCCGGACGCCGGCTCGGGCTGCCCGCGGAGGAGTACGACCTCGGCGAGCGCGGGTACGTCTGCGAGCGGTGGCTGGCCTCGACGACCAAGGCCGACAACGTCGTCGGACCGGACGACGAAGGGATCAGCTCCATCCGCACGACCGGAGGAGCGCGTATCAACCTGGCTGAGGCCGTCGCTGCGTGCGGCGATCTGATTCTCGGGTCGGACTACTCCACGACCCACGCCGGCCTCGGCCGTCTGGCCAAGATCTTCGACTACGCCGTGCGGATCCCGCTTCACATCCACCCGCCCCTGGAGTTCGCGCGCCGCGCCGGACGCAACTCGAAGGACGAGGCGTACTACTTCCCACCCGGTGTCGATATGGGACCGCACCCGGAGTCGTTCCTCGGAGTGCACCCCTCGCTTCACCGCGACCGGCTGTGGGGCGAGCTGGTGGACGCTGTCCGCGAGTGGAACGACGACCGTGTGCTTCGTCACTCGCCCGCCTACGTGCAGGTGCCGGAGGAGGGGTTCTTCATCCCCTCGGGGGTGCTGCACGCGCCAGGCACGGCGCTCACGATCGAGTTGCAGGAGGACTCCGACTCCATGGCGATGTTCCAGGCGCTCAACGCCGGCGCGATCATCAGCAAGCGGCTCCTGACCAAGGATGTCAGCGAGGCGGACCTGGCCGAGCACGGTGAGACGGCGCCCCTGCACTGGATCGACTGGGACGCGAACACCGACCCGTCCTTCTACGACAACCACCGCCTTGTTCCGCTGCCCTTGCGGGACGAACCGGCGGCGAGCGAGGTGTGGATCTTCTACGGGTCGCCGAAGTTCTGCGGCAAGCGGCTCACCCTCGAGCCCGGTGCGCGGTATGGGTCACGGGAGAACGGGGTCTTCAGTCTCTTCGTCTGGCGCGGCGTCGGCACGATCGGCGGAGTGGATGTCATCGGCGAGAGTCATGACCGGGACGAGCTGCTCGTCGTGCATGACCGCGCCGTCGACGAGCTCGAGTACGTCAACACCGGCACGGAGCCCCTCGTGGTACTCAAGATGTTCGGGCCCGACCTGTGTCCCGATGCGCCGTCCCTGCCGCGCCGGCGCTTCTGAGTCGGGCCGAACGGCCCCGTCGGTCAGGATGGTAGGTTTCAGGAACGCGATCGGGCGGTCGACATCCGGAACGTCGCTACACGGTGGCACAGCACCCGCAGACACCACCGACCACCAGGAGTCTTCATGTCCGACAGCGTCGCCCCCCGACCCGAGACGGACGGCTGGGCGAGCACGGATGGCACGGCGACACGCCGCATCCAGCTGACGCTGCACAAGCCGTGGTTCGCTCTCTACGCCCGCGTCAGGCCGACGCTCGTGATCCAGGGGCGGGGCCAGCCGGCCCAGTGGGGCGTCGGCACATGGCAGCTCCCGTCCGATCACACGGTGGTGGTCGGTGTCTTCCTCTTCAACCGGCTGTGGCGTTTCGGGCAGGCCGAATTCGCGCTCCAACCGGTGCACGCGCCGTCTCTCGTGTACCAGGCGCCGCCTCTGCCCTTCCTTCGCGGCCGGATTCGTCTCCGCACGGGCCCGCGCACCGGCTAGCGACTCGGCTCGCCGTGGCCTCTGGCTGATCGCCGCGACCGCACGTACACGATGATGCCGGGAGGGAGCGTCGTCGCGATGCCTGCCGACTTGCTCGACTCCGCTGGGATAGGGGCTGAGACCGACTCGCCTCGCCCAGAGTGACCCGGGGGGTCACCGCGGACGGGTCGAGGCGCGCGGGATGAGGGTCGGCAATGCCTTCCGCACCGCGCCGGCGCCGCCTCCTGTGTCGGATTGCAGCAGCTCGAACGCCGTCGTCGCGATCTGATCGAACGGCACTCTCACGGAGCTCAGGGGCACCGGCAACCTGCTCGCGAGAGGGATGTCGTTGTAGCCGACGACGGACACGTCGGCTCCGATCCGCAGTCCGGCGGTGTTCGCCGCCGCGAGCACGCCGAGTGCGATGTTGTCGTTCGCCGCGAACACCGCTGTGGGGGCGTCACCGGTCCGGAACAACGCATCTCCGGCGGCGACTCCATCGTCCACTCCGTATCCCCCTGCGATCACCCTGCCCGGAGGCGGTTCCCACCCCGCCTCGGTCGTCGCCCGGAGTGCGCCTGCCAGGCGGGCACGCGCGCTCGAGGTGAAGTCGGGCCCGGTGACGACGGCGATGTCGCGGTGTCCGAGATCCACAAGGTGGCGGACTGCGAGATAGCCGCCCATCTCGTCGTCACCCAGGGATGACGGGCTGACTCCGTCGCTGCGCAGGACGAGGACGTGCGGGATGCCGCGATCTCTCAGCGAAGCGGGGAGCAGGTCCCCGAGGCGGGCGGTCGCGAGGATGACCGCATCCACCCCGCGGTCGAGCAGCGTCTCGGTCGCGCGTCGCTCCTCGTCTGGTTCGTCACCGGAGGTGGCGACTACCGCAAAGTACCCGCGAGTGCGGGCGGCGCGCTCCAGTGCCTCGAACATCAGCGCCATGACCGTATCGGTGAGCCGAGGCACGAGCACGCCGATCGTTCCGGTCGCACCTCGGCGCAGACCCGACGCCGCGGCATTCCGGCGGTAGCCCAGTGCGTCGGCTGTCTGGCGCACGCGCTCGGCGGTCGATGACCGGGACTGGGGGATCCGATCGTCCAGGATCCGGCTGACGGTGGAGATGCTGACACCGGATGCCTCGGCCACCTCGCGCAGGGTCACCGCACGTCGCTCGATCCGCTCCGCCACGGCCACCCCCGATCGTTCTCTGGCCGAGTCTATTCCGGCCTGCAGCGCTCCCAAACGCTGCTCGAAGGGCTCGCGACCCGAAATCGAGGTTGACATGAGCACATGCTATCGGCATACTTGCAATCGTTCCTGCAAACGTTCCCGCAATCGTTCCTGATTCGGGACTCAACGAAGAGATGAAGAGGAGACAGAAATGACTCTCGACCTCCGCGGCCTCAACCCCGCCCCCGTGACGCCCTTCACCGAATCCGGCGATGTCGACTACGACGCGATCGAGCGACTCGGCTCCTGGCTCGGATCGATCGACGGGGTGAAGAGCCTCGTCGTCCTCGGCCACGCCGGCGAAGGCACGTTCCTCACCGACGAGGAACAGCTCGACGTCATCCGCGCCTTCGTCGCATCCACCGATGGTCGGGTGCCGGTCATCGCCGGCATCACCAAGGAGGGCAACAAGACGGCCGCGCTCGAAGCGAAGGCCGCCGTCGAGGCCGGCGCGACCGCCGGGCTCGTGTACCCATCCCACGGCTGGCTGCGATTCGGATACCAGAAGGGGGCGCCGCAGTCCCGGTATCAGGAGATCTACGACGAGTCGGGCCTTCCGTTGATCCTGTTCCAGTACCCGGACAACACCAAGGCCACGTACGACCTCGACACCCAGCTCGAGATCGCAGGGCAGCCAGGCGTCTTCGCCACCAAGAACGGCGTTCGCAACATGCGGCGCTGGTACACCGAGATCCCCGCCCTGCGTGCCGCGTACCCGGACCTTCAGATCCTCTCCTGCCACGACGAATACCTGCTTCCGACGATGTTCGACGTCGACGGACTGCTGGTGGGATACGGCAACATCGCTCCCGAGCCCCTGATCGAGCTCATCGCCGCCGGCAAGGCGAAGGACTACGAAGCCGCCCACGCGATTCACGAGCGGCTCCTGCCCGTGACCAAGAACGTGTACCACCGCGGGTCCCACATGGAGGGCACCGTCGCCCTCAAGTGGGGTCTCGTCAGCCGCGGCATCCTCGAACACGCAACCGTGCGCACGCCTCTGCTGCCGCTGCCCGACGGCGCGTCCGCCGAGATCGCCGCTGCGTTCGCGTCGGCCGGGCTCGGCAAGGTCACCGTCGACGCCTGACCGCACCACGGGTGGCGATCGCGCAACGCGGTCGCCACCCTCAACCCCCCGCCGCTCGGCGGCACACCAAGTCGAAGAAGACTACGTGCGGCATCGCCGCCCTCCAACGAAGGAGACCCACTGATGAGCGAGCGCACCACCGCCCGGCACACGTCCACCACCCCCGGCACTGGCTACGGCCGAGTTTCGACTGACACAATGCGGAGCATCGTCGAGTCACGCAGGAAGCGCCGCACCTTCTGGCAGCAGCTCGGGCTGATCGGCCCGGCATTCGTCGCGGGTGCATGGCAGTTCGGCCCCGGAAACCTCACCACAGCCGTTCAGGCCGGGAGCGGGTACCAGTACGCGCTCATCTGGGTCATCGTCATCTCGACGATCCTGATGATCTTCCTCACCGATATGAGCGTGCGCCTCGGCATCAAGTCACCCGTGTCCCTGATCGCATCGATCAAGGATCACCTCGGCGGGTGGGTGGGCGTCGCCGCCGGCATCGGCATCTTCCTCATCACCCTCTGCTTCTCGGTGGGCAACGCCGTCGGGTCCGGGCTCGGCCTGTCGATGCTGTTCGGCGGGAACCCCATCATGTGGACCGTGATCTGCACCGTCGCGGTGGCGGCGCTGCTGCTGCTCCGCAACGTGTATCGGGTCATCGAGAAGGTGCTCGTCGGCATCGTCGCACTGATGGCGATCGCGTTCGTCGCTTCCGCGTTCATCGCCAACCCCGACTGGGCGGCCGCCGCCTCCGGACTGGTGCCGACCGTGCCGGACGGTTCCTGGTTGCTGATCGTTGCGCTCGTCGGCACGAACTTCTCCATCAACGCCGCCTTCTACACCTCTTACGGCACCAAGGAGCGCGGACGCACCGAGGACGACTACCGCGACGTCACCGTCGTCGACACGATCCCCGGCATCATCGCGCCGGGCATCATGACCGCGCTCGTCATCGTCGTGGCCGCCGCGGTACTCGGCAAGACCGGCGAAGCGGCACCGACAATCGTCGCCCTCGCCGGCATTTTCGAGCCCCTTGCCGGACCCATCGGATCGACGGTGTTCGCGCTCGGGTTCTTCGGGGCGGCGTTCTCGTCCATGATCGCCAACGCGACCGCCGGTGGCACCATGCTCGCCGACGGGCTCGGACGAGGAGCGTCATCCAGCTCGATCACCGCCAAGATCGTCAGCGGCAGCATCCTCGCCTTCGGCATCCTCGTCACTCTCGTCTTCCAGGCCTCGCCGATTCAACTCATCGTCATCGCCCAGGCGCTCACCATCTTCATCGCCCCCGTCCTCGCTGCCCTGATCCTCGTCATGGCCAATCGCACTTCACTCATGGGCGCGATGCGCAACAAGTGGTGGCAGAACGTCGCCGGGATCATCGGGCTCGTGGCCGTGCTCGCCCTCTCCATCCGGCTGCTCTTCACGCTGATCGGAGGGTGAGGGCCGAACGCAGAAGCGCGGCGGGGGCCATCCGGCCACCCGCCGCGCTGTGCTGTGCTGTCCGTGCCCACGCTGCGAAGGCATTGCCGCCTCCGCGGGAGCGGAGCCGGCAATGCCGTCAGCGTTCCCCGACGAGAGCGGAGCCCTTCACCAGCGACCGGACGTTCTCCTGCAGCCCGAGCGCAGCGTCGTGAATCTGCTGCAGGCTGCGGGACACGAAGAAGTACTCCGCCGGCGTGGTCCAGCCGGGCTGCTCCCAGATCGGGATGAGCTCGTCGAGAGTGACGTCGTCGAGGAGTGCCTTGAAGGCCTGCTGGGTGTCTCTCAGCTGGACGTGGAGCTTCTCGATGTGCACATCGAAGTCGATGTCGGCCGTGTTGGTCATGGTTTCCTCCTCATTGATGGACGACGGCGATTGCCATCACAGCAAGGAGGGCGCGCACGGGCGCAGTGATACCGATCCGGGCTGTCGAAGCCGCAAAGAGGCGCTTGTGACCTGGGTCAGATCACGCGAACGTAGGTGCGCTCGGGGATGCGGCCATAGCCATCGGTCACGGTGAGGGTCAGCGCACCGGCGACGGCGGCGACCGCGGTTGCGGAGAGGAGAACGAGGAGCGCGACCATTGTCGAACCTTTCAGAAGTGAAGTACGTCGATGTGTTCAAGCCCCGTTGCTTCTTTCGACTCTTCCATTGTGGCGCCTCGGAAACTTCAGCACAATCGAATGATTATGCATGATGGATGTAGGTTCGCTACATGGACGTTCGCCGCCTCGATCTTCTCCGCGAGCTCGCCGAACGCGGCAGCGTCACCGCCGTCGCCCAAGCCGCGCACCGCACGCCATCCGCGGTCTCGCAGCAGCTCAAGGTGCTCGAGCGGGAGGCCGGAGTGCCCCTCACCGAGCGCAGCGGCCGCGGCATCCAGCTCACCAGCGCAGGCTATGCGCTGGCCAGAAGCGCGACCGACGTCGCGGTGGCGCTCGCGCGCGCGACCGCCGTGTGGGACGAATTCCGCAACCACCCGAGCGGCGAGGTGCGGCTGGCCACGTTCCCGTCGGCGGGCCAGGTGCTGCTTCCGGGAGTCCTTCGAGACGTGGCGCTCATTCCCGGCCTTGTGGTGCTGTGCTCGGACGGCGACGCGGAGCTGCTCGATTTCCCGTCGCTCACCGCGGACTTCGACATCGTGCTGGCGCACTCCCTCAAGGGCGCGCGGGCATGGAGCGGTCGTGGCCTTCGGGCCGTGCCGCTGATGACCGAGCCCCTCGACATCGCGCTTCCGCGGGATCACCGTTTGGCGGGCAGGAGCTACCTCACCCCGGCCGATGTCGTGGACGAGCCGTGGATCGGGGTGCCCGTCGGATTCCCTTTCGAGCGCATCCTGCACGACATCGAGCAGGTGGCCGGACGCCGCGCCACTGTGTACCAGCGCATCAGCGACCTCCGCATGGTGGAGGCGTTCGTCGCAGCAGACCTCGGGATCTCCGTCATCCCCCGCTACACCTCGGGCGGTATCGACCCGAGTCGGGTGATTTTGAAGCCCCTGAGGGGGGTGGATGCGGAGCGCGACATCGTCGCCCTTCTTCGCCCGGACGTCGCAGAGCGCCTCGCCGTCCGGAACGTCCTCTCGATCCTGCGCCGGCGGGCCGCCGAGATCGAGGCGGC
The DNA here is from genome assembly GCF_049847225.1 of Micromonospora sp. DT81.3. Taxonomy (NCBI): domain Bacteria; kingdom Bacillati; phylum Actinomycetota; class Actinomycetes; order Micromonosporales; family Micromonosporaceae; genus Micromonospora; species Micromonospora sp. DT81.3. The sequence goes on from NZ_JBNCNY010000001.1 coordinate 264,888, forward strand.
GCACGCCGGACAGCGTCAATGAGCCGGATGCCTGTCGCCGGCGGTTCCGGATAAGCGCTCGATGAGTCGCGCAGACCCCGTCATGCGCAGAGCGACACACCGACACGGCAGCGCCGCTTCGACAGGCGTGATGCTCAGATGCAAGGATCGAACGTATGACGGTGCGCATCATTCACGTGGGCCTCGGCGGCTGGGGCGGCAACTGGGCTCGTACCGTCATCCCCTCGGTTCCCTCGGTCGATGTCGTCGGAATCGTCGACCCGCACGGGCCGACGCTCGAGTCCGTCGCCGCGGACATCGGGGTGGCCGCCGACGTTTCGTTCGGATCGCTGGGCGACGCTCTGGCCGCGGTCGACGCCGACGCCGTGGTCATCACTTCTCCCGTCGCGACCCACGTCCCGCTCGCCCTGACGGCGCTCGAAGCGGGCAAGCATGTGCTCGTCGAGAAGCCCCTCGCCAACACCGTCGAGGAGGCGCGTACCGCCGCCGCTCGGGCGGAGGAGCTGGGGCTGATCCTGCAGGTCAGCCAGAACTACCGTAACTATCCCGCCCCGCGGACCGTGCGCAACCTCTTGGCGAACGGCGTTCTGGGCGAGCTGACCGCGATCAACATCGACTTCCGCAAGTGGGACAATGACGCGCCCAAAGAGACCCACCGGCACTACGCATTCCCGCATCCGCTGATCAACGATATGGCGATCCATCACTTCGACCTCCTGCGCATGATCACCGGGCACGAGGCCGTGAGCGTGTTCGCGAAGGTCGGCGACCCGTCATTCAGCAAGTACGACGAGGAAGCGTCCGCCGTCATCACGATCGAGATGGAAGACGGCCTGGTCGTCAGCTATCGCGGCAGCTGGCTCAGCCGAGGTCTCGAGACGGCGTGGGCGGGCGAGTGGAGCATCCAGGGCGAGCAGGGCGAGCTCTTCTTCACCTCCCGTGCGGGCGGTGAGGTGGAGGATGCCTCCGGCGACGTCGTGACGATCCGCCGTCCCGGCCGGATCCGGGCGAAGAAGGTGCCGCTGGAACCCGCCGACATGGTCGACCGTGTCGCGGGTCTGGAGATCTTCGCCCGAGCGGTGGCGCGAGGGGACGTCCCGGAGAGCACGGGCCGCGAAAATCTCGGCAGCCTGGCCCTCATGGAGGCGGCTGCACGCTCCGCGGCATCGGGGCGGGTCGAAGCGGTTCAGCGGCCGTGATGAATTACCGGACAGACAGAGAGGTTCGACCATGACTGCTTCCGCCCTTCGCGTGCTCGTCTGGAACGAGAACATCCACGAGACGACCGGCGACGAGAGAGCGATCGCCAACTACCCTGACGGCATCCACACCGTCATCGCCGATGGTCTGCGCTCTCACCTCGGCCCAGACGCCGAGGTGTCGACGGCCACCCTGCAGCAGCCCGAGCACGGCCTGACTCAGCAGGTCATCGACCACACCGATGTGCTGCTGTGGTGGGGCCACGTGGGACACGACAAGGTCGAGGACGAGGTGGTCGAGCGCGTGCACCAGGCGGTCCTCGGCGGCATGGGCATCCTGGTGCTGCACTCCGGGCACTATTCCAAGATCTTCAAGCGGCTCATGGGCACCTCCTGCTCGCTGAAGTGGCGCAGCGACGGCGAGCGCGAGCTCGTCTGGACGATCGCGCCGCGGCATCCGATCGCCGAAGGCGTTCCGCACCCCATCCACATCCCGAAGCAGGAGATGTACGGCGAGTACTTCGACATCCCCGAACCGGAAGAGACCGTCTTCCTCTCGACCTTCGAGGCCGGGGAGGTGTTCCGCTCCGGGGTGACGTACACGCGCGGATTCGGACGCGTCTTCTACTTCTCCCCCGGAGACCAGGATTTCCCGGTGTACCACCACTCGGACGTGCAGCGTGTTCTCGCCAACGGTGTGCGCTGGGCGGCTCCAGGCGGCGCGCGGCGCACCCTGACCGCCGACTACCACGCCCCCGGCTGGTATCAGTCGTAGGGATCCGAACGCACCGCAGCGTGGCTGCGTCCTTCCGCGCGACCACCGGAGGAGCGACGTTCGACCGCTCCACCGAAGTCACGCCGAACGCCGGCGGCAAGGGGGGCCCTGCGGGAACCCCTATAGACAGGGCCACGCTGAACGCGCTCCGGCAGCGTTGACTCTCACTGTCGGCCTCCGCGGCCGGCAGCAAGGACGGAAGAATGAAGAACGCACACCTCGGCGGCCTGGAGGTCTCCCGCATCGGCCTCGGCGCCATGACGATGGCCGGCACCTACACGTCGGAAGGCGCCCTGGACGACGCGGAATCCATCCGCACGATCCATCGCGCGATCGACCTGGGGGTCACCCACATCGACACGGCCGAGATCTACGGCCCGTACCTCAGCGAGCAGATCGTCGGCAACGCGCTTCGGGGCCGCCGCGATCAGGTCAGGATCGCCACGAAGTTCGGGCTCGTCTCCCATTCCGGAGGCGGCACGGGGGTCACCGACAGCAGCGCCGCGAACATCAGGGCAGCGGTCGAGGGATCACTCCGGCGCCTCGGCACGGATCACATCGACCTCTACTACCAGCACCGCGTCGACTCACGCACGCCGATCGAAGAGACCGCGGGAGCGGTGGCGGAACTGATCGCAGAAGGAAAGGTGCTGCACTTCGGGCTCTCGGAGGCGTCGGCAACGACCATCCGCCGCGCCCACGCGGTCCAGCCCGTCACCGCGCTCCAGACCGAGTACTCGCTCTGGACGCGCGACGTGGAGGCGGAGATCCTCCCGGTGCTTCGAGAACTCGGCATCGGCTTCGTGCCGTACTCGCCTCTCGGTCACGGCCTGCTCACCGGCCGGATACGGACGGTGGATGATTTCCCCGACGACGACTGGCGCAAGACCAACCCGCGGTTCATCGGCGAGAACTTCGCCCGCAACCTTCGCATCGTCGACGAGGTGCGAGCGATCGGAGCCGAGATCGGTGCCACTCCCGCCCAGACGGCGCTCGCATGGATCTTGACCAGGGGTGATGACATCGCGCCCATCCCGGGCACCCGTCGCGTCGAGCGCGTAGAGGAGAACACCGCCGCTGACGCGATCGATTTGACACCGTCTCAGATCGACCGGTTGAACGCGCTGGAGCCGGCGGCGGGAGCGCGACACGACGACTCGAACATGCAGTCGATCGATCGCTGATCCGTCAGCTACCCGCTTCCGCTTCGACGCCTCGCCGCCGACCTGTCAGCAGTCCGCGCAGTTCGGGGAAGGCGAGGACGGCGAGAACGGCCGCGGCGGCGGCGGCGATCGCGGCCGCGAGATTCGCGGCCTGCAGACCCGCTTCGGCGGCTGCGAGCGCTGTGCCCCCTGCCTGGAGGACGTCGGCGCGGCGGGCGGCGTCGAGTGCCCCGAAGACCGCGATCCCGATCGCCCCACCGATCTGGGCCGTCGAAGACGCGAGGCCGGAACTGACGCCCGAGTTGCGGGCGGCGATGCCTTCGGCGATGACGAGGGTGGTCGGGGTGAAGCTGAAGGCGACGCCCGCGGCGGCGATGACGAGCGCCGGCAGGATGCGCAGCACGTACGAGTCGCCGTTGTCGACCGTGGCGAGCAGAAGGTGCGCAACGGTCAGCAGCAGGAGTCCGAGAACCGCCACTCTCTGGGGTCCGAGCCTCTGCAGAGCCGTCGGCAGCACGAGGATGCTGATCGCGAATCCCGCCAGCGACGTGGGGAGCATGGCCAGACCGGCGATCCCCGGCCCGTACTCGAGGACCTGCTGAAGGAGCAGGGCGACCAGCACGAAACATGCGACCCGGGACGCCCCGCCGAGAAGGTTCACCCCCACCCCACCGCCGACCCGGGCGTCGCGGAGAAGGCGCGTGGGCAGGATGGGGTCGGCCGCCCGCTGCTCGAGCAGACCGAACCCGATCAGGCACGCGACGGCGACGGCAGCCGCACCGAGGACCTCTACCGAGAGCAGCCCGCTGTGCGGCGCGGACAGCACTCCGAACACCACGGCGACGGCCGCGCCGGTGACCAGCGTCGCGCCGGTGGCATCGAACGGGCGACGCGCCCCCTTGGGTCCCGGGGGAAGGAGCACCCAGCCCGCAACGCCAATGGCGCCCGCGACCGCTCCGGTCACGAAGAGCACGCTCTGCCAGCCGAATGCCGCCGTGAGGAGTCCGCCGACGGTGACGCCGGCCGCTCCCCCTACGGTGGACGCGGCACCCCAGCCGCTCATCGCCCGCGCCCGGCCCGGGCCGGTGAAGCGGGCGAGGATGACCGACATGGCGGCCGGGCTCAGCATCGCCGCGCCGACGCCCTGCACCAGCCGTGCGGCGATCAGCACGGCGTCGGTTGTCGCGAACCCGCCTAGGAACGAGCCGGCGACGAGCACGCCGGCGCCGAGGAGGAACATCCGACGCCGCCCGAAGACGTCCGCGGCGCGACCCGAGATCAGCAGGAGGCCGCCGAAGGTGAGGAAGTACGCGTTCAGCACCCACGCGGTTCCCACCGGCGAAAGGTCGAGTTCGGTCGCGATCGACGGCAGCGCGACGTTCAGGATGCTGGAGTCGAGCATCACCACGAACTGCGCCGAGACCAGTGTGAGAACCAGCGGCAGGGTACGGGTGTCACGCATCTGCAATCGCCTCCAGTACCGGGAGCCCTCCACTACCGGGAGCCCTGCAGTACCGGGAGCATAGTCGCGCGGCACCGGTTTCTGCGACGCCCGTGCCGCACGCGGGGCGAGCGGTGAGTGGGTTGTCGCCGTTCATCGATTGCCGGGCAAGCCGTCGAGGAACTCGTCGATCCGCTCCGCAAGCTCAGGTGCATGGGTCCAGTGCAGGTAGTGGCCGCCGTCGAGTTCGACCAGGTCGCCGTGCGCGCGGTTCTCGAGCTGCCTGGCGTGCAGCATCCGCCAACCGGCTTGACTGCCCTCCTTCTTGATGAAGGACAGGAGCGGGATGTCTTCGGGGTAGGTGATGTCCTCCACGACGGAGAAGTTGCGCGCCCCTTGCTTCGCCTCGTCGAGGATGGCGGGATTCGCCCAGTTCCAGTTCATCATTGTCCGCATCTGCTCGCGCTCCCGCCCCGCGTAGGCGGTACCGTCCGGTTCCGCCAGCGAAGGCATCAGTGTCGTCGCGACGCGCAGCAGCCCCGAGCTGGCGAGAAGTCGGCTGATTGGGTTGTCCTGGCCGGCGAGGCCGTTCATCTGTCCGGGCACCGACGCATCGACCCCGATCACGGCCGACACTTCGTCGGGGTACCTGTTGGCGTAGTACAGGTCGTAGATTCCGGCGATCGAGTGCCCGAGGAGGACATAGGGTTCGTCGAGATCGAGCGTGGTGATCGCCTCATGGAGCTCGGCGGTGATGTTCTCGATCGTGCGCGGAGGCGCCTCGGTGTCGCTGTAGCCGTAGCCGAATCCCTCGACCACGACGGTCCGGTACTCGTGGAGCTCACGGATGAGCGGAGCGAAGTCCAGAGCCGGGGCGGCCGTCCCGTAGCCGCCGAGCATCACGATCGTCGGCCCGGAGTCGCCCTGTCGATAGACGTTCAGGTGACCGCCGGAGACGGCCACCCGTTCGCCATAGGCCGGAAGGGCCTGCCGCTCACCCCGCTCCGAGGCGCCGTTGATCAGTGCGGCGACCATCACCAACACCAGCAGCGCGGCGACGGCGATGCCGGACGCGCGCGCGACGCGGCGCCAGCCGCCGGCGCGGGGCCGCACGAGCCCTCTGCCGTCATCCGTTGCTGCACCCGGGGAGGGGACCGGTGCTGCAGCCGGGGAGGCGACCGGTTCGGTCACTTGACTCATTGAAGACTCGATTCATTTGCAGGAGTTCGGACACGATCCACGTTCCCCGAGACCGGTGCAGGACGAGCTGCCCAGGTGGCCTCGAGTCGTGTTCTCGGATATCACTCCACGGTAGAATTTCGTCGCTCAGCCCCCTAGGACACGCTCTTGACGATCTCGGCCATCGAGGAAGCACCGTGAGCGAACCGCGCATTGTGATCGTCGGATTCCCCTCCGCCCAGATCCTCGATATCACCGGCCCACTCGAGGTCTTCTCCACCGCATCGCGCTTTCTTCCGATACCCAGGTATGCGACCCAGCTGGTCAGCACGGACGGAGGCCCGGTCCTCTCGACCAGTGGCCTCGAGTTCGCGACAGAACCGATCGACCAGGTGGTGGCGGGCATCGACACGCTGGTGGTCTCCGGTGGCCGGGACATGGATGAGGCCACGGCCGACACCAAGCTGATCTGCAACATCCAACGCCTGGCGGGGCTGTCGCGCCGAGTCACGTCGGTCTGCTCCGGTGCGTTCCTGCTCGCCGCGGCCGGACTCCTCGATGGGCGGCGCGCGACCACGCACTGGGCCGAGTGCGCGGACTTGGAGCGCGACTACCCGACGATCTCCGTCGAACCGGATGCGATCTACGTGCAGGACGGCAACGTCTGGACCTCTGCCGGCGTCACGGCCGGAATCGATCTCGCACTCGCCCTGGTCGCCGACGACCACGGACGCAGGGCAGCCGCGACCGTCGCCCAGCGCCTCGTGGTCTATCTGCGACGCTCCGGTGGACAGGGACAGTTCTCGGCAGTGCTCGCCGCGCAGACGGCGAACGACGAGCCCATCCGCGACCTGCTCACCTGGATACCCGAAAACCTGACCGCCGACCTCTCGATCCCCGCAATGGCGGCTCGCGCCCACCTGTCCGATCGTCAATTCAGCCGTCTGTTCAAAGCCGAGGTGGGAATCACGCCGGCCGAGCACGTGGAGGCGGTGCGGATGGAGGCGGCGTGCCGCCTGCTGGAAACGACACGCCTGGGCATGGGGGAGATCGCACGCGCGTGCGGCTACGGGGCCCCCGAGACCCTGAACCGCGCCTTCCGGCGGCGCCTCAACACCACTCCTGGCGATCACCGGCACCACTTCGGGCCGGTGTGACTTCAGCCCGGTCGGCTCGTTTCGGTCGATCGGCATCGGCGATGACGCCGTGGGTGCCCGGCCGGAGCCGGGCACCCATCCGGTCACCTGTAGAAGCCTCCGTAATACGATCCGAGGCGGTTTCGGTATTCCGAGTCGTCCATCGTGCTGGACTCGTCCCACTCCGGGGAGTTCTTGATCTGTTCCTTCGTCAGGTCGACGTAGACCTTCTGCTCGGTGTCATCTACCCGCTCAACGGTTCCGGCAGGAAGGACCACCTTCCGGCCGAAGATCCACGGACCGGTGTCGACGACGATCCGGCTGGTGCCGACCTCATCGCTGGCATCGTCGATCTTGCCGATGTCGCCGTCGGTGGCGTGCACGCGGTAGCCCACCAGACCGGAACCCGCCGTTCGTGCCGCCGACTCACGGTAGTTCCACGCGTCCCATGTTGCAGACATTTCTGCTCCTTGTCCTCATCGATTCGGGTTTCGATGCGCGACCGTGCTGGTCGCACGGGATCACGGTATGCACGCGCCAGGCGACAGGCGACCCCATGGCCAAACGGGAAGAACAGGCGTAAAAGGTGCCTCAACACCTGGGGCGCGGATCGGTTCGACGTGACGCGGTCTAACCCAGCATCCCTGCGAGACGCAGCTCGAGGTCGAGGTAGCGGGCGTAGCGCGCCGCGGCATTCTGGATCGCCTCCGCCTCCTCCGGATCGAGCGGCCGGAGCGGCCGCAGCTCGAACGTGACGGCCCGAGCGGTGACCGTCCGCTTCATGGCGGCGACCACCTGACCGTCGACGAGGGCCATCCCGATCGCGGTCTCCCGCCCCCGCGACAGCAGCCCGTCCGCGTCGAGAACCCAGCGCGAGTCCTGGTAGCCGCGGTACATCTCATCCAGCACCTGCAGCAGGTGGCCTGGCGGAGACGCGGATGCGGGCGGCTCGCCCGGCGCGTGCCAGTACATGCGGTCGCCGTGCTCGAACGATTCGAGCCGCTCGCCGGCACCGGCCAGCCCGCGGCGCACATCGGTGAGCGTGAGAGTCGCCCAGTACGCGAGGTCGCGCGCCGTGGCGGGTCCATGAGAGGCGAAGTAGCGGAGCGCGAGTTCGACCAGCGCCTCGTCACGCTCCAGCCGACGTGGTGCACGGACCCGGTCCGAGAACAGAGCATAGGTATGCTCTGCGCCACGCGGCGCGCCACTGCAGATCAGGGCGTGAAGCTCGAGATGACCCGCGAGCAGCATCAACTGCATCCCGGTCAGCTCATGACCACGCTGGGCGAGGGATTCCGCAAGCTCGCCGCGTGTCCGGTCGGGGAGCTCGGTGAGGACTTCCACCACGGCATCGGCGAGGGCGGGCATGCGGTCGGCCAGCGGGGCGAGCTGCTGATCCACGGTGGGCAGCACCCGGTCCCGCGTCAGCTCGATCAGCCACAGCACGTCGTCGATGTGCACGTAGTGCCACGTTGGGCGCAGGACGTGCGTCCTCAGCACGCGTCCGCTCGCCAACAGTCCGGCGAGGTCTGCCTGGTGCGGTTCGCGAGTGCGGGTCGCGACGGCCCATGCCGACTGCGACGGGTTCTCCGCCTGCACGGCGAGCAGCGACCGCACGACGTTCTCCGCTCCATCGACGGAAGCGGCCAGATGCTGAGAGTGAAGCCGCCAGCGGGCGATGTCACGGTCGGTGAGCACACCACGAGCGTAGGCCTGCTGCCCGCATTCCGGCGGCTGCGCGGAAGCAGCCGCATCAACTCGCCACCGGGACTCGCTCCCAGGCGAAGAGCTCACCGCGACCCGGGTTGATCGTCAAGCGCAGGTACTCGAATGGCAGCGTCTCGCCGTGCACGACGATGCGCGTGAAGTTCGCCAGGGCAAGTGGATTGTCGACGACGTAGGTGTGGGAGTCCCCCTGGAGCACCAGCACCTCCCCGTCGAACGCTGCGGTGCAGGCGGCGATCCGGTCCACAACAGCGCGCTGGCCGCTGCTCGGCAGCGGGTCCCAGGTGTCCGCCTGCATCGCGAGCACCACCCCGCGGAGGTTCCGATGTTCAGCGGCCGCGAACGTCTCGTCGATCCACGCGAGCACGGCGGCGATCCGGGCGTCGACCTCTTGCGTCTGCTCCTTCGTCGGGACGATGTGGCCGTCGCCGGTCCACGCGCTGAGGCCGTTGTCGCTGCCGACGACGTGGAGCGTGGCGAAGGCGACCCGCGACTGGATCCATCTGACGTTCTCGACCAGCTCCGCTTGATACTCGACGCTCGTTCGCGGGCCGCCGAGCAGGGAGCCCGGCTCGGCGAAGAAGGTGGCCCGGACCGCCGCGAGGCGCTCCAGCGGGTCGTAGCCGCCGGCGTCAGCGCGATGACAGTCCGTCCACTCGTTGTCGCCCGGCGTGTAGACCACGGGGTCCTCGAAGGAGTCGAAGGTCGCCAGGGCGGCGACAAGACGCTCGTCGGTGCATGCCGTGGTGCCGCTCTTGACATCCCCGAGGTGAATGGCCAGCCGCACGGAAGGGTCGTCGTTGATCGCGTCGACCAGAAGGCCGACCGATTCCTCCTGCTCGACGCCGTAGGGGACATCACCGATCACGGCGACGGTGAGTGGTGCCGGCGAGTCGTCGTCGCGGCTCGCCGCCTCGTGAGCGTCCGGTGGATCGAGGCCCGCCTGACCCTGCTCCGCCTCCGGTTCGGCCGGGGATGCAGGCGAGGCGTCGGCTCCGCAGCCGCCCGATTCGAGGTCGGAACATCCCGTGACGAGCAGGAGCAAAACCGCGAGCGGTGCCAACCGATCTCTCATGCGGGAAGAGTAGGTGGCGCACACGACGTCTCGCCAGGCCGTTGACCTCGGCCGAGCGGCCTGCTCGCCGATCCGCCCTCCGCGCCGTGCGGTCCCTGGCAAGGACTGCGTCGAGGCCGACACACGGGGTCGTGGACCTCAGTCCTCGACGACGAGCGTGATCTCCCACGACGCATCCTTGCCGGCGCCGACGATGGTGGACGTGCCGGGCTCCACCGCTCGCACCTCCCACTCGCGTGCGCCACTGTCGGTGACGTTGGCGACGGCGATGAGCAGCACCGCCGTACCCTCCGCCTCGGGCTCGGCCGCATCGGGATCGCTGATGCGAAGCGTCGTGGTCTGTCCGACGGCCATCGCATAGGTCTGCCCGTTGTCGGACGGACCGACGAAACGCGGTGCCGGGACGGCCGAGCTCGCCGGGGATGGGGTCGGGTGCGGTGACACGGTTCCTCCAGGCTGCGCAGCGGGCCCCGCGCTCGCGCACCCCGTCAGCAATCCGACGAGGGCGAGCGCGGGAACCCACCGCAGCATGCCTGATCAGTCCCCGCTCTGGACGGCGATCCGCTCGACGATGTCCTTCTGCGCCTTGATCTGGGCGCTGGTCGATGCCGGGTTCACCCTGACGGTCTCGGCCGTGAGCATGACCGCCCCGAAGGTGCTGTCGAGCGTGCCGTTCTCGTCCGTGTCGACGGGCGTGCTCAGGCTGACCGAGCCGTTGGCGAAGTTCAGCCAGGCGCCCAGGGCATGCTGGTCGAAGATCACCCCCGCCGGGGACTTCGCCGGGTTGTTGAGCACGAGCGTCGCCGCGGACCGGGTGGAGGCATCCGTCTCTTCATCGAAGACCAGGCTCAGATACCCCACGATGTCGAGGTAGCACTGCAGCTCGGCCGGCGTGAAGTCGTTGGAGGACTTGACGCGGTACTGGTTCAGCCACCAACCATGCCCCTTCGACACAGTGGCGTTCCCGGTGATGAGCACGGCGGCCGTGTCGGTGGCCGACGCTCCCCCGTCGTCATCCTCAGCGGTGACTCCGAGTTCGTAGAAGCACGCCTCACCGTAGGTGTGGCTCGCCTCGAGTGCGATGTCACGCGGCTGCACGGACGGGGACTTCGCCGGGTCGCTCGCGGGCGGATTCACCAGCGATGTCACCGAGTCGGACGACGAGTCGCCCCACTCCCACGTGAGCGTGAGGTCGTCGCTGCCGGGGTCGGTGGATCCGGCGGGAACGGTGAGCTCCTCCCCCGCCTCGAGGATGAAGGCGCTCACTCCGTCGTACACCTGCTCGCCGGACGTGTCGATCGTCGCGGCCGGTGCGACGTTCGCCACGGCGGCGACCTCGGTGTCGCAGTTGTCGACGGTGTCGTCGTCAGCGGCGCACACCTCGACCGTGAAGTCGCCGTTGTCGCCGTATTGGTGCTGCACCGAGAAGGCGATCGTGGCATCGGGCCGCGCATTCTCCTCCGCTCCGCTCACCGCGACGGCAGGCGCCCCGTCGTCGAACGAGATGGTCGCCGACAGGTCGTCGAGCCAGCCCGGGTCGGTCACCGTGCCGGTGATGGTCACCGTGCCGAACTCGTCGATCGGCGCGATCGCGTCGATGGTGACCGTCGGTGCCACGTTGGTCACCGTGACCGTGCTCGCGTCGGTCGCGGTGTTGCCGAACGCGTCGGTCACCTCGAGCCCGATGGTGAACACGCCGTCCTGTCCGACCGTCGTGAAGGACGGGGTGGCGCCGGTGGCATCGTCGTACTGCCCGTCATTGTCGAGATCCCACGCATGGGCAGTAATCGCACCCGCGCTCGGATCGCTGCCGCCGGCTGACCCGGTTCCGTCGAGCGCGACATCCGTCCCCTCGGGCGTCACGTACGGTCCGCCCGCGTCGGCGGTCGGCTCGCACTCGGGCGGAATGGCCGCGCTCGCCGTCGGAACGGTATCCACGCCTGTCGTCGAGTCGACACCCAGCCCACGGCCAGCGAAGGCCGACCAGATGAGGCACCTGTTGGCCCCGCCGTCAGCGGTCAGGAGCCCGTTGCGGGCATCGATGAACGTGGGGTTCGCCGGCGTCGCCTTCATCGCATCGAGCACCAGGGTCGCCATCGGCTCGACACCGCCTGGCAGCTGCGCGCGGATGTCGTAGACCGCGGAGGCCCAGATCTGGCCGTTGCCGTGCCCGCTCACCGAGTTGGTGTTGTAGTTCTGGAAAGTGAGGTTCGAGTTGTCGTACGCGACGGAGCGTATGCCGGTCGTGGCGTTGTCCGTCACGTACTCGCCGACCACCGCGTCGCCCCACTTGAGGTACGACACGACGTCGCTCCAGCCTTCGCCGAGGGCCCCGCGCTGGTCGCCGCCGTCGTAGCCCAGCGTGCCGCCGCCGACGAGGCGGCTCGAGACACCGTGCCCGTACTCGTGCGCGATGACGTCGCCGTCCATGTCGCCGTCACGGAAGGGGCGGTCCGGTTCGGCCCACATGTACATCTGCATGCGGGGGCTCGCTCCGTCGCCCGGGGTGCCGAAGTTGGCGTTGTTGAGGCAGCGGATCGGGACGTCGTCGGACGGGTCATCCGGTGTGCCCATCTGGTTGACGCAGCCCATGTCCCAGCCGTCCTGGGCTTCGGCCAGCACGGCGTCGCCGCCGCTCCCGCCGTTGCCGAAGTTGTCGACCTGGAAGTTGCCGCTCGCCTCGTCGAATCCGTGGGTATAGAGCCAGTCGTGCAGAACGTTCGTGTAGTAGAAGAGCTGCGTGATGATCGCATCGCGGTCGGCGTCGAGCGCGGGCACGGAGTCCACGTCTGCGGTGGTGCGCCAGGCATCCGTGAACGCGTAGTCGAACTCCTGGAATCCGGGGTCGCCGTTCGCGGGCGTCTGAGGCTGGTACTCGTTGTTCGAGTTGTCGTTGTTGCGGTCGAGGTAGGCGTTGACGTTGTTGCCGCTCGTGGTGCGGTCGGCGACCCACGTGCCGTTGATGCCCGAGAACGACGTCGCCTGGCGGACGGCGCCCGTGGCCTCGGGGTGCTGCTCGCGGAACACGTCGCCCCCGGGCGCCGCGTGCGCATAGCGGCTGCGCTGGTCGAGGATGTCGCCGGTGGTGGCGTCCACGACCGTCTCGAACCACGCCTGGTCGGAGGATTCGATGTCGGTGAGCCAGGCCAGCCGCAGTTCGGTGCCTTTCGCGTCCGGGTACCAGACGAGCTCGGCCGTCACGGGCGCCGGTTGGGTCACCCCTTCGGCGTAGACGTTGGGATACTCGCGGGGCGCGGCGGTCTTCGTGGCGGCCTCACGCAGTGGCCGGCTCGCCTCGGCGTCCTGCGCGTCGGCAGCGACATCCAGCGCCCTCTGCGCCGTGAGCTTCGCCGTCGTGCCCGTGCCGTCGCCCGGTGCGAGGAATCCCGCCGCCGAGATCAGCGCGCCATCGGCGCCGACGACCGCCGTCATGACCGCATCACGCACCCGGAGCCCGTCGACCCGCTGGCCGAGGTGCACCGACGTTGCGCCGGTCGAGAGCGAGAGCTCTTTCTGCACATACAGCTGCGCCGCCGCGTCGGCCGTCAGACCGAAATCGGCGGCGTTCCCTCGCACGAAGCCCAGAGCGACGTCTGCGGGAGAAGACTCGCTTGCCGCGGTGAACGGTTGTCCTGTCGGATCGGCGACCACCCTGCCGCTCGCCGGGTCGAGGGATATTCCAGGGGGCCCCGCGTCCTCATCGGGAGCCGCGATCGCCGGGCTGACGGCCCCGGAGGCGATCAGTCCCGCCGAGACGAGTGCGACGATGCCGAGCTTGGGGATGTTGTGGCGCACGGACATACCGGTCCTCCTCGAACCTGGTGTCCCCCACCACCGCGGGCCCTGCCGCGACGAGCGACACGTTAGTCCTGGGGCGAATCGGCCACAAGTGGTGCCGATTACCCGGCGTGGGGTTCTTCTTGCGATGGATGACGGCGATTGCCATCAGTGCGAGGAGTCGCGGTGGGTCCGTTCTGATACGACCGACGTCGATCGATTCGGGCGGCTACCGCTCGGCGGCGGGATCATCCGCAGGCAGGCTGTGCCAGATGTCGAAGTTCACCGACGCCGCCCCCTCCGCGTCGCCGGCGGCGAGGAGTTCGATCAGCCGGTCATGCCGCTCCACAGGGGTGCGCCCGTCACCGCTGAACCGCAGCAGCTCCGCCCGCCGCACCAATGGCTCGAACTGCTCCAGGACCGCCTCGAGCGCACGGTTGCCCAGCGCAGCCACGGGCACCCTGTGCAGTTCCTCGTCGGCGTCCAGAGCGGCGGCGACGTCGCCCGCCGACAGCGCTTCGGCGAAGCGGCGATTCGCATCGCGCATCCGGCTCACCTCCTCCTCGGGAAGTCGGCCCGCTGTTTCGCGCACCGCCAGCCCGTGCATCGCGGCGAGGACGTCACGCGCATCCCGGACCGCCCGCGGGTCGATGGTGCTGACCGTCGTCGATCGGCCAGGCACCGCGACGACGAGCCCGCTCGCCCCGAGGCGGAGCAGCGCCTCGCGCACAGGAGTCCGGCTGACTCCGAGCCACTCCGCAAGATCACCGTCCTTGAGCTGCTCCCCCGGCACGAACGTGCCGTCGACGATGGCGTCGCGCAGGCGCCGGTAGACGTCGTCACGGAGAAGCGATCGGTCCACGGCGACACCGTTCTGCGGAATTGGCATGCAATATATTGCGCCCGGTTCATCGGGCGATGCAAATCCGCGTATGCAGTTCCTCGAGACGGGAATGCCAAATCACTTGTCCGCGTTTATTGAATGCAATATATTGGTCACGGGCTCAGAACCCTGGCCGCTCATTACCCGCACCGGTCGGTGCGAAACAGAAGGGAACCACAACATGAGTACCGCCTTCGACGGGATCCGGAATGTCGTACTGGTCCACGGCGCGTTCGCGGATGGTTCGGGATGGCGTCCCGTTCACGACAGGCTGACGTCTCAGGGATACCGCGTCACCATCGTCCAGATCCCCCTCACCTCGCTGGAGGACGACGTCGCCGCGACCACTCGAGTGCTCGAGAGGCAGGACGGACCCGCCGTCCTCGTCGGCCACTCCTGGGGCGGCACGGTCATCACCGAGGCCGGCATCCATCCGAACGTGGCCGGACTCGTCTACGTATCGGCGCTCGCGCCCGACGCCGGCGAGACCACGGCCCAGCAGTACGAGGGGTTCGCCCCGACGCCTCACTTCGTCATCGACGTCGGCGAGGACGGATTCGGCTTCCTCAACGACGACAAGTTCAAGATCGGGTTCGCAGGGGACCTCAGCGATGCGGATGCCGCATTCCTGCGCGACTCGCAGGTGCCCATCAACATGTCGGTCTTCGGGACCCCGGTGAAGAATGCCGCCTGGCGGGACAAGCCCACATGGGCGGTCATCGGCACGGAGGACAACGCTTTCGACCAGGCGATGCTGCAGCACATGGCCACGCGCATTGGCGCGAGGATCACCGACGTTCCGGCCAGCCACGCGCTGTTCCTCTCGCAGCCCGACGTCGTCTCGGACGTCATCGCCACCGCCGCACAGAACGCGGCCGTCAGCGTCGGCTGAACGCCGGCTCTGTCCTTGCTGGGCCGGCTCTCCTCACGGGTTGTGAGCCGGCCCGGCCTCCGGATCGGCTCCCGGGAGGCCTCGCGCCTTCCCAGGCCCCGACGGAGCGCCGTGTCCCCGGTGCGTGGGACGATCCGCAGGACGGACGAGCGGCGGGGGGCGGGATGCGGGGCGAGGCGACTGTGCTGCACGCCGATCTCGACGCGTTCTATGCGTCGGTCGAACAGCGCGACGCGCCCGCGCTGCGCGGCCGGCCGGTGATCGTGGGCGGCGGCGTGGTGCTCGCGGCGAGCTACGAGGCGAAGGCCCGTGGCGTGCGCACCGCGATGGGGGGCCGGCAGGCGCGCGATCTGTGCCCTGATGCCGTGATCGTCCCGCCGCGGATGGACGCCTATTCCGCGGCCAGTCGAGACGTCTTCGAGATCTTCCGTGACACGACGCCGCTCGTCGAGGGGCTCTCCATCGATGAGGCGTTTCTGGAGGTCGGCGGTCTTCGGCGAATCGCCGGCACGCCCGAGCAGATCGCGGTGCGACTGCGCGAGCGCGTTCGGCGGGAGGTCGGACTCGCCATCTCGGTCGGCGTCGCGCGGACCAAGTTCCTCGCCAAAGTCGCGAGCGCCGTCAGCAAGCCGGACGGGCTGCTCGTGGTCGAACCCGAGCGCGAGGAGGCGTTCCTGCTTCCGCTCCCCGTCGAACGGCTGTGGGGCGTGGGCGCCGTGACCGCCGGGAAGCTGCACCGGCTGGGCATCCACACCGTCGGGGAGCTGGCGGAGCTCGAGGAGGCGACCGCCGAGAGGCTGCTGGGCAAGGCGACGGGCGCGCACGTGCACGCTCTGGCAAGGCTGCGGGATCCGCGCCCGGTCGACACCACGCGGCGACGGGGATCCATCGGTTCCCAGCGCGCGCTCGGCCGCCATCCTCGCTCGGCCGAGGAGCTCGACGTCATGCTCACCCAGATCGTGGACCGGCTCGCCCGGCGCCTGCGCGAACGCGACCGGGTGTGCCGCACCGTCGTGCTGCGGCTGCGCTACGGCGACTTCTCGAAGGCCACGCGGTCGCGCACCTTTCGCTTCCCGTCCAACCGCACCGCGGTGCTGCTGGCCGTGGCCCGAGGGCTGCTCACGGCCGCACGGCCGGAGATCGAGCAGCGCGGAATCACCCTCATCGGCATCTCGCTGTCGCAGCTGGGCCGCGCCGACAGCGTCCAGCCCGAACTGCCCATCGATTGGGACGACGGGGCGCGACTCGACACGGTCCTCGACACGGTGCGCGATCGCTTCGGCGCGGCGTCGGTCGGTCGGGCCACGCAGCTGGGGCGCGATCCGGGGTGGTCGACCCCGGTGCTGCCGGAACACGAGTGACCGCTGGCGTCGCATCTGGGCGTCAACCCGGGTTCCTGCCTACTTCCGGGGGAAGTCGCCGGCAGACGATCGCCGCGATCAGCGCAGCCGCGCGATCGCCTTGCCCATCGACGCCCAGAAGCGGTCGACGTCAAGACTTCTCGCCACCCACGCATTGGGCTGCCGGCGCAGGACGCCGTCCAAGTCGACGCTCGTCGCGCCGACCGTCTCGCTGCCCGCGAGCTCGACATCGAGGCGCGTATGCACCCGGCGCACGGCCTCGGGCTCGGCGACCGCCATGACGGCGACCGGGTCATGCAGCGGACCGTCGGGGAGACCGAACACCTGGTCATTGGTGTGGCAGAAGAACTCGAGCAGCTCCTCGCCGAAGGCGGCCGTACGCGTGCCGACGGCCGCCAGACGCTTGCGGACCGCGCCCGTCACGAGCGCGGTGTGCGTCACGTTGAGCCCCACCATCGTGAGCCGGATGCCGCTGGAGAGGACGAGCGCGAGCGCTTCCGGATCGACCCATGCGTTGAACTCGGCATATGGGGTCACGTTGCCGCGCTCGGTCGAGCCGCCCATCCACACGACCTCCTCGATGCGCTCGGCTGCGTCGGGGTGATCGCGAACCAGGATGGCGATGTTCGTAAGGGGACCAGTGGCGATGATGGTCACCCGTTCCGCAGCCGCGGCGATCACGTCGACCATCAGCGCCGTCGCCGGGCGCGAATCGAGCGGAAACGTCGGCTCAGGGAGGTCCGGACCTCCAAGACCGTTCTCTCCGTGGATCCATTCCGCCGTCTGGAGTGCCCGGGACAGCGGCCCGGCGGCGCCGGCGGCGACGGGCACGTCGGCGACACCTGCGACGCTGAGCGCGACGCGCGCATTGCGACTGGTGTGCATGAGCGGTACGTTGCCGCCCACGGTCGTCACGGCTCGGAGATCTATCGCCGGATGGCCGGCTGCCAACCAGAGCGCGAAGACGTCGTCGTGTCCAGGGTCGCAGTCGATGATGACGGGGATGCCGGCTTCTCGGAGTGTCGTCATGGCGGTGTCCTCTCCCGCCGTGGTCGGAATCGGCCCTGTGGTCGGCTCTCGGCATGCTACCTCGCCCCGTCCGGGGGTGCCGCCGACTCCGGGCCCGGTCGGGACTGTGAAGTCCGAGCGCGCAGCCGAGGACAGCCGCTCGAGTGTGATGTGATCAGGAGATGCGTCCCCCCGCCTCGACTCGGCGACAGCGTTCCGCCGTGGTCGCCCTGGTCGCCCTCACCGCCGCGGGCGCGCTCGCCGGATGTGCGGGCGGATCGGCGAGCGGGTCCGGGTCCGCCGCGGACACGAAGTCCCACGCGGCCGCCCGTACGGCCGTCGCTGACGTCGCTCGCGGCCTCTACCGCGAGGGCACCGACGTGATCGAGGACTACGCCCGCTGGGCCGACATCGACACACAGACATCGGGGGGTGTCGAGCTCATCGGCTTCGAGGAGTACCCCGACGCGGTCCATGGTGAACCGTTCGGCGCGTTGCAGTTCCGTGCGAGCGTGCCACGCGCCCAGGGCGGCGATCCCTACGTCGCGTGCTTCGAGTCGGAGTTCGACTTCTGGGGGGTCGCGACCGAACGGTTCGGGGACTGGAGCAACGACACCGCGGTCGCCCACGACATCCCCTGTCCGCCCGACGCGGCGCGCATCCCGCCCCCGGTCGACACGCGCCCGGTCTACGTCGTGCCGGATGGCGCCGAAGCGCTCGTCGTCGAGGTGCTCACGAATGCGTCAGCCACGGCATCCGCCGACGACATACTCGCCGAAGTGGTCGAGCGGATGCCGCAGCCGACCGGTGACCGGGAGGTGGCGTTCGAGCCCAGAGCGACAGTCGCCGGCGGCGACATCGGCTTCGCGATGGGTGATGGTGACGACTGCCTGCTCGTCAAACGTGGCGCCGACGGGGTGCAGGTGCTGCACGTGCCCCGGATCCTGCTGCAGCCCGGCGAGCTCGGCTGCTCACCCGACACGGCCCTCCGACCTCTCGAGCAGCTGCAGTCTCCGCACTGACCCCGCCGCCGATGATGGATGGCCCGATTCGCTCGTCATCCACCAAGGCGAAACCCCGAACCACGCCTGAGACATTCTCACCGCCGACGGCGAGGACCCGGCCGACCGTCACTGGTGTCGTCCGACGTCATCGACTACTGGTGAGCAGATTCCCTTCCTGTGGAGTGCACTCGAACGCGATCAGGCACGGTGATCCGAACCCGTTCGTCGCCGACCACACCTCCACCTCTCCGTATGGCTCATAGCTCCGGAGGGTGGATGGGACGATGGCCGGCCACTGTTCCTCCCCGGCCAGGTTCGCGAGGATTCGGAGATCCGCTTCTGACCCGACCAGCTGCAGCGTCGAGTCAGGACGGGGGCTCGAGACCAAGACGAGTGTTGCGACAACGGCACCGACTGCCACCGCCGCCACGGCGGCGAGTGTGATCCTGACCGAACGCTTGCCTGCGAATCGGGGCGATGCCTCGTGCCACCCACCGCCCTGCTCCGCGCCCCGTGACGGCGGAACTTCCCCCATGCGCGCATGGTGCACCCGCAGCGGTGAAGCTGCTGTGGCCGCGGCAAGGGCGGTGGGATGCGACAGGGTAGCACCCGCGCACCACGAGTCAACGGGGTGCGGACCTCGCGCGCGCGGGGCATACCGTGCTGAGCACAGGCCGCCTGTTGCGCGTGGCCGCAATCCGCGCACGGCATGCGGCCACCGACGGGGGCGCACCACGCATTCCCCCGACCGACCTGGTGAGGAGACACTGACATGGCAACATACGACGTCGCAGAGCGGTCAGCGATCGTGACGGGTGCCGGGTCCGGCATCGGGCGTGCTGTCGCCCATCTGCTGGCCGAGAACGGAGCGTCGGTGGTCGTGAGCGACCTCGATGCAGATGCTGTCGACACGGTCGTGGAGGAGATCTCGCGGAGCGGTGGCACGGCGATCGCCCACGTCGGCGATGTCGCCGACCCTGACGCCGCGAGTGAGTCCGTCCGTCTCGCAATCGAGGCCGCTCCGCTCGGCATCGCCGTCAACAACGCCGGTATCGGCGGCGCCTCGGCCACGACCGGCGACTACCCGCTCGACTCGTGGCAGAAGGTCATGGACATCAATCTCAACGGCGTGCTCTATGGCATGCAAGCCCAGCTGCCTGCGATGGTCGAGGCGGGTCGCGGCTCGATCGTCAACATCGCATCGATCCTCGGCAGCGTGGGGTTCGCTCAGTCGTCCGCGTACGTCGCTGCCAAGCACGCGGTGGTCGGCCTCAGCAAGAACGCCGCTCTCGAGTACGCGCAGCGGGGAGTGCGCGTCAACTCAGTGGGTCCCGGCTTCATCCAGACGCCTCTCCTCGACAAGAATCTCGACGCCGACACACTCGAGTTCCTCAAGGGCAAGCACGCGATCGGCCGATTGGGAACCCCGGAGGAAGTCGCGAGCCTCGTGGCGTTCCTCGCCTCCGACGCAGCCTCGTTCATCACGGGGTCGTACCACCTGGTCGACGGGGGCTACACGGCGCAGTAGCGCCGCGGGGATGTCTCAACTGCAATGCATCCTTCGGTGCGACGAGCGTCGATCTTGACGCAGGATTCCGCGAAATCAGAGCTGATGCATAACCTTCCGCCGTAGCAGTCGGTGATGTCGACGTCGCTCTCGACGGCGTAGTCGAACTCGAAGCAGGAGTATTCACCCGCCATGACCTCGATGGGAGGGGTGGTGACCGTTGACGCCTGCGCCGTCATCGCATCGACGAACGCCTCAGCCGTCTGATCGAGTTGGACGAGCGTGCCTTCCCATTCGCATGCGTCCGTCGGCACGTAGTAGACGGGCCAAAAAGCCAGGGCGACATTCCAACTGTCCGGGTGATCGGGGTCGTTCTTGCCCAGGGCCGCGCCGTCGAGGGTCTCCCAGCCGTCTGAGATGGTGATCTTGAAGGGAACCGGGTGTCCGGTCACGAGGTATGTGCCGGCGTCGATCTTGCCGCTCTCCGGGAACGGTGCGATCGTGTCAGCCTCCGCGGTCGATGCCTGGGACGGCGCCTCTAGCGCGGTGCACGCGGCGAGGCCCGAGCACGCCAGCAAAGCCACGGCAACACCCACCCGCCGCGAGCGTGTCGGGTGAGCGGCGCTGGAGGGCGGAGTCGATGTCGACATGACTACGTCCTTTCGTTCAATCCGTTCAGCGCGATCAGTCCGGTGCGACGAACTCGATGGAGTCGAGGATGGCGCGTGCCTCTTCGCTCAGCGCCGGATCGATCGATTCGTCGGATTGTCCCACCGCGATCACGGCCCGCTCGCCGTTCAGGTCGACCGCGAGGTAGGTTCTGCGCTCGCCTCCAGTTGAGTACGGGCGTTCGGTGCAGTCGTGCGGAGCATCCGAGTCGATGCATAGCTTGCCGCCGTCGCAGGCGGTGAAGTCGACGTCGCTCTCGGCGGCGTGATCGAACTCGAAACCGGAGTAATCGCCCACCATGACCTCGAGGGGAGGAGTGCTTACGGTTGACGCCTGCGCCGTCATCGCATCGACGAACGCCTCAGCCGTCGGATCGATCTGGACGAGCGCGCCCTGCCACGCGCATGCGTCGGTCGAGACATAGTCGACGGGATAAAATAGCAGGAAGGCATTCCATTCATCCGGGAGATCCGGGTCGTCCCTGCCCAGTTCCGCGCCGTTGTAGGTCACCCAGCCGTCCGGGACGGTGATCTCGAAGGGAACCGGGTAGCCGGTGACGAGGTATGTGCCGGCGAGGTCGCCGCTCTGTGGGAATGGTGCAATAGTGTCAGCCTCCGCGGTCGATGCCGGGGACGGCGCCTCTAGCGCGGTGCACGCGGCCAGGCCGAAGCACGCCAGTGAGGCGACCGCAGCACACACCCGCCGCGAGCGTGGCGGGTGAGCGGCGCGGGAGCGACGTGTTGAAGTCGACATGTCCACGTCCTTCCGTTCGATTTCTTCAGTCGGGTGCAACGAACGCGATCGAGTCGAACACGGCGCGAGCCTCTCTCGTCAGTGCGGGATCGATCGATTCGTTGGATTGGAACAGCACGATCACAGCACGCTCGCCGTCCAGGTCGACCACGAGGTAGGTTTCCCGCGGGTCCACAGTTCGGTACTCGCGTCCATAGCAGGACTCCGCCAGATCAGAGCTGATGCATAACTTGCCGCCGTAGCACTCGGTGATGTCGACGTCGCTTTCGGCGGCGTGGTCGAACTCGAAGCCGGAGTAATCGCCCACCATGACCTCGACGGCAGGGGTGGCCACCGTTGACGCCTGCGCCGACATCGCATCGATAAACGCCTCAGCCGTCGGATCGACCTGAACGAGCGCGCCCCTCCAGGCGCATGCGTCTGTGGGCACATAGTAGACAGGCCAGAAAGCCAGGGCGACATTCCAACTATCCCGGTGATCCGGGTCGTCCTTGCCCAGCTCCGCGCCGTTGAAGGTCTCCCAGCCGTCTGGGACGGTGATTTCGAAGGGCACCGGATAGCCGGTCACGAGGTATGTGCCGGCGTCGATTACGCCGCTCTCCGGGAAAGGTGCGATCCTGTCAGCCTCCGCGGTCGATGCGGAGGACGGCGCCTCGGCCGCGGTGCACGCGGCGAGCGCGAAGCACGCCAGTGAAGCGACCGCAACACCCACCCGCCGCCAGTGTGACGCGTGAGGGGCGCGGGAGCGCCGGGTTGAAGTCCACATGGTCCTCGTCCTTCGTTCGATCCGTTCAGCGGGATGGCTGCTCGATCAGTGAAGGACACGCCGATATCAGCACGATACCGGCGCCGGTCCGCACGGTATCGGCCCGATATCAGGTGCCTTGACGGATGTCGGAGACGGGCGCACAGTGGGCGTCATGGAGGTCCGCGTACTCGGAGCGCTGACACTCGACGACGGCCGAATCCCGCTGACGCCGCGCGATCGTGCGGTGCTGGCCGCGCTCACGGTCGACATGGGCACATCCCTGTCGCCGGAATCGCTCGCGGCGGCGCTCTGGAGCGATCGTCCCCCCGCGTCGTGGGCGCACGTCATCCCCGGGTGCATCATGCGCCTGCGCCGGCTCATCGCGCCGGCGCTGATCGAGACCACCCCCCTCGGGTACCGGCTGGTTCCAGACCACGTGGAGCTCGATGCCGAGCGGTTCGAGCGACTCCTCATGCGAGGCGCGCAGCAGCTCCAGCTCGGTGAGCCCGAGCGTGCCGCGCACACCTTCGCGGAGACACTGGCCATGTGGCGCGGCGAGCCGTTCGTCGAACTCCTCGACTGGGAGCCGGCTCAGATCGCGGCAGGTCGCCTGGAGGAGATGCGGCTCGGAGCCGAGGAGCTGCTCCTCGACGCGAGGCTCCAGGCGGGGGAGTCTCAAGAGGTGGCCGCTGCGGCTCGGGCACGTGTCGCCGAAGCGCCCCTGCGCGAGCGGCGGTGGGTCGTGCTGAGCGTGGCGCAGTACCGCCAGGGTCGGCAAGCGGATGCGCTGGCAACTGTACGCAGAGCACGGGCGCTCCTCGCTGCCGAGCTGGGACTGGATCCGTGCGCAGAGCTTGCTGCGCTGGAGCAGGCGATCCTCCGCCAGGACGAAGCGCTGCTGTCCGATCATGTCTTCCGGATCGCGAGCGCCGAATGTCCGTACTTCGGACTGCCTCCCGCAGGCGTGGCGGACGCCGAGCGGTACTTCGGTCGCGAGCAGGAACTGTCCGCGGCACTCCGGGCGCTCGACGAGCACGGCGTGCTCCTCGTCGCCGGCTCATCGGGCGTCGGGAAGTCGTCATTCGTCAGGGCCGGTATCGGTGCACAGTTCATCGCGCGCGGCAAGGAGGTCGCGGTCGTCACGCCCGGCGAGCATCCGATCGATGCCCTTCGCGACCTCGATCTCCCCTACGGAGATTCGCTGCTGATCGTGGATCAGTGCGAGCAGGCCTTCGGCGCGGACGACGCGGCCCGGACACGCGAATTCTTCGACGCCCTGTCCAAGATGGTCTTCCGCGGCATGCTCGTCGTCGCGATCCGTGCAGACCGCCTCGGAGACCTGGCCGATCACGAAGGCTTCGCCCAGATCATCCAGTCGCACATGCTGATGCTCACCGCGCTGAGTCCGGACGGAGTGCGAACCGTGATCGAGAGGCCGGCGGAGCAGGCCGGGCTCATCTTGGAGCCGGGCCTGGTCGAGATCCTGGTTCGCGACGCCGATGGGCGGGCCCTTCCGCTGCTGTCGCACGCCCTGCGTCAGGTGTGGTCCCGTCGTGAGGGCCGCGTTCTGACCGTCGACGGGTACCGGGCATCCGGTGAAATCGACGGTGCCGTCGCAAAGACCGCCGAAGAGGTCTACGCGACGCTCTCCAGGGAGGGCGTGCGGCTCCTGCGCGACATCCTCCTCCGCCTGGTCGAAGCATCCGCGGACGGCGCCGTGATATCGCGCCGCGTCGAGCGGACGCGGATCGCCGTTGACCAGGCCCATGCGCAGATCGTCGACCGGCTGGCCGATGCCCGGCTGCTCACCACGGATGAAGAGTCCGTGCAACTGTCGCACGAAGCGCTCGCACGGGAATGGCCACGATTGAAGGAGTGGCTCGCCGATGACGTCGAGGGCCAACGCATCATGCGACACCTCGCTTCCGCCGCCGCCGCCTGGGATGCGATGGGACGACCAGACAGCGAGCTCTATCGCGGAGGGCGACTGACCACCGCCCAACATTGGCGAGACGTGGTCGGCCCCGCGCTCACGGGCGTGGAACGAGAGTTCCTCGATGCCTCCGCAGCAAATGAGACCGCCGCACTCGCGGCCGCGCAGAACCAACTGCGCAAGGAGCGACGCATGGTGCGCCGACTGTCCTGGGTCTCCGCCGCCGCAGCCGGTCTCGCTCTCGTCGCGGTGGCAGCGAGCCTCTTCGGGGGGTTCCAGGCGAACCTGGCGGGCGAGCGCGCGACGGTCGCGGAAGCCCGGCGGGTCGCCGGGCTGGCGCTGGAGGAGCCGGAATTCGACCGGGCGCTGCTGCTCGCCGTGGAGGCCATCCACCTCTGGGACCATTCCGACACTCGTGTCAACCTCGTACGGGTCATCTCGCGCGCACCCCGTCTGACCAGCGTGATCCGGATCCCGGAAGACGGAGTCGCCGCCGTGAGCATGTCCGTTGCGCAGGACGGGACTCGGGCATCCGTGATCGACAGCGACCAAGACGTGCGACTGTTCGATCTGGACGCCCGATCGCAGCTCGGCGAGTACTCCCCCTTCGGAAGGACGGTGGCGACGTCGGCTGTCGATCCCGTCTCGGGCTCCGTCGCGTTCAGCGAGACATCCGACCTCTGCAGTGACATCGCCTGCGCTGTCCGGCGGACGGGTGTGCTCGATCTCGCGGAGCAGGGCCGCTCAGGCGTGGCAACCTACGCAGGGATGGGTGGGACCGCGACAGACGTCGAGTACTCCGCGGACGGATCCGTTTTCGCAGCGCTCGCCGCGACACGGCAGCCCGAGTCATCCGTGAGCATCGGCCTCTGGCGAGGCGGGGCAGGAGACCCGACCGGTCCCATGCTCCTGGATCTCGGCGTGATCAGTTCCGATCCGACCTTCGCGCCCGGTCAGGGCGTGCCCGGTCCGGCCTGGCAATACGGCGCGGTGAAGTTCTCACCGGACGCCTCGCGCATCTACGCCAGCGCATTCGGACCGACGGTGGTTCTTGACACGGCATCAGGCGAGGAGCTCCATCGGCTCGCCGGCACCGGGATTCTCGCCGTCAGTCCGGATGGCAGCCGGATCGCCGTCCGAGATGGCTTGCGCGCAGTGCGCATCGTCGGCTCCTCCGGGCAAGCAGCACCCATCACGGTCTCGCTGTCGTCCTTTCCCACAGCGGCCGACTTCAGTCCAGGCAGCCGTCTGCTCGCCATCGCGGCCGACACCGGCCTCGTGGTGGCGAGCACCGACACCGGCAAGATCGAGGAGACGCTCCGGGATCATGACGGCGCGGTCACCGCGGTCCAGTTCCGATCGACCGGCGAGCTGGTGACGGCCGGAGCCGATGGCGCCATCATCACGTCGGACTTCGGCGACTGGCCGGCAGCTTTTCGCGCGGACGGGCAGCTTCTGGACGATGCACCGGCCGAGCCCGATGAGCGCACCGTCGCGGTCGAGCGGTCCGACGGGCATTGGCAGGTCGTCGTCGCCGAGCCGGACGTGTGGGAGGAACGCGCATGCGAGGTCGCCGGACGAGTGCTATCCCGGCAGGAGTGGGCGGAGCTCCTCGGGGCTCGGCCGTACGCCCCGGCATGCGGTGAATGAGCCCGCTGCAGCGTCAGCGCGTCCGCGTACGTCACCGAGATCATCGCCATGAAGCGTGCCGCATCGACGACGTCGAGCTGGTGGTCGAGAACGAATTTGCGGAACGAGCCACGCGCCTGCTGAACGGGCGCTTCCGCTCAGAACCTCGCAGCCAGAGTCTGGTCGGTGGTCCGCGTCGTACTGGTGCTCGATCGGATCTCCTTGACCTCGTTGTAGTCGCGCGCCCATCTGCGGCTGTCGAGAGCCGATGGGCCGTCCGGCCGGAACTGGTCGGCTGAACGCAAGGCGAACGCTCGCAAAACGTCCTTGCCCGAACTGGCGGTGGCAGTGCTTCTGACCTTTCGAGAGACTCTGATGAGGCGCACCGCGATGGCAGGCCTTAACGTAGCCCTCGCGGTGATCCAGGGTCAGACTGAGGATACCCAATAGCCTGTCGGGAGGACGCCGATGCTGTTCGTCTGCTATTCAAGCCTCGATGAGCGAGCCGTCCTGTCGATGGTGGGCGACCTCCGCAATACCCATTACGAGGTGTGGATAGACGAGAAGCTCCATGGTGGCCAGCCTTGGTGGCAGGAGATCCTGAAGCAGATACGGGACTGCGAGGTGTTCGTGCTCGCACTCTCCGACAATGCGGTGAAGTCGAAGCCGTGCGGCGCGGAGCTGTCCTACGCGAGGAAGCTGGGCCTGCCGGTCTTGCCGGTCCAGATCGGTCCGGTCGAGCATCCGCACACCCTTCCCGTCGCCGACCTGCAGATCGTCGACTATCGGTCACGTGAACTGACCGCCCAGCTCGAGCTGATCTCGTCGGTGAACGCGAGTGCGATGAGGCGCCAGGCGCTTCCTGCGACCTTGCCACCGGATCCGCCCGTCCCCTACGCCTTCCTCGCCGGGATCGCTACGGACCTGGGGGCGGCCGAGCTCTCGTACCAGCAGCAGGCAGAGATCATAGATCGGCTGGAGGCCGGGCTCGACGAGGAGGACAGCACAGTCCGGCCGGAGATTCTGGGCCTGCTAGACATCCTGAGTGCTCGCCGCGATCTCTACTTCAAGCATGCGGAGCGCATCGCCGCCATCCGACGGGCGGCCACGGCCCCAGGTCCCCCGTCGGAGGAACCCTCCGAACGGAAAGACGAGGCACACGCGCCGCCCGATTCGAGCGCCGGACACGAGGTCCCCGCAGGATTCCGACATCGAAGAGTGGCGTGGATCAGTGCCGGCGCAGCCGTGCTGGTGATTCTGGCGGCAGCAGCGGTGCTGTGGATTCGGCTCCCAGCGGACGGGTCCACCGAGCAGCCCACGCAGCAGCCCACCGAGCAGCCCACGCAGCCCACCGAGCAGCCCACGGCAACCGTGCCACCCCTCACGACATCCGACGGGTTGATCCCACAGTCCGACGCGATTCCGGACGCGACGTTGGCCATCGCCCGTAGGGTCGGAGAGGTTTCCGACATCTTCCTCATCGACAGCGAAAGTGGGGAGCTGGGCACACAGGTCACCCGAGGCGGCAGCCCGGTTGCGGAGGAGCATGACCCTCCCTGGCCATCCATCTCGCCGGACCGCAGATCGATCGTATACATCGTGCAGACCAGCGATGCATCGAGTTACCTCCGGGTCGTGGCCGCGGACGGAAGCGGTGATCGCGAGCTGTTCGACGAAAGGATCTGCGACCGGTACCTGCCACCCGCCTGGGATCCGGTTCGTCAGGATCGATTGGCCTTGGCGTGCCTGGTCGATGGCCACTTCGCTCTTCGACTCGTCAACCTTGACGGCAGCGTGCTGACCGAGTTTCCGATCAACAACGCCTGGGTCGACGATGTCAGCTTCTCACCGGATGGCAGTTCGATAGCGTACTTCAGCGGCACTCGCGGCGATCCGGGGGGCTCCATCTTCACAATCCGAGTCGACGGACCGTTTCAACCCGTCAATCTCACCGGGTCCACCCTCGACCGCCACCCCGTCTGGAACGAAGATGGCAGCGAGATCGCCTTCGAGCGGGGTGATCCAGCCGGTAAGCAGCGCAGGATTCACGTGATGGCCGCCGATGGATCGGACCTTCGCGCGATCGGCCCTTCCGGCTCGGACAACATCGAACCGACGTGGTCACCGGATGGCACATCGATCGCTTTTCGCTCCAACAGCGGCACGGGTGACGGCGACCTGTACCGCTACTGGGTGATGGACTCCACCGGAGAGAACATTCGCCCGTTGGCCGCCGCCGACACCGCCCCTGCAGCGGCGTACCCCGCCTGGGGCAGGCGGTGAGGCCCCCGCAAGCGGCGTGCCGCATAGCAGACGACATTGGACTGATCCGCGAACTCAACGTCTCGCGCGGTGACTCGGATGGTCTGTACCGGCACGTCTGGCAGCTTGCGGACGCCTGAGACGGTCACATTGCTACCCGGGACTACCCCGAACTCGCGGACGGTGGGGCGGGAGTCGTCGCATCACTGGAGAACCTCCTGAAGGCGTGCGCGTACCTCGGCTATTGACCGGTCATCAGGACTGGATTGACGTGCCGCCAAAGTTCCCAGTCCCAGTGGCGGGGCTGAACCTATCGGGCGGAAATGGGCACCGATGATGTCGCCCGCAGCCGCAGCGCGTGCGTGATGCCGAAGATCGAGATGGCCAGCCGATCGGCGGCGGCCACGGGCGTCTGCTTGATGGGAACGAGTTCGGGCACGGTCGCTTCGATCGCGTTGCCGTCGTGGATCACGGTCGCACCGCCCGCGGCGAGGACGTTGCGAAGCCACTGCGTCCCCTCGCCGTAGACAAGCGAGATGTACAGGTCGTTGCCGACGTGCTGCACGCCGACTGGTGTGTCGTAGACCTTGCCGCTGACCCGCCCGGGCGCGCGTACGACGGCCCAGGGCGACCCGGTGCTACCGGCATCCCGCAGTGTCCCGGGATTCAGAAGGTCGCGCTGCACTGCGCGCGCGAAGCGCAGCGCGCGGGGATTGCGAGTGCGAACTCCCACGACGAACATCGCCGCAGCGACCAGCGCCGCGCCGACGAGAAATACCAGCAGGAAGGAAAGAACGCGGACAACGGCCATTCATCCACTCTTGTCAGACCGCAGGGCGGCCGCAAGAGGACCCATCTTGGCGCGCGGGC
Source organism: Micromonospora sp. DT81.3 (assembly GCF_049847225.1). NCBI lineage: Bacteria > Bacillati > Actinomycetota > Actinomycetes > Micromonosporales > Micromonosporaceae > Micromonospora > Micromonospora sp. DT81.3. Next base: position 293,877 of record NZ_JBNCNY010000001.1, read on the forward strand.
CGCGAGCATGCGGCACGGGCTCAAGAGCGGCACCTTTTATACAACGTTGGAATTTACTCTTGACCTCCACTCGCCTGAGAGGCGACGATGGGCTGGACGGCATTTACGACGTTGTAATCCGCCAAGACGGAGCTTCGTCCGCCGCTCCGCCGGAGTTTCGTCCCTCCGGCGCGCAGCTCTCACGCATGACGCCGTGCGGGAGGTACACGAGAGGAAATCGAAGATGATGTGGACAGATCAAGGGCGGGGCGCCGAGAAGCGCTCCCGTCGTGTATTGGTGGCGATGGCCACTGCGGCCGCGCTGGGAGTGTCCACACTCCTCGCGGCGCAGCCGGCCGCAGCCGCCGAGGACCCGTGGGTCGCCGAGATCGACAACGCCGTCCCGGACGTCTACCGGTTCACTGTGCCCAACGCGGCGGTCCAGCCCGCGACCGGTATCACGGGATCGGTCGTGGCGGTCGAGGGGAACTTCGCACCCGGCAAGACCTGGACGACGCTCAACATGGGTTCTGGCGGAGGAAACTGGACGACCACGCTCGGACCCCTCGAGCCGGGCCTTTACTACTACCAGTACTCGGCTCGTCCGGCGTGGAACCAGGACGCGATCCCGTTCCGCAACCCCGCCAGTCCGCAGGAAGTGACCTCGAAGCCCACATGGAACACGCTGTTCGTCGATGGTCCGGGCGCCGAGTGGCTCGCCGACGCGGAGGGCGGCGGCATCCTCGAGACGCTCACCTACGACAGCTCCGTCACGGGGACCGCGCGATCGGCGCTGGTCTGGACGCCGCCGGGCTATGACGAGAACCGCGCCGAGCCGTACCCGGTGCTCTATCTCCTGCAGGACGAGGGCCAGAGCTATCGCGAGTGGGCTGAGCTCGGCCGACTGCAGCAGATCCTCGACAATCTGACCCTCGACGGGAACGCCGAGCCGATGGTCGTCGTGATGGGTGACGGCGCGGTCGATGACATCCGCGGCGAGGTGGTCAAGAACCTGCTTCCGGCCGCCGAGGACGCGTTCAACGTCTCCAGCGACAGCGAAGACCGCGCCGTCGCCGGTATCGGGCGTGGGGCCGAGCAGGCCCTGAGCCTCCTGGTCGACGCCACGAAAGAGTTCTCGAACGTCGGCTCGTTCTCGGGAGACCTTGAGGGTGACCTCGGCAACGGCAGTGGCAAGATCAGCAAAGGCAAGGCGAAGCAGATCAACGACGCGACCGACCTCATCCGTCTGTACGTCGGCAACGTCACCGACCCCAGCTACAACTCGACGGTGAACCTCGCCGACAAGCTCACCGCAGCCGGCGTCGAGTTCCAGTCGGACGGCGCCGACCCCGACACCGGCGGCACGTGGGACACCTGGCAGAAGAGCCTGCACGACTTCGTACAGCGCGTGTTCCAGGCTTCGGGCGAGACCGGACCGAGTGAGGGCCATCTTCCGCTCGAGCCGCACTCGCTTCCGGCTGCCGGCACCACGCCGACGCCCTGGATCGACGAGAACGGCGTGGTGACCTTCGAGACCGGCACCGAATTCGCCAACGCGAACAACGTCACGGTGTGGGGCAACTTCGGTCCTGCTGGAAGCTGGCCGCGCACGCCCATGACCAAGCAGGACGACGGGCGCTGGCGTCTGACGATGCCGGTGGAGGCGGGTTCGTACTACTACAAGTTCGTCGTCGAAGGTGTCGACCGAAAGGATCAGACCAACCCGACGACCGTGCTCTCCGAGCCCAACTGGAGCACGTTCCAGGTGCCCGGCGACGAGACGCTCCGTGGCGAGTACACGACGCCGGTCGCACCCGAGGCTCGCGGTGACGTCGAGGTCATGGACTACACGAGCAGTGCGACCGGCAACCCGACTCGCTCCGCCTACGTGTGGACGCCCCCGGACTACGACCCCGATCGCGCCGAGGCATACCCGGTCTTCTACCTCCAGCACGGCGGCGGACAGACCTGGACGGACTGGATCGAGGTCGGCTTCGCCGCCCAGATCCTTGACAACCACTACGCCAGGGGAAACATCGTTCCCATGGTGGTCGTGATGGCGAACGGCAACGGCGTGAACTTCCCCGACGAGATCACGCAGCGCATCACCGTGACCGCCGAGGCGCAGTACAACGTGAGCAGCGAAGGCGAGGACCGGGCGCTCGCCGGTCTGTCCATGGGCTCGGGTCACACCCTCAGCACGCTGTGGGCGCACCCGGGCGAGTTCGCCTACATCGGCGCGATGTCCGCGTTCGGCAGCGTTCCCGCAAACGCGGACGTGGCGGCGATCAACGACGGGACCAAGCTGCTGCGGGTCTATTCGGGTGACGTCCAGGACTTCACCTATGGAGCGACGCTGAGCCTGATCAGCAGCATGACGAACCGGGGTGTCGAGCACGAGTTCGCTCCGATCATCCCCGGCCCGCACAGCTGGGACGTGTGGCAGAAGGCACTGATCGACCTGCTGCCGCGCCTGTTCCAGGGCTGACGCCTCGGCCGGCATTCCGGTCGAGATGACGACCCGTGAGGGTGAGAGCGGTGTTCTCCCCCTCACGGGTCACCGGCTCTGGACGACCGGCGAACCGCCGGGGGTCGCGGTGACCAACTCGCGCACGGCGCAGCAGGCGGATCGCGGCGGCTGAGCTGACCGCGGGGCCCGCCGAGGGGCTCCGACACCACGGCAAGCCTCCTGCTCCGGATCGGCGAGGTGATCGAGACCCCGCAGCGACTCGGCATACACGTCAAAGAGGCAAGGCTCTGGAGGCCGGAGCTAGACCCGTGCCAGCTGCGGCTCTGCCTTCGCCAGCCGCAGCCAGGTCTCCACGACCGTGTCGGGGTTGAGCGACATCGACTCGATGCCCTGGGCGACGAGCCATTCGGCGAGGTCGGGGTGATCGCTGGGACCCTGGCCGCAGATGCCGACGTACTTGCCGGCGCGGCGGCAGCCCTCGATCGCCATCGACAGCATCTTGAGCACGGCGGGATCGCGCTCGTCGAACGTCGCGGCGACGAGCCCGGAGTCGCGGTCCAGGCCCAGCGTGAGCTGGGTCATGTCGTTCGAGCCGATCGAGAAGCCGTCGAAGTACTCCAGGAACTCATCGGCGAGCACCGCGTTGGATGGCAGCTCGCACATCATGATGACGCGCAGCCCGTTCTCGCCCCGGCGGAGGCCGTTCTCCGCGAGCAGCTCGATCACCGCACGGGCCTCTGCGACAGTGCGGACGAACGGGACCATGATCTCGACGTTGGTGAGGCCCATCTCGTCGCGGACGAAGCGAAGTGCCTCGCACTCCATGTCGAAGCACGCACGGAAATCCGGTGAGATGTATCGGGATGCCCCGCGGTAGCCGAGCATCGGGTTCTCCTCGTGCGGCTCGTACAGCTCGCCGCCGATCAGGTTCGCGTACTCGTTCGACTTGAAATCCGACAGGCGCACGATCACCGGTTCTGGGGCGAATGCGGCCCCGATCATCGAGATGCCCTCTGCCACGCGCCGCACGAAATAGTCGCGCGGCGACGGGTAGGCGGCGATCCGCCGGGCGATCTCGTCGTGCAGCTCGGCGGGAAGGCTGTCGTGCTCGAGCAGGGCGCGGGGGTGGATGCCGATCTGGCGGTTGATCACGAACTCGAGGCGGGCCAGGCCCACGCCCTTGTTGGGGAGCTTCGAGAACGCGAACGCCTGGTCGGGGGTCCCGACGTTCAGCATGATCTTCGTCGGGCTCTCGGGCATCTGGTCCAGGCGGGTGATGACCTCCTCGAAGGGGAGGATGCCTTCGTAGACGAATCCGTTGTCGCCCTCGGCGCAGGAGACGGTGACCTCCCGGCCGTCCTGGAGTACGTGCGTCGCATCCCCCGTGCCGACGACGGCCGGGATGCCGAGTTCCCGCGCGATGATCGCCGCGTGGCAGGTGCGCCCGCCTCGGTTCGTGACGATCGCGGAGGCGAGTTTCATGATCGGCTCCCAGTCCGGGTCGGTCATGTCGGCGACCAGCACGTCGCCCGCCCGGAAGGTGTCCATCTGCGCCAGGGAGGTCATCACCCGCACCGGTCCGGCGCCGATCTTCTGCCCGATCGCCCGTCCTATGGTGATCACCGTGCCGGACTCCTCGAGCACGAAGCGTCGCGTCAGGTTGCCGTCGACGCGGGAGACCACGGTCTCCGGCCGTGCCTGCAGGATGTACAGCTTGCCGTCGATGCCGTCCTTGCCCCACTCGATGTCCATGGGCCGCCCGTAGTGGTCCTCGATCACCAGCGCCTGCCGGCCCAGCTCCTCCACCTCCGCATCGGTGATGCTGAATTGCGCGCGATCCGCCACCGGCACGTCGGTGAAGACGGTGCTTCCCCCGGCGTGCGTGCCGTCGGCGTAGACCATCTGGATCGCCTTCTCCCCCACCGACCGCTTCAGGATCGCCGGCCGCCCCTCTCGGAGGGCGGGCTTGTACGCGTAGAACTCGTCGGGGTTCACGGCGCCCTGCACGACGGCCTCACCGAGCCCGTACGAGCTGGTGATGAACACCGCGCGGTCGAAGCCGGACTCCGTGTCGACGGTGAACAGCACACCGGAGGCCCCGACATCCGAGCGCACCATCCGCTGGATGCCGGCGGAGAGGGCCACGTCGTGGTGATCGAAGCCGTGGTGCACGCGGTACGCGATGGCCCGGTCGTTGTAGAGCGACGCGAACACGCTCCGAATGGCGGCGAGGACGTTGTCGATGCCGCTGATGTTCAGGAACGTCTCCTGCTGACCTGCGAACGACGCATCAGGAAGGTCCTCCGCCGTGGCGCTGGAGCGCACCGCCCACGAGACCGACTCCGGCTCGGGATCGCCGGCGACCAGAGCGGCGTACGCCGCACGGATGTCGGCGTCGAACTGCGCCGGCAGCGACTGCTGCTCGATCCACTCGCGGACGTTCGCGCCGACCCGCGAGAGCTCTGCCACGTCGGAGACGTCCAGCGCCTCGACGGTCGAGCGGATGCGCTCGTACAGGCCGTCGGCGGCGAGGAACTCGCGGTACGCGTCGGCCGTGGTGGCGAACCCGCCCGGCACACTGACTCCCGCGCCGGACAGGTTGCTCACCATCTCACCGAGCGAGGCGTTCTTCCCGCCGACCTGACCGACGTCGTGCATTCCGATCTCGGTGAACCAGAGGATGTTGTTCGTCATTTCGTGTCCCGATCTGTGTGGGTAGGGCGCGAGGCGATGGATGCGGTGGAAGTCAGGAGCGCAGTCGCATGGACTGCATGATCACGGCGGACATCTCCTCGACCGATTTGGTGGAGGAGTTGAGGAAAGGAACGCGGTTGCGGCGGTAGAGGTCCTCGGCGCGGCGCAGCTCGAGCGTGCACTGGGCAAGGCTCGAGTAGGTGGAGCTCGGCCGCCGCTCGTGCCGCACCTGGCTCAGCCGGAGCGGGGTGGTGGTGAGCCCGAAGCACTTCTGCACGTACCGGGACACCGTGGACGGAAGCCCGTCGGAGGGGAAGTCGTCGTCGGTGAGCGGATAGTTGGCGACCAGCAGTCCGTACTGCAGGGCGAGGTACATCGTTGTGGGGGTCTTGCCGCACCGGGACGGGGCGATGATGATGACATCGGCGATGTCCAGTGCGCGCCCGCTTTGACCGTCGTCGTGCTCGATCGCGTACTCGACCGCGCGCATCCGTGCGAAGTACCGCTCGATGTCCCCGACACCGTGGAACTGTCCGAGCTGCTCCGACGCCGTCGTTCCCAGCGCCTCTTCCAGTTCGGTGAGGTGCCCGCCCAGCAGGTCGATGACGACGGCGCCCGATGCGCCCAGGGCGCTGAGGATCTCCGCCGACTTGACGGTCGCGAAGATCAGCGGCCGTGCTCCGCCGTCCGCGGCGCGCTCGATGTCGGCGACCAGGTTCCGCGCTCCTGCGGCGCTGTCCACGAAGGGGATCGTGTGCCGCTGGAACGCGACACCCGGAAAGTTGGCGAGCAGCGCGCTGCCCAGAGTCTCGGCAGTGATGCCGGTGCTGTCCGAGACGAAGTACGCCCCTCGTCCCGCAGGCACGCCCCGATCGCCTCGCTCGGCGTGGACTGCAGCGTCGATGACGACTCCTTCGGGGTGGGCTTGGCTCTCACGCTACGGAAGGTTCAGCGCTTCCTGCGGCCGAATTGGCTATCAAGAAACGACGTTCTTTCGTCAACGCTAAGATCGGGTACGGGAGGCTGCAGTGCGGGCAGCATCGAGGTACTCGACGGCCGCCAGCACCTCCTGTTTCTTGCTCGCGTAGGGGCTGTTCCGGGTCTCCAGCTCCAAGACGGTGTCGCCGGCATAGTCCGTCGATCGCATGGCATCGAACACCGCCGGGAAATCGACGCGCCCCTGACCGATGACCCTGCGGATGTCGCCGCTGACCGCGTCGCGCAGGTGCACGATCGCCACGCGCGCGGCGAGGAGCTGCCACGCGTGCGCGACGGATTCGTCGGCGGCCTCGATGTGCGACACGTCGAAGGCCAATTGGATGCTCGGATCCAGGGCATCCATCAGCTCGGCCGCGCGAGCGAGGCGATCGATGGGTCGTCCGAAGTACGGCGCTTCAACCGCCAGTCGCACGCCGTTGCGTGCCGCCCTTGCGCCCGCCTCGTTGAGGGCGTCGGCCATCCGGGCGATCTGCGGGTCGGTCGTGCGCTGCTCCGACTTCTCACCCGCCGGGAGCACGAGGATCGGCGCCCCCGCTTCGACGGCGAAGTCGATGAGCCGCTCCACACGCCGCATCACGTCGACGGGGTCATCGAAGCCGTCGAACGAACCGGGGTCGGCGTTGACGCTTGCCGCGCGAAGACCGGATGCCGCGAAGGTGCGCGCCGCCGCGCTCATTTCGCTCGTGGTGCCGTTCACCGGCACGTGCTCACACAGCCCGCGGAGGCCGACGAGGTCGACGCTGTCGAATCCGAGCGACCGCGCGACATCCAGTGCCCGCACGAGATCGTACTGCCGCAGGCACACCGTCGAGACGGAGTACCGGGACCGGGTCTGGTCGTTCACAGCGACCCCGCCTGCCGCTCAGCCGAGCTCGCGGAGGACGGAACCCACGATGGATTCGACCGCGAGGCCGTACCGTTCATGCAGCGTGGGGAGCGCGCCGGCGTCGAGGAACCGGTCCGGCAGCGCGATCGGAATGACGCGTCGCCCGAGCCCTCGGCGCACGATGGCCGAGGCGACCGTCTCGAAGAGGCCCCCGATCACCGTGTGGTTCTCGAGCGTCACCGCGAGGCGGGGCGTGTCGATCTCGCGCAGGACGGTGTCCTCGTCGAACGGCTTGAGCGTCGGGGTGTGCACCACCGCGACATCCACCTTGTGCGCGGCAAGCGCCTCCGCCGCCTGCAGCGCGCGCATCGTCATCAGCCCGCTGGAGACGAACACGACGTCCGCTCCGGGGCGGATCACCTTCGCCTTGCCCAGCTCGAAGGAGTAGTCGTACTCGTCGAGGACCGTCGGCACATGGCCGCGCAGCAGACGCAGGTACGTGGGGCCGGGGTCAGCGGCAAGCTGCGGCACCGCCTGCTCGAGGTCGACCGAGTCGCAGGGGTCGACGATTGTGAGGCCGGGGATGCCGCGGAAGATGGCCACGTCCTCCGTCGCCTGGTGGCTCGGGCCATAACCGGTGGTGAGCCCCGGAAGACCGCCCACGATGTTGACGTTGAGGCGCGGCTCGGCGATGTCGAGGCAGATGAAGTCGTACGCCCGACGGGCGGCGAAGACCGAGTAGGTCGATGCGAACGGCACAAGGCCGACCTCCGCCATGCCTGCGGCGGCGCCGAACAGCAGCTGTTCCGCCATCCCCATCTGGAAGAACCGGTCGGGGTGGGCGTCGCGGAAGATGTGCATGTCGGTGTACTTCGCGAGGTCCGCCGAAAGGCCGACCACCCGCGGATCGGTCTCGGCGAGGGCGGCGAGCGCGTGACCGAAAGGCGCGGATGCCGTCTTCTGGCCGGGGTCGGCGAAGGAGGCGATCATCGCCGAGGTCTTGAGCTTCGGCTTGGTGGTGCTGCTCATGATGCTGCTCCTTCCGCCGCGGCCGCGGCATCCGTTTCGTATCCCGCGATCAGCTGCTCGCGGCAGATCGCCCATTCGTCTTCGTCGATGCGCATGAAGTGCGACTTCTCCCGGGTCTCGAGGAGCGAGACGCCGCGGCCGACCTTCGTGTCGCACACGAGGACGTGGGGGGCGCCGTCCGGGTCGCTGTCGCCGATGATGTCGAAGGCCCGGAGAAGCGCTTCGGGGTCGTTGCCGTCGACGCGCTGGGTGTGCCAGCCGAACGCCGTCCATTTCTCCTCGGCCGGTTCGATGCGCAGGACTCCGGCGGTGGGGCCGTCGGCCTGAAGCGCGTTCATGTCCACGAGCGCCACCAGGTTGCCGAGCCGGTGGGATGCCGCGCCCATGGCCGCCTCCCACGTCGAGCCCTCGTTCAGCTCTCCGTCGGAGAGGAAGTTGATGACCCGCGACGAGCTGCCCAGGTGGCGGAGGCCGAGAGCCATCCCGACCGCGACGGTGAGTCCATGACCGAGGGATCCCCCGGAGATCTCCATGCCTGGTGTGTAGCTGGCCATTCCCGACATGGGAAGGCGCGAATCGTCCGACCCGTAGGTGTCGAGCTCTTCGAGCGGGATGATGCCGGCCTCGGCGAGCGCCGCGTAGAGCCCGATCGCGTAGTGGCCGGTGGAGAGCAGGAAGCGGTCGCGGTCTTCCCAGTGCGGGTCGTCCGGGCGGAACCGGAGCTGGTCGGCGTAGACGGCGGCGAGCATGTCGGCCGCGCCGAGGGCCTGGCCGACATAGCCCTGGCCCTGCACCTCCCCCATCGCGAGGGCGTTGAGGCGGATGCGCTGCGCGGCTTCGCGCACACGGCTGACCCGCGTGCCGAGCTCGACGGTGGTCGTGGCTGTAGTCATGGATGAAACTCCTTCGTTCGATACCAGGTGTGGGCGGCGGGGGCCGGGATCAGTGCAGGTGGCTGCCGCCGTTGATGTCGATCGTCGTTCCCTGCAGGTAGCCGGCCTCGTCGCTGGAGAGGAAGACGAAGACCGCGGCGACGTCGTCGGGAGTCGCCTGGCGTCCGAGGGGGATGTCGCGGACGATCGCGGCCTCCTGCTCGGGCGTGGATCCGACGCGGATGTTGGTGTCGACGGCACCAGGGGTGACCGCGTTCACGGTGACGCCGCTCGATCCCAGTTCGCGAGCCAGAGCCTTGGTGAAGCCGAGGATGGCGGCCTTCGCGGCGGAATAGGGCACCTTGCCGAAGACTCCGCCACCGCGCTGGGCGGACACGGATGACATGTTGATGATGCGTCCGAAGCCGCGCTCGATCATGTCGGGGAGGAACGCCTTGGTGACGAGATAGGTGCCGGTGGCGTTGACTGCCAGAACCTTGTTCCACAGGTCGAGCGTCGTCTCGAGGAACGGTACGGGTGAGGTGATGCCGGCGATGTTCGCCAGGGCGCCCACGGGTGGGAGCGTGCCATCGGCCACTCGCGCCGATATCTCCTGCTGGGCAGCAGACACCGATGCCTCGTTCGCGACATCGACAGCTCCGCCGTAAACCGGCACTCCGTGCTCGGAGGCGATGTCGGCGGCGACGCGGGCGGCGAGCTCACCGTCGAGGTCGAGGATGGCGACGGCCCAGCCGGCCTTCGCGTAAGCCCGGGCGGTGGCTTGGCCGATGCCTCGTTCGGCTGCTGCGCCGGTGAGGACGGCGGTGCGTGTGGATGTCATCAGTCTCCTGCTTTCAGCCGCTCCGTTGCGGCGGCACACTCGATGGTACGACGAAATTGCCGACAGTTCAATAGTTGACTGTTTGATTGTTGACAATGGCGGTCTGTTCTCACATACTGGGTCCACCGCTCGCGCCGCGAGTCGGACACAATGACGTGAGAAAGGCAAAGAGATGAGCGAAGCAGCCATCACGATGCGTGGTGTCGTCAACGGCACACCAGAACGCAAGCGCGTAGCGGTCGGCTCGGGCGTAGGGGCGGTCATCGAGACCTACGACTTCATCGGGTTCGGCACGGCCGCGGCCCTGTATTTCGGCACGGCGTTCTTCCCCGGCTCCGACCCGGTGACCGGCACGCTGCTGTCATTCGCGACGCTCGGCGTCGGGTTCGCGGCCCGCCCCATCGGCGGCATCATCGGCGGACACCTCGGGGACCGCGTGGGCCGCAAGCCCGTCTTGGTCGCCTCGCTGATCCTGATGGGCCTCGCAACCTTCGCGATCGGGCTTCTCCCCACCTACGCGATGGTCGGGATCGTCGCACCGATCCTCCTGGTCATCGTCCGCATCATCCAGGGCCTCGCCTTCGGAGCCGAGTGGGGTGGTGCGATCCTCATGACCTACGAGCACGCCCCGTGGCGCTTCAAGGGCGGCTTCACCGGGATCGTGCAGGCCGGCTTCCCCGTCGGACTGCTGCTCGCCAACCTGGTCTTCCTCGTCAGCGTGCACCTCCCCGGCGACTGGGCGTGGCGCGTGCCCTTCCTGGCCAGCATCCTGCTCGTCATCGTCGGACTCATCATCCGCGCCAAGGTCCCCGAATCCCCCGTCTTCGAGGACGTGAAGGCGGAAGGCAAAATTCTCAAGGCACCGCTCGTCGAGGTCATCAAGAACGACTGGGGCAACATCCTGCGCGGCATCGGACTGCGTGTCGCGGAGACCGCAGGCTACGCGATCTCGATCACTTACCTGATCTCGTACCTCAACACGAACAAGATCACCGAGAGCTGGCAGACGCTCACTGCCCTCTGCATCGCCGCGGGAATCGGCATCATCGCCACCTGGAGCTGGGCCCGGCTCACGGACAAGATCGGGCGACGGCCCCTTTACCTCATCGTCACCGCCATGGGCGTGTTCTGGGGATTCCTGATGTTCATAGGAGTCAACACGGCGGTCTACCCCATGGTCATCGTGGTCATCGTGCTCTCCTACGCCGTCTTCCAGAACGCCCTCGCCGGCGCGCAGGGGGCATGGTTCCCGGAACTCTTCAACGCCAACACGCGCACCTCTGGCGCATCCCTGGCCTATCAGATTTCCGCAATGGTCTCCGGCTTCACGCCGTTCATCACGACGCTGCTGTACGGCGCGTACGGCTGGGTGGGCCCCGCCGCGCTGTTCGCCCTGTACTCGCTCATCGGCTTCATCTCCGCGATGGTAACCCCGGAGACGTGGACGAAGGCCCAGCGGGAATACGCCAAGAAGGCGTCTCTCGAAGCGCGCCAACTCGAGCCCGTGAACTGACCGCAAGGCGGTCACGAGGGCGGTGCCCCACGCTCGATGCACCGCCCTCGTAGACTCGACACAGACTCGGCCGAGGGAGGTGAATCATGTCCGACGGTTCTGCGATCCTCGGCCTGCAACGGAACACGCTGCGGATGCAGGCCATCGAGGCCCTCCGCCGGGCGATTACGACGGGTGAACTGCCCCCCGGCTCGCACGTGTCAGAAATCGAGATGTCCCAGCGTCTCGGGATCAGCCGCGGCACCCTGCGCGAGGCGATGCGCACCCTGCAGATCGAGGGCCTGCTCACCGAAGGATCTCGCGGCCGGCTCCTCGTCCGGCTCATGGACGACGACGAACTGCGCGATCTGTTCAGGGTACGAGCCGCGCTCGAGGCCTTGGCCGCTCGGACCCTCTCCGAGAGCGTGGAGCGCGACCACGCCGTCCAACTCCTTACCGCCTCCGCGAATCGCATGCGCGCTGCGGAGAGCGAGTCGCTCGACGCCCGGATGCGCGCCGACTTGGATTTTCACCGCACCATGTGCCTGCTCACCGGCAATGAGACGCTGCTGCGGGCGTGGTCGGCCCTCGAGGGATCCATCCTCATGTCGATCACCCGCTCCGGGATCGATCGCGCCGTCCGAAACATGGACGTGCCTCGGCACCTCGAGATTGTCGACGCCATCGCCACCGGCGATCCGGATCACGCCGCGGCGACCGTAGAAGAGCACATGGCGCTCGCCACGGAGACGCTCGTCTCCTGACCACCGGCGCCGTAGCGCGGGCGTCACGTTCGATTTCCGAGACTGACCACAGGAGTGGTTGGCGACCGTGGGGAAGCCGTTCACACCACGGCGGCTCAGTGCGATCCCCTGCGTCAGTCGTCTCAACGAGGACACTTTGCAGAGGATTTTGAAGCGCTACACCTGCGGGTTGTGGCCTCGGGCCTCTGATATGCCGGGACCCGCGGCCCGAGATCGGTTCGACGCTCGTCGATGCGAAAGTCGCCGCAGAGCACTCGTTGGGCCGGTTCGGCCGCGGTTCTTTCTCGATTCTTGCTTACGCCGCCCGAGAGACCGAAAAACCCCCGGCGAAAGGGGGTTTTCATGGCGGTGACGGTGGGATTTGAACCCACGGTAGGGGGTTACCCTACACAACTTTTCGAGAGTTGCACCTTCGGCCGCTCGGACACGTCACCGCCGAAGAGTTTACGTCACACCGACCCGCGCCGCGAATCGACCGCCGACACAACCCGCCCCGGCGGCCGCGGCATCCGTCACGCCAGCTCGTCCATCGCTCCCGCGAGCAGCTCGACCACGCGCTCCGGCTCGGGGTACCCGACCGCGTACACATAGGTCGCGGTGAAGCCGAGAGCGCTCAGGTCCCTCATCGTCGAGGCGACGGTGGCCGGAGTCGACTCCGGGTCGACGGGAATCATCGCCGTCTTCTCGATGTCGTCGTAGTTCCTGCCGACGGCGTCGCAGTGCGCGCGCAGCACGTCGAGCTTGCGCGCGGTCTCCGGACTGAGACCCAGGTTGCAGGCATCCGCGTACTGCGCCACCAGGCGCAGCGTCTTCTTCTCGCCCCCGCCGCCGATCATGAGATACGGATGCGGCCGCGCGACGCTCTGCGGGGAGTTCAGCGTCCGCTCGAGCTGCCAGATCGCGCCCTCGTAGGGCTCCTCCGAGTCCGACCACAGCTGCAGGCAGATCTGGATCGTCTCCTCCAGCTGCCGGAAGCGCTCTGCCACCGGCGGGAACTCGAAGCCGAGCCCCCTGGACTCCTGCTCGTTCCACGCGGCGCCGATCCCCAGTCCGACGCGTCCGCCCGACAGCACGTCGAGCGTCGTCACCTGCTTCGCCAGCAGCGCGGGTTCTCGGTAGATGACCCCCGTGACGAGCGTATGCAGCAGCGCCTTCTCCGTGTGCGCGACGAGAAACCCCAGCGTCGCGTACGCCTCGAGCATCTCGTGCTCCACCGGTCCGATGCCCGGCAGCTGCCAGAAGTGGTCCATCACCGTGATGCGCTGGATGCCGGCGGCCTCGGCGTTGCGCACGTGCGCGGCGAGCGCCGGTCCGAGTTGCCGCTGCCCGCTGCTCCACGTGTAGTCCGCGATGTGAAGTCCGAATTCCATGCCGAGCGTTCCATCCTGTCGACGCCGGATGCCGTATCCGGTCCTCGTTCAGGCTAGGGCCGCTTGACCGGACCAGAGCCAGGGCTCACCAGGCGGCGGCGACCTCCGCGTGCGTCCGCAGCAGTCCCTCGGTGGCATCCGCCGGCGCACGCCCGCAGCCGCACTCCGTCGCGACCCCGAACCGCTCGACGTGACGCTGTGCCGCCTCGATCCGACGGCGAGCGCCCTCCGCGCCGTCCTCCCGGTGCACGAGCCCGAGGTACAGCTCGGTCTCGGCCGGGAGCTCCAGCCGCTCCAGCGCTTCGAAGTACGCGTCGTCGTCGCGGTCGATCGGCACCGGCAGGTGCAGCCACTCGATCGGGCGAGGGGATGCCGCGAACAGCGTGTTCGCGAAGCGGACGAGGTTGGCGGTGTCGGCCGGCTCGACGAAGTGCTTCTCCCCCGCGTCGCCGTAACAGAGATGAAAGCCGACCTCCACATCAATCGGCACCCGCCCGGCCTGCTCGACGGCGCGGGCGGTGAGCCCGGCCCAGGTCTCGCCCCACCACGATTCGAGGGCACCCTTGCCTCGTGCCGCGTACGTGGCCTGCTCGATGATCTGGAACTCCACGGCGTTGTCCCACTGGATCGCCAGGTCCCCGTGCGGAATCGCGTCGAGGATCGTGTCGAGCTCTCCGAAGAGCGCGTCGCGGTAGACCGGCTCGATGGCGGCCCGCTGGTCCTCCGGAAAGAACGCGCCGACGACGGCGACCGGCGTCGGCAGCGACACCTGGAACCGCACGCCCTCGGGCACGACGCCCTCCTCGCGCAGCCGCGTGAACACCGCGTACGACTCGATCGCGGCCGCGGCATAGCCGAGGGCGGGGAAGCGGATGGAGGCCGGGTCTACCCCGTCCGCGACGCGCAGCGGGCGCGCATCCAGGCCCTTCACCAGGATCGGCGCGTCGCCGATCCGTTCGATTCCCCCAGCCCGAGCGAGCACGTCCGGCTGGAACAGGATCCAGTGGAACCGGGGCCCCACCTCGCCGTCGGGGATCCGCTTCACCCGGCCGCCGAGCACCTGGGCGGCTGTGCGGATCGTGGTCTCGGCATCCGGATAGTTGACGCTTCCTACGAGGAGTGCGCCCTGGGGCTGTGCCATGGTGTCTCGCTTTCGCGTGAGGTGGAACCGCCCCAACCTGCCACTGCGGGGAGCGTGCGCGCAAGAGGAGCGAAACGGAGCGCAACTCGGCAGACGAGCCGGGGTGAGACCGCAGCGGCTTAGGTTGAGGGTGTGGCAGAAACCATGACCCGCGAACAGCGCCTGGTTCTGACGATCGCCGTTCTCGCATCGTTCGTGGTGTTCCTCGACGGCACCGTCGTGAACGTGGCCCTTCCCGCGATCGGCCGCGAGCTCGGTGGGGGTCTCACGACCCAGCAGTGGGTGGTGGATGCCTACCTCATCACGCTCAGTGCGCTCATCCTCGTCGCGGGCTCGGTCAGCGACGCGTACGGCCGAAAGCTCGTGCTGCGCATCGGGCTCATCGGATTCGGCATCGCGTCGATCGCGATCGCTGCGGCGCCGAATCCCGAGGTGCTGATCGTCGCGCGGGCGGTGCAGGGCGCCGCAGGCGCCTTCCTCGTGCCGAGCTCGCTCGCCCTCATCACCTCCACCTTCTCGGGAGCCGCACAGGGCCGCGCCATCGGCATCTGGACCGCCTTGACGACCTCGGCCATGATCGCCGGCCCGCTGGTGGGCGGGATGTTCGTCGACCTGCTCTCGTGGCGCTTCGCCTTCCTCATCAACGTCGTCCCGATCGCGATCACCCTCTGGCTTCTTCCGCGCATCGAGCATCGCGACATCCGCCGCCCCGACGCTTCCATCGACTGGCTGGGCGCGGCCATGTGCACGTTCGGCCTCGGGGCCGCCGTCTACGCCCTCATCGAGCAGCCGAACCAGGGATGGGCCACACCGGCCACCTTGATCCCGCTGCTCGCCGGCATCTCGCTGTTCGCCGGCTTCGTACTGCGCCAGCGCACCGTGAAGAACCCCATCCTGCCACTGGGCCTCTTCCGGGTGCGCAACTTCTCGGCGGGCAACGCTGCGACCCTCTTCATCTATGGAGCACTCGCCTTGAACGGCTTCGTCGTGGGCGTCTACCTCCAGCAGGGTGCCGGGCTGGCGGCCACGGCGGCCGGGCTCGCGAGCCTCCCGACGACGATCCTCCTGATCCTTCTCAGCTCACGGGTCGGGACCCTCGCGGGCAAGTGGGGGCCGCGGCTCTTCATGACGATCGGCCCGCTGACGATGGCGGTCGGGGCCCTTCTTCTGCTCATGGTCTCCGAGGACTTCTCCTACTGGCAGCAGGTGCTGCCCAGCATGATCCTCATGGGACTCGGGCTCGCGATCACCGTGTCGCCGTTGACGTCTGCGGTGCTGGGGGCGATCGACCCCGAGCGCTCGGGCATCGCATCGGCGGTGAACAACGCCGTGTCACGGGTCGCCGGACTGCTGACGATCGCGATGCTGGCGACCATCGTCGGCGGCGCCCTCGACCTCGAGGGGTTCCACCGAGCGGCCATCGTCACCGCGATCTTCATGGCGACGGGCGGCATAGTGTCGTTCCTCGGCATCCGAAACCGGACTCCCGTGGGCGCCGCGACGGTCGCACCCGCGGCATCCGAATAGCCCCGCCGAACGGGTCTCGGACCCTGCCGAAGGGGTGCGTCACCCTGCCAGACTGGCCACATGAGCGTGATCGAGAACTCCAAACTCACCGTCGTCGGTGCCGGAAGCGTCGGAGCCAGCGTCGCGTACGCGGCCCTCATCCGGGGCTCCGCGCGCCACGTCGCCCTCTACGACATCGCCACCGCCAAGGTGGAGGCAGAAGTGCTGGACCTCGCGCACGGCACCCAGTTCACGGGCGCCAGCGACATCGTCGGCGGCTCGGACATCTCCGTCGTGGAGGGCTCGCATATCGTCGTGATCACCGCCGGCGCGAAGCAGAACCCCGGGCAGAGCCGCATCGAGCTCGCGGGGGTCAACGCCGGAATCATCGCGACCATGATGCCGCAGCTGCTCGAGGTCGCGCCGAACGCGGTCTACGTGCTCGTCACGAACCCCTGCGACGTGCTCACGGTGCTCGCCGCCGAGGCATCCGGACTCCCCCGCGAGCGCATCTTCTCCTCGGGCACCGTGCTTGACACCTCACGGCTCCGGTGGAAGCTCGGCGAACGCGCCGGCGTCTCGACGAGCAGCGTGCACGCCTACATCGTCGGTGAGCACGGCGACACCGAGTTCCCGCTCTGGTCAAAGGCCACGATCGGCACGGTCCCCATCCTCGAATGGGAGACCGAGGGGCATCCGCGGATGACGAAGGACGAGCTCGACTCGATCGCGATCGACGTTCGGGACGCCGCCTACAAGGTCATCCAGGGCAAGGGCGCGACGAACTACGCGATCGGGCTCTCGAGCGCCCGGATCGTGGAGGCGGTGCTCAACGACGAGCACGCGGTGATGCCGGTGAGCACGGTGCTGAGCGATTTCCACGGGGTGGACGGGATCGCGCTGTCGGTGCCGTCGATCGTCAGCGCTTCGGGTGCGGTGCCGATCCGCGAGACGCCTTTCTCCGACGAGGAGGTCGCGTTGCTCCGTCGATCCTCCGACGCCCTCGGCACGGTGATCCAGAGCCTGCGACCCGTTCGCTGACGCCGCGCCGGTGCGGGATTCAGGCTCGACAGGGTCACGTCGGCCGAAAACCGCCCGCGGGGAGTACTCCTGACCCGGCGAGCCTGCGCGCGGTCCGCGCTCAGGCGGACGAGACGACGTGGTCGAGCTTGGCCAGCGACGAGGCGAGCCCGACGGCATGGTCCCGGGGGTCGATGCCCGGTGGCACGTCCGTGCACCGCACCGTGACGAGGGTGCCCACCTCGCCCGCCGCGAAGCTCCAGGCCATCGTCATCGTGCCCGCGAACGCCGGGTCGTCCGAGGGGAAGTCGACCTCCCACACCACCCGGTTCGGGGGCTCGAGCGCCACGATGCGCGTCTCGGCGACATCCGAGTCCTCGGTGAACTTGCCGCGTGCGTCTGGGGCGTCGAAGGTCAGTACCATGCGGAAGCCGCCCCCCACTGCCGGGTCGAAACTCTGGAGTCGGCCCGACGCCCCTTCGGGGGGCAGCCAGGCGCTCAGCAGATCCGGGTCGACGAAGGCCCGGAAGATCGCGTGGGGCGGTGCTGCGAGAAGGCGGGATGCCGAGTCGACGCGCATGCCGACAGCATACGTAGCCTTCGCGATGTCGCAAGAGTGGATGTCGGGGGCGCGGGTTAGCCTGAAACCATGGCCACCCGTCGCCCCGCTCCCGCCGCGTATCGCTGCACCGAATGCGGGTGGACGACACCGAAGTGGGCCGGCCGCTGCGCGGAATGCCAGCAGTGGGGAACGGTTGTTGAGGCCGCGGAGCAGACCGGCATCCTGCGCCAGATCGCCGCGGTCGCCCCGACGGATGAGCGGGCGGCACGGCCCATCACGTCCATCGACACAAGCGAGGCACCGCGGCGCACGAGCGGAGTCGGCGAGTTCGACCGCGTGCTCGGCGGCGGCATCGTCCCCGGCGCGGCCATCCTGCTGAGCGGCGAGCCCGGCGTGGGCAAGTCGACCCTTCTGCTCGAGGTCGCGGCGCAGAGCGCTCGCGCCGGCCGGCGGGTGCTCTATGCGAGCGCCGAGGAGTCGCCCGCCCAGGTGCGCCTCCGCGCGGAACGCACCGGCGCGCTGCACGACGAGCTCTACCTCGCGAGCGAGACCGACCTCGCCACGATCCTCGGGCACATCGACGAGGTGCGGCCAGAGCTCGTGATCGTCGACTCCGTGCAGACCGTGTCGTCCTCGCTGTCGGAAGGCATGGCCGGGCATCCCAGCCAGGTGCGCGAGGTCGCCTCCACCCTCATCCGGGTCGCGAAGGACCGCGGGCTCCCCATCGTCCTGGTCGGACACGTGACCAAGGACGGCCAGGTCGCGGGACCCCGCCTGCTCGAGCACCTGGTCGACGTGGTCTGCCAGTTCGAGGGAGACCCGCACACCTCCCTCCGCTTCGTGCGGGCGCTGAAAAACCGGTTCGGCCCGACCGACGAGGTCGGGTGCTTCGAGATGACCGGCTCGGGCATCGCCGAGGTGCCCGACCCGAGCAGCCTCTTCCTGAGCCGGGGGGCGCCCGTGCCTGGTACCTGTGTTGCGATCGCGCTCGAGGGCAAGCGGGCGATGCCGGTCGAGGTGCAGGCCCTGACCATCCGCACCACCGCCCCGAACCCACGGCGCATCGTGAACGGCGTCGACGCCTCACGGGTCGCGATGGTGCTCGCGGTGCTCGAGCGGCGCGCGAACATCAAGGTGTCCGACCTCGACGTCTACGTCTCCACCGTCGGTGGGGTGCGATTCACCGAACCGGCCGCCGACCTCGCGATCGCGGTCGCGGTGGCTGGATCGATCGACAACAGCGCGGTGCCGCAGGGCATCGCCGCGATCGGCGAGCTCAGCCTCGCGGGTGAGATCCGCCCGGTTACACAGGCCGGCCAGCGACGCAGCGAGGCCACGCGGCTCGGGTACAAGCAGCTGATCGATGAGCGGTCGAAGAACCTGCGCGGCGCCCTCGGAGACATCAAGGTGCGCGGACGTGCGCGGCCGGGCGACGACGTCCCGGAGTTCTGAGTCAGGCGTCGAGCGCCTTCAGCAGCTCGTCGGGCGACGCCTGCATCGGGTGCGGGCCCGCGATGTCGAGGAACACCGTCGTGATCGTGTCGCGGTGCGCGGTCAGGAAGGCCCGCAGCCAGGCCGGCGAGTAGACGCCGACGCCGGGCGGCAGGTTCGCCGGCTTGTTCTTCGCGTCGCTGAACAGCAGCAGCGCGACGTCGCCGGTGGCGGCATCCCGGTACGTCCACACCTCGCCGCCGTCGAGCGGGTTGTCGCGCGGACCGGGCTTCAGCAGAGGCACCACCGTGGTCCCGTTGCGCAGCGCCAGGGCGACCGCTGCGATGTCCTGCTTCTCGAGCGCCTGTGCGAGCGCCTCGGACCGGAACTCCAGCGGAGCGCCCTTCTTCTTGCGAGAGGATGCGGCGGCCATCGTTCCAGCGTAGCCGCGGCCTCCTGACCGGCGATCACCCCAGGAATCCGCGCAGCAGCGCTTCGGAGCCGGCCAGGTGCTCGAGCATGGCCGCCGACGCGGCATCCGGCTGCCCGGCGAGGATCGCCGCGACGATGCGCTCGTGCTGCGCGTTCGAGTGCTCGATGTTGCGCGCCAGCAGAGGAAACGTGTCGAGCCACGCGTTGACTCGGGCGCGATTCTCCGCGACGAGGGAGACGAGGGTCGGGATGCCGGCGGCCTCGGCGACGGTCAGGTGCAGCAGGGAGTCGAGCCGGCGGTACTCGGCCTCGCCGGCGCCCTGCAGCTCGACGTGCCGCTGCCAGAGGGCGTCGCGCTCGGCGGCGGTCAGAGTGCGGGCGGCGGCTGCGCGGGCCCCGCCCCCCTCGAGCACCCGGCGGAGACCGAGCACGTCTTCGAGCTCCTCGGCCGTGACCGTCTCCGGGTCGGCGGGGCGCGGGAGGGGATCCGCGACGAATGTGCCGCCGTAGCGGCCCCGCCGCCGGACGAGGTACCCGGCATCGGCGAGCTCCCGGATCGCCTCCCGTACCGTGTCGCGGCTGACGGCGTAGAGCCCCGCCAGTTCTCGTTCGGGTGGCAGCGACTCCCGCGGCGCGACGACCCCCAGCCGTATCGTCTGCACGAGGCGCGCGACCGTGTCTTCGAGGGCGTTGCCCTGCCGCACCGGCCGGTACACGGCACGGCGCACCTCCTCGAGCGGCGCTTCGGTCACGGGCTCAGCCTCCGGCTCGACGTGCACACGGGAGCAGATCGGCCTGCTCCCGGCCCCGGACCGGGGTCCCCGGGCCGGCGCCCGCTCCATTCTGCTCCCGGGTGCTCGGCCCGCCGGACACAACGCAGGAGATCCACCGCGCTCGAGGCCTGTCGCGGCGGTAGGTGCCGCCGGCGCCCCGGATCTCCTGCATTGTGTCCGAGAGGCGCCGGGCACCCGGGCGCAGATCGCGGCGGTAGGCGCCGCCGGCGCCCCGGGCCTCCTGCATCGTGTCCGAGAGGCGCCGGGCACCCGGGCGCAGATCGGGGCACGCAACCCCAATGCGCCGGGCCCCGAGGCCGGTTCGCCCCTGCATCTGCTCCCCGGTGCACACGGGCGCACCTAGAGCGGGGTGACGTAGGCGCTCGAGATGCCTCCGTCGACGACGAACGTGGAGGCCGTGATGAAGGACGCGTCGTCCGAGGCGAGGAACGCGACGGCGGCCGCGAGCTCCTCGGGCTCCGCGAACCTGCCCATCGGCACGTGCACGAGGCGCCGCTGCGCGCGCTCCGGGTCCTTGGCGAACAGTTCCTGCAGCAACGGGGTGTTCACGGGGCCCGGGCAGAGGGCGTTGACGCGGATGCCCTGCCGCGCGAACTGCACCCCGAGCTCGCGGGTCATCGCGAGCACGCCGCCCTTCGAGGCGGTGTAGCTGATCTGCGACGTCGCCGAGCCGAGCAGTGCCACGAAGGACGCCGTGTTGATGATCGATCCGCGGCGCTGCGGAACCATGTGCCGCAGCGCCGCTCGGGAGCACAGGAACACGCTCTTCAGGTTCACGTCCTGCACCCTGTCCCACGCAGGCAGGCCTGTCGTCTCGATCGAGTCGTCGTCGGCGGGCGAGATCCCGGCGTTGTTGAACGCGATGTCCAGGCGGCCCCACCGCTCGAAGACCCCGTCGAAGAGGGCATCGACCCGTGCTTCATCGGCGACATCCACCGGGAAGAACACCCCGCCGACTTCGGATGCCGCGGCCTCCCCCGTCGCCGGGTCGAGGTCGGCGATCACGACCAGCGCGCCCTCGGCGGCGAAGCGCCGCGCCGTCGCGAGGCCGATGCCGCTCGCGCCGCCGGTGATGACCGCGACGCGGTCCTTGAGCCTCTGGGTGAGGTCGATCGTCATGGATGCTGCTCCCTATGGGTCGCGAGAGGCGGTGGATGTCGCTCAATCAGGGTCGGTCGCGAAGAAGACGTTCTTCGTCTGGGTGAAGTGCTCCGCGGCGTCGGGCCCCAGCTCACGGCCGAGCCCCGACTGCTTCATGCCGCCGAACGGGGTCGAATAGCGCACGGAGGAGTGCGAGTTCACGGACAGCACACCGCTCTGCACGCCTCGAGAGACGCGTACGGCGCGGCCCAGGTTCTCGGTCCAGATGGAACCGGCGAGCCCGAAATCGGTGTCATTCGCAAGACGGATGCCGTCGGCTTCGTCCTCGAACGGCAGCACCGCCACCACCGGGCCGAAGACCTCCTTCTGCGCGATGCGGTCGCGGGCGGATGCCGGCAGCACCACGGTCGGAGGGAACCAGAACCCCTCCCCGTCCGGCGCCGACCCCCGGAACGCCACATCGACCCCGTCGAGGAACGACGACACCGTGTCGCGGTGCGCCGACGAGATCAGCGGTCCCATCTCGGTGTCCTCGAGCCGTGGATCACCGACGCGCCACGCCTGCACGGCCGGCTCGAGCAACTCGAGGAACCGATCGAACACAGAGCGCTGCACGAGGATGCGGCTGCGAGCGCAGCAGTCCTGGCCGGCGTTGT
Source organism: Micromonospora sp. DT81.3 (assembly GCF_049847225.1). Classification (NCBI taxonomy): domain Bacteria; kingdom Bacillati; phylum Actinomycetota; class Actinomycetes; order Micromonosporales; family Micromonosporaceae; genus Micromonospora; species Micromonospora sp. DT81.3. The sequence goes on from NZ_JBNCNY010000001.1 coordinate 315,856, forward strand.
CGAACACCGCAGCGGGCGCTGCGGCGGCGGCTCGCTCGAGGTCGGCGTCGTCGAAGATGATGTTTGCGCTCTTGCCCCCGAGCTCGAGAGTCACCGGCTTGAGCATCCTGGCGCAGCCGGCGGCGACATCCATGCCGACCTCGGTGGAGCCGGTGAACACGACCTTGCGCACGTCGGGGTGGCTGACGAAGCGCTCGCCGACGACCGACCCCTGCCCCGTGATCACCTGGAACAGCCCGTCCGGAAGCCCCGCGAGCAGCGCCAGCTCGCCGAGGCGCACCGCCGTGAGCGGGGTGAGCTCGGCCGGCTTGACCAGCACCGCGTTCCCGGCGGCGAGCGCCGGTGCAAAACCCCACGACGCGATCGTCATCGGGAAGTTCCACGGCACGATGATCCCGACGACGCCGTACGGCTCGTGAAAAGTCACATCGAGCCCACCGGCGACCGGGATCTGGCGCCCCGAGAGGCGCTCGGGCGCGCCGGCGTAGTAGTTCAGCACCTGGGCGACGTGCCCGGCCTCCCACCGCGCCGAGCCGATCGGGTGGCCTGAGTTGGCGACCTCGAGCCACGCGAGCTGCTCGGCGTTCTCTTCGACCAACCGGGCGAACGAGCGCAGCGCGTCGGCTCGGGCGACCGGCGGAAGGGCCGCCCACGAGCGCTGCGCTGCAACGGCACGCGCCACTGCCTCATCGACCTCGGCGATCGACGCGCGCGACACCTCCTGCAGCGGCGTCGCGGTGGCCGGATTGATGACGGTGAAGCTCACGCGCCGACCTCCTGCCCCGAGTGCGTGTTCTGGCGTGAGCCGCGTGAATCCGCATACACGGATGCCGCGGCGACGAGCGCCGCGAACAGCCGCCGGTCCTCGGAGTTCTGCTCCGGATGCCACTGCACGGCGACGAGGTACTGCTTGCCGGGCGCCTCGAATGCGTACACGAGCTCGTCGTCGGTGCGGGCTGTCGGGATGAGGCCCTCGCCGAGGCCGTCGACGCCCTGGTGGTGGTAGCTGTGTACCTCGATCTCGCCGGCGCCGACGATGCCGGCGAGGCGGGTACCGGCATCGACCACCGCGGTGTTCGTCGCGAACTGGGCGCGGCCGATCCGGTAACGCTCCGTGCCCAGAGCATCGGGCAGATGCTGGTGCAGCGTGCCGCCGTGCGCGACGTTGATCACCTGAAGTCCACGGCAGATGCCGAAGACCGGCATCCCGCGCTCTTCCGCGCCGCGCAGGAGGGCGAACTCCCATTCGTCGCGGTCTTCGCGGGGCGGGTTGGTCTCCGGATGCCGCTCCGCACCGTACCGCTCGGGGTCGATGTCGAGTCCGCCGGTGAGGATCAGCCCGTCGAGGCCGTCGAGCACGGCCGCCGCAGCGGCGTCGACCCGCGGCTGTGGCGGGAGGAGCACGGCGACTCCGCCGGATCCGGTGACGCCGTCGAAGTACTGCTGCGGCAGGAGTCCGGCGCGCACGTCCCAGACGCCGTACTTCGTCTGCTCGAGGTACGTCGTGAGGCCGATCACGGGCGCACGCCCTTCCCCGCTCCCTGAGCCAGTCGAAGCGTCGCTCGACCCCTCGACAAGCTCGGGGACCGGATGCCGGCCGGCCGCCGACCCAGCCCCCGTCGCTGAGCCAGTCGAAGCGTCGCTCGACCCCTCGACAAGCTCGGGGACCGGATGCCGGCCGGCCGCCGACCCAGCCCCGGTCGCTGAGCCTGTCGAAGCGTCGGCGTCAGAGTCGTTCGAAACCACGGACCCTCTCCCAGTCGGTCACGGCCGCATCGAACGCCTCCACCTCGATGCGCGCCTGGTTCAGGTAGTGCTCGACCATGTCGTCGCCGAAGGCGGCGCGAGCGATCGCGGATCCGTCGAAGAGTGCCGCCGCCTCCCGCAACGTCGTCGGCAAGGTCTCTCCCCCGGCCGCATAGGCGTTGCCCGTCAGTGGATCGGGCAGGGGCAGTTCGTGCTCGATGCCGTGCAACCCACCGGCGATGATCGCGGACACCGCGAGGTAGGGGTTCACGTCGCCGCCCGGCACCCGGTTCTCGACCCGCAGACCCGACCCGTGCCCGACCACGCGCAGCGCGCACGTGCGGTTGTCGATGCCCCATGCCACGCCGGTCGGGGCGAACGAACCCTTCGCGAACCGCTTGTACGAGTTGATCGTGGGTGCATAGAGGAAGGTGAACTCCCGCAGAGTGGCAAGGACCCCGGCGATCCAGTGGCCCATCAGCGGGCTGAAGCCGTGCTCCCCGTCCCCCGACATCACGGCGTCACCGGAGTCCGCACGCACAGACAGGTGGATGTGGCAGCTGTTGCCCTCGCGCTCGTTGAATTTCGCCATGAAGGTGAGCGCCTTGCCGTGGCGGTCGGCGATCTCCTTCGCGCCGTTCTTGTAGATCGTGTGGTCATCGCAGGTCTGCAGCGCCTCGGCGTAGCGGAACGCGATCTCCTGCTGACCCAGGTTGCACTCGCCCTTGACGCCCTCGGAGTACATGCCGGCGCCGTCCATGCCCACTCGGATGTCGCGAAGCAGCGGCTCGAGGCGGGTCGTGGCGAGCAGGTTGTAGTCGACGTTGTAGTCGGTCGAGGGCGTCAGCCCCCGGTACCCCTTGGCCCACGCCTCGCGGTACGAGTCGTCGAAGACGATGAACTCCAACTCGGTGCCGGCGAAGGCGACGAGGCCGCGTTCGGCGAGGCGCTCGCGCTGGCGATTCAGGATGTCGCGTGGCGACTGCACGACGCGGTCGCCGTTCTCCCACCCGAGGTCGGCCATCACCAGCGCCGTGCCCTGCTGCCACGGCAGCACCCGCAGCGTGTCGATATCCGGGATCAGCATCATGTCCCCGTAGCCGGTCTCCCAGCTCGACATCGGATACCCCTCGACGGTGTTCAGGTCGACATCGACCGAGAGGAGATAGTTGCAGGCCTCGGCGCCGTGCGGCAGCACGACATCGCGCCAGAAGCGTGCCGAGACGCGCTTGCCGACGAGTCGGCCCTGCGCGTCGGGGAAGGCGATGATCACGGTGTCGATCTCACCGGCACCGATCGCGGCATCCAGCTCGGCACTCGTCAGGTTTCCCGCCATGCGCATCCCTTCGTGTGGCACCGTCGGCGCGTATCCCACCATTGGGCGAGCCGATCATCCGCGTAACGAGCCTAACTGTAGGGGGAAACTTGGTTTCAAAGGTAGACAACGAGTACCAATAGGCATCACAATCATGCCCAAGGTGCGCCCGGCGCCTCACCCGAATGCCCTCCGGAGGTCGAATGTCCCACTCGAGCGGTGACGCCAGAAAAGTCGCGGGAGCCACATACCAGCGAGCAGGCGACGGCTACTTCGAAAAGCGCACACTGAAACGCTCCGCCGGGATATGGGGGCTGTGGGGTCTTGCGGTCGCCGCCGTGATCTCCGGTGACTTCTCCGGCTGGAACTTCGGCATCGAGTTCGCCGGTTTCGGGGGGATGCTGATCGCCTTCGTCATCCTCGTCGCCATGTACTACGGCATGATCTTCTCGATCGGCGAGATGGCCGCCGCGATGCCGCACACGGGCGGTGCGTACTCCTTCGCCCGTTCCGCCATGGGCCCATGGGGCGGTCTCATCACCGGCGCCGCCGAGACGATCGAGTACGTCGCGACGACCGCGGTGATCGTGTACTTCTCGGCCTCCTACGCCGATGCCATCACGAGCGAGCTGCTGAACTTCTCCATGCCGACGTGGGTGTGGTGGATCATCCTCTACGTCGTCTTCATCGCGCTGAACTCCGCGGGCGCGGCCATCTCCTTCAGGTTCGCGATCGTGGTGTCCATCATCTCGATCGGCATCATCCTGATCTTCTCGCTCATGTCACTGTTCAGCGGCGCCTTCTCGTGGGATGCGCTGTGGGACATCGAGCCCGATCCCGGTCAGACGGCCTTCCTGCCGCATGGCGTGGTGCCGATCCTGTTCGCCCTGCCGTTCGCGATGTGGTTCTTCCTCGGCATCGAAGAGCTTCCCCTCGCCGCGGAGGAGTCTCACGACCCGGTGCGCGACATCCCGAAGGCGGGCTTCTGGGCCCGCGGGACGCTGATCGTCACCGGCCTTCTGGTGCTCTTCCTGAACACCGGAGTCATCGGGGCAGAGGCAACCGGCGTCGCCGCCGAGCCGCTGCTCGACGGATTCCGCGCGATCGTGGGAGACCAGCTCGCGGCCCTGCTGGCCCTCTTCGCACTCGTCGGGCTGCTCGCCTCACTGCAGGGCATCATGTTCGCGTACGGCCGCAACATGTACTCCCTCTCCCGTGCGGGCTACTACCCGCGCTTCCTGTCGCTCACGGGCAAGCGTCAGACGCCGTGGGTCGCCCTCACCGTCGGCGCGGTCATCGGATTCATCGCCCTCGTGGTGCTCGATACCGTCGCCGCCTTGAACGAGGGCGCGGGGGCCGTTGCCGGCGCCATCGTGCTGAACATCGCCGTGTGGGGCGCGGTTCTCGCCTACCTGCTCCAGATGATCTCGTTCATCATCCTCCGCAGGAAGTTCCCGAACGCGAGCCGCCCGTACCGCAGTCCGTGGGGCATCCCCGGCGCCGTCATCGCCGCGGTGATCGCGGCGCTCATCTTCGTCGGATTCCTGCTGAATCCGACGTTCGTGCCCGCGATCATCGCCATCGCCATCGTCTACGTCGTGATCCTGATCGGCTTCGCCCTGTTCTTCCGCCACCGCCTGGTGCTCTCTCCCGAAGAGGAGTACGCCCTCTCCGGGGGAACGCACGGCGACCCGCAGGCCGAAGGGTACGACGCGATGGAGCCCCAGGTCTTCGGAGAAAAGCCCTAGCACGGGGGATGGGGCGGGCGCGTCTGGGACGCGCCCGCCTTCTGTCTGCCCGGTGTCAGCCGGGAGGCCCGGTGTCAGGGCAAAAGGAAGGGGCCCTCTCGAGTTCTCCATTGGGGACTGGACAACTCGAGAGGGCCCATCGCTCGCCGTGCTCGCTACCTCACCGCTGGGGACGGTTGAGAGGTGCGCACGTGAGCTCACTAATCAACCTAGTGAATCTTCCCGATTCGGTCTGTCCCCTCTTCGGGGGACATTTTCACCGAGGTCAGAAGAGCAGGAACTGCTTCGTCTCGATGGACGGGATTCCGCCGATCCCGACGCTCACGTGGTACGAAGAACCTGCGCCAGGCGCCCGCTGCCGGTTGGGATCCTGGCAGCTCTCGACCGTCGACCGCGTGCGGTCCCAGGTCAGCGGAGCAGCGCTGGCGACGGTCTGACCCGCCGTGAGGAGCACCACCATATCACTCGGCTCGGTCTGGCAGTCGGTCGATCGCCACCAGGTGTCGGCGCCGCTGGAGACGGTGAACGACTGGGTGGTCGTTCCGACGTTGAGGGTGCAGTCCCGCGTGCCACGATTGGTGAGCTGGATGCTGAGCTGCGGATTCTCGCCGGCCTGGTAGCTCTCCTTGTCGGTCAGCGCGACGACCTCGATCTCCGAGGCGACGCAGGGGCCGGCGCTCGGTTTCGATGAGGCGCTTGCTTCGGATGAGGCGCTGGGCGTCGACGAAGCTGTGGGCGTCGAGGACGGCGTAGGCGGTGGCGAGGGCGCTGGTGGGGCGGCCGGCGTCTCGTCAGTGGGCACCGGCAGCTCGGTGGCGCCCTGCGCGGTGGGAGTGGCCGACGGGGTCGGTGCGGCGGCGGTCCCCTCCGCCGCCGTCCCCCTCCACGGCTGGGCGATGAACAGCCAGGCGACGAGGGCGGCGACGAGCAGGATGCCGAGCAGCAGCATGAGCCGCCGCCGGCGGTAGACGGCCGGGGAGGTGCGCCTGCGGACGCGTTCTGTGGCCATGCATCAAGGCTAAGCCCGGCCGCCGGAACACCCCGCAGACGCGGCGCGTCAGTCCGCGGCCAGCGCCTCGACAGGCGCGACCCTGGTGGCGAGCCGGGTCGGCACGACCGCCCCGATCAGCGCGAGCGCCGCGGCCGCGAGGACGACGGCCAGCAGCGTCAGCCAGGGCATCGCCGGCGCCACAAGCAGACCGCCCGTGGGCGAATCCGGCGACACCCGCACCGATCCGAGCAGCGACTGCGCGCCCGCCCACCCGTACGCGACTCCCAGCACGAGCCCCGAGGCGACCGCCGCGACGGTGACGTGGGCAGCCTCGGCCAGCACCATCCGCCGCACCTGCGCGTTCGAGAGGCCGAGCGCCCGCAACAGCCCGAGCTCCCGGCGGCGCTGCACGATCCCGAGCGTGAGCAGGTTGACCAGCCCCACGGCGGCGATGACGGCGCTCACCCCGATCAGCACCGTGACGATCGCGACGAACGTGTCGAGCACGGTCACGAGGTCGGGTGCGAGGGAGCCCCCGGCCGAGGCGGTGAGCACCGCCTTGGTGGTTTCAAGCGCCACCGCGAACATGGTGATCAGCGTGACGCCGATGACGATGCCGATGGCCATCCGCGACGAGCGTTCGGGATACCGGAGCGCGTTCTCGGCCGCGAGGCGCGCGGGCGCCGATCGACCGAACCACCGGCCGACCAGCCGCAGCACCGGCGGCATGAAGACCGCGGCCCCGAGCACGAGCCCGGAGAAGGAGAGGAGGCCTCCGAAGAACGCGACGATCAGCCCGAACGGAACGAGGAGTCCGAGCGCGATGCCCGCCGCGAGCAGCAGAACGCCGAGTGCGAACAGGGTGATCGCCACCGCGTTGCGGCCCTTGCGGTGCGCGAGGTCGTCATGCGCCGTCTCCACCGAGCCGCCGAGCGCCTGCAGCGGGGTGACGGACAGCACGCGGCGCGAGCCGACCCAGGCGGCGGCCCATGTGGTCGCCGCGACGATCGCGGCGGGGATCAGGAGCGCCCCGTGCACGACCGAGTAGGACACCCCGTCGACGCCGAGCAGGGTTCCCGCGACGGCGACGCAGGCGGCGGAGAAGCCGGTGCCCGCGAGCAGGCCGAGCATCGCCCCGAGAACGCCGACGAGCAGGCCCTGGCGCGCGACATCCGCCCGCTGCGACCGCGCGGATGCCCCCACCAGCCGCATCAGGGCGATCCGGCGGGTGCGCCCCGCCACCACTGTCGAGAACGTGTTCGCGGTCACGATGGCGCCGACGTAGATGGCGATGCCGAGGAAGATCACCGAGACGATGCCCAGCACGAAACCGAGGGTCTCGCTGTCGCCGATGTACGGATTCGCGGTCAGCACGGCCGCGATGTACCCGGTCGCGCTGAGCAGCACGGCTCCGAAAGCGCTCGAGAGCGCGGCGACGAGGATGCTCGCGCCCATGCCGCGATCGCGCAGCCAGGCGAGGTGAGGGGATGCCGCCGGCCACAGTTGCGCGGTCGCCGGAGACGCATCCACGGTCGCGCCGGTCATGCCGCCACCTCCATCCCGAGCATGTAGGAGCTGATGTCCGCCGCCGCCTGGCGCGGCTTGTCGGCGACGATGCGCCCGTCGCCGAGGAACAGCACCCGATCGGCGTAGCTCGCGGCGACCGGGTCGTGCGTCACCATCGCGATGCTCTGCCCGTGCTCGCGGCTCGCGGAGGCGAGCAGCGAGAGCACCTCTCGACCGCTGCGGGAATCGAGGTTCCCCGTCGGCTCGTCGGCGAAGACGAGGTCGGGCGCGGTCGCGAGCGCGCGGGCGATGGCGACCCGCTGCTGCTGTCCCCCGCTCAGCTGGTGCGGGCGGTGCCGGAGGCGAGGACCGAGCCCGAGGCTCTCGACGAGACCGTCGATGCGGGCACGCTCCAAGGCGCTCGGCCGGCGGCCGTCGAGGTCGAAGGGAAGCGTGATGTTGCCGATCGCGTCGAGCGTCGGAACGAGGTTGAACGCCTGGAAGACGAAGCCGACGCGGCGCCGGCGAAGGATCGTGAGGTCGAGGTCGGGCAGGCCGGTGATCTCGGTGTCGCCGATCCAGCTGCGCCCCTGCGTCGGCGAGTCGAGGCCCGCCATGATGTGCATGAGGGTGGACTTGCCGGAGCCGCTCGGGCCCATGATGGCGGTGAACTGACCGCGGCGGATTCCGACGCTGACGCCGTCGAGGGCGCGCACCTCGCCCTCGCCCGTGCCATAGGTCTTCGTCAGGTGCTGCACCCGGGCGGCGAGGCCGAGGTCTGTCGTTGTGATCTCCATGCTTCGACGCTACGAACCCGATCGCGTGGCCCGCGTCGGCCCGTCGTCGCATCGCCGTACATCGGAAGGATGATTCGCCGGGCGTCGGCGGCAGGCGCGAACGGTGTCAGGAACGGGCCACGGGGATCGCTCCGCCGCTCTCCCCTGGCTCCGGGTGGGGCGCGTAGACCCGCAGCGCCGACGGCACGATCACGCACGACAGGGTGTAGCGACCGTCCTCGTCGACCGCCGGGCGGCGCTCCAGTTCGCCATCGTGTGCGTAGAAGGTCGCGCGCCCGTGCCGCGGCAGCACGTGGATCTGGATCTGCCGGGTGGTGATGTGCTCGACATCGGATGCCGGCGGGAGCAGTCGCAGCGTCCGCAGCACGGTGCGCGTCGCCTTGCCGAACGAGAGCGAGGCGACCGCCTGCAGGCGTGATCCTCGTGCGTGGAGGATCCGCACATCCAGCACGTCGTCCGACAGCGTCTGGCGCTGCATCGTCGCCACGTGCCCGGGCGTGTTGCGCCCGACGCTCGCGAACACCGACCAGACGCGCGCCTGCGTGCCGTCGAGCTCGATGTCGATGGCCTCGGCGTCGCGCAGTTCGCGCCAGGTCGCCGCGACGCCGCCGAACCACTTGCCGAGCCGCGCGCGGCGGCGGGCGCGCTGGGCGACGAAGTCGGGGTAGAGGCCGATGGATGCCGCGTTCAGCACGGTGATCGACCGGCCGGCGGTGGTCAGCTCGCCCACGCTCGCCGCGACGCCGGCGCCGGTCTGCAGCGCGCTGATCGCGACATCCACGCTGTCGATCCCCGCTGCGCGGACGAAGTGGTTGAAGGTTCCGCCTGGCAGGGCGAACAGCGGCAGGTCGAATTCGCGCGCGAGGTGGGCCATTCGGGACACCGAGCCGTCGCCACCGTAGACGCCCAGCACGCGAGGCGGATTGTCAGCGGCCATCGCCTCGCGGACGGCGGCGTCGAGCGTCTCGTCCGGCCCGAGCTCCCGCAGCACGGCCTTCGGCAGCCGCTCGGCGATCACGGGGCGCGGATCGAAGCGGATGACGGAGGTGCCGGCATCCGCATTCAGCATGATGATCACGCCTTCGCCGTCGAGCGACGCGGGAAGCAGGATCGGCTCGACGACCTGCGCGACCTCGGGTTCCGGGTCGTCGCTCAGGCGCCGTGCGGGCACGAGCAGGCGTCCGATCAGCGCCACCGTTGCCCCGATCGCCACGCCTCCGACGACATCCGAGAGCCAGTGCGCGCCCACGTGCAGGCGCGAATACGCCACGGCGGCGGCGAGGGGGCCGACGACGGCTCCCGCCGCGGGCGACTCCACGGCCACTCCGGTCGCGAACGCCGCCGCGCTGGCCGAGTGGCCGGAGGTGAAGGAGGCGGTGGAGGGGTACTTCTTGAGCTGCCGCACCGCGGGCACGTCGTGGAAGACAGGACGAGGGCCGCCGTAGATCCTCTTGACGACGAGGTCCGACAGGGCACTCGCGACCGCCATGGAGGCGACACCGCGCAGCGCACCGCGGCCGAAGCCGAGGACGAGCAGGGTGCCGCCCGCGACGTACCAGAGCACGCCGTGGTCGGCGGCGCGGCTGAGCCGTCGGTACCCCCGGTCGCGCAGGTCCCACGACGGGGAGGCGTTGATGCTGCGGTTCACGGCGCGGTCGATGCGGCGCACCCACTGGGGCAGGACGCGTGCGCGGCGGAAGGCGACCACGGGATGCCGCAGGGTGGTGAAACGCATACCCCGAGGCTAGTTGCGGCCCGAGGGCCGCCCAACCGCACGCCGCCGCCACCTCGCCGAGTTCGAGGGCCGCGCACACCTTAGGTCGGCCCATTGCCTGGGGAATCGCCAAACGCTACAGTTCGAAGCGATCCCCGAAAGCTCACGAAGACGTGTGCCAGAGGAGACATGGATGCCCGGAATCTTCCGACGGTCGGCCGAAACCCTGCCGGGACCCGCCCCGTGTCTTTCTCACGCAGTCCCATCAGCCGTCGCGTCCTGCTAAGATCCGCCACAGTCGCGGCCACTCTTGCCGCTTCGGGCGTCTTTGATGGCAAGACGGTTGCCGCCGCCGATGCGGGTCTCCCCCGCACGGCCGCCGCCGACGTGGGCGCCGCACAGTCCGCCGTCGGAGCTGGAGGCTTCGTGACCACGACGCAGATCGACCCGCGGTCGTACCTCAAGGCCGGCCAGACGTGGACCACGGTGGCTTGTGTCCGTCCAGCCATGCAGGCCGCCATCGACGAAGCGCACAAGCGAGCGCTCAGCGACCCGAACGCCGTGGTCGAGATCGTCATACCGCCCGGTGTGGGCAGGCTCACGACGAGGTCCCCGCGAGCACCGATCAATCAGTCATCCGCCGCCGTCCCGAAGAGCAGCTACGACAACCGGATCGGGTTCGGACTGCGCGCGAACCTGGCGGGGAGGATCATCTTCCGCGGTTCGGGCGGCCAGTCACGCGCGTCGGTGATCCGCTTGTCGGACAACGCGCGCAATCTGTTCTGGATCGACTCCGACACCGGCATCGCCTGGATCGACACGGCCGCGCGGGAGAGCTCCGGCGCAGTCGTGAAGCGCCCCGCGAAGCCCCTGATGCTGCGCAACGTGCTGTTCCAGGGCTTCGCCGTGGACAACAACTTCTCGACCGGGAACGGCCACATCGTGTGCGGCACGGTTCCGAGTTATGGGACCTCGCAGCGCTATGTCAGCGTGATGAACGTCCATGCCGCCGATATCGACGTGTGGGGTGTGACGCGGCCGGCGACCCCGACCGACCAGAACGCCACGAGCAAGGCGCCTTTCGTGTACGTTGCGCGCCACTTCAGCGACTACGAGGGCAACGGGGGCCCGGCCAACGGCACACTTGTGGGTCACGCGTGGAAGGGGTGGGATCTCGAAACGGTGGCGGGCCGATCGGCGGCGCATACGACGGGCTGGACATGGATGCGCAGCCTGTCCTTCAGCCAGGTCCGAGCCACGAACACCACCCGCGGCATCATCGTGATAGCCGAGAACCATGCGGCCTACTCGCACTGGGTCGATGACATCGCGATGGACAGCTGCGAGCACCGCCAGGACGCACCGTACACGTCGGCCGGATTTCCGCAGACCAGTTTTTTCATCGGAGGCAGCTGCCAGGGCGGCTCGGCTTCCGTCACATCGTGCACCTCTGTGAACGTGGGGGACGACGGCCTGGAGCTCGGAGGCATGCAGAGCGTCGTGGTCCGGGGGTTCACCAGCGTGAACGCCTGTCTCTCCGGGATCTATCTGCGCTTCGCGCAGCCGCCCCTCGACTGGACGACGACGAAGGTCGTGATCGAGGACTCCACGTTCTCCATCACCGGCGAGACGCTTCTGCCCACCCTGGGCGGCGTCTTCCGCTCCGTCCCCATCGACACGAAGTTCACGGGCGATGCCGCCCCGTACGCCCTCGGCGAGTTGCAGGTCACCCGGTGCGCGACCGTCATCGACGGCACGTATACGACCGAAGGGATCGCGAGGAAGGGCGTGATCGACAGGTTCCTCCGCAGAAACAGATACGGATGGTTCCTCATCGGCCCCGTGGTCAAGGCGTCGTACGCCAACTGCACCGCCACCCTGTCGAATGTCCTCCTCAACTCCAGCGTGTCCACCGACACCCATCAGATCGTCATGTGGCACTCGCAGCAGAAGATCCCTCCCGAACTGGGCGTCTCACCGTCCATCACGGTGACCGACTGCAGGGCAACCGTCGCCGATGTCGCAACCAACGGCGCCCGCGGAGAATTGGTGGGCGTGGCGACGCACACGATGGGATCCTCGACCACGACGCGGTTCAGGCTGGAAATGACCGGGTGCGATGGCGTTTTCACCCGGGCTGACATCGCCCGCTTGGGGTGGCTGCTGCCAAGCCTCACGCCCAACAGCTGCGTGCGGCACGTCGTCCTGGGTGTCGCCGGGATCATGACGTCGTCGACCGCCGACACGTGCGCCGGCGTCGCGGTATTCGACGAGCAGCCGGTGGCGTCCTCCCGTGTCCTCGGGATCACGACCGCCTCGTGGGGGAGCGCTCCGAAAGTGGATACGTCGGCCGGCCCGATGAACAGCCAGAACATGTCGCGGGTCTGAACGCGCGGCCCCGCCGGTCGGCGCGGCCGGCGCAAGCGGGCAGAGGAGCCCGTTGCCCGACGCGGCGGGAGTCGTTACCGTTCGAAGCGCTGTCCTTCAGACACCGCTGCGAGCCGTAGGAGCCTCACATGCCCGCCACACCGCTTCCCGCCTCGGGAGACACCCCAGCACCCCGCGCTGCCAAGACCTGCGATGCCAGCGGAATGGCCGACATCCATCGCCTCTTCCGGCAGGGCTTCGCGGAAGGACCGGACCTCGTCCGGGGAGTGCGGAACGGCGATCTCGAGCATGCCGGTGCGGTGGCGGGGCAGCTGGACCTGCTGTCCGTCGGCCTGCACTCCCATCACGAGGGAGAGGACGAGCGACTCTGGGACATCCTCGACAAGCGGGCGCCCGCCTGCTCGGCGCACGTCGCCCGGATGAAGGCCCAGCACGCCGAGATGCTCGTCAACCTGGATGCGCTCGACGCGGCCCTGCCGGCGTGGCGGGCTACGCCGGCTGCGGAGACCGCCGCGCCGGTGCTGGCCGCGCTGGACGGTATCAACGAGGCGTTGGCCGTGCACCTCGGCGACGAGGAGACGACGATCGTCCCGGTCATGGAGACGACCCTCACTCAGGCCGAGGTCGACTGGTTCGGCGAGCACGGACGCAAGTCGACACCGAAGGGCCAGCTGTGGAACCAGCTCGGCGCGATCCTCGCCTCGCAGCCGGACGGCGGCGATGCGTGGATGCACAAGAACCTGCCGGGCCCCGTGCGCCTGCTCTGGCGATGGGTGGGCAAGCCCCGCTACGAGAAGCACCGCGCCGCACTCACGGGAGGCTGAGGCGCGCGGCTGAGGCGCTCGGCACGCGCGGCTGAGCCGCCCGGCACGCGCGATCTTCGGAGAATGTCGCGATCTTCGGCCTCTCGGCAGCAGGATGGCCGAGGCAGGTCGCATTCTCCGAAGTCGATGCGCCCGCGCGATCACGTCAGGCCGTGCTCGAAGGCGAAGACCACCAGCTGCACACGATCGCGCAGGCCGAGCTTGCCGAGGATGCGGCTGATGTGCGTCTTCACCGTGGCCTCGGAGAGGAATTCGCGCCCGGCGATCTCCGCGTTGCTGAGACCACGCGCGGCGAGGGCGAAGATCTGCCGCTCGCGCTCGGTGAGGTCCAGATAGGCCGCGGGGACGGGTTGCGGCGCGGCATCCGCGAAGTGCGCGAACAGCTCGCGGGTGGCGGATGCGGCGATCACGGCGGAGCCGGAGTGCACAGTGCGGATCGCGGCGAGCAGGAACTCGGGATCGGCGTCCTTCAGGAGGAATCCGCTCGCCCCTTCCCGGATCGCGCGGGCCGCCGCCTCATCGAGGTCGAACGTGGTTAGCATCACGACGCGCGGCGGCTCGGCATCCCCGAGCAGCTCGGAGGTCGCGGCGATGCCGTCGAGCACGGGCATGCGGATGTCCATGAGCACGACGTCCGGCGCGGCGGCGCGGATCACCGCGAGGCCCTCTCGGCCGTCGGCGGCCTCGCCCACGACCTCGAGATCGGGCTGCGAATCGATGAGCATGCGGATGCCGGCGCGGAAGAGCGCCTGGTCATCGACGAGCACGACGCGGATCATGCGTCTGCCGCGATCGGGATCGTGGCCGAGAGAACGAAGACACCGTCACGTTCCGTCGCCTCGAGCCGCCCACCGGCGAGCTGCGCGCGCTCCGTCATTCCGATCAGGCCGTGACCCTGCCCGGCCGCGGGCACCGGAACGCGGGCTTGACCGACCGGGTTGCGCACCTCGAGGTCGACACGGTCGGGGTGCCACGCGAGACGCACATCCGCGCGCGACCCCGCGCCGTGGCGCAGGGCATTGGTGAGGGCCTCCTGCAGGATGCGGAACACCGCGAGCTGCACCCCGGCTCCCGGCTCGGATCGCGGGGCGGGGTCGACGTCGACGGAGACCTCGAGCCCCGCCGCCCGCACATCGGCGTACAGACCCTCGAGGTCAGCCAGCGTCGGCTGCGGTTCGATCCCCTCACTGTGCCGCAGCCTCGTCAGCAGCAGCCGCACATCGGCGAGGGCAGCCCGGGCCGTGGTCGAGATCGTGGTCAGCGCGGCCGTGGCGGCCGACGGATCGGACGCCGCGGCATACCGCGCGCCGTCGGCCTGGGCGATGACGACGGCCAGCGAGTGGGCGACGACGTCGTGCATGTCGCGCGCGATGCGAACGCGTTCCTGCTCGGCGATCGCGTCGCTCTCCGCGCGCACCTGTGCGGCGCGGTTGTCCCGCGCCCGGAAGGCCGTGCGCACCAGGGCACCGACCGTCCACGAGAGCAGGAGCGCGAACCCTGCCGCGACGAGCACGGCCAGGGCGGTCGGGATGCTGCTCCACGAGACGCCAGAGCTCCCGAGGAACGGGCCGAGCGTGAGGTAGATCGTGATCACCAGCGCACCGACGAGCGATGAGGCGAAGCCGAGCCAGAAGACGAGCCGAGTGCCGTAGGCGGCCGTGACGTAGAGCACCGCGAAGATCGCCACGTCGCTGAGGCGCGGGTTGAGCCCCGCGAGCATCTGCAGGACCGCGCCGAACCACGCGACGGCGAGCGAGATGCCCGGGGACCACCGGCGGACCGCGAGCGCGCCGGTCATCATCAGGGCGACGGTGATCCCCCATAGGGCGTCCTGGCGCACCGTCCCGAATCCGCCGAACAGCTCGTTGGAGATGGCCGCGACACCGAAGAAGGAGGCGAGCAGGATGTCGACCACCAGCTGGGTCGGCGTCAGGCTTCGGATCACGCCTTCACGCTACGGGAGCGGCCGGCCGGCGGCATCCGCCTGCAGATGTATCCCCGCTACGCGCCTGCGAGCCAGTCGCGGTACGCGTCGAAGGCGTACGGCCGGCCGAGGAAAGAGGTGACCATGTCGGCGGCGTCGCGGCTGCCGCCCCGCTCGAGGATCTCGGTGCGGTAGCGCCGCGCGACCTCCGGTTCCCTCAGGTCGCCGCCGAACGCCGACAGCAGGTCGCGGGCGATCACGAGGCTCCACTGGTAGGTGTAATAGCAGGCGCCGTATCCGGTGAGGTGCCCGAATCCGGCATAGGTGTGCGCATTCCGGAGGGGACGGATCGGCGTCGCGGCCTCGATGAGCGCCTCGGTGGCGGCCTGGAGGTCGGCGGGCCGGTCGACGTGCAGGCGATACGACACGTTCGCGTAGCCGAGCTGGCGGCGCACCTCGAGGGCCCGCCCGAAGCCGTCGGCACGCTGCATCCGCTGCACCAGATCGGCGGGGATCGGCCGGCCGTCCTCGTCCGCGGTGAAGGTCGCGAGCGTGGCGGGATCCCACGCCCACTCCTCGAGCATCTGGCTCGGCGCCTCGACGAAGTCCCACTCCGTCTCGATGCCGCTGAATCGGATCCACTTCAGGTGGCTGCCCAGGATGTAGTGCACGAGGTGGCCGAACTCGTGGAAGAACGTGACGACCTCGTCGTGCTCGAGCACCCCGCGCGAGAAGTTGCACACCAGCACGCCCTCGGGCAGCGAGCGCCCCGCGACGCCGGGCGAGAGCGTGAAGCACGCGGCGTGGTTGTACTTGCCGTCGCGCGGATGCAGATCGAGATGGATGCGGCCGAGGCGCTCCGGGGTGCCGCGGTCGCCGTCGGGAACGCGAAGCACGTCGTAGCTGAGGACATCCTCGTGCCACGCCGGCGTCTCCACCCGCACGTACTGAAGATCGAACAGCCGCCCGGTGGTCTCGAGCACGCCCGCCAGGACGCGGTCGAAGCGGAAGTACGAGCGGACGACCTGCGCGTCGACGTCGTACTCCTCGCGCTTCAGCGCGCTCATCAGGAACCAGTAGTCGGCGCTCGTGACGGCCTCGGCGTCCGGGACGTCGCGGCGAAGGCGCGCGAGCAGCCGCTCGTACTCCGCCGCGGCGGCGGGGCGGGATGCCTCTTCGAGGTGCGCGAGGAAGGCCGGGATCTCTGCCCCGGCGCCGATCATGCGGGTCTCGGTCTCGAAGTCGGCCCAGTCCGTGAAGCCGAGCAGCCGGGCGCGCTCCTCGCGGATCGCGAGCAGCTCGGCCAGCACGACGTCGTTGTCGGGCCAGCCGAGGTCGTTGTACGCCTCGAGCACCGCGGTGCGGGTGCCGCGGTCGCTCGCGAACTCGCGCACGGGCAGCAGGTCGGTGTACTCGGTCGTGAGCACCACGAGGCCGTCGTCGCCGACGGGATGCGATTCGACGAAGTCGGCTGGGAGACCTTCGAGGGACTCGGGGGCAACCCGCACCTCGCGCCTGCCGTCGCGGACGGCGCGGTTGAAGGCGAGGCTCAGCTCGGTGTCGCGGGCGGTGAGCTCCCGCACGCGCTCGCGCGACACGTCGTCGAGGTCGACACCGCCGCGGCGGAAGTCGCGCAGGATGTGATCGAGCAGCCGAGCGGCCACCTCGTGCAGGCCCTCGCGATCGGCGTCGGCGAAGACCGCCCACAGCGTGCGGTCGAGGTTGCGCTCGGCGACGAGGGCGTCGACGGCCTCCACCCGCTGCTCGGCAGCGGCCCGGATGCCGGCATCCGGGTGCACCTCGGAGAGCAGGCTGGCAGCGCTCGCGACCTCCGACCCGGCGATCTCCGCGTCATTCCAGAGGTCGAGCTTCTCGAGTGTCGTGCGCGCCGCTCCGTCCTTGAGCCGCTCGAGGATGTCGCCGGCCTCCTTCAGTCGCGCGTCGGCGCGGGTGGAGGCCAGGTCGAGCCACCCGGCGTCGTCGGCGGGCAGATCCAGAAGCGCGGCGGTCATGCCTTCGAGCCTAGGGCCGGCGCAGAAATGGGGAGCCGAGTCGCGGACCAGTACCCTGGGAAGGTAACCCGTTCACCCCGCCGCATCCCCGTCCCCCGCAGGAGGGCGGAGCGGCCCGAGCCTCGGATCGGAGGTTCCCATGTCAACTGCCCACGCCCACAACGCGAAGGCCATCATCGGCGAGCCCGAGGTCGTAGAGGACGGCTCGAACGGCTCGGCACTCGGCTCGGCGTCGACCGCCGCGGTCGAGGACAGCGCCGCCTGGCTCGCGCTCAAGGACGCGGCCATCGCGCTGCAGGGCCTGCAGGTCAAGGACGGATCGGTTCCTCCTTCGCCGGACTCCGGAATCGCGGACCCGCACGAGGTGGCGCGGGAGCGCGTCGCGACGATCGTCGCCTCGATGCGGCTGCTCGCGCCGCTTTTCCCGCACGACGCCGAGTATCTTGCCGCATCCATCGCCGACTTCGAACGATGGTCCGCGGAGGGTTTCGGGGTTCCGGACTTCTACGACTCGCTCGTCGCCTTCCAGCCGCAGAAGAACCGCGTCGACGGCATCCGCCACCTCGTCGTGTTCCCGATGTACACGCAGAACGGCTCGCAGAACCGCTTCGTCGAGGCCCTGATCGTCGAGGCGATCTGGCCCGAGTTCATTTCGGAGCTCGAGGCCGGCGACTACGGCAACAAGCTCTTCATGTCGCTGCGGCTGGTGGATTTCACGCCGGGCTACGACACCAACTCCGCCGTGCTCTTCCCCGAGACCGTCGCGATGCGCGAGATCCCGCCCTTCACGTGGGGGGCGATCTTCCAGGACCGCGAAGCGGCGCGGTTCCGGCGCGTCGTGCGCGCGGCATCCGAGATCACCCGCCTCGACCTCCCCGAGGGCGCGGCGCGGATGCTGGAGGACCAGGACCTCGCCGAGCAGACGTTCGTGATGTGGGACATCATTCACGACCGCACGCACATGCGCGGCGACCTGCCGTTCGACCCGTTCATGATCAAGCAGCGGATGCCGTACTTCCTGTACTCGCTGGAGGAGCTGCGCTGCGACCTGACCGCGTTCCGCGAGAGCGTGCGCATCCAGCGAGGGCTGGGCGCGCGGCTCGAGGCGGGCGAGCAGTTGACCGAGGTCGAGGCCGAGACGCTGGAGCACGCGGCCCTCGTGCAGTATGCGGTGATCTTCGACCGGATCTTCCGGTTCGCGATCACCGGGTCTCGGGTGCGCAACTACGACGGCGTCGGCGGTCAGCTGCTCTTCGCGTGGCTGCACCAGCGCGGCGTGCTGCACTGGACCGACACGGCGCTGGCGTTCGACTGGCCAGAGGTTCCCGAGGCCGTCGTGGCCCTGGGCGACGCGATCGACGAGCTCTACTGGCGTTCGATCGACCGGCCCAAGGTCGCGCACTGGCTCGCGGCCTACGACCTCGTCAGAGGCACACTGACCCCGAACCCCGCCTCGGCGTGGGCGCGGGGGCTGCCGGATGACGTGCTCGCGGGCGCGCCGAAGGGGTACACCGACGCGGTGCTGGACGACGAGTTCCCCCTGTCGATGTTCTTCGAGGCCCTCGAGAAGAAGATGCGCCCCGTGATCGAGTCGACGGCGGGCATCCGAGCCTCGGATGGCTGACCAGGCACCCACCGGGCTGTCGGTCTCGGGGCGCGTCGTCGTCCTCGCCGGCGGCACGAGTGCGGCAGGGCGCGCGATCGCGCGCGCCCTGCTCGCCTCGGGCGCACGGGTGGTGATCGTCGGCAGCCATCGCGACAAGCTCGAAGCGGTGGAGTCGGCCCTTCGAGAGGCTCAGGGACCCGAAGCGGGCGTGCACACCGAGCTATGCGACCTGACATCCGAGCCGGAGGTGATCGCCCTCGCGCAGCGCGTCCGAGGGCGTTTCGGGCGCGTCGACGGGCTGATCCACCTCGTCGGCGGCTGGCGCGGCGGCGGCGGGCTCGCGGGACAGTCCGACGAGGACTATCGGGCCCTCGAGGCCGGCCTCACGGCGCTGCGCCACTCCACCCGCGCGTTCGACGCCGACCTGCGGGCATCGGATGCCGGCCGCCTGGCCATCGTCTCGTCGACCGCAGTGGCCCGGCCGCTGGCCGGCGGCGCCAACTATGCCGCCGTCAAGGCGGCGAGCGAGGCCTGGACGCGCGCCGTGGGACAGGGCTTCGCCAAGGCCGCCCGGGATGCCGGCTCGGAGCTCTCCGGTGCGGCCGTGATCTTCAGAGTCAAGGCTCTGGAAGGACTCGAGGAGGAGCTTGCGGCATCCGGCGTCGCCCTCTGGGCTCAACCGGCGACCGATCTGAACGAATCCGTGATTCCGCTCGTTGTCAATGCGTCGCAGACGCAGTAGCCGCACCGCTACTGTTCGGATATGAGCAACACCGGCAAGGCCGCCGTGAGCGCGGCCCAGAATTCGACCGTCTTCCGCACACTCGCCCGAATCGGGTACGTGGTCCTCGGCATCCTCCACATCCTGATCGGCATCATCGCCATCTCGGTCTCCACCGGCTCGGCCAGCGAAGACGCTGACCAGGGCGGGGCGGTCCAGCAGATCGCTGAAGCACCCGCGGGCATCTTCCTGCTGTGGGTCATCGTGATCGGACTATTCGCGCTGGCGATCTGGCAGATCACCGAAGCGATCACCGAGCGCAACCCCGACACGAAGAAGAAGTGGGGCTATCGCCTCAAGTACATCGGCACCGCCGTCGCCTACATCGGAATCGCCATCACGGCCCTTGTCTACGCGATGGGCGGCCAGTCGGACTCGTCGCAGTCGTCGCAGAGCTTCAGCGCTCAGCTGCTGTCGACACCGGCCGGCGTCGTGCTGCTGGTGCTCTTCGGCCTCCTGATCGCCGGTATCGGAGTCGCCTTCATCGTGCGCGGCATCACCCGGGCGTTCGAGAAGCACCTCGACCTGCCGGCGGGCACCACCGGCAAGGGGATCGTCACGTTCGGCATCGTGGGCTACGTGGCGAAGGGCATCGCGATCGGTGTCACCGGCGTGCTGTTCGTCGTCGCGGCGTTCACCCGCGACCCGGCGCAGGCCGGTGGGCTGGACTCGGCGCTTCACTCGCTCGCCGTGCTGCCCTTCGGCACGGTGATCCTCTGGATCGTCGGCGCGGGGCTGATCCTGTACGGGCTGTTCTGCTTCGCGCGCGCACGCTACGCGCGGATGTGACCACCGGGGATGCCGAAGATTTCGACATCCGATGGCGTTCGCCTGAACTATCTGGAGTCCGGCGACGCCCGCGGGCGTCCCGTACTGCTCGTCGCCGGGTTCAAGGCAGCGGCGACGAGCTGGAGGCCCCAGCTCGCGTCCCTCGAGAAGGCCGGTCATCGCGTGCTGGCGCTCGACCGTCGAGGGCACGGGTCATCGGACATCGGGCCCGGCGGCGGGCACACGATGGAACGGCACGGCGCCGACATCGGCGACGCCATCCGACTGCTGGGGCTGCAGGATGCGACCGTGGTCGGGCAGTCGATGGGGGGCAATTCGATCTGGGCGCTGCTGTCGCAGGACGGGTCCGCCGGCATCCGGGATGTCGTGATCATCGACCAGACGCCGAAGATGCTCAACTCCGACGACTGGCCGTACGGCTTCTACGACTACGACGCGACGAACGCGACGACGTTCTTCGCCGAGAGCATCCCGAACCCCGGCCGCCACTCGCTCGCCTCGAAGGGTCCGGTCCGGGTGGCGCGGCTGCTGCGCGGCATGGACCTGAAGGCGGCGAAGATCCCGTTCACCCCCGCCGAACTGGAGCTGCTGAACGACCACGCCTCCCGGGACTGGCGGCCGGCGGTCGCGACCTCGCCCGTGCCGGCTCTGTTCGTCGCCGGCCGGGAGAGCGACTTCTGGCCGAGCGAGCACGCCGCGGCATCCGCCGCCCTCTCGCCGCTCGCCTCGTCGGTCGTGATCGACGAAGCAGGGCACGCCACCAACATCGAGCAGCCCAAGGCCGTCAACGAGGCGCTGCTCGCGTGGCTCTCCCGGTAGACGCAGGCTCGGGGACCGACACACGGTCGGGGACCGGCAGCCCGGTCGCGGACCGGCAGCCCGGTCGCTGAGCTTGTCGAAGCGTCGGTCAGAACGCCTTGCCGGGATTGAGGGTGCCGCGGGGGTCGAGCGCGTTCTTGATGTCGCGGTGCATCGCGAGCACCCGCTCTCCGAGCTCGGCGCGTGCACCGGGGAGCTTCAGCAGCCCGACTCCGTGCTCCCCCGTGACCGTGCCGCCGAGCGCGCGGCAGTCCTCGACGATGCGGTCGAACGCCTCCTTGGCGCGGGCCTTGGCGTTCTCGTCTTCCACGGGCGCGATGATCAGCGGATGCAGGTTGCCGTCACCTGCGTGGGCGATGGTCGCTATCACGACGTCGAACGCGGCGGCGGTGGCGCGGATGCGCCCCAGCATTTCGGGTACCGCCCTTCGGGGCACGCAGATGTCCTCGGTCAGAACGGGCCCGAGCCGCTCCAGGGCCGGATAGGCGAGCCGACGCGCCAGGAAGAGCCGGTCGACCTCTTCGGCCGCCGCCGCCTGCGCGACCGCGAGCGCTCCGGCATCCACCATGTGCGCGGCGAGGGATGCGGCGCGCTCCACGCCGACCGCTCCGGGTTCGTCGACGGTCGAAAGCAGCAGCGCGGCCGCGCCGTGCGGCAGTCCGAGCCCTTGCCACTCGTCGACGGCCCGAAGGCACGTCTCGTCGATCAGCTCGAGCGCCGAGGGGATGATGCCGGCCGCGGTGATTGCGGCGACGGCGGCGCCGGCATCCTCGAGTGAGGCGAAGGACCCGACGACGGCCCGCTCCTCACGCCCGCCGAGCGGCAGCAGCTTGAGCGTGAGCTCGGTGATGATGCCGAGGGTGCCCTCCGACCCGACGAGCAGCGCCGTCAGGTCGTAGCCGGTCGCGCCCTTCGCCGTGCGCCGGCCGAGGCGCACGACCTCGCCGTCGGCGAGCACCGCCGTCATCCCGAGCACGTAGTCCCGCGTCACGCCGTACTTCACGCAGCAGATGCCGCCGGCGTTGGTGGCCGCGTTCCCGCCGATCGTCGAGATGCGGTAGCTGGCGGGGTCGGGCGGGTACCAGAGACCATGCTCGGCCACCACGCGACGCAGGTCGTCGTTGATCACCCCGGCCTCGGTGACGACGTAGCGCTCGGCCGCATTGACTTCGAGCACGCGGGTCATGCGCTCGAGCGAGAGCACCACCGCGCCCTCGAGGGCGTTGGCTCCCCCGGAGAGCCCCGTTCCGGCGCCACGCGGCACGACGCTCAGGCCATGCGCGGCGGCGAGGCGGACGACGGCCGCGACATCCTCGGTCGTCTCGGCCAGCACGACGGCGGCCGGCCGGTGGAACTCCGCCCACTCCGCGTCGTCGTGCGCATACGAGTCGAGCACCGCCGGATCGGTGAGCACCCGATCGGCGGGGAAGGCGTCGAGGAACGCCGCCGCGATGTCGACGACGGCGGGTGCATCTGCGGGCATGGACCGACTCTAGCCACGGGGTGGCGCGGCCGAGGAAACCCCCGGGGTCGCGTCGCTGGGCTCCGCCTCGTTCGCGCCGCCGTTCCCGGCGTCCGGCTCGTCCTCCGGCTGCGCGGCGCCATACTCCTCGGAGAGCGTCCGGTACGAGCGGGTCGTGAACGCGACAAGCGCGATCACGACCATCGCCAGCCCGCTGAAGAGGAAGATGAGCGCGATGCCGCGCGCGTCGCCATCGCCCAGAAGCCATCCCCACGTCTGCCCACCGGCATCCGATTCCATGTACGGGATGATCCAGAACTCGGCGATCGGCGCGATCAGGAAGGCGGTGATCGGCGCGGCGGCCGACTCGAGCGCCGCGGCGAAGCCGAAGACCCTGCCCTGGCTCTGGAACGGAACGATCTTCTGGATCACCGTCTGCTCGGATGCCTCGACCGCCGGAATCAGACACATGTAGAGCCAGATGCCGATGGCGTACAGAGGCCACCACTCGCGGATCGTGAACAGGGCCCCGAGCACGCCCATCACGATAACCACCATCAGCATCGTGCGGATCGGGTTCTTGCCCAGGCCCCACTTCGCGATCACCAGGCCGCCGATGATGAAGCCAGTGGAGGTGATTCCCAGCACCAGTCCCCAGACCTCGACCGGGAAGAGGATGAGTCCGTACGGATCCATCAAGGCGATGTAGACGCCGCCGATCAGATTGTTGAAGGTCGAGAAGATGATGAGGGCGAACAGGCCCTGCGCCGCCCTGATGGCTCGGATGCTTCCGCGGAAGTCGATCGCCTTGGACTGCCCCTCCTCGGGTACCGGCTTCTCTTCCGGAATGCGCAGGAACGCGAGGTGAACGAGCGCGACGAGCGTGAAGACGATCGCGATGGCGAGGGTCCAGCCCATGCCCAGCAGTCCGATCGCCAGGCCGCTGAACACGCTCGTGACCATGAACGCGATGCCCTGCACGGTGCCCACGAGGCCGTTGGCGTTGGCGTGGCGCTCGACCGGGACGAGCAGGGTCACCGTCGTGGACAGGGCGATGTTGCGCATGTTCTCGATGACCGCACCGAACAGGATGATGCCGGCGAACAGCCAGAACCACGGCCCCCTGATGTCCACGAGCGCCGACTCCGGATGTAGGAGATAGAGCACGCCGGCCACGAGGAACGAGCCGAGGGTCACGAGGCTCGAGAACACCATGACGCGATGCTTGCGGTGCCGATCGACGATCGTGCCGAAGACCATCGAGAACAGCGCGACCAGCAGCATGTAGGTGCCGCCGATGATTCCCGTGGCGAGCACGGATCGCGTCTCGAGGTACACCCAGAACGTCAGCGCGAACCAGAGGAAGCTCGTGGTGACATTCGCGATCATCGTGTTGACGAGAACCTGCAGGAACGTGCGCATGCCGTCGGCGGGCGGCACCGGAGCGGCCGGGGCAGCCGGCACCGGCGGCGCGTCCGAAGCGGCCGGGGCGCTCGGCGCCGGGGGCGCGTGGCCGTGCGTGGGGGAAGGGTCGATCCGGTCGCCGTCCGAAACCATGGTGAAGAGAGTACCGACCCCCTCCGACACGGTGGAAGACCGGGGCAGGATGCCGCAGCCGTAGGCTTGAGGATCGTGACCACGCTCCACGACACTGCCCTCCGCGGCTTCGCCTCCGACAACTACTCCGGCATCCATCCCGCCGTGCTCGCGGCCCTGGCGTCGGCGAACGACGGACACCAGGTCGCCTACGGCGAGGACCAGTACACCGAGCGCCTGCAGCGGGTCTTCGCGCGCCACCTCGGCGAGGGTGTCGAGGTCTTCCCGGTCTTCAACGGCACCGGAGCGAACGTCGTCGGCCTGCAGTCGATGCTGCCCCGCTGGGGCGCCGTGATCGCGGCATCCACCTCCCACATCAACGTCGACGAGGGCGGGGCGCCCGAGCGGGTCGCCGGCATCAAGCTGCTGACCGTGCCGACCGACGACGGCAAGCTCACTCCGGAGCTGATCGATCGAGAGGCGTGGGGCTGGGGCGACGAGCACCGCGCGCAGCCTCTCGCCGTCTCGATCACGCAGTCCACGGAACTCGGCACCCTGTACTCCGTGGATGAGATCCGCACGATCGCCGAGCACGTGCATGCCCGGGGCATGCGGCTGCACATGGACGGCGCTCGCATCTCGAACGCCGCCGCATCGCTCGGCGTGCCGCTTCGCGCCTTCACCCGCGACGCGGGCGTGGACGTGCTGAGCTTCGGCGGCACCAAGAACGGGGCGATGCTCGGCGAGGCCATCGTCGTGCTCGACCCCGAGGCATCCGCTGGGCTGACCTACCTCCGCAAGCTCAACATGCAGCTCTCGTCGAAGATGCGGTTCGTGTCGGCCCAGCTGCTCGCGCTGCTCGACGGCGACCTGTGGCTGCGAAACGCCACGCACTCGAACGCGATGGCCGCGCGCCTGCGCGCCGGCGTCGAGGCGGGCCTCGCGGACGGGTCCATCACCGGCGTCGCATTCACCCAGCCGACTCAGGCGAACGGCGTCTTCGCGACGCTTCCGGACGGCGTGGCCGATCGCCTCCGCGAGTCGTTCCGGTTCTACGACTGGGACGCCTCGAAGAACGAGGTGCGCTGGATGTGCAGCTTCGACACCACCGAAGACGACATCGACGCGTTCATCGAGGCGATCGCCCGGGAAACCTCGGGGCGCTGACCTGCTCGCTCCCGGCCGGCGCGTGACGCTGGGCCCGGTCGCAGTGTGACGCTGGGTCCGTCCACGGACGACGCTCGCGCTGCACTTCTCGCCGGACGCGGCGCGAACCAACGCCGCGCCGACAGGAAACAGCAGCGCGACGCGCAGCGAGAGGCGTCACCACGAGCGGCGCCCACGACCGGAGTCGCTAGGACAGCACGTCCTTCGTGAGGAAGCGGGCGATGGCCGCCGCACCGAAGACCAGGATGTAGCCGCCCTGCAGCGCGGCGTTGGCGATGAACGAATCCCAGACGATCGGGGCGCGGAGCAGGTCGGCGAAGTCCAGCCACAGGTCGGTGAAGAGCCATGGATGCAGCGCCTCCAACTGCGGGATCGCTCCGACGATCTGCGACGCGACCGCCAGGATGGCGGTCGCCGCCATCGCGCCGATCGGCACGGTCGTCAGCGTCGAGAAGAAGAGGCCGATCGCCGAGAGACCGAGTAGCGACACCGACGCGTACGCGCCGATCAGCAGGAGGCGGAGCAGACCCTCGCCCACCGAGACCTGAACTCCCGAGAGCAGCGTCACCGGCCCGATCGGGAAGAGCGCGGCCCCGATGAGCATGCCGACAGTGACGAGCGTCAACGTCGCGGCCAGGCAGAACACCGCGGCGGCGACGTACTTGACGATCAGAAGGCGGATGCGCCCGGCCGGCGCGATCAAGAGGTAGCGGAGCGTGCCGTGGCTCGCCTCCCCGGCGATCGCATCCCCCGCCGCGACGCTCACCGTGAGGGGAAGGAACAGCGGGATGGCGACGGCCGTCGCCGCCAGCGCGACGAACAGCCCGTTGTTGGAGATCTGATCGAGGAAGGCGGGACCGCGGCCGGGGCTCGAACCCCCGACGAGGCGGATCGCGATCGCCAGCAGCACGGGGATCATCCCGAGGGCGGCGAGCATCGCCCACGTCCGCCATCGGCGGAACAGCGTGGCGATCTCGTTGCCCAGCAGGCGCAGCGTCCCCGAGCCGGTCACCTCTCCGCCCGCGGACCGGTCGGCCGCCACCGGCACCGCCACCTCAGAGGACGACATCGAAGCCCTCCCCCGTGAGCTCGACGAAGCGCTGCTCGAGGCTCGCGCCGACGACCTCGAAGCCGCGCACGCGCACTCCCCCGGTCACGAGCGCCACCACGATCTCCTCGGGGGCGCGCGAGTCGGGCATCACGCCCGCGATCCGATCGAGATCGGATGCCGCGTGCCCGCCGTCCACCTCGACCCCGAGCCGGCTGAGCACCACCCGGGCCGCATCGACATCCGGGGTGCGCACCTCGATGCGCGCACGCGCGCCCGACCGCCGGAAGTCCTCGAGCGTGCCCTGGGCGACGAGCCTGCCGCCGCTCATGACCCCCACGTGCGTGCAGAGCTGTTCGACCTCGGCGAGCAGGTGGCTGGAGACGAACACGGTCGTGCCGTCGGCGGCGAACGACCGGATCAGCGAACGCACCTCGCGGGTGCCCTGCGGGTCGAGCCCGTTGGTCGGTTCGTCGAGCACGAGCAGTTCCCGCGGCATCAGCAGCGCGTTGGCGAGGCCGAGGCGCTGCTTCATGCCGAGCGAATAGGCGTGCGCCTTCTTCTTCGCCGCACTCGAGAGCCCGACGCGATCGAGCGCGGTGGCGACACGCGCCTCGCGGGTGCCGGACGTCGAGTGCCTGTCGGCGGCATCGAATCGCCGCAGGTTCTGCTCGCCGGTCAGAAACGGCGAGAAGGCTGGTCCCTCGACGAGCGCCCCGACCCGCGGCAGCACGGAATCAAGGCCCCGCGGCATCGGAGATCCGAGCACCGTGGCTTCGCCACCCGTCGCGCGCAGCAGGCCGAGCAGCATGCGGATCGTGGTGGTTTTGCCCGACCCGTTCGGCCCCAAGAATCCGAACACGGCGCCCCGTGGCACGGCGAGGTCGACGCCGTCGACCGCCGTCTGCGCGCGAAACCGCTTCGTGAGGCCGCTGGTCTCGATGGCGAGGTCGGCCACGGAGGTCGAGGTCGTCACCGGAGGACCGTCAGCGACCGGTCTGGGCGACCTCGACGAGCCGGTCCGCCGGCACGGCGCCGGCGAGCACGCGCCCGTCGTCGGTGATCAGCACGGTGAGAAGCGAGGTCTGCAGCACCCGCCCGCCGTCCACCGCGGACGTGATGGCGTCGAGCATCTGGAGCTGCTCGGGGTCGAGGCCCTGGAGTCCCTCGGACTCGCGCGTCCCGGAAAGCTCCACGACGGCCGACCAGCCTTCGCCGACGACGGTCGGGGCCGCGGCATCCGCCTGCGCGCCCTTCGAGTGCGCCTGCGCCCACTCGTCCGGGGTCGGGAGCGGGATCTCCTCATCCACCACGGCGATGTCGTCGCCGGGCGTGAAGGTCAGTGATGCGGCATTCGGGGCGTCGAAGCTCACCCGGCTGAAGGCGATCTCGAACGCCGGCGCGGATGCGCCTCGCGCCGTGATAGAGGCTGCGAGCGCCACTCCGGTCTCGCCGTCGACCGCGAACCGCAGCTCGCCGACCAGGGTGTCCTCCGTGCGCGGCGCGAGGACCAGCTCGTACACCTCCCGTCCTGCAACGAGCGCGTCGGTGCCGACGGTGACCTCGGTGGTCTCGTCGAGCCGCGCGAGCGCATCGTCCATCACCTGATCGGGGGTCTGCACCTCATCCGGCTTCTCGCCCATGCCGTACTGCTCCGGATCGGCATCCGATGACAGCGTGAAGCGGGTGGCGGTCTGCGTCTCGCTGTCGACGTACCACGCCTCCTCGGCCTCGCCGTCGAGGTAGACGTTGCGTTCGGCCAGCGTGTCGAGCACCTGCAGGCGGGCGCGCTCGCCGTCGAGGAAGACGTTGGCGGTGTGGGTGCCCGTGGCGAGCGCGATGAAATCCTCGATGTCCGCGGGGGTCGACTCGGCTCCTGGACCGCGGTCGTTCTCGGAGCCCATCAGCCCGCCGAAGTCGGGAAGCCCGAGCTCGGAGGACTGCGCGATCGTGCCGCTCATCGCATCGACGTCGCTCGCCGCGGCGAACTCGAGCAGCTCCTCGACGGTCTTGTCCGGGAGGTCGACCGCGCCGCTGGCGGCCATCGGCACCACGACGGCCGCTCCGGCCAGGAGGGGCACGGCAATCGCTGCCGTCCATGCGAGCGCGCGGCGGTGCGAGGCGGATCGTGCGGGACTCATGGGGCAAGGCTACGCCGGTCACGGCATCCCGTCCCGGCTCCCAGAGAAGACTCAGGATGCCGCACTCCGCGCGCTCGGACGATCAGTCTTCCACTCCTCCCCGCAGCGCGGCACCCCCCTGACGACGGGCGCGAGATCGGCGATCCTGAAGGTCCGTCCAGACCACAGGAGGTCGACATGACCGAGATCATCCAGCACGAGCCGCCGTACACCGTCGGCCTCATCATCGGCAGCCTCGCGAAGGCGTCGATCAATCGCACCCTGTCGAAGGCGCTGATCCGCCTGGCACCGGAAGAGCTCCAGTTCCGCGAGATCCCCATTGGCGACCTGCCGCTCTACAGCTACGACTACGACGCCGACTACCCGCCAGAGGGCCGCGCGCTCAAGCAGGCGATCGCCGACGTCGACGCGATCCTCTTCATCACCCCGGAGTACAACAGGGCGGTCCCGGGTGCGCTCAAGAACGCCATCGACTGGGCGAGCCGGCCATGGGGCACGAACTCGTTCCGGGGCAAGCCGTCGGGGGTGATCGGCGCCTCGATCGGAGCCATCGGCACCGCGGTCGCGCAGCAGAGCCTGAAGGGCATGATGGCGTTCTGCAACTCGCCGATGTTCAATTCCGTCGAGGGGTACCTGCAGATGAAGGAAGGCCTGATCACGGATGACGGCGACGTGACGGATGAGGGGACGCGCGCGTTCCTCGCCGACTTCATGAGCCAGTACTACACCTTCGTGCTGCGGGTGCTCACGGTGGTGCCGCAGGGAGCGTAGGCGGCTACCGCAGCGCGCCGACGCTGGCCAGAGCCATGCGCACGAGGGTGCCGCGGCCGCCCTCCATCTCGGAGGCGAGCGATTCGGATGCCGCCTCGGCGGGCGACATCCACGTCACCTCCAGCGCGTCCTGACGAGGTTCGCACGTGCCGGTGACGGGCACCACGAACGCCAGCGCCACCGCGTGCTGGCGGTCGTCGTGGAACGCCGAGAGCCCCGGCATCGGGAAGTACTCGGCGACCGTGAACGGCACCGGCTGCGGCGGCAGCAGGGGGAAGGCCATAGGACCCAGGTCGTTCTCGAGGTGGCGGAACAGGGCATCCCGCACCGACTCGCCGTACCGGACGCGCCCGCTGACGAGCGAGCGGTTGATCTCGCCGAGAGGCGTGGCGCGGAGCAGGATCCCCACCTCGGTCACCGCCCCGACGCCGTCCGTGCGCACGGGCACGGCCTCGACGTAGAGGATCGGCAGCCGACGGCGCGCCTCGGCCAGTTCGATCTCGGTCAGCCAGCCGGGGTTCGAGGCGCTGCCGGGCGCCGGAGAGCCGAACGTCCCGTCGCCGAGGCCATCGGGGCGGCTGCGGCCGTTGTTCTCGTTCTCATCGTCCCGGTTGTTCGGATCGGGGTCAGGCGTGCGTACCGGCATCCCTCTTGTATACCCCAGCGTTCTGGGATGCGCGCGGCGCGGGGCGCGCGCGCGGCGCGGGCCGCCCCGCGCGGTGGGTGCAGCGGCGCGCCAGGCGGCTGTACCGCGCTCAGGCACCGTGTGGCGGGTGGGGCTCCGCGGTGGCGACCGCGGACACTCCCGTCACTCCAGCCACATCGATCCTGAATCCGGCACGCGGGCGGGCCGGAAGCGCCGGCGCCCCGGCGCTGTCAGCGGGCGGTGGCAGGATGGGCGGATGGCCGAGATCAGCTCCCTCGACGACTCCCTGGCGCTGTGGTCCGCCGAGCCGGGCGAGCGCGCCGGCCGGCCCCTGCTGGTGCTGCTGCACGGGTACGGGGCGGACGAGCGCGATCTCTTCGGGCTCGTCCCGTACCTTCCGCCCGAGTTCGTGGTCGCGGCGGTCCGTGCTCCGCTGGCGCCGCCGTGGCCGGCGCCCGGATACTCCTGGTACGCGATCGAGGGGATCGGCAACGGCGACCCGGCGACGGTCACGCTCGCCGCCCGGCAGCTGATCGGGTGGCTCGGCGAGGCCGGCCGCGACGCCGCATCCATCGGCCTGCTCGGCTTCTCCCAGGGCGCGTCGGTCGCCCTGCAGGCGCTGCGGCTCGAGCCGGCGCGATTCGGCTTCGTCGTCAATCTCAGCGGCTACGCCGCGCCCGGTGAACTGCCGGGAGACGCCGAACTCGCCGAGCTGCGGCCACCGGTTTTCTGGGGGCGCGGAACGCACGACGACGTCATCCCCGAGTTCCTCATCGCTCACACCACCGACTGGCTCCCGGGGCACTCCACCCTGAGCGGGCGGGTCTACCCCGGCCTCACGCACAGCGTGTCCGATCAGGAGCTCGCCGACGTGCGGGTCTTCCTCGACAAGCGTCTCGAAGCGACCTTGTAGAGCCCGCGCGCGCGGCGTACCGTGCGGATCAGGGGGAGGGGACACGGCGTCGTGTCGACCCCTGCCCGCGCACACCCGGCGCGGGCCGGAACAACGAAGTGAGGACACATCATGCACCGCATCACACGCGCCGCCTTCGCCGCTGCGGCGGTCTCGGCGCTCACGCTCGGCGGAGCCGTGGCGGCTCAGGCCGCTCCCGCGATCCCGCTGAACAACGGTCAGGAGACGACCGGCGCCGACGGCGGCGGGCACGGCTTCTTCTCGTACGACATCGACGGCGACCGGTTCTGCTACACGCTCGAGGTCGACGGGCTCACCGCGCCGGCCGTCGCGGCGCACATCCACGTGGGCGATCGGAGGACGGCCGGGCCCGTCGTCATCCCACTGAGCGTCGGCACAGGGACGAGCTTCGACATCAGCGCCTGCGTCACGGCCGACCCGGCGCTGCTGGCGTCCATCGAGGAGGACCCGCGCGACTATTACGTCAACGTCCACACCCCGACGTATCCCGGCGGAGAGGTGCGAGGGCAGCTGAAGTAGCGGAGCGAGGGAGCGTGGGGTTGATTGCGCGGCGATGCCGGCATCCTCTACACTGAACGCTCCCTGTTCCCTACGTGAGGATCCTCCGGTGAGACTGATCGACGCCTCCGCGCCCGCATCCGCGCGCTGACCCGTCGACGCTCCCCATTCGCGTGAGCACGCCCCGTTCCGGGGTACCGGTGTCAGTGCATCCACTTTCACACCGGGAGCACCACCATGCCCACGCACTCCTCTGCACTCCTCTTCGACCGGGTCTCGTTCGTCTGGCCCGATGGGTCCGTCGCCCTGGCGGACGTCTCCGGCGCATTCGGCGACGCACGCACCGGGCTGACCGGACGTAACGGCTCCGGCAAATCGACCCTGCTGCGTCTCGGCGCCGGCGAGCTGTCGCCGACGGCGGGCGCGGTCCTCGCCGAAGGCGACGTCGCGTACCTGCCGCAGCGCCTCACCCTCGACGTGGACCGTCCCGTCGCAGACCTGCTCGGGGTGTCCGAGGCGCTTCTCGCGCTGCGGGCGATCGAGTCGGGCGACGTCGACCCCCGGCATTTCGATGCGGTCGGCAGCGACTGGGACATCGAGACTCGCGCCCATGCCGCGCTCCGCGAGGCGGGGCTTCCGGCCGAGGCCCTCGACCGCCGCGTCGGAACCCTGTCCGGCGGTGAGGCGGTGCTCGCGGCGATCGCCGGCATCCGCCTGCGCCGGGCGCCGATCACCCTGCTCGACGAGCCCACGAACAACCTCGATCGCGACGCGCGGGCCCGCCTGTACGACATGGTCGGCGGATGGCGCGGCGCCCTGGTCGTCGTCAGTCACGACATCGCGCTCCTCGAGCTGATGGACGACACCGCCGAGCTCTACGAGAGCGAGCTGTCCTTCTTCGGCGGCCGGTACTCGGAGTGGCGGACCTGGCTGGATGCCGAGCAGTCGGCCGCTCAGCAGGCCGAGCGCGCGGCGGCACAGCTGGTGCGCCGGGAGAAGCGCGAGCGCATCGAGACCGAGACCAAGCTGGCACACCGGGCGCGCACGGGCCGCAAGGCCGAGATCGAGAAGCGCGTGCCGAAGATCGTCGCGAACGCGCGCAAGCGGTCGGCACAGGTCTCGGCGGGCAAGCTGCGGATCGAGATGCTGGAGAAGGAAGGATCGGCGCGATCGGCGCTGGATGCCGCCGAGCGGCGTGTGCGCGACGACGAGGCCATCCGCATCGATCTGCCCGATCCTGATGTGCCTACGAGCCGCCGGATCGCAACGATCAGCGACGGCGCGCGCCAATGGATCGTGCAGGGACCCGAGCGGGTTGCCCTCGTCGGGGCGAACGGGGTGGGCAAGACGACGCTGCTCGAGCGTCTTGTTCGGGGCCGTGCCGGGTCGGGGTGGGTCTCCGGGT
Organism: Micromonospora sp. DT81.3; assembly: GCF_049847225.1. Taxonomy (NCBI): domain Bacteria; kingdom Bacillati; phylum Actinomycetota; class Actinomycetes; order Micromonosporales; family Micromonosporaceae; genus Micromonospora; species Micromonospora sp. DT81.3. The sequence continues at coordinate 348,424 of NZ_JBNCNY010000001.1, forward strand.
CCGACGTGCAAGACGCAGGAGATCCTGCGGCGGCGGGCGATGGATCCGGTATGCGTGGGCATCTGCCTACGGAGCTCCTGCATTGTGTCGCGCACACCGACCGCATCGGCTACCTTCCCCAGAGAGTGGACGGGCTGGATGACGCAGCCTCGGTGATGGAGAACGTGCGGGCGACCGCCACCACCGTTCCCGACCGGGACCTGCGCAACCGGCTGGCGCGGTTCCTCATCCGAGGCGACGCGGTGGAGCGACCCGTCGTGACGCTCTCAGGCGGCGAGCGCTTCCGCGTCGCGCTGGCCCGGCTGCTGCTCGCGGATCCCCCGCCGCAGCTGCTCGTGCTCGACGAGCCGACGAACAACCTCGACCTCGACACCGTCCAGAGACTCGTCGAGGCGCTGGCGGCCTACCGCGGCGCGGTGCTCGTCGTGAGCCACGACGACGCGTTCCTCGCACGGCTCGGTCTCGACCTGCGCCTGGCGCTCTCGGCCGACGGATCGCTCACGGAGGCTTCGTGATGGGTGGGGGGATGCGGCCGGTGTAGGCGCGGATGTGACCGCAGGTCAGCCGGCTCCGCCTCCGCCCTCTCCGCCACTTCCGGCGCTTCCAGCGTCACCGCCGCTCCCGCCGCCGGCCCCGCCGTCACCCGCGCCGTCGCCGCTCCCCCCTCGGCCTCGGCCGTTCCCGCCCGAGCTTCCGGGTTCCCGGTCACCGGTCGAGGCGGACCCGCCGTCGTGCGACGCGGCCGCGCGGTCGGACTTCGTGCGATCCCTGGCGGAATCGAGGAAGACCCCGATCGCGACTCCCAGTGCGAGTCCGATGCCGATCCCGAGCGCGAGGTTGCCCATCGCGACCCCGATTCCGGCGCCCACGGCCATACCGATCCCGATGCCGCCGGCCAACCCCGTAGGGGCCTGGGTGACCGGGTCCTTCTCTTTCGGGTCGTTGTCGTCCATGGCTCCGACGCTACGCAGCGCCCGAGGCGGCCACATCCGTCTCGCGACGGACGTCTCCCCCGTCGGCGGGCGGAACGCAAGCCCACCCCGGTGTCGGTGGCATGGTCGAAGATGGAGGGATGGCCGATGTGCTCGAGCGGTTCGGTCCCGCGACGCGGGAATGGTTCCGCGGCGCATTCGCCACTCCGACCCCCGCCCAGGTCGGTGCGTGGGACGCGATCTCGCACGGCAAGCATGCTCTCGTGGTGGCGCCGACCGGATCCGGCAAGACGCTGTCCGCATTCCTGTGGGCCATCGACCGGGTGTTCCATGAGAAGGATGCCGCGACACCGGCTGCCCCGGACCCGGGCACCTCCCGGCGAGGCCGCAGGCGAATCGACCGCGACCCCGAGCGCACCAGCATCCTGTACGTCTCTCCCCTCAAGGCACTGGGCGTCGACGTGGAGCGCAACCTGCGCTCGCCGCTCGTCGGCATCGCCCAGGCCGCGCGGCGGCTGGGCATCGAGTCGCCGGCGGTCAGCGTCGGCGTCCGTTCCGGCGACACGACGTCGTCGGAGCGGCGGCAGCTGGTGCAGCATCCGCCCGACATCTTGATCACGACGCCCGAGTCTCTGTACCTGATGCTCACGAGTCAGGCGGGCGAGACGCTGAAGGGCGTGCACACCGTCATCGTCGATGAGGTGCACGCGGTGGCCGCGACCAAGCGCGGCGCGCACCTCGCCGTGAGCCTCGAGCGGCTCGATGCCATCCTGGAGAAGCCGGCGCAGCGCATCGGCCTCTCGGCGACGGTGCGGCCGATCGACGAGGTCGCGCGGTTCCTCGGCGGCTCCGCGCCGGTGGAGATCGTCGCTCCGCGCTCGACCAAGGCCTTCGACCTGCGGGTCGTCGTGCCGGTCGACGACATGCTCAACCCGCCGCCGGCCGCGGGTGCGGACCCGAACCCGCCCGCCGGCGCATCGGACGACGACTGGTTCGCGCCCGATTCCCCTCGTGCGGAGAGCACCGAAGTGACGCGCTCGATCTGGCCACACGTCGAGGAGGCGATCGTCGACCGCATCCTGGAGCACCGTTCGACGATCGTCTTCTCCAACTCACGGCGGCTCGCCGAGCGGTTGACGGGACGGCTGAACGAGATCTACGCCGAGCGGCTGGGGCTCGACGCTTCGACAAGCTCAGCGACCGATGGTGAGCGCGGGGCCGCGAAGATGCCCGCGGCCATGGTCGCGCAGGCGGGCGTGAGCCCCGGCGCCGATCCGGTGCTTGCGAAGGCCCACCACGGCTCGGTCTCCAAGGAGCAGCGCGCCCAGGTCGAGGACGAGCTCAAGTCGGGCCGGCTCCGCTGCGTCGTCGCCACGAGCAGCCTCGAGCTCGGCATCGACATGGGCGCGGTCGACCTCGTCATCCAGGTCGAGGCTCCGCCGAGCGCGGCGAGCGGACTGCAGCGCGTCGGCCGCGCGGGCCACCAGGTGGGCGAGGTGAGCCGGGCCGCGCTCTTCCCCAAACACCGCGGCGATGTGCTGCACACGGCGATCGTCACCGAGCGGATGCTGGCCGGCCAGATCGAGGCGATCTCGGTGCCGCAGAACCCGCTCGACATCCTCGCGCAGCAGACGGTCGCGGCATCCGCTCTCGGGGCGATCGACGTCGAGGACTGGTTCGAGACGATCAAGCGCAGCGCCCCGTTCCGCACCCTCCCCCGCAGCGCGTACGAGGCGACACTCGACCTGCTTGCGGGGCGCTACCCCTCCGACGAGTTCGCCGAGCTGCGGCCGCGCGTCGTCTGGGACCGCGATCAGGGCACCATCACCGGACGGCCCGGAGCCCAGCGCCTCGCGGTCACGAGCGGCGGAACGATCCCGGACCGCGGACTCTTCGGAGTATTCGTCGCCGGCGAGGCCCGCAACGCGCGCGTCGGCGAGCTCGATGAGGAGATGGTCTACGAGTCCCGCGTCAACGACGTGTTCACCCTCGGCACGACCAGCTGGCGCATCGTCGAGATCACGCACGACCGCGTGAACGTGCTGCCCGCCTACGGCCAGCCGGGCAAGCTGCCGTTCTGGCACGGCGACGGCCTCGGGAGACCCGCCGAGCTGGGCGAGGCGCTGGGCAAGTTCTCGCGGGATGTGTCTACCGCCCCGCGCCCGAAGGCCGAGGACCGCCTGCGTGAGGCGGGGCTCGACGAGCGGGCATCCGACAATCTGCTGGCCTACCTGTCCGAGCAGCGCGAGGCGACCGGCAGCCTCCCCACCGACCGCACGCTGACGGTCGAACGGTCACGCGACGAGGTCGGCGACTGGCGCGTCATCCTGCATTCCCCGTACGGCATGAGTGTGCACGCACCGTGGGCGCTGGCGGTCAACGCCCGCATCCGCGAGCGGCTCGGGGTTGAGGGATCGGCCGTGGCGAGCGACGACGGCATCATCGCGCGGGTGCCGGATGCCGCGGCCGAACCGCCGGGAGCCGAGCTGTTCGTCTTCGAGGCCGAGGAACTCGAGCAGATCGTCACCGACGAGGTCGGAGGGTCGGCGCTCTTCGCGTCACGCTTCCGCGAGTGCGCGGCGCGGGCCCTGCTGATGCCCCGTGTCAACCCGAACAAGCGCAGCCCGCTCTGGCAGCAGCGCCAGCGTTCGGCCCAGCTGCTCGAGGTCGCGCGCCGGCACCCGACGTTCCCGATCATCCTCGAGACGCTCCGGGAGGTGCTGCAGGACGTCTACGACCTACCGGCCCTGCTGCGCCTGACGCGCGGGATCGCCGAGCGGCGCATCCGTCTCGTGGAGACCCAGACGAGCCAGCCCTCGCCCTTCGCGCGCGACCTGCTGTTCGGATATGTCGGTGCGTTCATGTACGAGGGCGACTCGCCGCTCGCGGAGCGCCGCGCGGCTGCTCTCTCCGTCGACCCGGCGCTGCTGAGCGAGCTGCTCGGCCGCGTGGAGATGCGCGAGCTGCTCGATCCCGACGTCATCGCGCAGTTCGAGGCGGAGGTGCAGCGTCTCGATCCCGAGCGTCGGGTGAAGGGCGTCGAGGGCGTCGCGGACCTGCTGCGCGTGCTCGGTCCCCTCGACGCGGCGGAGGTCGCGGCGCGCCTTCTGCCCGCCGCCTTCGTCGACTCCGCGGTCGGCATGGAGACGGGGCCGCACGCCGACGCCGCCGAGGCATCCGCCCACCTCGCCGCCCTCGTGGACGATCGTCGAGCCATCCGGGTCACCTTCGCGGGGGAAGGCCGGGTCGCTGCGATAGAGGATGCCGGACGCCTCCGCGACGCTCTCGGCGTCGCTCTGCCCGTGGGCATCCCGAACGCCTTCCTCGAGCCGATGCCCGACCCGCTCGGCGACCTCGTCGCGCGCTACGCGCGCACCCACGGCCCGTTCACCGTCGACGGCCTTGCCGGCTGGCTGGGCGTCGGCACCGCGGTCGCCCGGCACACGCTGCAGCGACTCGAGGGCCAGGGAAGGCTCACGAGCGGCTTCTTCCTGCCCCCTTCGACCGGCTCAGGGACCGGGAACGGCTCAGGGACCGGGAACGGCTCAGGGACCGGGTTCGACACAGTGACCGGGAACGGCTCCGGATCGACGACCGACCGCGACGAGGCCGAGTGGTGCGACACCGAGGTGCTCCGCAGGCTGCGCATGCGCTCGCTCGCAGCCCTCCGGGGCAGCGTCGAGCCGGTCTCGCCCGAGGCGTTCGCGCGCTTCCTGCCCGACTGGCAGCACCTCGCACGTCCGCTCGAGGGCATCGACGGCGTCGCGGCCGTGATCGAACAGCTCGCCGGAGTGCCGATCCCCGCCAGCGCGTGGGAATCTCTGATCCTCCCGAGCCGGGTGCGGGACTACTCCCCCGGCATGCTCGACGAACTCACCGCGACGGGCGAGGTGCTGTGGTCGGGACACGGCTCCCTGCCCGGGCGGGACGGCTGGATCGCCCTGCATCCGGCCGACACCGCGCCGCTGACCCTCGCCCTGCCGGACGACGAGGTCGCCCCGGAATCGCTCGATGCGCGCATCCTCGAGGCCCTCGCCGGCGGCGGCGCCTACTTCGCGGCCCAGCTCCGCCAGGCGACCGGCGCCGAGAACGAGCAGTCGGTGATCGAGGCGCTGTGGAACCTCACCTGGTCGGGGCGGGTGACGAACGACACCTTCGCTCCGGTGCGCATCCTGATCGGCGGCGGGTCGCAGGCGCATCGCGTCGCCCGCCGGGCGCCCCGATCGCGGATGTACCGCGGCGCGACGCTCCCCCGTCTGACGGCCAGCGCGCCCCCTCGGCCGCCGGCCATGGGCGGCCGGTGGTCGCTGCTGCCGGACGCGGAACCGGACGCCGCGCTCCGCGCCACCGCGTCGGCATCCCTGCTGCTCGACCGCTACGGCGTCGTGACCCGCGGGTCCGTGCAGGCAGAAGGACTCCCCGGTGGTTTCGCCCAGGCCTACCGCACGCTCGCCGGGTTCGAGCAGGCGGGACACTGTCGGCGCGGCTACCTGATCGAGAAGCTCGGCGCCGCCCAGTTCGCGGCATCCGCGACCGTCGACCGGCTGCGCCAGTTCGCCGGCCTCGCCGACCCGGAGCCTCTGCTGGCGACCACGCTCGCCGCCACGGACCCAGCCAACCCCTATGGGGCCGCTCTGCCGTGGCCGACGATCGAGGGCGTCAAGCACCGACCGGGACGCAAGGCCGGTGGGCTCGTCGTGCTGGTCGACGGGTCCCTCGTGCTCTACCTGGAGCGAGGCGGCAAGTCGGCGCTCGCGTTCACCGACCACGAGGGGCGCCTCGCCGCCGCCACCGCCAGCCTCGCGGCGACCTCGCGCCAGCGCAGGCTCGACACCATCACGATCGAACAGGTCGACGGCGAGTTCGTCTACGGCACCGCCTTCGCGCGCGCCCTGCGCGACGCGGGCTTCGTCGAGTCGCCTCGCGGCTTGACCCTTCGGCGGCAGTCGAGCCCCGACCCATCCGCGAGCCAGGGAGCCCCCGCACGTGCCTGAGGGCGACACCGTCTTCCGCGCCGCGAAACGCATGCACGAAGCGCTCGCGGGGCGCGAGGTCACACGATTCGACATCCGCGTGCCAGGCAGCGCGACGGCCGACCTCCGCGGTGAGGTCGTGCGGGAGGTCGTGCCGATGGGCAAGCATCTGCTGCACCGCATCGGCGAGTACACCTTGCATTCGCATCTGAAGATGGAGGGCGAGTGGCACGTATACCGCTCGGGCGGGCGGTGGCGGAAGCCGGCGTTCAAGGCCCGCGCCATCGTGGGCAACCCCGAGTGGGATGCCGTGGGCTTCGAGCTGGCGATGGTCGAGGTTCTTCCCACCCGCGATGAGGCACGCATCATCGGCCATCTCGGGCCCGACCCGCTCAGCGAGGGATGGGACCCTGCAGAGGCCGCCCGCCGCCTCGCCCTCGACACGCGGCCGGCACACGTCGCTGTGCTCGACCAGCGAAACGTCGCGGGGTTCGGCAACGTATACGCCAACGAGCTGCTGTTCGTGCGCGGTATCCTTCCCACTCGGCCCGCGAACGAGCTGGACACCCGCGCCCTGGTGGACCTCGGCGCGCGCATGATCATCGCCAATCGGAATCGCTCGGGTCGCACCTTCACGGGAGACTCGAGACCCGGTCGTTCGTTCTGGGTCTATGGCCGCGACGGTCAGCCCTGCCGCCGGTGCGGGACCACCATCCTGGCGGGCTCGCTGGGCGCGAGCGAGACGAGCGAGCGCAACGTCTTCTGGTGCCCGCATTGCCAGGCATGACGCAGCCGCGAGCCCGCACCAGACGCACCATCGCAACCTTGGAATCAGATGTCAATCCCTGTCTGCATCCATGTCCCTGCATCCAAAATGGTGGTCCGCTCCGAATAAGAGAGTGAACCATTCCGGGGAATGAATCCGAGAGGTGGTGAGTTGTATCTGTACTCGGCCCTGATCAGGGTCGTAGGAGGGGATCGTGGGCAAGAACTACGTCGATATCGAGAACGAGCGCGGCGAGACGCTGCGTTACCGCAAGCACGCCAACGGGCGGGGTCTGATCGCGCACGGCGCGAAGGTGCACCCCGATGCGCTGGTCGAAGCGGGAGCTTACGTCGAGCCGGGAGTGCAGGTTGCGGCCGGTGCCCGCATCGGGCGTGGCGCATGGATCGAACCCGACGCCGTCATCGGCCCCCAGGCGCACATCGACGCGCACGCCCACATCGGCTCCGGCGCGGCCATCGGCCCCGGGGCGCACATCGGTGTCCGTACGCGCGTCGGTACAGGCGCCAGAGTGCCCGGTGGCGCCCTGATCGGCGACGATGAGACCATCGCCGACGGCGAGAACGTCGTGACCGACCGTCGGGGGCTGCGACTCGCCGCCTGAGCCGTGGCCCGCGCCGCCGGTGGCGGGCGTGCCGAACCTAGGCGAACAAGAAGAGCACGAACCCGATCAGCGGCAGCGTTCCTTGCGTCGCCGCCGCCCTCGCGTAGCCCTTGCCCGAGGTGACGAGAACCAGAGCGGCAGCCACCATCGAACCGAGGCTGAAGAGCACCAGCGCCCTCCCGGCGGCCTCGCCGGCGGCATCCGCGCCCGTCCAGAACAGGGCCAGCCCGATGCCCGTGCCGATCGCCAGGAACAGGTTGTAGAAGCCCTGGTTGTACGCCATCGGCCGGGTGGTCTCGGCGGCGGCCTGGTCGCGGACGCCGAAGCGCTTCCAGATCCTCGGCTGGGTCCACTGCAGGCTCTCCATCACGAAGATGTACACGTGCAGGAGGGCGGCGAGCGCCGCGAACACCGTGGCGAGGATGGCGATCATGAGCCGACCATACCGCGCGCACTACGCTGGCGGGATGGCCAAGGGACGACCGGCGAAGCGGGGAAAGCGGCGAGCGGATGCGGCGGGTCGCCGCCCCGCCGCCAAGCCGAAGTCGACGCCGAAGTCCACCTCGAAGTCCCCGCCGCAGCCCGGACCGAAGCGCCAATCGAAGCCGAAACCCACGGCCGCGCCGGCGCCCGCAGCGCCGCCTGAGGAGCCCCGCACGTTCCGCCTCGGCGCGATCCCGGGCGCTACGCCCGGCAAGTGGATCGACGCGTGGAAGGAGCGGATGCCGCACGTGCCGCTCGAGCTCGTGCCGCTGACGGTCGCCGAACAGCGGAGCGCCCTGCACGACCTCGACGCGGCCCTTGTCCGCCTGCCGATCGAACGACAGGGCATCGATGCGATCCCGCTTTACGACGAAGTCGCGGTGGTGATCGTCTCCGTGGATTCCGCCCTGACCGTCGCGGACGAGCTGACCTTCGACGACCTGGCCGGCGAGGTGGTCATCGTGCCGGAGGACGACGCGCTCGGCCCGCTCACCATCCCCGGCGCCGCTCAGCCGACCTTCGCCGCGCCTGCCGAAACGGCCGACGCCGTCGCGACGGTCGCCGCCGGCGTGGGGGTTCTTCTCGCGCCCATGTCGCTCGCCCGCCTGCACCATCGCAAGGACCTGACATTCCGTCCCCTTCGGGAAGGGCCGGTGTCCACGGTCGCGCTCGCCTGGGAGTCCGAACGCACCACCGCCGACGTCGAGACCTTCATCGGCATCGTACGCGGGCGCACGCCGCACAGCTCCCGCGATTGAGGATGCGCCCGCACCACGGAGTGGGGGATGTCGCCTACCTGGGTTCGACGACATCCCCCGCCGGTCCGGTGCCGCCGCGCCCGCCATGACTGAGCATGAGCGGATGAGGCGTACCCCCAGCGCATGCGCCGTGCCCCCGTGTGCATTCCTGCTGTGCACCGTTCCACCCGTCAGGAGCGCCGTGGACGCCTCCTGATACATCGGCCGGGGACCGTTTTCAGAAACCTGCCCCGTGCGCCTGGAACGGCGCCACCAGTGCGGTCGAATCGGATGCCGCGGCGAGCGCCTCGGACGGTGTGAGGCCGCCGACGAGGCCGAGGTGCAATGCCCCGAGCAGTTCGCACGCGACGTCATCGGCCACCACCACGGGCGCGGCGATCACGACCCGTGACCCGGCGTGGAGCCAGATGCGCGTCATGCCGAGCGCCTCCTCCCCCCACCGCACGGATGATCGACCGACCTCGCACGCCGAGAGCACGACGGTGTCGGGTACGCGGGGTATGAGGTCGATGTCGTAGCCGAACAGGGTTCCATCGGCCAGCTCGAGGCCCGAGAACAGGGGGTTGTCCACGGCGTGCCGGCCGTGCGCGGCGACATGCAGCACGTCGACCGCAGGGGCGAGTGTGGTGACGGCCGACACGGTGGCATCCGGGCCCCGCAGGGCGGTGGCGGTGGGCCAGGCGGATGCCGCGGCCGCAACCTCCTCGTCGGCCCGGGCGACCCGCGGGCCTGTCGCGAAGCCGACGGTGCGCGAACCGTCGACCCCGGCCGCCTCCACGGCCGGGCGAAATCTCGTCCAGCGCGTCGCCGACACCGCGACGGTGAAGACCCGACCCCGCATCGCGGGCAGCATCGCCCATGGGATGCCGTTGAGCACGCCCGGGACGGTGAGGATGAGGCGCCGGGCGCCGCCCGCCGCGCGGAGGGGCGCGCTCAGCAGCACGGACGAGAGCAGGGCGAGCCGTTCATCGAGGGCTCGCTTCACGACGGTCGCCATCGGTCCGCTGCGCACAGACGCCGACACGTCGAGGTCGGCGCGGAGGCCGGCCAGCCCCGTGCGCACGGTCGACCAGCGACCGATGTCCATGATCCCGGTACTCGAGCTCGACACGACCAGGCACGACAGGGAGTCGCCGCTGAAGACGAAGGCGAGCAGTGCGGTGTCATCACCCAGGTGGCCGCGGAACTCCTCCAGGCCCACCCGCTGCTGCACAGCGGCCGAACCGGTCGCGGACCACTGCCGCTCGCGCGCGCGATCCCGCAGCGCCGCGGCCCGAGGGTCCGAGAGCCAATCGCCGGACGGGTTCTCGGCGCGCAGCATCCGGAGTTCCGCCAGGTCGGTGGCGAGCCCCTGATCGGGCGGAGGGCGGAGCGGGATGACCTCCTGGCTCAGGTGCCGTACGCGCTCGGACCACTCGAAGAGCACATCGGGCCTGCGGGACCGCACGGCGGACGCGACGCCCTCGAGCATGAGGCCGATGCCATGGCCGCTCGTGGAGGTCTGAAGGTCCAGGCTGCCGAAGGAGTTCTGCCACGACGACAGCAGCTCGAGCCCCGCCGCCGCCTGGCGACGGACCTCCCCTTCCCGTCCGGCCGCCGCCGCCCGCGCGGCGCGCACCTCATACGCCAGCAGCTTCACATCCATCGACGCGCCGCGCGGCTGCCGGATGACGCGTCGCGGGGCGTCGGCATCCGTCCCGTGGTGCGCGCGCCATAGCTCGTCCGTCATCCGCAGCGCGGCGCCCTCGCCCCGCAGCCCGCGGGCCTCGAGCGCGCGGGCCACGGCATCCACCTCGCCAGCATGGGGGATCCCCCGCATCATGGCCGTCCGATCGCCCGAGCGCCCGACATTGCCGGCGGAGAGCACGGCACGGAGGCGCACTCCCTCGGCGCGCGCCGCCCAAGTATCGTTCTCGAGCGCGCGGAACCGCCTGCCGGCGGCTGCGGCCACCCGCGCGGCGCGCACGGGGTCGTGCCGCAGGAGGGAGCGCGCGAGGTTGAACTCCGCCTCCCCGCGCGCCTGCGGCATGCCGTGCGCGCCGAACACGCGCGCCACACGTTCGAGGATCTGCTCGGCGTCGGTGGTGAGGCCCGCCTCGCGGAGCACCTCGGCCCGGTCGACGTCGCCGATCGCCTCCCACGTGGACGACTCCCGATCAAGCAGCGCGCGGGCCTGCTGCATGATCTGCAGGGCCCCGACGAGATCGCCGGAGAGCATCGAGACGTAGCCGAGGTTGTGCCGGGCCTGCGCCTCTTCGAGGTGGAGACCGGCCTCGCGGTAGCTGCTCGCGGCGCGCTCGAGGTCTTCACGAGCCCCGGCGAGCTGTCCCCACTGCATGAGCACGAGGCTGCGGTTCAAACGCATGTTCGCGCTGCGCACGGGGTCGTGGGAGAGGCCGTCGATGCTCCGACCCAACCAGGCGACGGCCGTCTCCAGACGCCCCCTGTCCATCTCGATCGACCCGAGCTGTCCGTACAGGATGGCGGCCGTCTCCACATTGATTCCCGGTAGGGCCAGCGCGTCGAGGCACATCCGCTCCGCTTCGGCCGCGCTGCCGACCTTCGTCATCACGTAGGACAGGGTGCCGGCGATCCGCGCCCGCAGGTTCGGGTCGTCGGTTCGGCGAGCGGCCGCCTCCAGAGCCCGGCGACCGGCCGCAAAGCTTCCGCGGTTGCTCAGCGCCTGACCGCGCTGGTAAAGCTCCTCCGCTGTGACGGTCACTCTCTCATCATGGCGAAATCCTCCGCGTTGACCACCATGCAGACCGCGTCGATCCGCTATGCGATGCCGGACCCGTCGCGCGCCGTGACATCGGCGAGAGCCGCGTTCGTCGCCGCCTCTCTCGCCGTGATGTCGACAGCCTCGCCTGCCATGAGCCCCTCAGCCAGGTATCGGGCTATCGATCCGGCCACGAACGGCGCAGCGAATGACGTGCCGCTCCAGATGGCATAGCCGCCCGTGAAGTCGTCGGGATCGATGGTCTCGCGTCGGCGATCGTACATGTCATAGCGAGATCCGGCCTGAACGCCGCCCTGCAAGGGCGGGATCGTGCTGAGCACGGATGTCCCGGGCGCATAGGCGCGAACCCACTTGCCGACGTTGCTGTAGAGGGCGACGGACGTGTTGTTGGGGTTGAGTGCACCCACCGAGATATGCGCGGCGAGCCCGGCTGGCTCGACCAGCCGGAGCTCCGGGTCGTTCCAGTCCCACAGGGCAGCGGGAAAGGTCGGGCGGTCGGTCGCGTCGTTTCCCGCCGAGCAGACGACGACGCACCCGCGGCTGCGCAGCTCCTTGAGAACGTCATAGAGCCGAGTGCTGAATCGTCCATCCTCCGGCGTCTCGTGGTAGTACCCCAATGACAGGTTCACGACATCGACCGGCTGCGCACTTCCGGCGCCTTGCCCATCCATGAGCTGGACGAGTTCCTCCAGGGCGTCGATGAACTCGCTCTCCAGCACGGTGCCGTTGCTGTCCGCCACGCGAAGTGAGATCAGGTCGGCTTCAGGGCACACCTGGCGAAGGACGCCGGCGACGAAAGTCCCGTGCCCTGCACCGTCGTCGAGGAATCCGTCGAGCGCTCCCGCCTGGTCGCCGAACACCTCCGGGTCGGTCCCCGGGTCGTCGATGCCGATCACCTGCGGGGTGACCAGGGCCGGCACTCTTCGTCGGATGATGGGGTGCTCGCCTTCCGGGAGTGCACCCTCGGCGACCTCTTCCGACGTGGGCTCCACGGGCAACCAGGCATGTGCGCCGCAGCCGGTGTCGACGAAGGCGATGACGGGTCGGCGTCCTCCCTCCTTGAGCGGGAGCAGGCGAGCGGGCTTCGGACCGATGTAGCTCACCACCTCCAATCCACCGCTGCCCGGGTAGGCATAGCCATCGATGCCCACCGGATTGGTGCGCGTGTGCGGGTTGGTCCGGGTGTGCGGATTCGTCCGCGTGTGCGGGTTCGTCCGGGTGTGCGGGTTTATGCCGATCGGATCGATGATGAGGACGTGGTCCAGACCGACGTTTCTCAGCGGATCATCGGGCGCCACCTCCGAGTGCTGCTGCACCCTCCGGCCGCCGCCGCCGGGATCGACCGATCTCGACGCCTCCAGTGCGCCATCCCTGGCGCTCTGCTCGTCCACCCTCGGCGTTCGCGCACGCTGCAGCAGACGCCACGCATCGATGGGAGGGACCGGCTCATCGTCGCGTCCGGGCTTGGGCGACTGGAAGATGCGAGCCCGTGTGAGCTGCGAGCTCTGCCCCGCTTCATCCGTCGGCGCCGCCTCTCGTATCGTCTCGAGCTTGACGTCCCACCCGAGCGTGGCCCCGGCATCCCTCAGCACCGAGGTCGCGGCCTCGGGGTCGCCCGAGATGATGAGATACCCGGGCACGTAGACCGTCCCGAAGGCGGACACCCCCGGCACCGGCTCGCGCAACGGGTCGAGCGCCATTCCCCTCGGTTCGGCGGCCGCTTCGCGGTCGCGCCAAGAACCGACTTCCTTGTCGTCTGCCACGCTCGATCCTTTCCTGGGCCGGTACCGACCCGATCGACCAGACGCCCGTCGGCGTCCGGTGTCTACACCTCGAACTGAGGAGTTCTGAACTCCCGCACGCCGTCGCCGTCCTTGACGACGAGCCGGATGCGCGACACCGCGGACGGGATCTCCTCGAACGCGAAGCGCCCGCTCTCGCCGGCATCCGCAGACCACTCGCGATCGCCCTGCGCGAGCCGCACCGCGAGAGCGGTGCCGTCCACCCACCCGTCGATGCGGCGGTGGCCGCTCTCGGTCGCCGTCACGTGCAGCAGCACGCTCGTCGTGCCGTCGCTGAACTGAAGGGTCAGCGTGTCGCTCTCGCCTCGTACGGCCGACAGTCCGGCGCTCTCGACGAGGGTCAGCAGCGCGTACTCCCGGGACAGATCCTCGACCGCGACGGCGGCGACCATGCGGTCGATCAGATCCGCCGGCACCGGGTCGACGTCTTCCCACACGGCGCGCAGTCGCGCGAAAAGGGCCGCGTCGGCGACGTGGTCTTCGTTGTGGATCGACATCATTTCATCCCCTCAGACGTCTCGAGCCCGGAGCCCTGCAGGAGGGCGCGGAGTTTGCCCAGGCAACGCTGCCGGGTAGGTCCGATGCTCCCGATGGGCATCGACAGGTCCTGGGCAAGGCGGGCGTAATCGGGACGCTCCTCGAAGGCAACGACGCGCAGCAGTCGCTGGCAGCGCTCGTTAAGCTTGCGCACCGCCGACCAGAGCCGGCTGCTCTCATCGATGTGCGACGCGGTCTCTTCGGCCGATTCCTGGGGAGGGAGATGCGGCTCGAGGTAATCGGCTCCTGTGGGGTCGGCGCGGCGGTGCAGCTTGCCGACCCGCCAGGCCTCGCGGCGCGCACAGGTGGTGAGCCAACCGGCGACGGCCCTCGGCTCGGTGATGGAGTCGTGCCGCCGCACCAGCGTCATCCAGGTGGTCTGCACCACATCCTGTGCGAGCGCATGGTCGAGCCCGTACGCGCGGACCACGTGCCAGAGCACGGGCGTCATGAGGCGCACGAGGTCATCCATCGCGCGGGTCTCGCCCTCGCGCCAGCTCACGAAAAGATCGGCCGCCCGCTCCCAGCGCGTCGGCTCGACATCCGGATCGGCACCCTCCGGCTCGTCAGGCGATTCCGGCGCGCTGCGGGGGTCCGACCGGGGTCTCTCGGTCATAGGGCCCATTGTGTCCACACCGATGATGAGCAGGGCAAGGGCCTAGCTGATACATGTCCCTCCGAAATGGTTCCGGGCGCCCCGCATCCGCGTCACAGCCGCTTTTCGTCACCCGCGTCACAGCCGCGCTTCGTCATCCCCGTCACAGCCGCTCCTCGGCCCCGGCGCCTAGAATCACGGGATGGCGACCGACCTCCCCCTCCTGTACGTCCGCGTGCGCCCTCAAGAGGACGCGGCGGCCGCCGAGTACCGGTCGTTCCTCACCGCGACCCGGCTGAAGGAGGTCGACCTCGACCACCTGGATCTGGTGCGCAATCCGCTCCCCGACGACGTCTTCGACCGCTACTCGGGATTTCTGATCGGGGGGAGCCCGTTCAACATCACCGATCCGGACTCCACCAAGAACGAGTCGCAGCGGCGCCTCGAGGCGGACCTCGAGCGCATCGCAGCGAGGGCCGCCGAGGCGAGGACGGCCGCCCTCTTCACCTGCTACGGCATCGGCGTGGTCACCCGGATGCTGGGAGGCACGGTCAGCCGGGCGTGGCCGGAGGACACCGGACCCGTGGCCATGGCACTCACGCGAGAAGGGCAGAGCGACCCGCTGCTCGGCGGGCTCGCGACACGGTTCACGGCTCTGACCGCTCACAAGGAGGGCGCTGCGGAGGCGCCGCCCGGCGCCGTGCTGCTCGCCACCAACGAGGCGTGCCCGGTGCAGGCCTACCGGTCGGGCGACACCCTCTACGCCACACAGTTCCATCCGGAGCCGACGACCCGCGACTTCACCGAGCGCATGGCGATCTACCGGAACGACGGCTACTTCGAGGCCGACGCCTACGATACGATCGCCGGACGCGTGCTCGCGGCATCCGTGACCGAGCCCGCCCGCCTGCTGCGCACGTTCGCCCGCATGTTCGGCCCCGCGGCCGGATAGCCCGCGGCGCAGCGCCGGCCCGTGCGGCGTGTGCGCCTAATCCCCGCCCTGCCGAAGCAGCGTGACGACTCTCGCCGTCGACGGCACAAGCACCAGCAGCCCGGCGACGATCAGGGCCGTGAACCCGACGTCAGGGGCGTACGGCTGCCCGCCGAGGCGCTCCAGCCCGATCCAGAGGCACCCCCACGCCATTGCGAAGGGCGGCGCCAGCCGCCATCCACTGGCCCACGAGATCGCCAGGCCGATGACGAGCACGAGGACGAGCACCACGACCCCCCACAGGTGCGCCTGCGCCCCCCACGAGGCCGGACCGACCGCGGTCAGCCACGCGGCTACGTTGGCGACCGTGGCGACGCTGACCCAGCCGAGGTGCATCCCGGTCACGCCGTCGACCAGCAGCGAGTCCGGCCACGGCGACTGATGCTCCTTCGTGACCACCGCGCGGTGGAACGTCCACCCCAGCGCCGCGAGCAGCGCGATGATGGCGACCACGGTCGAGACGAGCGGCCCGAACTGCGACGCGACGAGCCATCCGCCGTTCAGCACCATGGTCAGCGCGATCCACCAGCCCATCGACCGCTGGCGCGCCGACGCGCGCTGGCCGGGAAGCGCCTGCCAGACGGTGTAGGCGAGCAGACCGGCGTAGATGACCGTCCAGATGCCGAACGCCGGCCGGCCGGGGGCGAGGAATGAGCCGTCGGCATCCAGAGCACCGCCCTGAAGATCCTGCACCGGCGTTCCGCCGGCGGCTCCGGTGCCGATGAAGGCGGCGATCACCATGAACGACGCCGCCGCGATCACAGAACTCTGGCGGAATATGTCGCGGCGCTGCGTCTCTGCCATACCCCAGCGTACGACGGGGGCTGGCGGGGAGGGCCGTCAGGCTCCGAGCGGCGGATGCCGCAGCAGTTCGATGCGCTCGTCGAGATAGCCGCGCAGCGGCGCGAGCCCGCCGGAGGCGCTCCAGCGGACCATGGGTTCGCCGCCGGCACCGGAGAGCGGTCCGGATGCCTCGCCGCGGGCGACGGCGTCGAGGTCGAGCTCCGTCCAGCCGAAGTGCACCGTGTCACCATCGGCGAACCCGCCCCGCAGGGCCGCGGCACGCAGCTCGGCCCGGTGGCGCGCTGATTCCGCCGCGTAGCCGCGTCGACCCGGGTCGACCGCCCGGGTGATCTCGCCCGTCGCCATCACGGTCGCATCACCCACCAGCAGCACCCCGAGGTGCCACGCGGTGCCGACCGGAACGATCCGCGGAGCGCGGGTGAGACCGAGGATGCGACGCGGATGGGTCATACGGCCGAGGCCCTCGCGCGGAAGATCGGCGAGCCGGGCGCGCGCGGCGTCGAAGATCGACCGGACGTCATCCACCTACGCTTCCTCCTGCGTCGGCTCGGCGGGTGCCGGGTCCAGCGGCACCGTCTCGCGTGTGGAGGATCTCACCCGCAGCGCCATGCCGAGGAGCGGGAAGGCGAGCACAGAGAGCATGCCGGCCCCCACGAGAGCCGAGGCGAGCGCGGAGTCGAGGATCCCCTCGTCCACCCCGATATTGGTCACGGCGACGATGATCGGAAGCCCGGTCGCGGCCAGCAGTGCCAGCGCGGCGCGGTCGTGGCCCGACGCCCCGGGTGGAACCGACAGCTGAGCCGGCAGCCCCCGGATCACGAGCAGCAGCACGAAGAACAGCGGCAGCAGGGTGAGCGCCATGGGCGACGCGAGCAGAGCCTCGAGGTCGAACGTGACCCCGGTGTAGACGAAGAAGATGGGGACCAGGAAGCCGAACGCGATGGCCTCGACCTTGCTGTCCACCTGCTCCCGGTCGCGCTCGGGCGCGTTGCGCATGATGAGCTTCCAGATCACTCCCGCGGCGAACGCACCGAGCAGCATGTCGAGATCGAGCAGGATGCTGAGCGCCACGAGCGCCGCGAGGATCATGACGATGACACGAACGGCGAACTGCCCCGACGTGTGCAGGGTGGTGCGTACGAAGTCGTGCAGGCGCCCGTGGGACATCCGCGTGGCAAGGGCGATCGCGCCGCCCGTCACCACGACGAAGCCGATCAGCACGAGGGTCGAGATGCCGGGCTCACGCGTGCCGAGGAACAGGGAGATGGCGACCAGCGGACCGAATTCGCCGACGGCTCCGATCGCGGTGGCCGCCCGGCCGAAGGGGGTATGCAGCTCCCCCGCGTCGCGCAGGATCGGCATCAGCGTGCCGAGCGCCGTCGAGCTCAGGGCCACCGCGATGATCACCGCGGTCTCGCCCGGTGCGATCAGCACGCCCACCGCGAGACCGAGCACGAGACTCGTCAGCCAGCCCAGCGAGGCGCGGAGGATCGGCCGCCCCCGCACCGCCTCGAAGTTGATCTCGCTGCCGGCCACGAAGAAGAGGGTGGCGAGCCCGAAGTCCGAGAGGTGGTCCACGAAATCGGAGAGCTGCACCCACCCGAGGACGTCCGGTCCGAGCAGGATGCCCAGCACGAGCTCGAACACCACGATCGGCACGCGCACCCACGCCGAGACACCCCGCGCGAGCAGCGGCGCCAGCACCGCGATCAGCGGGATGAAGAACATGTCTGGCTCGACCACGGGTACAGAGTATCGGCGGGACCGTTCTCCCGATTGGCCCGGGAGCGTTCGCTCGGGAAGAATCGCAACCATGCCTCAGCCCGACACCGCCCGGCTTCTGATCACCTGTGAGGACCAACCAGGCATCGTGGCCGCCATCGCCGGGGTGCTGGCCGAGCACGGAGCCAACATCATCTCGCTCGATCAGCATTCGACGGATGCCGCCGGCGGGCGCTTCTTCCAGCGGACGGTGTTCCACCTTCCGGGACTCGCCGAAGGGCGCCCGGCTCTCGAGCGATCGATCACCGCGGTGGCCGACCGCTTCGGGATGGAGTGGTCGCTGCACGATGTCGCCCAGCGCAAGCGCGTGGCGATCTTCGTCTCGAAGTACGACCACTGCCTGATGGACCTGCTGTGGCGCACGCGCCGCGGCGAGCTCGACATCGAGGTGGCCGTGGTCGTGTCCAACCACGCGGACCTCGCGGCCGACGTTCGCTCCTTCGGAGTGCCGTTCGCGCACATCCCGCTCGAGAACGGCGACAAGGCCGCGATGGAGCAGCGGCAGCTCGACCTCCTGCGGGGAGACGTCGACCTCGTGGTGCTCGCCCGGTACATGCAGATCCTGAGCGACGACTTCCTCACGCGGGTCGGGGCGCCGGTCATCAACATCCACCACTCGTTCCTGCCCGCCTTCATCGGGGCCAACCCGTATGCGCGGGCGAAGGATCGTGGGGTCAAGCTGATCGGTGCGACCGCGCACTACGCGACGGCCGACCTCGACGAGGGCCCGATCATCGAGCAGGACGTCACCAGGGTCACCCACTCCCAGTCGACGGCTGAGCTGCAGAGCCGGGGGGCGGATGTCGAGCGGCTCGTGCTGGCGCGGGCCGTGCAGTGGCACAGCGAAGACCGGGTTATCGTGCACGGCCGGTCCACCGTCATCCTGTAGGACTCAGACGGCCGTGACCCGTGCCGGAGTGCTGCGGATCCCGTGCACCTCGGAGTGCAGCCGGGCCATCCGGGAGTCGAGCTCTGCGGCAGAATGCGCGGCCTCCTTCAGCGAGTCGAGCAGCTCGGCGGGCACCCGGCGGTCGTACTTGTAGTAGATCTTGTGCTCGAGGCTCGCCCAGAAATCCATCGCGATCGTGCGGAACTGCACTTCCACGGGCACATCGACCCGGCCGGACGAGAGGAAGACCGGCACCTCGAGAATGGCGTGCAGGCTCTTGTAGCCGTTCGCCTTCGGCTCGGCGATGTAGTCCTTCACCGACCGGACGCGCACGTCGTCCTGCCTCGTGAGCAGATCGAAGAGCCGATAGGCATCCGAGACGAAGCTGCAGGTGATGCGGATGCCGGCGATGTCGGTGATGCCGGCCCGGATGCTGTCGAAGTCAGGGGCGATCCCCTTCCTGCCGACCTTCTCGACCAGGCTGTCCGGACTCTTCACCCGGCTCGTGACGTGCTCGATCGGGTTGTAGTCGTGCGCCTGCTCGAACTCCTCCCGGAGGATCGAGATCTTGGTCTCGATCTCCCGCAGCCCGAACCGGTACTCCAGCAGGAACCGCTGGAATTCGTCGCGCAGCGCACGCGCCTGGGCGATCGCCTCTTCGTCGGCCGGGAGCATCGTCATAAGGCCACGCTACGGATGCCCGATACGAGAGTGCTGAGAGATCGGCGAGCACCTGGAGTGCGGATTCGGGTAGCGGGGCGCGCCGAAGATCGGCGAGCACCGGGGCGCAGATTCGGGTCGCGCGGCGCGCCCGAAGGTCGGCGAGCACCGGGGCGCAGATTCGGGTCGCTCCGACCCGATCCGGGGCATCCCGGCACGCGATCCCCCGGATCTGCTCCCCGGTGCACGCATGGGCCGCTGCCCGTGGCGATGAACACGACCCCGACCGCGATGGCAAGGGGCTGTCGCCGCCATGGGAGCCAGGTAATGTCGGCTGCTCTCGAGGAAGGATGCGCATGGCTGACATCGATCGCGTGGCCGACCAGGCCCTCGACACCGGACTCACCGTCGCCGTGGCGGAGTCGCTGACGTGCGGGCTGCTGGCCAGCACCATCGGCAAGGCCCACGACGCCGGGACCTGGTTCGCAGGAGGGGTCATCGCCTACCAGACGCCCACCAAGGAGTCCGTGCTCGGACTCGCCGAGGGAACCGATCCGGTCTCCCCGGAATCCGCCGAGCAGCTGGCCCGCGGCGTGCGGACGCTGATGGACGCCGACGTCGCCGTGTCGGTGACGGGCGTCGGGGGTCCGGGATCCGAGGGCGGGCATGACGCCGGAACGGTGTACGTCGGGTGGTGCGCCGACGGGACGACCGGGAACCGGCTGCTCACCCTCTCCGGCGAGCCGGAGGAGATCCTCGAGGCCAGCGTCGAGGCGGCCGTCGCGGCGCTGCTCGACCTCACGTCCCGCTGAACGTCGGCTCACTGGCCACCGCCTCCCGGCAGCCGCCCCGCACGCCCTATCGCGCCACCCGACACCCGCTGACGGGCGATCGGCTAGTGCACGAGCGCCTTCAGCAGCATCATCACCAGACCGAAGCCCGCTGTTGTGACGGCGCCGAGCACGCGGATGGGCCACGCGGCTCCTCGGCGCGCGAACGCGATGTAGCCGAGGATCGCCAGCACCAGGACCCCGGCCCACAGAGCCATCCAGATGGCGACGTAGTCGGGTACCGCCTCCGTGGCCCCGAGCAGCAGGATGAAGGAGGGGATGAGCGCCGACGCGAGCAGCCCCCAGGAGTGCGAGACCGCCTCCTCGAACGATTCGCGGATGCCGAGCACACGCCCGTGGTCCAGTCCGTGGTGAGCGACGGTTCCCGCATAGACGTGCGCGAGCCAGAACACGATGACCGTCACGACGACGGTCCAGAAGACCTCCCACGAAGTGGAATCGTGCGTCGCGGAGACGACGATCATCCCAGAGACGAGGATGACCCCGTAGACCGACTGCTCGGTCGCGAAGCTCGCCCGGATCACCTGTCGCTGGAGGGGCTCGGCCATGGGGGCGATTCTACGGGCATGATCAGTCCATGACTCGAGACTGGTCGCCCCTCGCCGTCGCCTACCTGGTGCTCGCCATCGCCGGCCTGATCGGCACGTGGATCTACAACGGCATCGCGATCGCCGAGATGAACGATTTCTTCACAGACCTGCGAACGAGCGGCCCCGCAGTGTCGTCGATCACCGTCGATCTGCTCGTGGCCGCGGTGGCGGGCAGCGTCTTCATCATCGTCGAGGCCCGCCGGCTGGGCATGCGGTTCGGCTGGCTCTACGTCGTGGCATCCGCCCTCACGGCATTCGCGTTCACCTTCCCGCTGTTCCTCGCCATGCGCCAGCGCCGGCTGAACAGGGTGGCCACGGAGTCAGCCGGCTGACGGACGCCCGTATGCCTCGAGCCAGCGAAGCCAGACCTCGCTGAGCGTCGGGTACGACGGCACCGCGTGCCAGAGCCTGTCGAGCGGCACCTCGCCGACGATCGCGACGGTGGCGGAGTGCAGGAGCTCGACGACATCCTGCCCGACGAAGGTGGCGCCGACCAACACGCCGCGCTTCTCATCGACGATCGCTCGCGCCGTGCCCCGGTAATCGTCCGACAGGGTGCTGGCACCGGCGACCCACGAGAGGTCGTAATCGAGAACGCGGATGTCGTAGCCGTCCTTTCGCGCGGCCGCCTCGGTGAGTCCGACCGAGGCCACCTCCGGGTCGGTGAAGGTCACCTGCGGCACATGCCGGTGGTCGGCCGTCGCGACGTGCGCGCCCCATGGCGCGTCATCCACCGCCGTGCCCCTCGCCCGCGCGGCGATGACGTCGCCCGCGGCTCGCGCCTGGTACTTGCCCTGGTGCGTGAGGAGCGCACGGTGGTTCACGTCTCCGACGGCGTAGAGCCAATCGAACCCGTTCACGCGCAGGGTGTCGTCGGTCTCGAGCCACTCGCCGGGCGTCAGGCCGATCGCCTCCACGCCGAGATCTCCCGTCCGCGGCGTTCGGCCGACGGCCACGAGCACCTGTTCCGCCACGATGGTGCGGCCGTCGCTGAGGGTGAGGGTGGCGCCGTGGTCGTCGCGCGCCGCCGCCGTGACGTCGACTCCGGTGAGCACCGTCGCACCCATCGCCTCGAGCGACTCCTTGACCAGTTCTCCCGCGAACGGCTCCTCGCGGGTGAGCAGTCCGGAGCGGGCGATCAGCGTCACCTCGGTCCCGAACCCCGCGTAGGCGGTCGCCATCTCGGCACCCACGACGCCGCCGCCCAGAATGGCGAGAGACGCCGGCACCTCCCGCGCGCTCGTTGCATCGCGGCTGGTCCACGGCTCGATGTCGCGGAGGCCCGGGATGTCGGGAAGCAGCGGCAGCGAGCCCGTCGACACCGCCACCGCGTGACGGGCCGTGAGTTCGGTGACCGAGCCGTCGTCGCCCGTCACCCGCAGCTCGCGCTCGCCGGTGAACTCCGCGTGGCCGCGCAGCAGCTCGATGCCCGCCTTGCTGAGCCACTTCACCTGCGACGCGTCGTCCCAGTCGTGGGTGACCTTCGTGCGCCGGCGGAGCACGCCCGCGACGTCCAGCTCCCCGGTGATCGCCTGTCGAGCGCCGTCGACCGCGCGCGCCGCACGCAGGCTCGCGGCGCTCCGAAGCAGCGCCTTCGAGGGCATGCAGGCCCAGTACGAGCACTCACCGCCAACCAGCTCGTCCTCGACGATGAGCACCGAGAGTCCGCCCTGCACGGCGCGATCGGCGACGTTCTCGCCCACCGCCCCGGCTCCGATCACGATGAGGTCGTATTCGCGTGCCGTCATGACCACCACGCTACGCCCGCCGGGCGCTGCTGTTTCCTGTTCACGCACCGTCGATCGGCGCAGCGCGCGGCGAGAAGCGCAGCGTCCGAGGCTCGCCGCCGGCGGGGGCACCGGCCTCGTGAGATGCGCGCGGTGCCCGGGGCGCCCGGGCGGTGCCGGAAGTGCCCCACCCGTTAGCCTGTGCATATGCGTGTACACGTCGCGGCCCACCCCCTGATCACCCACAAGCTCACGGTGCTGCGCGACGAGAGGACCTCCTCCCCGGTCTTCCGCCAGCTCACCGAGGAGCTCGTGACCCTGCTCGCGTACGAGGCGACCCGCAGCGTCCGCGTCGAGCCGATCGAGATCACGACGCCCGTGACGAAGACCACCGGTGTGCGGATCGGCGAGCCCCGCCCGCTCGTGGTGCCGATCCTCCGCGCCGGGCTCGGCATGCTCGATGGCATGGTCAAGCTGCTTCCGACCGCCGAGGTCGGGTTCCTCGGCATGGCCCGCAACGAGGACACGCTCGAGCCGACGACGTATGCCGAGCGTTTGCCGGCCGATCTGAGCGACCGGCAGTGCTTCGTGCTCGACCCGATGCTGGCCACCGGTGGATCGCTCGGCGCCGCCATCGACTTCCTCTTCAAGCGCGGCGCACAGGACGTCACGGCGATCTGCATCCTCGCCGCACCGGAGGGTGTGGCCGCCATCGAGAAGCAGGTCGAGGGCCGCGATGTCACCCTCGTGCTCGGCGCGCTGGACGAGCGCCTCAACGACAAGGGCTACATCGTTCCCGGGCTCGGCGACGCCGGCGATCGGCTGTACGGCACCGTCTGACGCGGCACCGTCGGAGGCGGCACCGTCTGACGCGGGTTCGGGGGTCTACGTCAGCGCGGGCGCGACCGTCTGGGCGCCGGTGCGTACGCGAAGGCCTTCCGCGTGTGGAGCAGCGACGGCATCCATCGATCCGGACTCCGGAGCCGATCCGATCACGACCACACGCGGAGCCGGACGGCCGTTGAACCGCGAAGCGGTCACCACCGTGTATGCGCCCATCGCGGGACTCACCACAAAATCCCCGGGCCCGAGGTCGGGCAGCAGCACCTCGCGGGCGATCACATCGGCCGAGTCGCACGTCGGACCGGCGAGCGTGGCCCACCGATGCACCTCCACGGCCTCCTCCCCCGCGCCCAGCTCCTTCTCGGCGAACAGCAGCGGATGCGCGTCCTCGGCGATCACGTTGGAGTATGCGCCGTAGACGCCGTCGTCCAGGTAGTACCAGCGTCCGTCCGCACGCTCGGCGACGCCGACGACGCTCGTCACGGCCGTCATCGCCTCGGCGACGAGCACGCGGCCCGGTTCGGCGATGATGTCGAGCTCTCGCCGGCGCGGCTCGAGCAGGGGCCGCAGCACCGCTGCCACCGCCTCGATCGACGCCACGGGCTTCTCATACGCGACCGGGAATCCGCCGCCGATGTCGAGCGTGTCGAAACGGACGGGATAGACGGCCTGCAGGCGATCCATCAGCGCCAGCGTCTCGGCGACGGCATCGCCGAAGCGCTGCGGGTCATCGAGCTGACTGCCGACGTGGAAGCTGAAGCCGGCGATGCGCGTGCCCTGGGCGAGCGCCTGCTCGATCAGGTGCGCTGCCTCGAACGGGCCGACCCCGAACTTGCTGGAGAGATCGCTCTTGGCGTGCGGGCTGCGGTATGCGAGTCGCACCAGCACTCCGATCCGGGGTCCCAGACCGGCGAACTTCGCCAGCTCGGCGGGGTTGTCGACCACGAAGGTGCGAACGCCCGCACGCACGGCATCCGCGATCTCGCTGGGCTTCTTGACCGGATGCGTGTGGATGATCCGCTCCGGCGACACGCCATGCTCGCGCACCGCCGTCAGCTCCTCGGTGCCCGCGACGTCGAAGCCGCAGCCCTCATCGGCCAGCACCGACAGCACGGCATCGTGGTCGAGAGCCTTGACCGCGTAGTGGAAGCGCACGAAGGGCAACGCGTCGCGCAGTCGCCGGTACTGCGTGCGGACGCGATCCGGTTCGAGCAGCATCAGCGGGGTTCCGTGCAGGGCGAGCGCCGCCCGCGCATCGGCGCCGGCGAGGAGGGTGGATGCCTCGGTGAGGCGCACCTCGCGCACCGTGCGGGCGGCTCGCCGTTCCCGACGGGTGGCCGCGGCGTTCATGCCGGCGCCCCCGTCCGAGGCCGGGCGACGCGCAGCCCCGCGCGGTCGGTGAAGGTGAATGCGCCGGCGGCCAAGGCGTAGAAGACGAGGTCGGCGACGATCTTGCCGGCGAGCATCCCCCATACGGGGTCGGCCAGGACGAGCACGCCGAGAAACAGTGCGGCGGGCCGGATCAGCAGGCTGTCCAACAGCTCGGCCGGGCCGAATTCGGCCAGCAGCAGCAGCAGGGTGCGGCGCACGGCGCGGCGTCGCCCGTGCGGAGCGCCGATCGTCTGCGGGGCCTGCTCGCCGTAGATGGTCACGGCGAGGACGAGGTAGAAGCCCAGGCTCTCGCCGACCACCGCGGCCAGCGCGATCGCGAGCGGCGCGGTCGTCCAGAATGTCACGAGGAGCCCTGCCGCGATCATCGCGGCGGTTCCGGCCACCTCCGCCGGCAGGTAGCGGAAGATCCAGAACAGCAGGCGGCGGCGTCGTCCGGTCTCCACGGCCTCGGCGGGAGCGCCGGGCACATCGGCCCGCTGTTCGGCGGCTGGGATGCTGGACATGGTCTCTCCTTCTCGCCACGAAGGAGCGTGCGCCGACGGCGCTGATACATCACGGGTCCGAAGCCGCTGGCACCGGGGGAACGACGCCCGCGAAGCGAGCACGCCGCCCGGTCAGGCGCGGCGGCCAGCGGCCCGGGTCAGGCGTCGTGCGCGATCTCGCCGACCGAGGGCATCCCATCGCCCATCGCGGAGCCCCGCAGCGGGCCGGCCGGGCCCGACGAGGGGACGGCCTCGTCCGCCTCGCTGAACTCGCCGTCGGGACCACCGCCGGGAATCGAGAGGGCGACACCGATCCCCGGTGCGAGCAGCAGGTCGGTGGCTGCCGGCGTGCCCTCGCCGTAGTTGACGCGCAGCCAGTGCGGCTCGCCCTTGCGGACCGCATCCATGATCTCCTGGCGGAGGTCCTCGGGTTCGCGCCCGCTGACCGAGAAGGTGGTGCCCTGGTAGATCACGTATACGCGCTTCACGAGTGCCTCACTCCTGTTCGATCGCGGCTTCGGGCTCCGGCACGACCTGAAGCCCCATGGGGGCGTTCGCGGTGGCCGTGAGCGCATCGATCCACGCACGGTTGATGCCCGGCATCCGCGACCCGTAGAACTTGAACGAGATCGGAACAGCGGGATGGACCCAGACGCTGGTGCGGCCGTCGCCGACGCCCGGATCATCTCTCCAGGAGAAGTAGAACGACTCTCCACGACGGATCTTCGCGCCGATCACCAATTGCAGGTGGGCAAGAAGACGGTCATCGAAATCGACGACAAGTGCGTCCCCATAACGGAATCGTCCCACGCCGGTTCCCTCCCTCGGGCTACCCCCGACTTCGAGGGGGATCTCAATGATGATAGCCGCGAAGGAGGCCGCCGGACTCATGGCGGCCGGGCGATCGAACCGAGCGGGCTCTCGGGATGATGCCTCGCCGCAAGCAAGAGGTCGCGGCAACCGACCTCGCCGATGCGGTTGCCGCGACCTGCGCTTGCGCGCTCCGCAAGACTACGTGCGATCGAATTCCGGTCCGTAGGGGGTTGACACCGCGCGCCGGGCGGGCTATTCGCTCGCGGCCGTGAGCACGTCGTCGCGCCGTCGGCCGGCGAGGTCGACGACCCCCGCGAGCAGGGCCAGTGCCAGCAGCACCGCGACGGATGTCATGCCGATGGCGTAGGCGTCGTGGTACACGACGGTCTGCACCTCGTCGTCCGTTTCGCGGTAGATCGTGGCGTAGAAGAGCGACAGCGCCACGGCCGTGCCGATGGCCGCGCCGATGCGCTGGCCGAGCTGTCCGACCGAGCCGGCGAGGCCGCCCTCGGCCACCGGCACGTCCTCGAGCGCGAGGGTCTGATTCGGGGCGATCACGAGGCCACCGCCCGCTCCGCCCACGATCATCACCGCCGCGACGGCCCAGGGCACCACATCGTCCGGAAGCACCAGGGTGGCGATCACCATCCCGATCACGCTGATCAGCACGATCACGACGCCGAGAACGACGATGGGCCGGCCGAGCCTGTTCACCATGAGGCCGCCCCACCACGACGACGCCGCACTCGCGAGGGCGAACCCGATCGACGTCATTCCGGCGAACACCGCAGGAAGTCCGAGGCCGTCCTGCAGGAAGAGCGTCGTCAGCAGGAACATCGCCGGGGTTCCCGCGAAGTACGCCGTGGCGAGCAGTGTGCCGTTGCGGTAGGACCCGATCCGGAACAGCGACATCGTGACGAGCGGATACCGACCGGATGCCGCATACCGGCGCTCCCACCAGACGAACAGCGCCGCGGCGATGACGAACACGACGAGCAGCCACCAGCGGGCGGGGTTGTCATCGGGAGAACCGGTGGTGAAGAGGAACGGCCACATCAGGGCGATCACCGTGATCGCGAAGAGCAGCAGGCCCAGAGGGTCAAGGCTCAGCTTCTCGGAGGAGCCGCGCCTGCCGGATGGGAGGAGCCTGACGATGGCCAGAAGGGCCGCGAGACCGAGCGGCACGTTCATCCAGAAGATCCAGCGCCAGCCGTCGTCCGCTCCGCCCAGGGCGATGGCCAGGCCGCCGAGGGTAGGGCCGAACGCGGTGGCGATGCCGATCGTCGCCCCGAAGAGGCCGAAGGCGCGCCCACGCTCCTCGCCCTGGAAAAGCTCCTGCACCGTGCCGATCACCTGGGGCATCTGGATGCCGGCGCCGACTCCCTGGACCAGGCGAGCGATCAGCAGCACGGATGCCGTCGGAGCCAGCGCGGCGGCGACGCTGGACAGGGTGAAGATCGAGAGGCCGACGACGAACATCGCCTTGCGCGAGCGCTGGTCGCCGATGCGACCTGCGGGGACGAGGGCGAGGCCGAACGTGAGGACGTAGCCGCTGACGACGAGCTGGAGCTCGGTGGACGACGCCGAGAACGCCTGCTCGATGGAGGGAAGCGCGACATTGACCTTCGTGAGGTCGAGGATTGTCAGGGCGGCCACGGCGACGCACGCCCAGTAGGCGCGCCAGCGGTGCCGGTCGGTCGAACGGGTCGTCACGGGCGCGGCTCTGCAGCCATCGGGGTCGCGGGCCGCGCGATCAGGCGCGCGGGCCCGCGTTTCCGTCGTCGAGGAGCGGGGCGCTCGGTGGTCTCTTGCCGGTCTCCTGCTCCCAGAACTCCAACTGCTGGGTGAGCGCCTTGGCCAGCTCGAAGACCTGCTCGGGAGGAATGCGGATGCGGCTGACCACGCGTGCCGGAACGACCATGTGACGCTCGCTGGTGTCAGCGTCGGTCTCTTCCCGAGGTGGCTGCGCGAGCGTCACGAAATCCATGATGAAGACCGTCGGAGTGTGCCAGACGTTGGCGAAGTCGGCGTAGTGACCAGGGACCACCTCGGTCGGCAGGT
This sequence comes from Micromonospora sp. DT81.3, assembly GCF_049847225.1. NCBI lineage: Bacteria > Bacillati > Actinomycetota > Actinomycetes > Micromonosporales > Micromonosporaceae > Micromonospora > Micromonospora sp. DT81.3. Next base: position 376,517 of record NZ_JBNCNY010000001.1, read on the forward strand.
CGATCTCGAACTTCCTCGGCAATTCGTCGGCCACGCTCGCCCTCCCGTTCCCGCAAGTCTATGGCGCGGAATCGGCGATGGCGCGGACGGGGGCGACGGTGAGGGTGGCCGCGGGGACAGCGGCGGGTTCGTCCGTGGAGGTGCCTGCGGGCGCGCCGACGAGCCGCGCGAAGGCGCTGAGCCGGGCGACCCCCTCGGGCGTGCGCGGCAGGTCATCCAGCAGCCCGGGCGAGTACACGAGGTACGCCGCCACTTTGGCGCGGGAGATGGCGACGTTCAGGCGATTGCGCAGCAGCAGGAACTCGATTCCCCGTGGGGCGTCGGCCGCGGAGGAGGCGGCGAGCGACACGATGGCCACCGCCGCCTCCTGACCCTGGAACTTGTCGACCGTCCCCACCGGCACGTCGGGGAACCCGGCAGCGGCCAGCGCCTTCTCGACCTGGGTGAGCTGGGCGTTGTACGGGGTGACGACGATGATGTCGGGGGCCTCGAGCGGACGGGGCGCGACGGCGGTCGGCGAGCCGGACGGGTCGGTGTCGACGTCGGTGTACGGCGATCCGATCAGACCCGCGACGATCGCTGCGACCTTCGCCGCTTCTTCGACCGACTCGGTGGCGTTGCCGGCGTGGAGCACCGGTTCGACGTGCAGCCCGGGCTCGATTCCCTCCACGCGCCGGATCGATGCGCACGCGTGCGAGGCGAGCCGTCCGTCGTAGGACAGGACCGACACCGGCCGGGCGACGGCCGGATGCATGCGCCAGCTCTGCGTCAGGAAGTAGCCGAAGGCCTCCGGCAGCACGTCGTGGTCGCCGATGACCCAGCCGAGGGCCGACGTGTCGACCGGCTCGGGGTGCGTGCCCTGGCTGACCTGAGGCAGCTGCTGGGGGTCGCCGAGGAGGAGCAGTCGCGGCGCGACGAGCGAGACCGCGATCGTTGATGCGAGGGAGAACTGCCCGGCCTCATCGATCACGAGCAGGTCGAGACCGCCGCGGGCCAGGCGCCCCTCGTGGCTGAAGTCCCACGCCGTGCCGCCGATCACGAACCCGGACTCCGCGCGTTCGGCGGCGAAGGCCGCGACGCCGTTCTTGGCCAGAGCCGTGTACGCGGGCGTGCCTGGTTCATCCGCCTTCTTCGGCGCCTTGCCGACGAGCTGCGGGTCGACGCCGGCCTCCACGACGCGGTCCAGCATGTTCTCGACGACGGCATGGGACTGCGCCACAACCCCGATGCGCCACCCGTGCTCGGAGACGAGCCGGGCGATCACGTGCGAGCCGACGTACGTCTTGCCCGTTCCGGGAGGGCCCTGGACGGCGAGGTAGCTCTGGTCGAGATCGAGCAGCGACGTCGTGATCGCCGTGACATCGTCGCCGCCGAGGACGGGAGCCAGCGCCCCGCTGCGCGTGCGCGGCGGACGAAGGCGGAGGATATCGGTCGCGGGGTCGTGCGGAAACTCGAGACCGGCCGCGAGGAGGGCATCGGCCCACGCCTCGATGGCGAACTGCTGGTTGCCGGCCGGTGGCGGGGCGGCGGGCGTTACGGCGACCGGCAGTTCGGACCAGGTGAACGAGTCGACAGCCGGCTCCTCGACCAGCACGCCGTCGTCGAAGACCTCGAGCACGCGGCACCGGTGGTCGCCGTGGATCCACCTCGGCGACGAGGTGAAGGGGAACGGCGTCGGCAGGTCGTAGAGCAGGGAGGGGTTCGTGTCGGGTGACAGACGAGTGCCCGGGGCGAAGCTGCCGCGGATGAGCACATGGCGACGGTCGGTGCGCTGGCCGTCGTCGCGATGCCAATCCCGCACGACCTCGGTCTGCTCGGCATCCACCCGTACGACATCGCGTGCGTCCTCCCAGAGACTGATCGGCTCGCGCAGCCGCAGGAAGTGCATCGCCCAGAAGCTCTTCGCCTCGCGGGGGTAATAGTCGATCGCCGCACCCGCGAGCCGCAGCGCGCGCTCGTCGTCCGTCGGCTTGCCGGGCCCGTCCGCGCGCCCCGCGGCCTTGAGAAGGTCGGCCCGCTCGGCGAGCGCGACGGACCGCGGCGACGGCTGATACGCCCTGCCCTCGGGCTCGCTGTCATCGATCGCCCGTACGTGGAACTGCGCCGCAAGCGCCTGCAGCCAGTCGCGCAGCCGGAGCGTGGAGACGCAGTCGTCGCGGTTGTACTCGGCGATGTCGTCGAAGATGCGCTGAGCCCGTTCCGCATCGCCGTTCGCGCGCAGTTCGCTCGCCTCCACGAACTGGACGATCGACTCGTCGCCCTTCTGCACATCGCTCGTGCGCACGTCCTGTCCCATGTACAGGGGTTCGAGCTTCTTGATCGAGTAGGACGGCGATCCGACGCGGAGCGCACGACGCACGATCGGGTAGAGATCGACGAACACCCCGTCCCGCAGCAGCGTGTCCACCTCGGCCTCGCAGGTACCGTAGCGCGCCGCCATGGCGAGAAGGTGCGTCGGCTCGTACGGCGCGTAGTGGTAGATGTGCAGCCCCGGATGCTTCGCCCGGCGCTGGCCCACGAAGGCGATGAACCGCTCGAGCGCCCGCTTCTCCTCCGCGAACGAGTGCGCCCAGAGGGCCCCGTACTGCTCCGCCTGATCGACCCAGCCGAACAGGTAATCGAGGTTCCAGAGGCCCGACTCCTCTTCGGTGTAGAGCGGGTCGCCCTCGAAGTCGAAGAAGAGGTCGCCGGGGTCGGGGGCGGGGATCGCCGCAAGCGCCGCGGGCATCACCACCTCGAACACCGGTGCGGTCGGTCCCCCGTTGCCGGCCCGGCGCTCCGTCTCCAGCTGCAGCCGCGCCTGGATGCGGAGGGAGGTGAACGCATCTGGGCTGATGTTCGCCGCGCAGGCGTCGGCGGCGGCGAGCTGCTCGATCGTCGCCACGCCGGCCGATGCCAGTCGCCGGCGCTGGGTCGGGCGCATGCCGGCCACCAGCAGCAGGTCGCGGTGGCTCTCGACTTCGAGGCTGCACGTCGCGCAGCGGCCGCACGCCACGAAGGCCGGGTCCCCCCACGCCACCACGGGCCCGTCGGGGCCGAGCTCGGGCCGCTGAGAGGCGATCATCGCCCGCAGCCGCTCCCGGCGCAGCTGGAACACGGGAAGCAGGTCGTCGACCGCGTGGGCGCTGACCGTGCCGTCACCGAGCAGCAGCTCGACACGATCTGCACGCGGGATGCCGCGGCGGTCGAGCTGATCGGCATATGCGGCGAGCTGCATCAACGCCGTGACCTTCGCCCGCCGCGCCAGCTTGGTGTCCTGCACCACGTACCGACCATCCGGGTCGCGGAAGAGGAAGTCGGCGAAGCCGACGAACTCGGGGGTGGCGAAGGTCGCCTGGTAGACGACATCCGCCCCCGCGCGGAGCGCCGCCTCGGTCTGTGCGACGGCGATGGTCAGTGCATCGGCATCCCAGCTCTTCGCCTCCGCGATCTCGACGACGCCGACGCCGTAACGAGCGCGGTACTCGGCGAGCTGGCGACCCTCGTGCACGAACCCCAGCGCCCCCGCGCGCTGGAGGGTGGCGTCCTCCGGCTCTTCGACCGGCGCGATGCGGCCGAGGCGCGCGTCGAGCTGCCGCACCCACGCGAACTCGCACTCGGCGGCCCCCTTCAGATCGCTCGCGCTCCAGACAACCCGGCCGTTCTCGTTGATCCTCATGATTCCCCTCGTTGCATTCACGCTATCGCCGAGCACCGACACCGAAGCGTGCGCGCCGCGGCCCGGGCTGAAAGACTGAACCCATGACCGTGCAGACACTGCCCTTCGACAGCGCCTACCGGCACGGGTACGCGCGCGTCGCGGCCTGCACGATCCCCCTCGCCATCGCAGACCCGGCCACGAACGCCGAGTCGGTGCTCGCAGCGGCCCGCGAATGCGATGCCGAAGCGGTCGCCGTCGCCGTCTTCCCCGAGCTCTGCCTGACCGGGTACTCGCTCGAGGACCTCGTGCTGCAGGATCCCGTGCTCGACGCCGTCGAGGCCGCGATCGAGCGCCTGGTCGAGGCATCCACGGAGCTCTTCCCGATGCTGGTGATCGGGGCGCCGCTTCGTCACCGCAGCCGCATCTACAACTGCGCCGTGGTCATCCATCGCGGCGAGGTGCTCGGCGTCGCACCCAAGTCGTACCTGCCGACCTACCGCGAGTTCTACGAGCGCCGATGGTTCGCACCGGGAGACGATCGAAGCGGCGACTACCTCGTGATCGGGGGCGTCGAAGCCCCCTTCGGGCCCGATCTGCTGTTCGAAGCGCTCGACGTACCCGGTTTGGTCGTGCACGTCGAGGTCTGCGAGGACTACTGGGTCCCCATCCCGCCGTCGTCCGAGGCGGCGCTGGCCGGTGCGACCGTGCTCGCCAACCTCTCCGGGAGCCCCATCACGATCGCTCGGGCCGACGACCGGAAGCTGCTGTCGCAGTCGCAGTCGTTCAGATGTCTCGCGGCGTACGCATATGCCGCCGCCGGAATGGGCGAGTCCACGAACGATGTGTCGTGGGACGGCCAGACCATGATCTACGAGGCCGGACAGCTGCTCGCCGAGACGGAGCGCTTTCCGGACGGCCCCCGTCGGTCCGTGGCCGACGTGGACCTCGACCGCCTCCGGCAGGACCGATACCGCCAGGGCACGTTCGATGACAACCGCCGCACCCACTCCTCTCGCATCGACGGCTTCCGCACCGTGCACTTCGAGCTCGACCCGCCGTCGTCCGACATCGGGCTCCGGCGCCCGCTGGACCGCTTCCCCTTCGTGCCCGATGACCCCGCCCGCCTCGCGCAGGACTGCTACGAGGCCTTCAACATCCAGGTCTCGGGGCTCGTGCAGCGAATGGAGGCCATCGGCGGGCCGAAACCGGTGCTGGGCGTCAGCGGCGGCCTCGACTCGACCCATGCCCTGCTCGTGGTGGCGCGAGCCATGGACCGCATGGGGCGCCCTCGTTCCGACATCCTGACGTACACGATGCCCGGCTTCGCGACATCCGATCACACGAAATCCAACGCCATCGCCCTGGCCGAGGCCATCGGCGCGTCGATCGAGACCATCGACATCCGGGATGCCGCGATCGAACTGCTCACCAAGATCGGGCACCCCTTCGCCGATGGCGAGCCCGTGCACGACATCACGTTCGAGAACGTGCAGGCGGGCCTGCGCACCGACTACCTGTTCCGGCTGGCCAACCAGAACGGCGGGATGGTGATCGGCACCTCCGATCTGTCCGAGCTCGCTCTCGGCTGGACGACGTACGGCGTCGGCGACCAGATGAGCCACTACGCCGTGAACACCGGCGTGCCCAAGACGCTGATCCAGCACATCATCCGTTGGGTGATCGCGCACGGGCACCGCGACGAGTCGGGTACCACGCTGTCGAGCGAGGCCGTGACGGTGCTGCAATCGGTGCTCGACACGGAGATCAGCCCGGAACTCGTGCCCGCCGGTCAAGACGGCAAGGTGCAGTCCACCGAAGACGCGATCGGGCCGTACGCGCTGCACGACTTCACGCTCTTCCACATCCTGCGCTTCGGATTCCGCCCCTCGAAGATCGCCTTCCTCGCGTCGCACGCCTGGGGGCACAAGGACGCCGGGGCGTGGCCGCCCGGGTTCCCGGACGACGAGCACTACGCCTACGACCTGCCGACCATCGGCCGGTGGATGCGCGTCTTTCTGAAGCGCTACTTCGCGTTCGCGCAGTTCAAGCGCTCGGCGATCCCGAACGGCCCGAAGGTGTCGCCCGCGGGGTCGCTGTCGCCGCGAGGCGACTGGCGGGCCCCGTCGGACGGCAACGCACGTGCGTGGCTCGCCGAACTCGATACCGCGCTGCCCGAGGGGTCCTGAACGGGCCGCACCGCCTCAGCGCTTGGGAAGGCCGCCGTAGGCGAGCGTGATGACCCAGGCGTCGCGCGACAGATCCTGAAGGCGGTAGTAGATCCGACGATCCGCGACCCAGCCCTTGTTGCGGGGCGGATCCATCCGCACCTGCTCGGGGTGCACGCGCAGACCGCGGCCGTCGGCGGCGAGCACAGCCTGCACCCGCGTCCAGTGGGCGAGAAGCTCCCGGTCGGTGCCGCCGTTGATCAGATGCGAGTGCCGCCGCATCTCGCGGAGCGTGATCGGATCGGGCTGCAGGACCCGGATGTCGAGGCCGATCGGCACCGCGGCATCGGCCACCGCCACCACCGTCGCGGTGCGGAAGCTCGCCGCCTTGATGTTCAGCGGGACGGGGTTGCCCGCGACTGTCGCCTCGACGTTCACGAAGTGCCCGAGCTGCGGAGACGCCTCGTAGTCCACCTTGACGGACCCCTCCTCGACGCCCTCGTGCTCGGCGACGAGCTCGCGCGCGAGCGCGAGGATGCGGGCGCTCTCATCGAGGCGCGGATCCCAGCCGAGGCGAGCCAGGATTCCCTCGGGTGCCGAGAGAAGCACGGATTCCATGTCGACGACCTCCAGAGTGTGGCCGAGGGCCGCGGGGTCAGACGTCCGAATCGGAGCGGCTGAAGAAGACGTTGCGCAGCACGAAGAAGACGACGAGGGCGACGACCGCGACGACGGCGGCCTTGGCGATGAACCAGAGCACCGAGAAGACGAGGTCGACCAGCACCCAGGCGATCACGATCGCCGCGATAACGCCCAGAACCGTCCAGATCGTGCTCTTGTTCATGAGGCCAGCCTAAGCGTCGTCAGCGCACCCATTGCGATGCGGCCCAGGTGACCCGGGCCAGGGCGGCCTGGCCGGTCACGGACGGGTGGAAGTAGTCCCTCGTGGAGATGTCGGCACGCGAAAAGGAGTAGTTCGCGACTGCGCCGCCGTCCCACCGGCACTTCGGCGTCGCGGTGCACGCGGCGGCGAGCACCGCATTGTACTCGTTCACCCGGCGCTGCACGGCATCTCGGCGCTGCATGTCGGCGGTCGACGTGCTGGAGGGGTTGGCGAGCATCGACTTGCAGAGGCCGAGCGTCGCCCAGGTCAGGCGGGCCGAGAAGCTGGTCCTGTTGACCTCCCACAGCCGCTTGAGGTTGGGGACGCTGGCGACGAAGATGTCCGGGTGGCTCGCGCTGGCCGCCAGGGTGGCAAGCGACGCGCGGACGTTCGCGTCGAACGTCGCCGTCGGAGTCATCCCCGCGACCGTGGGGGTGCACGCGTCGTTTCCGCCGATCTGCATCGTGACGTAGTTCACGTTCTGCGATGCCGCCTTCGTCGCCTGAGCGGGAAGCCCGGCCGACTTCGCGCTGGTGACGGCGTTGTTGTAGGTCGTCAGGCTCGCGCCGAGCCCTCGGAGCCTGGCCGCGTGCGAAGCCACCGAGCCGCTGGTCCCCACCGACCAGCTGTTGGACGTACAGGACACCAGAGAGCTGCAGGTCATGATCGCCTGCGACAGCGAGTCCCCGATCGCCGCCATCTTCGCGGGAAGCGGCGGGGCGGCGTACGCCGCGTTCGTGGTGAGGACGCCGCTCCCCGTGAAGACCACGGCGGCGACGACGGCGGCGAGGACGCGGCGCGCCCGACGGGTGAGACTCATGCAATGCTCCGATTCACATCGTTGGGAGTGCGGGCGTGGCGGCTGCCCCGTCGACAGGGGGCAGGAGCGACCGCCCCAGACGCTCCCCCCGAGCGCATTCGGTGGCCGAAGCGTACACCCGGGCCCCCGGCGTCACAATGACGCCCGTCAGTTCGGTCGGGGCAGGAAACGGCGATGTGCGCCGGTGGCGGGCTCAATACGTCGCCGCGAGCGTCGCCTGGCGGACCGCGCTCCATCCCTCGGGCGTGACCTCGACGAGCAGCTGTGCCGGCAGCTGCTCCTTCATCGCCTCCACATGGCTGATGACGCCGACGGTTCGTCCTCCCTGGCGCAGCTCGTCGAGCGTCCGCATCGCGATGTCGAGCGTCTCGGCGTCGAGGGCGCCGAAGCCCTCGTCGATGAAGAGCGTGTCGAGGGTGATTCCTCCCGCGCGACCGGTCACGACCTCCGCCAGTCCCAGCGCGAGCGCGAGCGACGCGAGGAAGGTCTCCCCGCCCGAGAGCGACTGCGCAGGGCGCGGGCGTCCCGTGTAGCGATCCAGAACCTCGAGCCCGAGACCGGAGGCGGCGCCGCGCGCGGCGAGCGCGTCCGAGTGCTGCAGGCTGTACCGCTCCCCCGACATCTCGCCGAGGCGCACGTTGGCGGCGGCGACGATCTCTTCGAGTTCGGCCGCGAGCACGAACGTCTCAAGCTTCATCCTGCGGGTGTTCGGCGCCCGACCCGACACGGTGTGGGCGAGGCGCTCGATGACGGCCACCTCGGCGGCGAGCGCGGCGATCGCGTCGTAGGCGAACTCGGCCCTGGCGGCCGCGTCGGCGAGCACATCGGCACGCTGCTCCGCCTGGGCGCGTGCGGTGACGGCCGAGCGCCAGAGCGCCTCGGCGACTGCCAGCGCCGTGGCTGCTTCCTCCGTGTCGATGAGGTGCTCGGGCAGCATCTCCAGTTCGAGCGGCATCAGAGTTGCCTTCTCGGCGGCCAGCTGCGCGTCGAACTCGCGGATGCGCGCGTCGAGCGCGGTGCGCACGGCGGGCTCCCGCAGGGCGGCGGTTGCCGACGCGAGGTCGTCGAATCCGGTTTCGGCGAGGCGCTCCTCCAGGTCGTCCGCCGCCGCGGTCGCCGCATCCGCGAGGCGCGCCGTCGCCCGGAGCACGTCCGCGAGCTCGGCGGCCAGACCGATCCGCCGCTCGGTGGCACGGATCCGCTCGCCGACGCCGGCGAAATCCCCCCGAGCCGCCTCCACGGTCCGGCGGGCGTGCTCGAGCGACCCCCGTGCCGCCGCCAGCTGGGCCAGCGTGATCGATCGCTCCGCCGCGACGCTCTCGCGAAGTTCTTGAAGGGTCGCAGCCTCGGCGACGAGCGCCTCCCGGTCGGCTCGCAGCGCTTCGGCGCGGGTGGCGGCTTCGGATGCCGCGGAAGCCGCACCGCGCGCATCGGCCAGCAGGCCATCGAGCTCGTCTGCACTCTGCCCACCGGCGCGGGCCGCCGCATCCGCGGTCGCCTGCTCGGCCGCGCGCAGGTGCCGCGTCGCCGCGACGTCCGCTGCAAGGGCGGCACCCTTCGCCGCCTCGGCTTCCGCGATCGCCTCCGGGGTGACCGGGTCGCCGCCGCGCGGCGCCGGGGACGGGTGCTCCAGTGAACCGCACACGGCGCACGACTCTCCGGCGACGAGGGCCTCGGCGAGCTCGCCCGCGTAGCCGGCCAGGCGCCGCTCCCGAAGCTCGTCGAGGGCCGCGGATGCGGCGCGGAACGCGGAACCGGCGTCCATGGCCGCGCGTTCGGCGACCCAGGCCGCCTTCAGGAGGGTGGCCGCCTCCGCCGCGGCGCCACGGCGCCCCTCCAGTTCCCGCACCCGATCCGCGGCGTCCTCCGCCCCGGCACCGGCACGTGTCGCGTCTGCCAGCGCATCGTCGAGCGCGGCGATGCGCGCGGGCAGCCCGAGCCGGCTCGCGTCCGCCTCGGCGAGCCGTGCGTCGAGCAACGCGAGTGCGGCCTCGAAACGGGCGACGTCGGCTTCCGCTCCGGGGATGCCGCGTTCAGCCGGCAGGGCCGCCGACCACTCTCCGACCTCCCGGGTCAACGTGGAGACGAGCGCGTCGAGCTCGGTCGGTCCCGCATCTTCTTCACCCGCGGCAAGCCAGGCCTCTCGCGCCGATGCCTCCCGGGCCGTCGCCGCAGTGAGCGCGACAAGGGCCTTGCGCGCGCCATCGATCGCCGGACGCAGAGCCTCTGCACGTTGGGCGTCGGCGAATTCGGCGCGGTCGCCGCGGATGGCTCCTGCCCGAGCCTCCAGTGCCTGCAGTGCGGCGCGCGAGCGATCTCGCCGCTGCTGCTTCTCGGCCTGCGCGACCAGTTCGGCTGAGCGCTTCTCGGCGGCGGCGTGCGCCGCCGTCGCGGTCGCCTCCTCCGCTGTCGCGGTCTCGACGATGTGCCGTGCACGAAGAGCACCCTGCTGCACGTGGCCGAGACGGACGGCGAGGTCGAGGTTCGCCGGTTCTCCCTCTCCGGCGCCGGGAAGCGGAGTTTCGTCGAGCAGCGCCTCTGCCTGTTCGAGGTCCGACAGCAGGGCCTGGTTCTGCAGGGCCATCGCCTCACCGGCGTCCTTGCGGCGCTGCTCGAACGCGCGCTCGTACTCCTCGAACCGCCGGGTGGCGAAGAGGGTGCGCAGCAGGGTCTGCCGTTCGTCGTTCTTCGCGAGCAGGAAGCGGGCGAACCGGTTCTGGGCGAGCAGGATGACCTGGAGGAACTGCTGCTGGTTCAGCCCCAGAATCTCATCCAGCAGCACTCCGACATCGCGCGGTCGCGCCGCCCGCCCCTGCCACGACCCGTCGACCCACTCGAACATGCGGGCCTCGGGAGCCTGGATCGTGGTGCCGCCGCCGCGCCTCTTGAGGCGATCGAACTCCGGCGAGCGCTCGATGCGCCATCGGCGGTCGCCGGTGGAGAACTCGAGTACGACCTGCGTCGGATCGCCCGGTTCGCTGTGGTCGCTGCGCAGGCGCTTGTCGCCTTCTTCGTAGCGGGGGACGTTGCCGTACAGCGCGAAGCAGACCGCGTCGAGGATGCTGGATTTTCCGGCGCCGGTGCGGCCGGAGATGAGGAAGATGCCCTCATCGGCGAAGGCGTCGAAGTCGACGCTCTGGCGGTCGCGGAAAGGACCGAACCCCTCGACCTCCAAGCGGTGGATCCTCATGCCAGCACCTCGGACACCCGACGCTCGGTCACGACATCCGAGACCAGTGCCGCCTCCTGCTCGCTCGCACCCTCGCCGGCACGCACGTGCGTGAGGAATGCGTCGATCAGCTCGGGATCCGTTCGTGCCGCCCCCCTTCGGGCAGCGTAGGACACGCCGTCGGGGGCGGGACGCCCCTGCGGGTCCGGCTGGATCATCGCGCACCAGGGGAAGCGGCTCTGCAGCTTGCGCATCGGCTCGAGCTGCGGGGTCGCATCGGTCAGCTGCGCGCAGATCCAGGAGTCGCGGTGCACCTCGTAGGAGACGTCGGTCAGCAGCTCGTCGAGCGTGCCGCGCAGCGTCTGCAGCCGGCGTGGAACGGGCAGCTCGACCCACTCGACGTGCGAAAGGCCCGCGGCATCCAGCTGCACCAGCCAGGAGCCCCGAGGCTTGTCGGCCTCGCCGAAGCTGTAGTGCAGCGGCGCGCCCGCGTAGCGCACCCGCTCCGACAGCCGGGCCCGCCCGTGGATGTGACCCAGCGCGACGTAGTCGGGCCCGTCGAAGGCGGCCAGTGGGACGACATCCAGGGTTCCCTGCCGGATCTCGCGCTCCACCCCGGGAGTCGGCTCGACGTCGGCTGCGAAGCAATGGGCGATGGCCACCGAGCGACCACCGCGCTCGGCGAGGTCGGTGCGCACGAGTCCCATCGCGTGCGCCATGACCTGAGCCTGCGAGTGCAGGTCGGCGTCGGGCCAGAGGTGACGCACGAGCGAGGGCTCGAGGAACGGGATCCCGTAGAAGTGCACCGGCCCGTGCTCGTCGTCGAGCGCGATGGCGGTGCCGACGGCGAGCGGGTCGGTGAGGACGTGGATGCCGGCCATGCCGAGGAAACGCGACTGGAAGCCGAGACGTGCGGCGGAATCGTGGTTGCCGCTGGTCACCACCACCTGCGCGCCCGCGGCGCGGATCGCCGCCAGGGTGTCGGTCAGCAGTGTGAAGCAGCCGGCGGCGGGCGTGGCGGAGTCGAAGACATCGCCGGCCATCACCACGACGTCCACTTGGTGCTCGCGCACCTGCGCCGTGAGCGCCTCGAGCACACCGCGCAGCGCCTCGAGCATGGAATGCCCGTGGAAGGACCGGCCGATGTGCCAGTCGGAGGTGTGCAGGATGCGCATGGATCCACGGTAGGTCGGAGCTCGGACATCGACGATGAGGCGTGGCCGGGTGCGGCCAACCTGCCTCGCTGCGCCGCCGCACATGCCGTGCCGAGAGCAACCCGCGCTGCTGAATCCTGCGTGCGCTGCGCGGATTCACGTCGCGCGCGGCGAGAACGACAGCGCGAGCGCCGACGGACGCGGCCGCCCGAAGCATCCGGGCGACCGCGCCACGGCATCCGCGGACGCGGAGCGACGGCGTCCGACTGCCATGGATGCGTCAGTTACGGACACCTCGCCGCCCGAGTGAAATGTCGGAGGTTGCGCCTACGTTCTGGGTATCAGAACACCAGTGATCCCAGGAGGAATCATGCTGAACGCGATCCACGCCGCTGAAGTTCAGTACCGACACGACTCCGCGCGGCTCGACCGCGAGCACCTGCTTCTCGCTCGCATCGCCGAACGCACGGCCGCGCCGACACCGACGTCGCGACACCGCTTCACCGCTCCCCACGCGATGGCCGAGCGCGCCACGCCCGGGCTCGCGGCCGCCACCGCCGCGCGTGGCACCGTGCGCGCGGCATGGCCGCGTCCGATCTCCCGGCAGGGCCGCCTCGCCGGCGCACCGGCGCTCGCCGGGGCGGAGCTCGCCTGCTGCTGACGGATGCCGCAGCGAGCGCGACGCCGAGCGGGCCGAAGAACGCCGTAGACCACACCGAGGGCCGGGGCGGGCCCCGGGCGCGCGGCGCCGCGGGGGGGGCGGGCCGGTCGCGCGGGGCCGACGGGGGG
>NZ_JBNCNY010000001.1:389146-586867 GCF_049847225.1 Micromonospora sp. DT81.3
GCGCGCCGCGTCGGCGCGCCACCCCGCGCCCCCCACCCCCCCCCGGGGCCCCGCCGCCCCCCGCCGCCCGCCCCGGCCCTCGGGTACGGCTCAGCGATCCGGATGGACTCCGGGCTCGATCCGCGTGCCGTCGTCGACGTTCCCGACGCGGTCGACCACACGCTGGATGTCAGCGTCGGAGGCCTGGATGCCGGCGTCTTCGAGACGGCGGCGCACCAGCAGCGGCAGGTCCATGTCCCCGCTCCCCGCGAAGTCGGACCGGGACTGGGCGATGATGCCCTCGATCTTCTCGTCGACCGACGTGGGGTGCATGTCCTGCAGGGGTTCGTCCTGGGTACCGGGCTCCGACACCCCCGCCTGTGTGCCGGCGCCGGATGCGCCGTCGGACTCGGGCTGGGATTTCGCGTCATCGGAGACCGGGCCGGACCAGGTGCCGCCCTTGTCGGGATAATCCCCGCCGTTCTTCTCGTATTCGCTCATCACAGGCCTTCCTGTCGCTCGCGTGCGCCGGGGTCGAGCGAGGGGTCCTCGCCGCGACCCTGCTCCAGGTCGGCGTCGGTGGCCAGATCTGGATCCAGGCCCTGGCCGGCCCCGTCGCCCTCGATGGGACCGGCCGGGGCGCTCGGCGCCTCGGGGCCGGACGGCTCCGCCGGCTGGCCGGGAGCGTCGGCGGTGGCATCGGTGCCAGTGGGGGTGTTGGGGGGAAGGCCGCTCGAACTGCGGTCGGAATCCGCCTCGGTGGCCGACGCCTCTTCGCTTCCCCAGCCGCCGGCCGGTTCGTTGTTGATGACGCCTTCTGGCAGGTCCTGCGGATCCTGTGGGTTGCTCATCGCGAGTCCTCTCGTTGCCGTTCAGCCTCGCGCGCGGGCGCGCGCGCGGGAAGGGGCTTGACGGTCTACAGGGCCCCGTGTACGACGGCTCAGCGCGGGTCGGATGACGACTGGGCCCGGCGATCCTTGGCGACGGCCTGCCCGATCAGCTGGCCGCCGCTGGTCAGCAGCGCCCGCCGCCACGGGGAGATCCCGTCGATCTCCACCTGGATCGAGAAGGAGAGCACCACCCGGATCAGAACGATCAGCCCGAGGATGAGGGCCTCCTCCATCGAGGGCTTCGAAGTGATCGTGCGCAGGAGGTCCGCCGCGACCAGCACTTCGAGCCCGAGCAGGATGGCCGCACCGAGCGTGTTGCGGAGCGTCGTGAACGCCGTTTGGCCGCCCTCGCCGCGGCGCAGCGATCGCACGCACAGAATCGCGGCGATGACCGTTCCGACGATCATCGCCACCGCGCCGAGCAACTCGAACGCGATCGTCACGCCGGCGAAGAAGATCTCGAGCGAGACGAAAACCGGGAAGTCCACGGGCTCAGCGTAGCGGCGCCCAGCCGAAGGGCCGGGGGGCGCGCGCTAGGGACCTGGAGGCGCCCCTATGCGCTGCGACGGCCCTGCAGGATGCCGCGGCGATCCGGGTGCTCATCGAACCAGTCCGCGACGTACCAGCACACCGGGATCACCTTGCGGTCGCCGGTCTCCTCCAGATCGGACACGGCCCGCTCCACGACCTCGGCGGCGTAACCGTGGCCCCGGAACGTCGGCACGGTGTAGGCCCGCGTCATGGCCACGGTGCGTCCGTCGTCACGGTAGTCGAGGATGCTGACGAGGTCTGCGCCCCTGCGGAGCGTGTAGCGCGAGGCATCCGGTTCATGCATGAACGTCAAGGAACTCACCTGAAAATCGTACGCCCGCTACCGCCGCTGGGCTCGGAGCCGCGCTATGCGGGGAGGATCCCGCTGCCCGCCAGCTGCTGGAACCACCGCGCGCTGTCCTTCGGCGTGCGCTCCAGCGTGTCGAAGTCGACGCGCACGATCCCGAACCGCTTCGCGTAGCCGTAGCCCCACTCGAAGTTGTCCATCAGCGACCAGACGAAGTAGCCCCGCAGGTCGACGCCGCCCTCGATGGCGCGATGAGCGGCCGTGAAGTGCCGCCGAAGGTAGTCGACCCGGTCGGCGTCCGGTACCGATCCGTCCTCGGCCACCACGTCGTCGAAGGCAGCGCCGTTCTCCGTGATCATCAGCGGCTGCTCGGGGAACTGGTCTTTCAGCGAGAGCAGCAGCTCTTCCAGACCCTCGGGAGCGATGTTCCAGCCCATGGTGGTGTAGGGACCGGGCTGTTCGAGGAACTCCACGATGCCGTCGCTGCCGGGCCACGCCGTTCCGCCGCCCGCCGCCTTGTGACCGTCGTTCTGCTGCTTCGGCGAAACGCCGTCCCACAGCTGCACCGTGGCGGTGGAGTAGTAGTTGACGCCGAGCACGTCGATCGGCTGCGAGATGTCGGCGAGGTCGCCCTCGCGCACGAACGACCAGTCGGTCACCGCTGCGGTGTCCTCGAGCAGGTCGGCCGGGTATTCGCCCCGCAGCAGCGGCATCGTGAATGCTCGGTTGGCCAGGGCATCGACCCGGCGCATCGCCTCCGCCGCGCCGTCGCCCTTGCCTCGCAGCACGTGGAAGTTCAGCGTGATGGAGTAGTCGGGGTCGCCCGTCGACGTGGCGCGCAGCGCCTGCACCGCCCGGCCGTGCGCGAGGTTGAGGTGGTGCACCGCAGCGAGCGCCGCGGCGGGTTCGTGCCGGCCGGGGGCATGGCCGCCCTGGCCGTATCCGAGGTATGCCGAGCACCACGGCTCGTTGAGGGTCGTCCAGGTGTGCACCCGGTCACCGAGCGCCGCGCCCATGATCGCGGCGTACTCCCCGAACGCGTCGGCGGTCGAACGCGCGGGCCATCCGCCCCCGTCCTCGAGGGCCTGGGGCAGATCCCAGTGGTAGAGCGTCGCCACGGGCTTGATGCCCCGCTCCAGCAGGCCATCGACGAGGAGCGAGTAGAAGTCGATCCCCGCCTGGTTGACGGGCCCGCGCCCGGTCGGCTGGATGCGGGGCCAGGCGATCGAGAACCGGTACGCGCCGAGGCCGAGTTCGGCCATCAGATCCAGGTCGCTCTCCCAGCGGTGGTAGTGGTCGCAGGCGACGTCGCCGGTGTCGCCGTTCCACACCTTGCCCGGCGTCCTGCTGAACGTGTCCCAGATCGAGGCACCGCGCCCGTCCTCCTGTGCGCCGCCCTCGACCTGGTAGGCCGCGGTCGCGGAGCCGAAGGTGAATCCGGGCGGGAACACCAGTCCGGCGTCCCTGTAGTCGGTGGAGCCCTTGATGCCGGCCGTCGAGAAGAGAGTCATTCTCCTACCTTTCCAGTCCCGCCGATGGCGTTTCCCTGTGTGTCAAAACGGCCGACGCGACCGTCGGGGTTGGTGACGACGACCTCCGCGCCGCGCGGTTCGCCCGCGAAGGTGCGGAACGTCAGCCCGTCGAGATAGTCGTAGTCGGGCCGATCGACCCGCGCTCCCCACGGCAGCACGGTCCCCGGCCGCACGTAGATGGGCAGGCTCTGGAACCCGTGCGTCTCGCGGCGCCAGCCGCCGCCCGTCACCTCTTCGCCGGTGAGCAGGTGCGTCCACCTTCCGGCCGGGAGGTAGAACTCCACGTCTCCCGACGCGGTGAAGACCGGCGCCACCAGGATGTCGGAGCCGAGCATGTACTGCCTGTCGAGGTAGCCGACGGCGGGGTCCTCCGGGAACTCCAGCTGCAGGGGCCGCAGGATGGGGACCCCGGATGCCGCGGCATCCACCCCCGCTTGGAAGAGGTACGGCATCAGGCGCATCTTCAGGTGCGTGAACGTGCGGGTCACATCCACGGCCTCCTCGTCGAAGATCCACGGCACCCGGTAGGACGTGGAGCCGTGGAAGCGGCTGTGGCTGCCCAGCAGCCCGAACGCGGTCCAGCGCTTGAAGACCGCGGCATCCGGGGTGCCCTCGAAGCCGCCGATGTCGTGGCTCCAGTGCGCGAAGCCGCTGAGCGCGAGGGAGAGCCCGCCGCGGAGGGTCTCGGCCATCGACGCGAAGGTCGACGTGGAGTCGCCGCCCCAGTGCACGGGCATGCTCTGGCCGCCGGCGGTGGCGGAGCGGGCGAAGAGGACCGCGTCACCCTCGCCCCGGGCGCCGACGAGCACATCGTGCACCGCCTTGTTGTAGAGCAGCGTGTAGAGGTTGTGCATGCGCTCGGGATCCGCGCCGTCGAACCAGGCGACATCGAGCGGGATGCGCTCGCCGAAGTCGGTCTTGAAGCAGTCGACGCCCTGATCGACGAGCGCGCGGAGCTTCGACTGGAACCACGCCGTCGCGTCGGGGTTGGTGAAATCGACGAGACCCATTCCCGCCTGCCAGAGGTCCCACTGCCACACCGAGCCGTCGGCCCGCTTGACGAGGTATTTCGCCTCCGCGCCCTCGGCGAAAAGGGGCGAGCGCTGGCCGATGTAGGGGTTGATCCACACCGAGACCCGCAGGTCCTTGCCGTGCAGGCGATCGAGCATGCCCTCCGGGTCGGGGAAGACCCGCGGATCCCACTCGAAGTCGCACCAGTTGAACTCGCGCATCCAGAAGCAGTCGAAGTGGAACACCGAAACCGGCAGCTCGCGGCGCGCCATCTCGTCGACGAACGAGGTGACCGTCTGCTCGTCGTAGTCGGTGGTGAAGCTGGTCGAGAGCCAGAGCCCGTATGACCACGCCGGCACGATGGGCGGGCGGCCGGTGAGGGCCGTGTACCGCTCGAGCACGTCCTTCGGCGTCGGCCCGGCGATCACGAAGTACTCCAGCACCTCGCCGGGAACCGAGAACTGCAGGCGCTCGACCGCCTCCGAGCCGATCTCGAACGAGACGTGCCCGGGGTCGTTCACCAGAACCCCGTACCCGCGGTTGGAGAGGTAGAACGGCACGTTCTTGTAGGCCTGCTCGCTGGAGGTGCCGCCGTCGGCGTTCCAGATGTCGACAGTCTGGCCGTTCTTGACGATCGGACCGAATCGCTCGCCGAGGCCGTAGATGAGCTCCCCCACGCCGAGATCGAGCTGTTCGTGCACGTAGGCGCGGCTCTGCGGACCAGCGCCGCCGCTGCGGGCGTTGCCGACGACGCCGGGGTCGACCTGTGCGTTCGGTGCGAGCTGCACGTAGCCCTGCGCCTTGTGACCGCTGCCCGTGAGGCGCGTGCCGTCGTGCTCGAAGGACAGCGACCAGGGTGCACCCTTGGCGATGCGCGCGGTCAGCGGGCCGCTGACGAGTGTGCCGCCTTCCTCGCTGACCGATGCCGCGCCGGCGCCGCCCTCGACAGCGCCCGGCAGCCCGAAGCCGCCATGCCACCGGCCGCCGATGTGATGAGCGACCCGCACCCGCACCACCCCCTCGAGCGGCGACGAGAGGGTGACCGTCAGGGTGGGGCGGTTGAGGATGTCGCCGCGCTTCGCGATCACCGCGGTGGGCGCGGTCACGACGAGACCGGCTCCATCGGAGGTTCGGCCGAGGGCCGCCGGGGCAGTTCCGCTGAGCCCCGCCGCGGCATCCGCCTGCCATATGTCGTACGCCTCCTGCGCGTAGAGCGCCGTGACCCCCGGTCGCAGCTGCCAGAACCCATCGGTGAACTTCATTACTTGACTGCTCCTGCCGTGATGCCGCGCGTCAGCGTGCGCTGGAAGATGAGGAAGAAGATGAGCGTGGGAATGATGCCGAGCAGAGCCGACGCGCTCGTGGTGGTGACATCCATCAGCCGGTCGCCCTGCAGCACGCTGATCGCGACGGGGACGGTCTGATAGTCGTTGGACGCGAGGAACGTCAACGGGATGAGGAACTCATTCCACGTCCAGATGAAGAAGAAGATGAGCAGCACCGACAGCGTAGGACGGCTGATGGGGAAGACGACGCGCCACAGGATCTGCCAGCGCGTCGCGCCGTCGATGGATGCCGCTTCGAGGATCTCCTTCGGGAACGTGCCGTAGACCGACGACAGGAGATAGGTGCCGAAGGCCGCCTGGATGACGGTGAAGATGATGATCACCGACCAGACGTTGTCGTAGAGGCCGATCTCTTTGAACATGTAGTACAGCGGGTAGAGAAGCGCTTCCTGCGGCAGCAGGTTGGCCAACAGGAACAGAAGCACGATCCACGCGCGTCCTCTGACCCTTCCGATTCCTATCGCGAATGCGTTGAGCATCGAGATGACCACGGCGAGCACCGCGACGACCCCCGAGATGAAGATCGAGTTCCATACCTTCTGCGGGAAGTGCACCCGCTCCCAGAATTTGACGATGCCCGTGAAATCGAGCGACTCCGGCAGGGCGAGCGGCCCTCCGGTGGCATAGTCGATGGGCGACTTGAACGAGTTGACCAGCACCAGGTAGAAGGGCGCGATCACCGCGAGGGCGCCGACGATCACGAGCGCGAGCAGCAGCCAGTCGACTCCGCGCTTCTTGGTCATGCCGCCGCGGGCGCGTCCAGCGCGCTTGGCGCCTTTCCCGGTCGTGACGAGAACGGTTCCGACAGCCATCAGAGGCCCGCCCTTTCTTTGCGTTCGATGGAGTTCTGCACGCGGATGAAGATGATCGACACGATCACGACGACGATGGTCAAGACGGTCGCAATGGTCGCGCCGTAGCCGACGTTCCGCTTCGTGAAGAACTCCTGGTAGGCGTAGTAGGCCGGAACCAGGGTCGCGCCCGCCGGGCCTCCCCGGGTGATGACGTAGACGGGGCCGAATACCTTCAGCGCAGCGATCGTCGAGGTCAGCGTGACGACGAAGATCTCGGGCCGGATGATGCTCACAGTGATGGCGGAGAACCTTTGGAACCAGTTCGCTCCGTCGAGTTCAGCCGCCTCGTAGAGTTCAGGGTCGACACGCTGCAGTGCAGCCATGAAGATGACCACCGGGTAGCCGACCTGCACCCAGATGAGGACGACCATGAGCACGATGAGTGCCGAAGGCATCTGCCCCAGCCAGTCGTATGGTGGGACGCCGAAGAAGCCCAGGATCTGATTCAGGGCGCCGTCGCCACCCGGTCGCACGATCCATCCGATCACGATGCCGGCAACGACCACGGGCAGGATCTGCGGCAGGTAGTAGGTCGCCCGCAGGAAGCTGCCGACCTTTCCGCCGAACTTGCGGCCGACGACGTCGAACAGCAGCGCCGCGACGATCAACCCGACGATGGTCGGGACGACCACCATCGCGATGACCATCCAGACGGAGTTCGTGAAGGAGGTCCAGAAGTCTTCGTCGGTGAAGATCTTCTGCCAGTTCTCGAGGCCGATGAACTCAGGCGTGCCGACTCCTCGCCATTTCGTGAACGTGAGATACACGTTCCAGAGGAGTGGAACGATCACGATCACCAGCAGCAGCACGAAGCCGGGCAGAAGGTAGAGCCAGTAGCCGCCTGTTCCCCCCTTGCGCTGAGGGATGGACGGCTCCTCCGGGGGGAGCTTCACGCGGGTCGTCTTTCCGCGGTCGGTGCGGGTTGCAAGAGACATGTCTCAACTCCAGGAAGTGGGCGGGGGCGGCACCGCTCCGGGCGCCGCCCCCACCAGCGGGTCAACGGAACTCTTCTGTGCCTTCGTCATACGCCTCACCGAGGTTGGCGTTCGTCGTCTCGGCGTCCTGCACTCCCGTCACCAGGCCCTGCAGCTCCTGAACGAGCACGTCGTAGAAGCCCGGTGCCGGCCAGTCCGGGTAGAACGAGAGGCCGTCGTTGTCGAGGATCCCGTTGAAGGTCGAGATGAGCTCCGCGCTCTTCTCATCCGTGATGTCAGCCGGGTTGGCCGCCACCGGCAGGCCGCCGCTGTTGCCGATGATCGCCTGGATCTCGGGACGCATCGTGATGTCGATGAACTCGTATGCGAGCTCCTTGTTCGAAGCGTTCTCCGGCACCACCCACAGGTTGCCCGACGAGCCCAGCGACAGCTCGCTCTCGGGGAAGGCCTGCAGCGACCAGTCGAAGCCCGTCGCCTCTGCCACGAACCGGCCGAACCACCACGACCCCGATACGAAGATCGGTGCCGATCCGTTGATGAAGGCGACTCCCGCGTCGTCGGCCTTGATCGACGATACGTCCGAGGCGATGTAGCCCTTGTCCACGTAGTCCTGGAGGGTCTCGGTCGCATACGTGATCTCGTCCCCCTGCCAGTCGACGGGGTTCTCATACAGCTGGTAGTCGTCCACGAACTGGCGGTCGGCCTGGCTCAGCGCGAGCTGATACCAGAGCTGACCGAGCGGATATTCCGCCGCCGCCTCGGAGAGCGGCGTGATCCCTTTCGCGACGAAGGCGTCGAGCACCGCGACGAACTCCTCGTACGTGGTGGGAACTTCGACACCCGCCGCCTCGAAGGCGTCGAGGTTGTAGTAGGCACCCACGAACTCGCCGTAGTTCGGGACGCCGTACCAGGTGTCTCCACCCATGACTCCGTCTTCGCTGTACTTGGCAGTCGTCTGCAGGGACGGGGCGAGTTTGTCCGCCCAGCCGTACTCGTCGACGGCGTCCGAGATGTCGGTGATGAGGCCCGTGCTCGCGAGGAAGCCCGCGGTCGCATTGCCCTTGTTGAACTCCATCAGGTCGGGAGCCGCGTCGGTGTCGAGCACCTGGCTCGCCGTCTTCTGGATCTGCTCGAAGGACTTCTCCTCGAACTCGACCGTTGCGCCGGTCTCCTCCTCGAAGACCTTGATGGCCTCTGCCCAGGCCTTGCCCATGGCGCTGTCTGCGCCCTCGTAGTGCCAGAGCTTGAGTATGTCGCCGTCGCCGCCTCCGGCGTCTCCGGATCCGCCGGAGCAGCCGGCGAGTGCGAGCGCTCCGACGGTGACCGCCACGGCGGCGCCGAGCAGCCGGGTGCGGGTCTTGCGTGTGAATGAGTGTGCCATCTTCGGCACTCCTTTCTTGATGCGAGTGGTTCTGTTGGGTTCTCGGTGATGGACGTGGATTGTCGAAGCGCTTCGATGACGCGCCTGCGAAGGCCCCGCGACGCGGGTCGGATCAGGCGGCGGGGGCGCCGCCTGTCCGAGAGGCGGCCGAGCTCCGGCCGAGGGCGGACACCGACCCGTGGTCGATGTAGGTGGGGGGTATGAGGTGAAGGCCGGGCGCCGGCGGGTTGTCGCCGAGACAGCGCATGGCGAGTCCGACCGCGAGGTCGGCGGAGGCTTGCGGAAGGAGCGGGATCACATCGACCGGCGTAGAGAAGGCCGACGTGTCGAACGTGGCCGCCACCGAGACGACGGCGACGTCCGTGCCGATCGTCAGGCCGCGCCCAGCCAGCCCGGCGAGCACGGCCGCGTGCGCATCTTCGTTGCAGTGCAGCACAAGCCCCGTGACGCCGGCGTCGAGCAGCTCCTCGGCACCGCGACGCGCGTCCTCGGCCGTTGTGCGGGACCCGCCGCTCGTGCGGAACATCGGCTCGAGGCCGCGAGCCGCCACCCCCGCCTCGAACGCAGTCCGCACGCGGGGCGGAAAGTTCGAGACCTCATAGGCGGTCTGCGCCTGCCCCACGAGCCCCAGGGAGGTGTGGCCCCCGTCCGCGAGGCGGTCGACCGCCAGCGCAGCAGCCGCCTCGAAGTCGAGGTCGACGCAGATCAGGCCTTCGGGGTGGTTGGGAACACCGATGAAGACGCTCGGGATGGAGAGGTGCCGGGCGAGTTCCACCCGTGCGTCGTCAGGAGCGACGTCGAGCACGATGACGCCATCGACGAGCCCGCTGGACGCGACCCGGCGCATGCCCGCGATGGCCTGCTCGTCCGTGAGCAGCAGGATGTCGTAATCGTGCGTGCGGGCGGCGATCGAGGTGGCGAGCACGAACGCCATGTGCGTCGGTGCATGCGTGTCGGCCCGAAAGGGCTCGGTCAGCGCGAAGATGTGCGTGCGACTGCCCGCGAGCATTCGGGCGCCGGCGTTGGGTCGGTAGTCCAGCTCGAGCACCGCCCGTTCGATGCGGCGTCGCGTGGCCAGCGACACGGGCCGCTTGCCGCTCAAGGCATACGACACGGTGCTGATGGACACACCGGCGGCCTTCGCCACCTCGTGGATCTTCGCCATGTCGACTCCGTCGTCCTGGGTGTTTGACAGATCGCTCCGCCGAGAAGTCGCTCAGCGATGTGGATCATCGAAGCGCTTCGTCGAAGCGTTTCGATCACCATAGAGCCACCTCGGCTCCTTGGCAAGTCCCTCCCCGAGATCAGGCTTCGCCGGGCGATGCCGCACGGAAGCCGATCGAGCCATGGTCCACAAAGGTCGGCGGAATCAGCCGCACACCGGGCTCGGGCGGTTCACCCGACAGAAACTGCATTGCGAGCGAGACCGCCAGGTCGCACGACAGGTGCGGAATCAGCGGGATGGAGCTCAGCGGCACATCGAAAGCCGTGGTGTCGAGAGTCGACCCCACGGAGATGAGCGACACGTCCTCCGGAATGCGCAGTCCCCGGTCTGCGATCTCGGAGAGAACACCATTGTGCGCGTCGTCGTTGCAGTGCAGGAGGATGCCGGTTGCGCCGGCGTCGAGGAGCGACGCCGCAGCGCGACGAGCCCGCGCCTCCGTCCGGCCCTCACCGGTGAGCATCCGGAATTCTCCTTCGACATGGCGCTCGGCGGCAGAGCGCACGAACCCGTCGCGCACCCGCGGTGGAAAATTGGACAGCTCGTACGCCTCGGGGGCGTGCCCGATGAGGCCCAGCTTGCGATGGCCTGCGTCGGCGAGGTGCTCGACCCCCATCCGTGCGGCCCCATCGAAGTCGAGGTCGACGCACACGAGCCCCTCGCTCGCGTCCGGCACGCCGACGAAGATGCTCGGCACGGCGATGTGGTGCGCCAACCCCACGCGCTCGTCGTTCGGGGCGACATCGAGGACGATGATCGCGTCCGCCAGCCCACTCGTGGCGACACGGTGCATGCCGGCAGAAGCCTGCTCCTCGGTCAGGAGGAGCACGTCGTAGTCCTCGCGTCGAGCCGCGACTGCGGTAGCGAGGACGAACGCCATGTGCGTGGGCGCATGCGTGTCGGCTCGCAGCGGCTCGGTCACAGCGAGGATGTGGGTTCTGCGCCCGGCCAGCATCCGTGCGCCCGCGTTGGGGCGGTAATCGAGGCGCTGGACGGCCTCCTCGATTCGGCGCCGCGTCTCGTCGGAAACAGGTCGCTTGCCACTCAGCGCGTACGACACGGTGCTGATGGAGACGCCCGCGGCGTCGGCCACCTCATGAATATTCGCCATTGGACTTCCATCGTCTTACGCGGATGCGGCGGGACGGGCTCGTCGACTCGGGATGCTTTCGAAGGGTTGCCAAATGCCGCGGCTCCAGCGTACTGTGCTGTCGAAGCGTTTCCGCGAAACGCTTCGATGAGTGGCTGATTCGGTCACCGCCCGGACATGTCGAGGGAGATGTGCAATGAAACGACGATTGTTTGCAAGTGCGACGGTGGCCATCGCGGCGCTCGCAGTGTCTGGCTGCGCCGCCGATACGGGCAGCGATGCCGGTGGTGACGGCCCCGTCACGCTCGAATACTGGGCGTGGGGCACGACCCAAAAGCCGCTGGTCGACGCGTGGAACGAAGCGCACCCCGACATCCAGGTCAAGCACACGGACGCGGGCGGCGGGACGGACTCGTCGGCAAAGCTCGTCACGGCGGCGCGCGCCGGCAGCGCCCCTGACGTGGCACTGGTCGAGTACAACACGCTGCCCGCGATGATCGTCGCCGGCGTCGCCACCGACATCACCGAGCACGTCAGCGATCTGGAGGACCAGTTCGCCCCCGGCGTGTGGAGCCAGGCGACGTTCGACGGGGCGAGCTACGGCATCCCCCAAGACGCCGGTCCGCAGGCTCTGACATACAACCAGGCTCGCCTGGAGCAACTCGGCATCGCCGTCCCGACGACGTGGGCAGAGTTCGCGGATGCCGCGGCAGCGGTGCGTGCCGCAGACCCCGATGCCTACATCACGACGTTCGCGCCGGCCGAGTTCGGCGGCTTCGCGGCGTTCGCCCAGCAGGCGGGCGCCGAATGGTGGACGGTCGACGGCGACACGTGGACGGTCGACTTCGATGACCCAGACTCGGTCGCCGTCGCGGACTACTGGCAGGATCTGATCGACCGCGACCTCGTGCTCGCCGAGCCCCTGCTGACGCCGGAGTGGAACGCGAGCCTCAACGAGGGCAACATCCTCTCCTGGCCCGCCGGCCTGTGGGCGGCCGGAGTCATCAACGGCGTCGCGGCCGAGATGGCCGGCCAGTGGGCCATGGCACCGCTTCCGCAATGGAACGAGGGCGACCCAGCCGTCGCCTTCCAGGGCGGTTCGGCCGCGATCGTCAGCTCTTCGAGCAAGCACCCCGAAGAGGCGGCGGAGTTCGCGGCGTGGATCGGCGCATCCGAAGAGAGTGCCAAGATCCAGATCCGGGAGGGCCAGTACCCGGCATCGCTCCGTGGGCAGGAGCTGACCTTGGACAGCGATCCGCCGACCCTGATGCCGCAGCAGGAGGACTACTGGGAGATCGCGGCGCAGATCGCCGCTGAGACCATCCCCGATCTCAGCTGGGGCCCGAATGTGAACGTCGCCTCCAGTGCGTTCCAGGACGCCATGTCGGCCGCCGTGACCAACGGCACGCCGCTGCGGGAGGCCCTCACCGAGACGGAGGACGTCGTCTTCTCCGACATGGAGACATCCGGCTTCACCGTCACCCGCCAGTAGCGACCGCAGCAATCAGGCGGGGGCCGGGGTCGTCGCCCCGGCACCCGCCGATCCCTCAGCAGACCACCGACGTTCCGTAGGAAGAGGTGCGCGCGATGACCGCGACGACCGACCACGTCACAACTCCGGCCCGGAGGCGCAGAACCGCCTGGGTCGCGCCGTACGCCTTTCTCCTGCCGGCCGGAGTGCTGTTCATCGCGTTCCTGGCGATACCGATGATCTACGCCATCTTCCTGAGCTTCCGTGGACTGCGGGTTTCCGGAGCCGGGCCCTTCGGTATCCGGGAGGAGACGTGGGTCGGGTTCGAGAACTACATCCGAACGTTCACGGACACCGAGTTCCTCGCGGGCTTCGGCCGACTGGCGATCTACGGCCTCATCGCCATCCCGCTGACACTCGGCCTGGGCCTTCTCTTCGCGCTGCTGCTGGACCTTCCGCGGGTGCGGGCCGCGCGTTTCTCCCGCACGTCCATCTTCATTCCGTACGCCGTCCCGGGAGTCATCGCGTCGCTCCTGTGGGGCTTCCTCTATCTGCCATCCACCAGTCCCCTCAACTGGATCCTGAACCAGCTCGGTCTGCCCGACGTGGTGGCCCTCAGTGGCGCATCGCTGTATCCGTCCGTCGCGAACATCGCGATCTGGGGCGCGGTCGGCTTCAACATGATCATCATCTACACATCGCTCCGCGGCATCCCGAACGAGATCTACGAGGCGGCGCGCATCGACGGGGCGAGTGAGTGGAGCATCGCGTGGCGCGTGAAAATCCCCCTCGTCGCGCCGGCACTCATCCTCACCGGTCTGTTCGCTCTCATCGGAACGCTGCAGGTCTACGGCGAACCGACCACCCTGCGCCCGATGACCAACGAGATCTCCCAGACGTGGGTGCCGCTGATGAAGATCTACCGCGATGCGTTCGTGCGCGATGACCTGTCCCTCGCCGCGGCATCCTCCGTCGTGCTGGCGCTCGGGACGCTCGTGCTGTCGGTCGTGCTGCTGCGAGTGACGCAGAAGCGAGCCTTTGGAGGAGAGCAATGAGCACTGCAGTCGCCGAACGCCGCCCGCCGGCATCCATCAGACCGGACTCGAGCATCGCGCCGCGGCGGCGCACCCGCCGCCCCGTGATCGCCTCCGTGGTGCTCGTCCTCGGCGCCATCTACTGCCTCGTGCCGGTCCTGTGGGTGCTCATCGCATCCACCAAGTCGAACACGGAGCTGTTCACCACCTTCACGTTCTTCCCCGGCACGGGGCTGTTCGACAACATCGAGGATCTCTTCGCCTACGGCGGAGGCCAGTTCACGCTGTGGGCATTCAACAGCTTCATCTACGCCGGGGTCGGAGCGGCGCTCTCGACGCTGATCTCGACGATGGCCGGCTTCGCCCTCGCGAAATACGAGTTCCCGGGCCGGCAGGTGTGGTTCTACGCGATCCTCGCCGGGGTGCTGCTTCCTGGAATCACCCTCGCCATCCCGCAATACCTGCTCATGTCGCAGGTGGGCCTTGCCGGCACGTACTGGTCGGTGCTGCTGCCCGTGCTGATCTCACCGTTCGGAATCTTCCTGGCTCGCGTCTACGCCGCGTCCGCGGTTCCGACCGACACGATGGAGGCCGCGCGGATCGATGGGGCCAGCGAGTTCCGCATCTTCACGGCCATCGTGCTGCCGATGATGGTGCCCGGCATGGTGACGATCTTCCTGCTGCAGTTCGTCGGGATCTGGAACAACTTCCTTCTCCCCTTCATCATGCTCTCGGACGAGGGGATGTACCCGCTCACCGTCGGTCTGTACACCCTGCTCTCGAAGGGATCAGGCACGCCCTCCCTCTACAGCCTTGCCATCATCGGGGCCGCGATCTCGATCATTCCGCTGATCGTGATGATGCTCGTGCTGCAGCGCTACTGGCGGCTCGACCTCGTGAGCGGTGGACTGAAGGGATGAGCGCACCATACTCCCCCGGCCTGTTCCTCTTCGGAGGCGACTACAGCCCCGAACAGTGGTCCCGGGAGACGTGGGTGGAGGACATCGCGCTGATGACGCGCGCGAAGGTCAACACCGCCACGATCGGCGTGTTCTCGTGGGCGATGCTGGAGCCGCGCGAGGGCGAGTACCAGGCGGAGTGGCTGGACGAGGTGATCGGGATGCTCCACTCGGCGGGCATCGGATTCTTTCTGGCGACCCCGACCGCCTCGCCGCCGCCCTGGTTCACGCTCGCGCACCCGGACGCCCTGCCGATCAGGCCCGACGGCTCCCGCGTGCTGCACGGCTCGCGTGACACCTACGCGATCAGCGCCCCGGCGTACCGGGCGGGGGCGCGCGGTATCGCCGGCTACCTGGCGGAGCGCTACGGGAAGCATCCTGGACTGCGAGGCTGGCACGTCCACAACGAGTACGGGACCATCGACTACGGTCCGCATGCGGCACGCGCCTTCCGCGAATGGCTGGCGAAGAAGTACTCGACGATAGAGAACCTGAACACAGCGTGGTACACGGCCTTCTGGTCGCAGCGCTACGGCGCATGGGACGAGATCCTGCCCCCGATGCAGACCCAGTACCTCCACAACCCGGCGCACCTCGTCGACTTCAAGAGGTTCAGCTCGGACGAGATGCTCGCCGCTTACACCGAGCAGAAGGAGGTGATCCGCGCCGCCGGATCGACGGCGCCGATCACGACGAACTTCATGCTGCCGACGTGGAATCACCTGGAGCAGTGGTCGTGGAGCGACGCCCAGGACGTCGTATCGATCGACCACTATCTCGACACAACGGGTCGCGACGGCGAGACTCACGTCGCCTACGGCTCCGATCTGACCAGGTCATGGGCGGGCGGCCCCTGGGTGCTGATGGAGCAGAACGCCACCGGCATCCGGGTCGGCGACCGGCTCTTCACCAAGGAGCCGGATCGGATGATCCGCAATTCACTCGGCTACATCGCGCGCGGGTCCCAGAGCTCCCTGTTCTTCCAGTGGCGGGCGTCGGCCGCCGGATCGGAAGTGTGGCATGGTTCGCTCGTCCCGCACGCGGGCGCCGACACGAAGGTCTTCGAGACCGTAGTCGAACTCGGCGAGATCCTGGAGAAGATCGCCGAGGTGGCCGCTCCGCCCGCCGACGGCGTGGTGATCGATGCGCAGATCGGGATCGTGTGGGATGCCGAGGGCTGGTGGTCGCTGGAGACGCCGCACCTTCCGACCGACGCGGTGAACTACTCCGACGAGGTGCGCGCCGCCCATCGGGCGTTCTGGCGCAGCGGACACGTCGTCGACTTCATCCGCCCGGGTGGAGACGCCTCCCGGTATCGGCTGCTTGTCGTCCCGGCCCTGTATGCGATGACGCGGGCGACCGCGCGGTGGCTCGAGTCGTTCGTAGAATCGGGCGGTCATCTCGTCGTGTCCTTCGCAACCGGCCTGACCGACGAGGATCAGCGAATCGTCCTGGGCGGATACCCCGGAATGCTGCGGTCGCTGCTCGGTGCACATGCGGAACAGATCTTTCCCCTGGCCGACGACGAGACCATCGCGCTCGGCAACGGATGGCAGGGCTCCCTGTGGACGGAACTTGTGCACATGGAGTCCGCTGAGACGATCGCCGAGTACGGATCGGGTGCTCTCTCGGGCCACCCGGCGATCACGCGCCGCGACGTCGGAGCCGGAACGGTGACCTACGTGTCCACGAAACTGGTGCAGTCCTCGCTCGATGCCTTTCTCGCCGAAGCCGCCCGCGACGCCGACGTGAGCCCGCTGCTGGCGGGCGCCGCGGAACTCCAGGTGGAGGCGGTCCGCCGACGCGGGGCACGTGCGGACTACCTCTTCGTGTTCAATCACGGCGACCGGAATGTCCGGCTCTCGGGCACCGGAGTCGACTTGATCAGCGGAGCCGAAAGCACCATCCGCCTTCTGCCGCGATCGGTCGCGGTCATCCGGGAATCTGCTCCCGACTGGTCCATCGACCAGGATTGAGCAATCTGTCATATTTCGTCATGCGATACCGCCGGCATCCGTGCGGTTTGACACATTCCGACACGCTCCGTCATAATCGGCTCTATGACTGACTACGCACGCCCTGTGTCCGCCTTGGAGGCGAACAGGACTGCCGGCATGATGATGGCCGGCCGCGTCAGCATGTGTTGTCGAATGTGTCGCTGACCCAGTGACCTCCGTCCGGCCCGCCGCCCGCTTCTGATCCGAGGCGCGGAGCCCCGCTTCATTCGATCGCGAACATCGATTCGTCTGAAGTCTCCCGGCATTCCGCCGCACTACAGCACACCCGAACCCGCTCCAGGCGACAGCCCGGGTTCCCTCCGCAAGGACCATCATCATGTCGAACTCCGCACTCCTCGAACGCTCCTCCATCCGTCCCTCGCACCTGCAGGCCCTTCCTCCCCGAGCAGAGGCCCCGGCCGCCGAGCCGGCGCCCGCGACTCCGGGGCGGGCCGTCCCCGCGGGCACGTCTCTCAATGGGGCTCCGCCCCAAACCCCCGGCTCGCTGACGCGCTCCCCCGATGGGGCTCCGCCCCAAACCCCCGGCTCGCTGACGCGCTCCCCCCGCGGCTTCGCCCTCTACGTTGGGATCGACGAGGCCAAGGCCGCCGAAGCCGGGGTCAACCTCGGTGTTCTCGTCGACGCGCTCCGTCGCACCCTCGCCGAACTGGCCCCGAGCGCCGAGACGTATGCGACCGTCGCCCTGGCGCCCGTGGGCTCCGGGGGCCGCGACGTGGACGTCGTGCGTCTCGCGCTGCACGAGCCGAGCGCGATCGCTCGGACGAAGGCAGAGCCCGAGGAGCAGGATGTCGCCGGCGGCGGCGTCGTCGTCGACATTTCGCGCAAGCGCGTGCTGATCGACGGCGAGTCGGCCGCCTTCACCTTCAAGGAGTTCGAGCTGCTGCAGTACCTCGTGCTGCGGGAGGGGCGCACGATCGAGCGCACCGAGCTGGTGTCGTCGCTGTGGCAGGCCTCCGCCGAGGAGGAGGCGCCGGGCGAGCGCACCATCGACGTTCACGTGCGTCGCCTGCGGGCCAAGCTCGGCCGGTACGAGGACGTCGTCCGCACGGTGCGCGGCGTCGGATACCGCTTCGACCGGCACGCGGATGTCGTCATCCGCTACGGCCACGGCACCCCGTCGCCGGACCGCTTCTAGACCTGTCTTCTCGGGCGTCCCGGGGCCTGCCGAAAGGACGCAGAACGTCGGTTTCCGGGTGGCACGGCGGCAGTTCGCGTCCCCTCGCGCACACGGGGCGGCCCGGGTGTCAGGACGGCGGCGTAGGGTGACGGCATGACCTCGCGGCCCCCTCTGCAGAGCCGCGCCCGCACGCCCCACGGGAGGGCTGCGGCGCGGGGCCTCGATCGGGAGGCGGAGCCGCCTCGACTCGAGAGCGAGTACCGGCCGCGGCATCCGCTGGACTTCCGCCGCACGGTGGCGTATGAGCGCCGGGGCGCCGGTGATCCCACGATGGTTCTCGCGGGTCCGGTCATCTGGCGTGCCAGCCGCACGCCCGACGGGATCGCCACCGTCGCGCTGCGCGAGGTGTCGCGAGGCGCGATCCGCATCGCCGCCTGGGGTCCCGGCGCGGAGTGGGCGCTCGACCAGGCGCCCGCGCTCTGCGGCGCGCGCGATGACGCGGCCTCCTTCGACCCCGGTGGGAACCCGCTCGTGCGGGACGCCCACCACCGCAACCCCGGGCTGCGGCTCGGTCGCACCGACATCGTCTTCGACACCCTCGCGAGCGCGGTCATCGAGCAGAAGGTCACCGGTACGCAGGCCTTCGCGGCCTGGCGCAGCATCGTCACCTGGTTCGGCGAACGCGCGCCTGGCCCGACGCCGCGGCCGATGTTCGCGCCGCCCGCGGTCGACGAGTGGCGGCGCATCCCTTCGTGGGCGTGGCACCGCGCAGGGCTGGAGCCGCCGCAGTCCCGCACCATCGTCGAAGCGGCCCGGCGGGGCGATACGATCGCCCGCGTGGTGGCGGCCGCCCCGGACGGGCCCGCGCGTGATGCGGTGCTGACGAGCCTCCGGGGAGTGGGCCTGTGGACCTCGGCGGAAACCCGCATCCGCGCCTTCGGCGACCCCGACGCCGTGAGCGTCGGCGACTACCACCTCGCCCACGAGATCGGCTACGCCCTCACCGGGAAGCGCGTCGATGATGACGGGATGCTGGAGCTGCTGGCGCCATGGGCCGGGCACCGTCAGCGCGTCATCCGCCTGCTCGGCGCGAGCGGGCCGCGAGAGCCTCGCCGTGGTGCGCGTGTGCATCCGGAGGACCATCGCGAGCGGTGACACGGTGGCACGGTTCCGTGGGCCCCTGCCCCCGCGTGACGGCGTGGCCTATGGTGGGCGCATGGCACAAGGCAATGGATGGCCTCGCGGCCGCACGTACTGGCTGCTCGGGACGATCGGGCTGCTCGCCCTCGGTGCGCTGATCGGCGCGGTGCTGGGCAGCATCGCCCTCGGCATCACGATCGGCGCGATCCTGTCGATCGGCTGGCTCCTGGCCTACGAGTCCCGGCGCGGCAAGAATGTCGGCGTCAACGACGAGTCACACGGAATCGAGCTCTGACATGGCAACAACCCTCGCCCGTCCCGCCCAGGGCCGCGTCATCGCCGGCGTGTGCTCCGGAATCGCACAGCGCTTCGGCTGGAACGTCACGCTGACGCGCGTGCTGACCGCAGTGGCGGTCGTCTTCTTCGGCCTCAGCCTGTGGGTATACATCGTGCTCTGGATCGTGATGCCGTCGGAGCTCAGCTGACCCGAGCGGTGCCGTCGCCCCGGGCTTGCGAATGTCGGATGCCCGGAGAACACTGAGTCGCGTCACGGGGCCGGCCGCGGCATCCGATCACCGACACAGGAGCCAACCATGACCACACTCAACCCTTACATCTCGTTCAGGAACAACGCACGCGAGGCGATGGAGTTCTATCAGAGCGTCTTCGGCGGCGAACTCGCGGTCGACACCTTCGGCAGCTACGACATGGGCCAGGACCCCGCCGAGAACGACCTCGTGATGCACGCCCAGCTCGAGACGCCCGACGGCTTGACGCTGATGGCCGCCGACACACCGAGTTCGATGCCTTACAAGGAACCCGCCGGCGTATCGGTCTCGGTCAGCGGCGACGACGAGGCGCGGCTGCAGAGCGTCTGGGACGGTCTCACCGCCGGCGGCACCGTCGTGATGCCGTTCGAGACGCCTCCGTGGGGCGGCCGCTTCGGCATGCTGACCGACAAGTTCGGTGTCGACTGGATGGTCGCGCTGAACGCGTCGCCCGCCGCATAGCCTGGGGCGTGTGGAAGCCGACCGCTTGATCGCCTGGGACGCGGAGCTGCACGCTGTGCACGCGCGGCTGCGTCAGTCCCTGGCGATCGCCCGGGCGGCGGTTCTCGAGGGCGACGGGGATGCCGCGCCGGGGGCCGGGGCGCTCCGCGATGCTGCGGCCGCTGCGTCGGCGGACCTCCTGCTGTACTGCACCGGCTTCTGCGTCGCCCTCGACGGCCATCACCGGAGCGAGGACGCCGGCCTGTTTCCGGCGCTCGTGGCTGATCATCCCGAACTGCGTCCCGTGGTGGGCAAGCTGGTGCAGGACCACTCGATGCTCAGCCATCTTCTCCTGCAGTTCCGCGGGGCGATGGAAAGCGGAGCCGATCGCGGGGCGCTCGAACGACATCTGGAGGGCATCGCCGCGATCATGGAGTCGCACTTCCGTTACGAGGAGCGCGAGCTGCTCGGGCCGCTGTCAACACTTCGTTCGGCCGCGACCGCGAGCGAGTTGCTCGGTCCACTCGCCTGAGCGCAAGGGCATCTCTTCCGGTCCTTCACCGCGCGGCGCAACGGGCTATACCGCGCTGGGTCGCCCAGTCAGCGGCGCCGGCATCACGTGTCGTCTAGCGAGCCTCCTGATAGGCCCGCTTGATCCAAGCGATCAGTTCGGCATCGACCTCTTTCATCAGGCGGAGTTCCAGATGGTGCATCCACGTCGACGGCGACGGATGGGCGACCTCCTTGAACCGGGAGGAGTGCAATTCTTCCCGTAGTGCGATGGACACCACTACTGGAACATCGCTCTTCATTAGGTGCTTGGGCGCCCACGCGTAGGCGAATCCTCGACGCGCGCGGAACGCCACCTGGCTCTTGGAAACGACGACTTCGACCCCTTCGAGTCCGACGAGTGAGTGGGCGAGTGCGCGGTAGATCGAGACGGCTTTCTTGTCAGGCTCAAAGAACTCGTCACCCTCAATCGGCTGAGTCATGGCGCAACACTAGGTCGAACAGCCCTCGAATCGCACGCCCCGAGGATCTTGCTCCATTGAGGGTCGCTGAGCGAGCGCAGAGAAGGGGAGCGCCGCCCAAGGTTCCGGTTCTGGGCGAAGACGCTTCGTCTCGCATTGCGGTCCCTGAGCGAGGAGCGCAGCGACGAGACGAAGGCGTTTCGTGCAACCGGCTTCGCGGCATGACCAAGGCCGTTCGGCGACCGGCTTGGCGACATGACCGAGGTCGTTCAGCGACCGACGTTCCCGTCTGCTCAGAACAGTTCGTCTCGCCAAGCGGTCCCTGAGCGAGGAGCGCAGCGACGAGACGAAGGGCGCTCACTGACCCGGCTTCGCGACAAAGACGAAGGGCGTTCAGCGATCACGTTCTGGTCTGCTCAGAGCGCTTCGTCTCGCTGCGCTCGCTCAGCGACCGGGTTGGTGCCAATCCGTGGGTGGCTCTGGTCTCGGGCCGCGCTCGCTAAAGCGACGGGTCCGAGGGCTGTTCCTCGCCTTCTGGCGCTCCTCACGACGGATTGATCATTGTTTTCGGTTGATCCGGTCGTGGAGGCGGGTGGGGGATGTGGTGGTGGGTCGCCAGTGGCCGGAGGGGTCGCACCAGGAGGGGCCGCGGACGTGGGGGGTGCCGTGCTGGATGCGGATGTTCCAGCCGTTGGTGTTCAGGGTGCGGTGGTGGTGCCAGCAGAGCAGGACGCCGTTGTCGGTGTGGGTGGGTCCGCCGAGAGCGTGGTCGGTGACGTGGTGGATCTCGCACCAGGCGGCGGGGATGTGGCAGCCGGGGATGATGCAGCCCCCGTCGCGGAGGGTTATCGCCTTGCGTTGGTGGTGGTTGAACACCCGGTCCAGGGTTCCGATCGACACGATCCGACCGT
This sequence comes from Micromonospora sp. DT81.3, assembly GCF_049847225.1. Lineage (NCBI taxonomy): Bacteria > Bacillati > Actinomycetota > Actinomycetes > Micromonosporales > Micromonosporaceae > Micromonospora > Micromonospora sp. DT81.3. The sequence continues at coordinate 410,835 of NZ_JBNCNY010000001.1, forward strand.
GATCGTCCATCAGGACGCGTTGCACCACCCCGTCGCAGGCGGTGTGCCGGGCCACCCCGATCGGGACGGGCTGGTCGGTGCCGTCCAGGTGCGCGTACCCGGTGCCTGCGGCCAGGTCCGCGGCGCGGACGGACACGACCAGGGTCGGCGCCGCCCCACCCAGGGTGGGCAGCTCCCCGGACCGGGCGGCGACGCTCAGGGCGGTGGCCAGGGCGTCGTGCTGCTTCTGCGCCCGGGTGCGCAGATCCGCCTGATCACGCAACACGCCCTCACGCAGACCCACACTGCCCGGATCCGCGGGCGCGTCCTCGTCGAACCGGGGGTCGGCACCCTTCCCCTCCCAGTGCCCCGCTCCGGCATGACCGGCGTCCATCCCGTCGCCGTCCGTGGTGTCGGTGGGGGTGAAGCGGGGGCCGTCGAGTTTCGGGTTCAGCAGTGCGTCGAAGATCCGCTGCAGTTGGGCGGCGACCTCGGGGAGCAGGTTCCCGCGGACCGGGATCACCCCGTCCCGGGCCACACCCAGGGTGACTCCGCGTGTGCGCATCACGGCCGCGTCGCGGGGTTCAGTGCCGTCCTGATCCAGGAACACCGCCCACACCTGCGCGCACACGCGCAGCTCCTCCGCGGTCGCCGGGGGTGCCGCATCCACCCCCACACCGCGCGCGCAGGCGGCCAACTCCTCGTCGGCGGCCAGGTGCGCGGCGCGTCCCGCGGTCATCGCGAGATGGGACAACGGTGCTAGCACCGCGACGACCCCGTCGACACCGACGGCGCCGTCGATCAGCGCGGCCCGCATCCCCGGAAACGGGGCCGGCAGCTTCTCCCCCGACGACGGGGCGACCTGCTCGTGCACACCGCGGGCGGCGCGCTCGTACCCGGTGACGGTCTGCTTCGAGGCGAGCGTGGCGCGTTGGACCAGCTCGGACACCGACCGGCACCCCATCCGGGGGGTGAGCCGCCCGTCCAGGGAGGCGGCGGCGGAACGGTCCTGCACCTGGGCGGTGCACTCCACCAGCACCGCCTCCGCCCGACGCACGATCCGCCCCGCGGCCGCAATCACCGTGAGCAGGTCCTCGTCATCCAGCCCGGACACCGCTTCCGCGGCGAACGCCGCGGCGACCGCCTCACCGAGCGCGTGTTCCAGCGCGTGGAGGGTGTCGGTGAGCGGGTGCATGGGTTCATTCAACCGCCAACCACCGACATCCGAACCGCCGGAACAGCCCAGATCAGCAAAACAAACCATGCCCTGTTCAAACCCTAATTCGGGTGCTCCCTGTGGAGGAAACGGCGACACCGCCGGCACGCCGCGGAGCACCTCACGACCCGCGTTCTTGTCTGCGCAGCGCCTTCGGCTCGCTACGCTCGCTCAGCGAGGAGCAAGGCGACGAGAGGAGGGGCGCTCAGTGACCAAGGTTCCCTGATCGACGACGCTTCGTCTCGCTACGCTCGCTCAGCGACCGGGGGTGGCGGTCCCTCAGCTACCGGGGGTGGCGGTCGTCAGCGACCCGGGGGGGTGGCGACCCGTCAGCAACCGAACCCCAACCCTGGCCGCCGCGTCAGCCCTTCGCCACAGGCTGCTGCAGTTCCGTGACCCACTCCGTCTGCGGGAGGGGCTGAGACCTGAGGTAGACCTCGCGGCTCGGCCCCGACATCCGGTATCCCTCGCGTTCGACTCCCTCCATCAGCGCGCCCCACGAGTCGCCGATGCTCGACATGTCGCCGTGGTGCACGGTCGTCGCCGCACCGGCCAGCGCCGGGAGTTCGAGCACGCGAAACCCGTCCCCGTCCCGGGCGTCGGAGCCCGCGGGAAAGCCGGCGTGCACGTAGACGGTGTCGGGGTTCTCGCCCTGCTCGTACCAGGCGATCCCCGTCTCTTCGAAGGCGGCGCCCGAACGGGAGAGCGCGTCGTACAGGTTGTCGAACAGGGGCCCGATGACGGGCGAGATGTTCTCGGGACCGAAGCCGGGCGCGGTCGCGACGGCCTCGTAGACCCGGGCGGCGGGGATGTCCTTGAAGACGATCTCTGGGGTGGACATGGGGGTATCTCCTCTCAAGAGTCGGAGGCGCAGACCGATGCGATCCAGACGTCTCGTGTCGGCGGCGAGTGTGTCCTCGAGCTCGCGGCGGCGACGCTCCAGCAGCGCCGCAAGCGCCGCCGTTGTGTCATCCGCACGAAGCACCGAGGCCGCATCCTCGAGCGAGCAGCCGAGCTCGCGGAGCTCCACGATGAGGGCCAGCGCTGAGCGCTGCGACCCGTCGTAGTACCGGTAGCCCGAGTACTCGTCGACCCGCGCCGGCACGAGAAGTCCGATCCGGTCGTAGTGCCGCAGCATCCGCGCGCTGACGCGCCCGAAGGCCGCGAACTCTCCGATGGTGTACATGGTGATCCCAGCGTCAACCCTGACACAGTGGCAGGGTCAAGCGAGCGAACTCACATGCGCTCCGGCGTCCGCACCCGCCGGATGGACAGAGAGACGACGGCAGCGACGACGCAGAGCCCCGCCGCCCCGAACCACGCCACGGAATAGTCGCCGGTGGTGTCACGGATGACGCCCGCCATGGTCGCGGCGAAGGCGGCGCCGAACTGGTGGGCGGCGAACACCCAGCCGAAGACGATCGGGCCGTCGGGGCCGAAGAGCTCGCGGCAGAGCGCGACCGTGGGCGGCACGGTCGCCACCCAGTCGAGACCGTAGATGATCACGAACACGATGATCGGCGGACGTACGGTGTCGGAGAGGAGGAACGGAAGCACGGCGAGGCCGAGGCCGCGCCCCGCGTAATAGACGCCCAGCAGCAGCCGGGGATTGAACCGATCGGTCAGCCAGCCGGATACGATCGTCCCGATCACGTCGAAGATGCCGACGACGGCGAGCAAGCCCGCCGCGGTGGTCTGCGCCATCCCGTGGTCATGGGCGCTCGGGATGAAGTGGGTGCCGACGAGGCCATTGGTAGTCGCACCGCAGATGGCGAAGCCGGCGACGAGCGCCCAGAAGGTGCGCGACCTGCTCGCGCGGCCGAGCGTGCGCAGCGCGAGCAGCGCCGCGTTCCCGCGGGCCCGCGGTGGCTCGACCCAATCGGCCGGGGCGCCGACGGGGAGCAGGCCGAGATCCGACGGGCGGTTGCGAACGAACATGAGCACGAGCGGGATGACGGCGAGCGACGCTCCGCAGACGATCAGCGTGGCGGCGCGCCACCCCTGGTCCTCGGCGATCGCGGCGACGAGCGGGAGGAAGACGAGCTGACCCGTCGCGCCGCCGGCCGTGAGCGTTCCGACCACGAGGCCCCGGTGCCGCACGAACCAGGCGTCCGCGACCGTGGCGGCGAACACGAGTGCCATCGACCCGGTGCCGAGCCCGATCAGCACACCCCACGTCAGCACGAGCACCCAGGGGCTGGTGGCGAACACGCTGATGCCCGCGCCGGCGGCGACGAGCAGGAGGGCGATGGTCGTGACGATACGGATGCCGAAGCGGCTCATCAGCGCGGCGGCGAAGGGCGCCATCAGTCCATAGAGCAGCAGATTGACGGTGACCGCGCTCGAGATGACGCTGCGCGACCAGCCGAATTCCTCTTCAAGGGGAAGCATGAGGGCGCTGGGTGCCGCGCGGAACCCCGCCGCCGCGACGAGAGCCAGGAACGCTACCGCGGCGACGATCCAGCCGGGATGGACGCGGCGGGGCCGCGGCGCACCGCGGCCGATATTCACGGCATCCAGCGTGGCTTCGTCCATTGCGCTCCCCGGTCCCGATCGCACCTCGGCTCTGTACGATAGCCGTTCCGTCGGCTGAGCGGGCAGCGGCGCGATTCGTCCCGGCATGAAGCCGATGCGAGTTCGGATGACGGCTGGCGGCGGGGGCGGCGCGCCCACCTCAGGCAGAGCAGCCCTCGGCAGGTTGATGCGGCGCCCGAGGCGACTCACTCCTCGTACAGGAACTCCTGAATGATCTCCGGCGAGTCGTGGATGCAGAGGATGCGCAGCGCCCCATCGCCCGTGTTCGTGAACCCGTGCCACGTGTTCACAGCGACGACCGCCGTATCGCCGGCGCGTGCGACGATGGCGCGGCCGTCGATCGTGATCGTCGCCTCGCCCTCGATGACGGTCCACGTCTCCGTGTAGGGATGACGGTGCAGCCCCGGTCCCATGCCGGGGTCGTTGTCGACGAAGAAGAACGAGATGCCCGAGCCGTAGTCCTTGCCCTCGAAGCGCATCGTGCGCGAAGCGCCCACGCGCAGTGCAGCGAACGGGATGGGGAGATCGAGAACGTCGGACATGCGTGCCACGGTACCGAGGATGCGGTCGGTGTTCCAGGTGCCGATCAGACACCATCGACCCGCAGGCCGAGCCATCGTGCGAGGTCATCGATCTCTGCGTCGACGGCGGCCGCGACATCCGGTGTGAAGGGCACGTCCTCGTGGATGGCGCCCACGCGCAGAACCTCCGCCTTGCGGTCGGTCGCGGCATCGAGCTTGCCGACGAACTCGTCCCCGTGCAGGATCGGCAGCGCGAATTATCCCCACCGGCGCTGCGCCTTCGGCTTGTACATCTCGAGGATGTACTCGTAGTCGAAGAGCTCGAACAGGCGCTTACGGTCGAACACGAGCCGGTCGAACGGCGAGAGCAGCGCTGTACGGGCCTTGAAGGGCTCCCCGAGCTGGTCGAGCGCATTGGGGTCGACGCGCCAGATCCCGGGGACCCCGTCGACGACGGCATCCACACCCGCTTCGCCCACGTCGATCGGCTCGCCCGGCATCGAGGTGGATCTCGCCCTGGCGATTCCGAGCGCGCGAAGCCGCCGCGGGTTGCGCTCGCCACGCGCTTCGTCGAGCGAGAGCTCCGGCAGATCCTGCGGATAGACGCGCTCGGGGAGATCCCAGTACCGTTGCCGCTTCTCGCGCCCCGCGATCGCGACCTGGCCGCGCATCGCCAGGATTTCGAGCATCTGGTTCACGTTGCGGTCGTTGGTCCAGCCCGACGACGGCCACGACACCGAGCTCGTGTCGGGGATCTCGTTGGAAAGCAGAGGTCCGCTCTCACGCAGGAGGGCGAGGATGTCGCGACGGAACCGATCGTTGTCTTCCAGCCACTGGCGGGTCTGCGCGTAGCGCGGAGGCTGCCGCATCTCGGGCAGCAGCAACGGCAGGTGGCTGGCGGGGCGGAACATGCCGTCCAGCTCGAAGATGGTGCGGTCCACCTCGGCGGCGCGCTTGAGCTGCCCAGGGTCGTACGGCTCGCCGATGCGGCTCCAGAGCAGGAGGTTTTCGCTCGGCGCGACCGCGGCCGTGGGGTCGATGTTGATCACGCCGAGCTGCTCGGCCACCTCGACCACATCTGCCGGGCGATCCGCATCCAGAAGCTGCGCGCGCACGGCGATTCGTCGCGCATCGCGCGTCGTCAGCTCCACGACCATCGGTTGAGGCTACCGGGAGGCACAGACGCGCGGCGCCTGATCAGGGTCCCCGAGCCCGTCGAGGGGTCGTTCGCCGCTGCCATCGACGCTTCGACAGGCTCAGCGACCGGGTTTGTGAGTGTGAGGGCTCAGCGACCGGGTCGGGGTGATCGCCCACGGCCGACCACCGGCGTGACAGGCTGGTTGCATGCGCATCGCCGTCACCGGAGGATCCGGAAAACTTGGTTCAGTCGTCGTCCGCGAACTCCGGGCGAACGGCCACAACGTCGTCAATCTCGATGTATCCGGGCAGCGAGGACCGGGCTTCGTGCGGGTCGACCTCACCGACTACGGGCAGGTGATCGACGCGCTCGCCGGAGTCAACGACCAGCACGACGGCATCGACGCGCTCGTGCACCTCGGTGCGATCCCCGCCCCCGGCATGCTGAGCGATGTCGCCACGTTCCACAACAACATGCCGAGCACGTTCAACGTGTTCTGGGCCGCCGTTCGCCTCGGCATCCGGCGCATCGTCTACGCATCGAGCGAGACCGTGCTGGGGCTTCCGTTCGACGTGCCGCCGCCCTACATCCCGGTGGATGAGGAGTACCCGGCGCGCCCCGAGTCGGTCTACTCGCTGGTCAAGCACCTCGAAGAGACGATGGCCGTCGAGCTGGTGCGATGGCACCCGGATCTCTCGATCACGGCGCTGCGCTTCTCGAACGTGATGTGGCCTGAGGACTACGCCGCGTTCCCCTCCTACGACGCCGACCCGCGCGGTCGCAAGTGGAACCTGTGGGGCTACATCGACGCCCGCGACGGGGCGCTGGCGATCGAGCGCGCCCTCGAGGTCGCGCCGCCGGGCTTCGAGCGCTTCATCATCGCGGCGGCCGACACCGTGATGTCGAAGCCGAACGCCGAGCTCGTCGCGGAGGTCTTCCCCGGCGTCGAGGTTCGGGGCGACCTCGGCGAGCACGACACCATGCTCTCGATCGACAAGGCACGGCGGCTGCTGGGCTTCGAGCCGCAGCACTCCTGGCGCGACGAGGTCTGACACCCGGCATCCGGCTCGCCGTCGAGAGGTGACGACGAGCGGATGCCGCGGCCGGTCAGCCGACGCGGTCTAGAATCCCCTGCATCGAGTCGAGGAACGCGTTGTATCCGCCGATCAGAGCCTGGCGGTTCTCGTCGCTCCACCCCGGGGTCGCCTGGGTGAGGGTGAGCTCGGTGCCGCCGTCGACGTCGGCGAGCTCCACCGTGACCGGCGCCAGGTCACCGGGGTTCTCGGGCTCGTCCGTGAGGCGGAAGACGAAGCGGGAGGGGCGATCGATCTCGACGAACTCCCCCAGCCAGCTCTTGGTCGTCCCGTCGGGGAGGTGCATGACGGCGGTCCAGCGGTTGCCGACGGCGAGGTCCCATTCGAGCGTCTCGAGGGGCACGTCCACGGCCTCGGTGCCGAACCACACCGCGAAGTGCTCGCGAGTGGTCAGCACGTCCCAGACGAGTTCGCGGGGCGCCGCGAAGGTGCGGGTGACGGTGATCTGGTCGTTCATGGGTGTTCTCCTTCTTGGTTCCGGGCACCTGTGCCCTGCGTGTTCTGGATGCGCTCGAGGTACGAGCCCATCGCGTCGAAGCTGTCGGCCCAGAACTGCGCATAGTCGCCGATCCAGGCGGATGCCGTGGCGAGCGGCCGTGCATCGAGCGTGGCCGGCCGGTACTGCGCATCGCGTCCGCGGGTGACGAGCCCCGCGGTCTCGAGCACCCGCAGGTGCTTGGAGACCGCCGCGAAGCTCATGTCGAACGGCTCGGCGAGCTGCCCGACGGTCGCCTCCCCCTGCGCGAGACGTGCGAGCATCGCACGCCTCGTGGGGTCGGCCAGGGCAGCGAAGGTACGGCTGAGCTGGTCATCCGACATCCCCGCCTCCTTATTCAACCATTTAGTTCTTAACCGATGAGTTGAATATAGCAGGTCTGATGTCGTTGTCAAGCCGGCTGCAGGCACCCGCCGAGGCCGCCAGCGGGCGAAGCCCGCCGGACTACGCCGGCTGCAGCTCCGGCTCTTCCAGTTGGTCGGAGGGCACGCGCATGTCGGGCCGATCGCGGTAGTGCCCGACGAGCGCCAGCACCACGCCGCCGATGAGCCAGCACGCCAGGATGGTCCACTGCACCGCGGTCGCGGCATCCGGGAAGTAGCTCAGCGAGCGGAGGAGGTTCGATGCGGCGCCCGGCACGAAGAACTGCCCGATCGCGCCCCACGGCTCCGGAAGGAACTGCATCGGGACGGCGGCCGCCGAGATCGGATTGGCGATCAACACGGTGACGATCGCGGCGATGCCGAGGCCGGGACGGCCGAACACGGCGTTCATGCCGATGAGGAACGCGGCCGTGGCCGACATGCCGAGGCCGAGCGCCGCCGCATTGAGCAGCCAATCGCCCTGCAGCAGGCCGAACCACGTCTGCATGACGAGCGCCGCGAGTGCTCCCGCGGCGAAGCCGAACACGACGAGGCCCGCGAGGCGGCGCACTGCGCCGGCGACGAGCAGCGACAGCAGGATGCCCGCGAGCATCCCGCCGAGCGTGAGGGGGAACGCCGCGGCCGCCAGGCCGGCGCCCGTGGGGTCGGAGGAGGCCAGGGGTACGACATCCGTCACCGTCACCGACGGGATGTCGGCGCCCTCACCCGCCGGCGGCGCGACGGCCGGCGGCTGTCCCGTCGCCAGCGCGATGCCGAGCGCCTGCACCTGGGCGAGCAGGGCATCCTGCACCGCGGTGCTGAGCTGGGACTGCAGCTGGGTCGCCACGCCACGCAGCGCCTGCGCGGCGGCGGGGCTCGCGGCGGTCGCCGTGAGCACCTCCGGCTCGTCGAGGAGGATCGCGCCGTACAGTTCGCGCGCCTCGATCTGCGAGACCGCGTCGGCGCGGGACGACACCTCGACGAGGGTGAACGGATCGGCCTCCTGCGCTTCGAGCGCCTGCTCGAGAGCGGCGACCCGATCCGCCGGTCCGCTGATGCCGACGGGCAGATTCTGCGGCTTGGATGTCGCGGCCGGCCACACGAAAGCGATGATCAGCACGGCGATGACCAGCGAGGCCGCCAGGCCGAGCGCGAGTGCGAGGCCCCACTTGGCGCGCGGGACGAAAGTGTCGGACATGAGGACTCCTAAAGAGAATGAGTGTTCTGTTTGCAGAATAGCAGAACGGGTATTCTTTTTACATGCCCCGCGTCAGCGAGAAGTACCGGAAGGCCCGTCGAGACGAGATCGCCCTCGCGGCGATCCGGTGCCTGGAGCGCAAGGGAGTGCACGACACATCGATCGCGGACATCGTCGAAGAGTCCGGGCTTTCGACGGGAGCCATCTACTCGCACTTCTCGAGCAAGGTCGAACTCGCCCGGTACGTCGTCGCCGAGTACCTTCTTCCGCGCCTGGACTACCTGCAGAGCACGGATGACGTGCGCACGCCTCGTGAGGTGCTCACCACCATGCTGGGGGTGTTCGCCGAGGACGGGCTCCCGGCGGGAGTCGTGCTGCAGTTCTGGGGCGAGGCCACGATGTCCGGGGAGATGCGGGAGGAGATGCTCGGAACGGTCGGCCGCCTCCGCGCAGCGCTGGGTTCAGCTCTGCGGCCGTGGGCGCAGACGCAGGCGACGGATCCAGCCGCCACCGAGTCGCTCGTCGCCGACAGCGCGCGGGCGGTGATGAGCCTCGCGCAGGGATACGTCGCGAGCACAGCGCTGTTCGGCCCCCGCGATGCCCGCGAGTACGTCGACTCGGTGGCCGCCGCCCTTCGTCAGGCGCCGGCCGACTCCTAGAATTCCTCGTGGGTGTCGGGGTCGGCGCCCCAGAGCCGCCCCTTCTCCAGGGCGGCGATGGCCGCGATCTCGTCGGCGTCGAGCTCGAAGTCGAAGAGATCGGCGTTCTCCTGCTGACGGTCCGGGTCGCCCGATTTCGGGATCGGGGTGCTGCCGGAGTCGATGTGCCAGCGCAGCACGACCTGGGAGGGCTTCGCGGCGTGCACCTCGGCGAGGTCTCGGAGCAGCGGCTCGGTCAGCAGTTCGCTGCGCTGCGCGAGCGGGCTCCAGCTCTCGGTGCGGATGCCGTGCTCCGCGTGGAAGGCGCGCAGCGCGGTCTGCGGGAAGTAGGGGTGCAGCTCGACCTGGTTGACCGCCGGAGCGACTCCGGTCTCGTCGATCAGGCGCGTCAGCATCGCCTCGGTGAAGTTCGAGACGCCGATCGAGCGGAGCGACCCTCGTTTGCGAAGCTCGATCATCGCGCGCCAGGTGTCGACGTACTTGTCGACGCGGGGGTTCGGCCAATGGATCAGGGAGAGATCGATGCGATCGAGGCCCAGCACGATGAGGGACTCGTTCGTGCTGGCGAGCGCCTCTTCGAAGCCGTGGGAGCGCCCGGGGATCTTCGTGGTGACGATCAGTTCGTCGCGGTCGACGCCGCTGCGACGGATGGCATCGCCGACCTCGGCCTCGTTCTCGTAGTTCACCGCGGTGTCGAGCAGGCGGTAGCCCGCCTCGATGCCCGCGACGAGCGACGCGATGCCGTCCTCTCCTCGCAGTCCGTAGGTGCCGAGCCCGAGCACGGGGAACGGGCTGCCATCGTTCAGGGTGATGTTCGGGATGCTGACCATGCCTCCATCTTCCCCCGCTCCCGGTGCCTGGTGACAGCGATCTGCACATCCTCCGCCACCAGATCGGCGTTGAGCTGCGCCGCCGCGAACGTGCCCTGGGCGGCCGCCATGCCGACCTGCGCCGACAGGTCGGAGACATTGCCCGCTGCCCAGACCCCGGCCACGGCCGTTCGTCCGGTGGCATCCACGGCGATGAACTCGCCCATCGGGTGGGTCGTCGGCTGGAGCCCCAGATCGTCGAAGACCGCCGAGCGGGCGACCATCCGCGGACCAACGGCGAGGGCATCGCGGGCGATGACCGCTCCGTCGCTCAGACGCACGGCGCTCAGGCGGTCATCGACGATGTGAAGGCCCGTGATCTCGCCCTCGATGATCCGGATGCCGCGCGCCTGGAGCTTCTCGGCATCCTCGGCTTCCGGCATCCCGACGCCCGCCGCGAAGTAGACCACATCGTCGCTCAGCTGGCGGAAGAGCAGCGCCTGATGCACCGACGTCGGCGTGGTGGCGAGGATGCCTATGGCCCGGTCGCGCACCTCCCATCCGTGGCAGTACGGGCAGTGCAGCACATCCCGACCCCACCGCTCGCGCAGGCCCGGAACCGCGGGCAGCTCGTCGACGAGACCGGTCGTGACGAGCAGGCGGCGAGCTCGCATCGCGCGCCCGTCGGCGAGGGTGACGGCGAAGCCGTCCGCATCCGCCGCGGCGCGCACGACCTCGCCTCGGAGGATCGTGCCGCCGTAGCCCTCGAGCTCCGCCCTCCCTCGCTCGAGCAGCTCCGCCGGGGCGATGCCCTCGCGCCCGAGGAGCGCGTGCACGCCGGCTGCCGGAGCGTTGCGCGGCTCGCCGGCGTCCACCACGACGACCGAACGGCGCGACCGCGCGAGCGTCACCGCGCCGCTGAGCCCCGCGGCGCCCCCTCCGATCACGACGACATCGACCGCGGCATCCTGGTTCTCATTCATCTCTCGAGGATGCGCCGGAGGATGCCGTGTGGCAAGCGTTATTGCCGATATGGCAAACTGACCGCATGGATGCCGCAAGCGACGATGACCCCACCGCCCTCGACGCGGCCTCGCTGCTGGCGGTCGGGCCCCGCCTCCGGACGCTGCGCGCACAGCGCGACGCCACACTCGCCGAGCTGTCCGCCACCACCGGCATCTCGGTCAGCACGCTGTCTCGCCTCGAATCGGGCGACCGCCGCCCGACGCTCGAGCTGCTGCTGCCGCTGGCCCGGGCACACGGGGTCACGCTCGACGAACTGGTCGACGCTCCCCCGACCGGGGACCCCCGCATCCACGTGCGGCCCATCACGAGACACGGTCGCACGATGGTGCCGCTGACGCGCCGCGCGGGCGGCATCCAGGCCTACAAGATGGTCGAGCCCGGTGTCGTGCGCGAGCCCGATCCGCAGACCCACGAGGGCTGGGAGTGGCTCTACGTGCTCAGCGGCCGGCTGCGCCTCGTACTCGGCGAGCACGACCTCGTGCTCGGACCGGGCGAGGTCGCGGAGTTCGACACGCGTGTTCCGCACTGGTTCGGGGCCGCGGAAGCCCAGTCCGTCGAGTTCCTGAGCCTGTTCGGCAAGCAGGGCGAGCGGGCGCACGTGCGCGCGAGCACCGGCCGCAGGAGCGCCCCGGAGCATCGGGCGTGACCCTCTTGTCGTGCGCATCCATCGGCGGGACACTGTCGGGAACGCCCGGCGACACGTCGGGCAGAACCCGACGAGAGGAGACGCCATGGCTCACGGCGACATCACGCACATCGACATCCCGGTCAGCGACCTGGCGGCGGGAGCGTCCTTCTACTCCACGGTCTTCGGCTGGAAGATCGCCGAGCCCCCGGGGTACGAGGGATACCCGATGTGGCAGGCGCCGAACAAGGTCAGCGGCGGCGGGCTCGCGCCGCGCACCGCCGACTTCACGCAGCCTCGTTCGTACGTCGAGGTCGACTCGATCGATGACGCCATCGCCGCCGCCGTCGCCGCGGGCGGCACCGTGACGATGGAGAAGGGGCCGATCAGCCCGACCAGCTGGTGGGCGATCATCGCCGACCCGGACGGCAATGCGATCGGGCTCTACGAGGGCACCACCGAGGTCGAGGGCGAGACGGATTCGGATTCAGACGCCACCGTCGAGAGCTGACGCCGGGCACCCCTTCCCCGATCCTTGCCGAAGGGACGCAAGTTGCGGCTTCGGTACACCGGAGTCAGCAGATCGCGTCCCTTCGCGCACGGGGGTCAGGGCTGCACGAGCCGCAGGCGCACGGCCATGTACTGGCGCCCCGGGAGTTCGACGCGCACGACACCGCTGTGCACGCCGGGCACCGGCTCGACCGTCATCCCCCACGTGTCGATCACGTCGACCTCGAAGGTCCCGTCGGGCAGCACGACGTTGCGGAAGCGGGGGCGGTTGAACCCGAAGTAGAGGACGACGTACTCGCCCGCGACACCGCCGAACGGAACATCCCAATCGGAGGGGAGCGGCTCGAGCGTTCCCGTCGGTGATTCGGCGATGATGCCGTCCAGGAACGCCATCCGCGCCGGGCTGCTGCCGACGAGCTCGCCGCCCTTGGACCACCACAGCTCGTGCGCGTCGTTCAGGTAGGTCTCGCCGTGAGCGACGTAGCCGCCGCGGATCGCGCCCTCCCAGCAGCGCCGCACCAGCTCCTCGCCGGTGAGGTTGCCCCAGCCCTGGTCGATGTCGCCCTCGTAGCCGCACTCGTCGATCACGATCGGCTTGTTCCATTGCTCGCGCCAATGGTCGGTGTTCTCCGCCGTGCGGTACACATCGACGCGCTGCACGCTGGCGTGCGTGATCCACGGACGCGTCTGGTCGTAGAACGGGCGGCAATTGTGGATGGAGGTCAGGTGCCCGTGCGGATCCTCCTCGCCGATGATCTCGGCGATGCGCTCCCAGTCCTCTTCCGTCTTCGCCCAGAGCAGGTCGTACTCGTTCGCGAGCGCCCACCACACGTTCGCATAGGCCGCCAGGCGACGGACGACGTAGCGCAGGGCGCGCTCGTCGACGGCGCGTCCGAGATCGGCGAACCCCCAGCGGTCGTAGGCGTGGAAGAGGATAAGGTCGGCCTCGATGCCGAGCGCGCCGAGCTGCGCGATGCGCTGCTCCACCCGGCGAAAGTGGCCGGTGTCGAAGCGCTCGAGGTCGAACCCCTCCTCGATCGACCCCGGGAAGGGGAAGTCCTCCGGTTCGTTCTCGTTGTAGAGGTAGGACTTCGGGAAGATGCACATGCGCATCTTCGTGAAGCCGGAGCCCTCCAGCGCCCGAAGGGTGCGCTCCTGCAGCTCTTCGGGCTGGTGGGTCCAGGCGTAGGCCGTGGTTCCCACCGGCCGGTACCGGGTCCCATCGGCGTGCACGAAGTGGAAGCCGTCGGCGCGGACGGGTCCATGTGCGCCCGGGTCCGGCTCGGTCACCACGACCTCGCCGGTGATCCCGTCGAGGGAGCGGGCGGTCGATGACGTCTCGAACCGCCAGGTGCCGACTTCCTCGGCGAGCAGGCGAAGCACGTACTCGCCGTCGCCGTCGTAGAAGCCGCCGACGCGGAGAGTGCGACCGCCGTTCGTGAAAGATGCGGTGAGCTCCACGTCGACGAAGGGGTTGCCGTGGCTCGGGCCGGCGAAGCGCACCTCGACGACGCCCCACTGCGGCGTCGGCTGGGGGAGCGTGACACCGGCGGAACCGCGAGGCACGCTCTCCGGTTCGTACTCCGGATGCGGGTCGATGGCGGGCGCATACGGAGCGCGCCCCGCTCCGCCCTCCTCGAGCTCGGCGAGCGCCGCGAAGAAGCGGTCCTTATCGACCGACTCGGCGAGTCCGGGCACCAGGTTCACGACCTGACCCAGCCGAGCGCCGCGGAACTGCGACGCCATGGGTGATGCCGCGATGCCCGGGAGGAACACCTCGAGCACGGAACGCGCGGCCGGGCTGTCGAGTGCCTCGCCGAAGGTGGAACTGCGATCGAACATGGGCTGTGCCTCCAAGGGCTGGGTCGGTCGGCCGATTCGAGATGCGGTTTCCGCGATCTTTCCGCCGGGTCTATCGAGGGGTGTGCTCCGTGATCGCGGCGAGCGCCTCTTCCACGTACTCGAGCAGGGAATGCGGGGTGAACATGAGCGACTGACGCACCGTGCGCCCCTCCGCCCACACGGTGTCGCGGCGCACTTCGTCGGCCTTGCCGGGGTCGTGCTCCGCGATCGCATCGATCAGCGCGCGGTAGGCGCGCGGGTCGTCGATCACGGATGCGGTGGACGAGTCGAGATCGAACGGTCCGGCGAACTCGGGCGTCGGCCGGTCGGCGAACGTCCACTCGTGCCGCCCGGAGCCGACCTCCGCGACATCGAGGCCCGGCAGGTCGATGACGGCCGTGGTGTTCGGCGGGATCTCGGCGGTGACGACGATGGATGATCCGGCACGGCGCCAGGAGACGGATGCCGGCCCGTACGGCGTGATGTGCCGCGCCGAGGCGTGCTCCAGCTCGGCCAGGGGCCGGGGGGCGATGCGGATGCGGCGGTATCCCGGCTCGTCGGACGCGAGCCCCGCGACGGTGCGGTGCAGCCAGTCCGCGACCGCGCCGAGCGCGTAGTGGTTGAACGAGGTCATCTCACCCGGGTTGACGGAGCCGTCCTCGAGCAGGCTGTCCCAGCGCTCCCAGACCGTCGTCGCGCCCATCGTCACCGGGTAGAGCCATGAGGGGTTCTCCGTCTGCAGCAGCAGTCGGGCGGCCTCGTCGAGGTAGCCGCCGTCGGTGAGGGCATCCGTGACCAGCGGCGTGCCCACGAAGCCGGTGCCGATCCGGTAGCCGCCGGCGCGCACCAGCTCGGCCAGGCGCCGCGCCAGCCGGGACCGCACCGCGGCATCGCGCACGAGGTCGAAGCCGAGCGCCAGCGCATAGGCGGTCGGGGCGTCCGACATCATCCGCCCGCCCGGTGTCACGTACTCGGCGACGAACGCCGCCCGGCTGCTCTCCGCGAGCGCGCCGTACTTCTCCGCATCCGCCCCGTTCCCGAGCAGTGCGGCCGTGTCGGCGACGATCCGCAGCGACCGCGCGAGGTAGGCGCTGGCCACGATGTCGGAGTCGACCTTGGCGGCGCCCGGCTTGTCGGGCGGGGCCGCCGGGTCGAGCCAGTCGCCGAGCTGGAACGTGTGCGCCCAGAGACCATCGGTCGAAACGCGCAGCACGGCGTCGACCCAATCGCGCATGCTGGCGTACTGCGCGCGCAGCACACCATCGTCGCCGAAGCGCTCACGAAGCACCCACGGGGCGACGGTCGCGGCATCGCCCCACGCCGCCACGGCGGCCGGGCCGCCGAAGCCCGGAAGTGCGGCGGGCACGACCAGCGGGACGTTCCCCTCGTTGCGCGCCTGCTCGAGGGCGAGGTCGCGCAGCCACGACGTGAGGAATCCGTCGCAGTCGTACAGGAAGCTCGCGGTGGGGCTGAAGACCTGCAGGTCGCCGGTCCACCCGAGGCGCTCGTCGCGCTGCGGGCAGTCGGTGGGGATCGAGAGGAAGTTGCCGCGCATCCCCCACACGACGTTCTCGTGCAGGCGATTCAGCTGGGCGTGCGAGGACTCGAACCAGCCGGTGCGCACCATGTCCGTGTGCAGCACCAGGGCCTCGACGTCCGCGGGGTCGAACTTTCCGGGCCAGCCGTCGAGCTGCGCGTACCGGAAGCCGTGGAACGTGAACCGCGACTCGAGCGTCTCGGGGCCGTCTCCGGCGAGGTCGAAGTGCGCTTCGGATGCCGCGTTCCGCAGCGGTCGCAGCGCCAGCTCTCCCCCATCCAGCACCTCCGCGTGGTGCACGCTGATACGCGTGCCGGCGGGACCGGCCACGCGCAGGCGCAGGCGGCCGACGAGGTTCTGGCCGAAATCGAGCACCAGGGCGCCGGAGGGCGACGTGAGCACCTCGGCCACGGGAAGCGTCTCTATCCGGCGCACGGGCGGTGCGATGCGCGCCTCGGGCACCGGCACGTTCTCGTAGCCCGGCCGGGACGCCGGGCCCACGCGCACGGGAGTCCAGGAGGCGTCGTCGTATCCGGGCGCCGACCACGCGGCGTCGGTGAGGCGCAGATCGTGGTGCTCGCCGGCGTAGATTCCGGATGCCACGACCGGGCCGTTCCCGTCGGCCCGCCAGCCTCCGTCGGTCGCGATCGTGCGAGTGGACCCGTCCTCGAACTCCAGCCTCAGCTGGCCGAGGAACGACGGCTGGTCGCCGTAGACGCGGTCGGCGAAGGAGAAGAAGCCGTACTTCTCGGTGTACCAGGCACCGGCGACCGTGGCACCGAGGACGTTCTCCCCCGGGTGGACGAGGTCGGTCACATCGACGGTCTCGTGCACGAGGCGGTCGCGGTAGCTGGTCCATCCTGGTGCGAGCACGTCGTCCGAGACCGCAGCGCCGTTGAGCTCGGGCTCGGCAGCGCCGAGGGCCGTCCAGAAGAGGGTGGCTCGGCGCACCGGCGCGTCGAGTTCGAACCTCGTGCGCACGCGGAAGGGCTGCGCTTCGCGCGCCGGGTCGGCGAGGCCGATCGGCTCCGCGATCCACTCGCCCTCCCCCAGGAAGGCTCCGCTCACCGCGAGCGGCTCGCTCCACGGGGTCGTGTCGCCGCTCTCGGCCGTCGCGCGGATCTCGACGGCGCGGACCTCCCCGGGTTGGAGCGGGGCGAACGGCCACTCCACGAGCACCGAGTCCCGACCCGAGATCGTGGCGGACTCGTTCCCGGCACGCAGCTCGGCCGACGCCTGCAGCCATCCAGGCTGCTCCGCCTCGACGGTCCAGCTCAGGCGCGGAGTCGCCGTGGCGACGAGGGCGGTGTCATCCCGCAACTCGGCCCGCATGGTCGCGATGCGCGTCATTCGTCGTGCCCTTCTGCCGCGAAGCGGTCCACCGCGAACGTGCCGCTCACGGCGTAGGCGCCGATGACGCGGCCGGTGAACGACTCGGTCGTCTCCGACGACAGGAACCTGCCGTCCACCTCGCCGAGCTCGACCCGTTCGCCGTCGATGGTGGCCGCCAGCCGGATGATGTCGCTGGTGCGGGGGAAGCCCCCGTCGCCCTCAGGAGGCCCGCTGACGATGTGCAGGTCGAGCACGTCGCCCTCGAAGGGATGGATCCACTCCTGGCGCAGCCCGCCGAGAACGGCGCGGCCGGTCACCGAGCCGCCGCCCACCTCGAGGTCCACGTGGAAGCGCTCGTCGTAGCGCAGCGAGAGACCGCCGACGCCGGCCGACGCATCCACCCGCGCCGACACGGCGTTCGTGAGGTGCTGCTGCCGGCGCCCGACGAAGACGGGATGCGCGTCATCCATCGTCGAACCGTCGCCGCGCAGCACGAGCCAGCCGGGCCTGCTCGTCAGGTCGGCGAGTCCCGCCGGCGAGCGGCGCACCGCGATCCACTCGCCGTCCAGCTCGTCGCCGTCCGACTCAGTACCGTCGAAGTCCTCGATGATCGCCGTTCCCGGGCGGAGGCGGAGCTCCACCGGATCGATCTCGGGCCAGCCGTCCACCCACCGCACGCTCGTCACGAACGTCTCACGGCCGAGCGCCGAGAAGGCGCGGGTCATGCTGCGGGGACGCACGCCGAGCAGCACGACGAGCCAGTCGCCGTCGGGGCCGACCACCAGGTCGCCGTGACCGGTGTTCTGCACGGGGCGGCTCGTCGAGCGGGCCGACACGAGCGGATTGAGGGGCGCCGGCTCGAACGGCCCCTCCGGCGAATCGCCGCGGGCGATGCTGATGCCGTGGCCGCGCTCGGTGCCGCCCTCGGCGATCATCAGGTACCAGTGCCCCTCGTGCCGGTAGAGGTGCGGCGCCTCGGGGAACATGAGGCCGGTGCCGGACCAGAGCGAGCGGGGCTCCTCCAGCGCGATATGGCGGTCGAGATCGACCTTCACCTGCTGCACCCCGAGGTGCGCCCCCAGCTGAGCGCCGCTCATGATCAGTCCGGAGTAGGTGACGTAGGCGGTGCCGTCGTCGTCCCATGCCAGGTCGGGATCGATGCCGTTCACGCTCTCCTCGCCGTCGACGCCGAGGATGACCTCGCCCTTGCTCCACGGTCCGGCCGGGTCCGTGGCGGTGAAGTGCAGCATCCCGCGCGCCATCGCCACGGTGATGATCACGTGGAACACCCCGTCGCGGAACCGGATCGTGGGTGCCCACGCGCCACCGGCGGTGGGGACATCCGCGATGCCGAGCTGTGCTTCGGTGAGCGCGACGTGCCCGATCAGGGTCCAGTTCTCGAAGTCCCGCGAGTGGTGGATCGGGATGCCGGGCAGGTATTCGAACGTGGATGTCGCGAGGTAGTAGTCCTCACCGACCTTCACGACGCTCGGGTCGGGGTGGAAGCCGTTCAGCAGCGGGTTGTAGAGCGTGGTCACGGTGTTCCTCGTCGTCGCAGGGCGGGTCAGGAGAGAAGGGTGCCGAGTTCGGCCGCCAGGGCGACCGCCCGGGGGTCCCCGCCGCCCGGCCACGGCCCTCGCGCGATCGTCCAGGCGAACGCGACGCCGGTGTCGGGGTCGACGCACGCGAGCGCCCCCATGGCTCCGTCGTGACCGAAGGCGCGGGGGCCGCCGAAGGCGAGCGAGGGGGTCGGCTTCTGGAACACGATCGCGTGCGCGCGGTCGGGCTGCCCGAGCACCTCGTCGTACCCGCGGACCTGCTGCTGCCCGATCGCGAAGACGGTGTCGGCCGACAGGAATGGTGCAGCGCCATCGACCCCGGTGACGGCGGCGGCCATGAGTCGCGCGAGTCCCCGGGCCGTGCCCGCACCCGATACTGCGGGATGGCCGAATCGCCAGCTGACCTCGTCGTTCGCGAGATCCACCGCGGGTCCCGGCGCGGCGAACACGATCGGCCCGAGCAGCGATGTGTACAGAGGCGATGCGTCGGCCACCGGCCGGATCATGGGCAGCGTCGGCGCCCTGCGGACGTCCTGCGCCGGCGGCAGGCCGAGGAAGAAGTCGATGTCGTGGGGCGCGCGGATCTCGGCCTCGTAGTATTCCTGCAGGGTGCGGCCGGTGACGCGGAAGATGAGCTCGGAAGCGAGGTTGCCGATCGTGATGCCGTGGTACCCGAAGGCGGAGCCCGGGTGCCAGAAAGGGGGCGATGCGGCGAGTCGCTCCGCGGCGACGTGCTGATCGAGAAGTTCGGCGGCGGAGAGCGCCGGCGTCGCCTGCGGAAGGCCTGCCTGGTGCGACAGCAGCTGGCGGACGGTGACGTGGCCCTTGCCGTATCGGGCGAACTCCGACCAGTGATGCGCGACGCGCTCATCGAGGTCGAGCTCGCCCATCTGGACGAGGAGCCCGATGGACAGCCCGATCGTGTTCTTCGTGACCGAGTACGGCACCGTGACGGAGTCCGCAGACAGGTGCGGTCCGCCCCATGCGTCCAGCACCACCACCCCGCCGTGGATGGCAGCCACCTGGAACGACAGATCGGGGTCCTGAGCGAGGAAGCCGTCGAGTCGATCAACGATCTCACCGAGCCGC
This sequence comes from Micromonospora sp. DT81.3, assembly GCF_049847225.1. Lineage (NCBI taxonomy): Bacteria > Bacillati > Actinomycetota > Actinomycetes > Micromonosporales > Micromonosporaceae > Micromonospora > Micromonospora sp. DT81.3. The sequence goes on from NZ_JBNCNY010000001.1 coordinate 430,362, forward strand.
CTGTCGGCCCTGCCGCGCAGTCGCGCGCCGAGTTCCGGCTCGCTCACGCGTCGACCGTCCACTCGGTGCGCAGCGGCAGCTCGGCGACCGACGGACCGACCCGCAGCGCGTAGGCGCCTGGCTCGACGGTCCACTCCCCCGTCCAGTGTGCAAGGCGCCGGGCCGGAACGGGAACCGAGACCGAGACCGTCTCCCCCGCATCCGCTCGCACGACGGCGAACCCGACGAGCCAGCGCTCCGGGCGCTCCACGGCGGAGTCGGGACGCTCGGCGTAGACCTGCACGACCTGCTTGCCGGCCCGGCGGCCCGTGTTCGTCACCGTGACGGTGACGGCGTAGCCATCGGCATCCGCCTCGATCGCGTCCCAGGTCCAGTCGGTGTAGCCGAGGCCATGGCCGAACGGGAACGCGGGAGCGGCACCCGCACGCAGCCACGCGCGGTAGCCGATATGGATCCCCTCGTCGTAGATGAGCACGCCGTCCTGAGGCGTCACGTCGAGCACGGGCACATCGGCGAGCGCCGCCGGCCACGTCGTCGGCAGGCGGCCACCGGGCTCGGCGTCGCCGGTCAAGATGTCGCCGATGGCGTGTCCGAACTCCTGGCCGCCGAAGTAGCCCAGCACGATGGCCGCGACATCCTCGGCCCACGGCAGCACCACCGGCGACCCGGCGTTGACGATCACGACCGTGCGGGGATTGGCCGCAACGACCGCGCGCACCAGGTCGTCCTGACGACCCGGCAGGTCGAGGTTCTCGCGGTCGTAGCCCTCCGACTCGACCTTCGAGTTGGTGCCGACCACGACGACCGCGACATCGGCGGCGGCGGCCGCTCCGGCGGCGCGCGCGATCAGGCCGTCGGGGTCCGAGTCATCCGGCGCGATGCCGACGGTCGCGCTGAAGACGCCGGTGAGCGGGGAGTCGACGTCGCCGAGAAGGAACTCGGCCCGCACGTCGAGAGCCTGGCCCGCGGTGACCTCGACGGCCGCCGTCAGCGACGGCGGGTTCAGGAACGCCGCCCCGAGGTCCGTCCCCGTGACGACGGGCTGGTCGTCGACGACGAGCTCACCGTCGACGAACAGGCGGCCGTGGCTCGCGCCGGCGAAGCCGAGGAGCACGCGACCCGACTCCTCGGGCGTGTAGGTGGTGTGCAGCACGATCCTCTCGGCGGAGCCCACCGGCGCGTCGCCGCCGAACCACACCAGGGCGGTCGATCGGCGGTCCTCCGTGAAGAGCTCGGCACCCCCTGCATCCAGGAACGTCGCCGTCAGACCAGGCTCTCCGGTGCGCGGATTCGTGATGTGCTCGAGCGGCAGGGCGGCGACACCGTCCTGCACCACCGCACCGAGCTCGTAGGTCACGCTCGCGTGCGGCACCGCGGCGCGAATGGCATCGAGCGGCGAGACGACGCGCTCCGGGAGAACGGTCGCGCTGCCACCTCCCTGGGTGCGCGCCTCACGGGCGTTGTGACCGATGACGGCGATGCTCGAGACGGGGCTCGCCACGCCCAGCGGCAGGAGGCCGTCGTTGCTCAGCAGCACCGAGCCCTCGATGGCGGCCTCACGGGCGAGCGCCACTCCATCGATCACCGCCACGGGAGCGGGGCCGCCGTCGCCGAGGGCGCCCACGCGCTCGGCGAGCAGCAGCAGCCGCAGCACCTTGCGATCCAGGTCCGCCTCGTTCAGGCGCCCGTCGCGCACCGCCTCGGCGAGGTCGGCCCACGCCGGCGCGGGGCCCGGCATGGCGAGGTCCTGCGCGGCCGGCACGGAGGCGAGGCTGCGCACGGCCGTCCAGTCCGAGACGACGACGCCGTCGAAGCCCCACTCCGAGTTGAGCGGATCCTCGAGCAGGTCGTTCTCGGTCATCGTAACACCGTCGACCGCGTTGTACGCCGACATCAGCGCCCAGGCGCCGGCCTCGACCGCGCGCTCGAACGGGACGAGGTAGAGCTCCCGCAGGGCGCGCTCCCCCGGTCGCACGTCGACCGTGAACCGGTCGGTCTCGGAGTCGTTCGCGACGTAGTGCTTGGGAGTCGCGGCGACGCCGTTGTCCTGCAGTCCCCCGACGTAGGCGGCGGCGAGCCCGGCGCTCAGCTCCGGGTCTTCGCTGAAGCACTCGAAGTGCCGGCCGCCGAGCGGCGAGCGGTGCAGGTTGATCGTCGGGCCGAGCACGACGTCGACATCCTTGCGACGGGCCTCGGATGCCGCTGCCGCGCCGTAGCGGTACGCCAGGTCGGCATCCCACGAGGCGCCGAGGGCCGAACCGGAGGGGAGGTTGAGCGAGGGCTCCCGCTCGTCCCACCGCGGGCCGCGAACGCCAGCCGGTCCATCGGAGAGGGTCATCGCACGGAGCCCGATCTTGGGCAGCGGGACCGTGGTCCAGAAGTCGGCACCCTGCACGAGGGCGGCCTTCTCGTCGAGCGTGAGCTGCTCGAGCAGGGGCAGCAGGTGCTGGATGGCGGGGGGCTGGATGGACGTGGCCGGCGTCGTCATGCCGCCTCTCCTTCGTTCAGAACGGCCGCCTGCTCGTCGAGCAGTCGACGCCGCGCAGCGCGGCGTTCGGCCTGGTGGTCGGGGTTGGGAACCGGCGCGGCGAGGAAGAGCCGCTGGGTGTAGGGGTGCTCGGGGCGGGCGGTGACCTGGTCACCCTCTCCGGTCTCGACGAGTTCGCCGCGGTACATCACCGCGACACGGTGACTGATGTGGCGCACCACGGCCAGGTCGTGGGAGATGAAGAGATAGGCGACGCCGGTGCGCTCCTGGATCTCGATGAACAGGTCGAGCACGCGTGCCTGGGTCGACAGGTCGAGCGCGGAGACCGGCTCGTCGCAGACGATGAGCTTCGGATCGAGGGCGAGTGCACGGGCGATCGCGACGCGCTGGCGCTGCCCGCCGGAGAACTCGCGCGGCAGCCGGCCGGCGGCGTTGGCGGGGAGCCCGACACTGTCGAGCAGGTCCTGCACCCTGGTGCGGGCGGTCTTGCCGGACACGCCGCGGGCGGTGAGCGGTTCTGCGAGGATCTGCTCGATTGTCAGCGACGGGTTCAGCGACGAGTACGGGTCCTGAAAGACGACCTGGATCTCAGAGCTGAGCGCGCGCCGCTCGCGGCGGTGCAGGTGGCTGATGTTCTTGTCGTCGTAGGTGATCGTCCCGCCGGTCACCGGCGCCAGTCCCAGAACGGCGCGTCCGAGCGTCGTCTTGCCCGAGCCCGATTCGCCGACCAGTCCCACGGTCTCACCCGGCCGGATGTCGAGCGAGACGCCCTTCAGCGCTTGGAACGGCTTGGCCCGGAATCCCTTGCCCGGGTAGGCGACTTCAAGGTCCTTGACGTCGAGCAGCGTGCTCATGAGCGTCCTCCTTCGATGCGGGTGGTACCGCCGGCGGTGACCAGCGGCGGCCGTGCGGGACCCTCGTCGAGGATCGCGTCCAGCAGCGACTGGGTGTACGGGTGCGATGGGCTGCCGAGGATGGTGCGGGCAGGACCCTGCTCCACGAACCGTCCCTGCTGCATGACGCTGACGCGGTCGCAGAGGTCGGCGACGACACCGAAGTTGTGCGTCACCAGGAGCATCGCCATGTGGCGCTCGCGCTGAAGGTCGCGCAGCAGGTCGAGGACCTCGGCCTGCACCGTCACATCCAGAGCCGTGGTCGGCTCGTCCGCGATGATCAGGTCGGGGTCGGTCGAGACGGCGCCCGCGATCAGCACGCGCTGCGCCATGCCGCCGGAGACCTCGAAGGGGTACGCGTCGAACGTGCGCTTCGGATTCGGGATGCCGACCCGGTCGAGCAGTGCGAGAGACTTCTCGGTCGCCTCCTTCGTGCTGAGCCCGAGGTTGCGCCGCAGCGGCTCGACGAGCTGGTACCCGATCCGGAACGAGGGGTCGAGATTCGACATCGGCTCCTGCGGGATGTAGCCGATGCGCTTGCCGCGGATCCCCGCGAACGCGCTCTCCGAGGCATCCGCGAGCTGCGTGCCCTCGTAGTCGATCGACCCGCCCGACACGTGTCCGCCGCGGGGCAGCAGGCCGAGCACCGCGAACGCCGTCTGGGTCTTGCCGGAGCCTGATTCACCGATGAGGCCGTGGATCTCGCCCTTGCGCACCTGCAGCGACACTCCATGCACGACCTCGATGTCCTCGCCGCCCTGCTGCTGATAGGCGACGCGGAGGTCGGTGATGGTCAGGACGGGCTCGTGCAGGTTCCGCGCCGTGCTCGCATCGTCGGGGTAGACGATCGTCTCCGTGATCATCGGAAGCTCCATCGAGTCCTCGATGGGCGCGGCATCCCCGCCACCGGTCGAGATCGACGTCGTGACGGCGGCCATCGAACCCGTCGCGGTCGTGACCGCGCGGCGACGCCGACGGCGGACCGAGATGGTGCGCTCGAGCACGTCCCGCATCGCATTGGCGAGCAGCGTCAGCGCGATGCACGTGGTGGCGATCGCGAGCGAGGGCCACACCATGAGCAGCGGCGCCCGGTAGATGTTCGCGAAGCCGTCGTTGAGCATCGAGCCCCACGTCGGGACCGTCATGTCACCGAGACCGAGGAATTCCAGGCCCGACTGGATGCCGATCGCGATGCCCGCGATGATCGCCGTCTGGATGATGATCGGCGCACGCACGACCGACAGGATGTGCCGGCCGATGATGCGCATGTCGCTGAGCCCGGAGACGCGAGCGGCATCGACATACAATTCGCTGCGGACGCCGACGACGGCCGCGTATACGAGCCGGTAGTAGGCGGTCGAGAGCAGGATGCCGAAGATGAACATCGCCGCCCACACCGACGGCCCGAGCACGGCACGCGCCGCGATCAGGACGACGATGCCCGGCAGCGCCATGACCAGCGAGGTGACCCAGGAGGCGACGCCGTCGAACCAGCCGCGGAAGTAGCCCGCGATGAGGCCCGCGATGACGCCGATCAGGAGCGCCGTCACGGCCGCGAGAGCCGCGGCGGCCAGCGTCACGGAGGTGGCGACGATCAAGCGCGAGAGCACGTCGCGGCCCGCACTGTCGTTGCCGAGGGGGTACTCGGCGCTCGGCGGCGCGAGCACGAGCTGGATCGAGGCGGCGTTGGGGTCGTGCGGTGCGATGAGCGGTCCGATGATAGCGATGAGCACGACGAAGGCCAGGTAGAGCAGTGCGATGAGCCCGACCGGCTTGCGCACGAGCCGGCGGAACAGCGAGGTCCTGACGTGCGGGACCGGGATCGCGGGGGGAACTTCGATGGCGGTCATGACAGTCGCACCTTCGGGTTGAGCGCAGCCTGCGCGAGGTCGATCAGGAGATTGACGATGAGCACGATCACGGCGAAGGCCATGACGAGGCCCATGACCACGGGGACGTCGCCTTGGAGCCCCGCTTGCACTGTCAGCTGTCCCATGCCGGGAAGGGCGAACACCTGCTCTACGATCACGGCGCCGCCGAGGAGGCCGATGAACTGCACGGCGAGGATCGCGAGGGCGGGTCCGCCCGCGTTTCGCAGCACGTGCTTGTAGACGACGCTGCTCATCGGCAGCCCGCGGCTGCGGAGGGTGCGCACGTAGTCCCGCGACAGCGCGTCGAGCATCGAGCCGCGGACCTGCTGGGTGACGGCGGCGATGGCACCCACCGCGAGAGCAGCGATCGGGAGTGTCACGGACGACAGCCAGCCGGTGAACGATTCCGTTATGGGTATGTAGCCGGTCGCCTTGAACCAGCCGAGATTGATGGCGAAGATCAGCACGAGGTAGAGGGCGATGAGGAAGCCCGGGATCGCGAAGCCGAGCACCGAGATGAACTGGACTCCGCCGTCGATCCAACCGCCTCGTCGGGCGGCGAGGACGCCGAGCAGAACGGCGAGGACGGCCGAGACGACGGTCGTCCCGATGACGAGCGAGAGGGTGACCGCGACGCGACCGGAGAGGCTGACGGTCACGAGTTGACCGTTGAACCACGACCGTCCGAGGTCGCCCGTGAGGGCGCTGGTCAGCCAGTCCCAGTATTGGACGACGATGGGCCGGTCCAGGCCCAGCTCTTGAGCCTTCTGCTGCACGAGCTCGGGGGTGGCGTTCTGGCCGAGGATCCGTCGGGCGATGTTCGCGCTGTCCAGATACAGCAGGCCGAACGCGAGGACGGAGATCACGAAGAGGAGGACGACGCCGGCGAGGATGCGCCTGATGATGAACGTGAGCATGCTTTGCTCCTGGGTCTGAGAGAAGAGGATCCGGCCCGCCCGCTCGGGGGACGGGCGGGCCGGAAGGCCGCTACTGCTTCGGCTCGAAGTCGTAGATGGCCGGGTAGGCGTTCGTCGGAAGCATCTCGACGGTCGTGTCGGCATCCGTCGCGAAGCTGCCCTGGACCCGGTAGAACGGCGCGAACCAGGCCTGCTCGACGATGTAGCGGTTCAGCTCCTTGACCACCGACGCCTGGGTGGCCTCGTCGCCGTACTGGATCTGCTGCATGTAGTCGTTGACCTGCGGGTCCTCGTAGTGGAACGGGTTGAACACGGCCTGGGGCGCGATCATGAACTGGATGAGCTGCCAGTCCGGGTTCTGCTCGAGGGCCATGAACGACGACGCGTACTTCGGTGCCAGCAGGTCGGCGATGAAGTTGTTCGGCGCGACCTCGACGTTCTCCACCGTGATCCCGACATCGGCCAGCTGCTGCTGGATGAGCGTGTAGGTGGCGGCGCCGAGCGCGGAGACCGAAGGCATCTGCAGCGTCAGACCGTCCTCGTAGCCGGCCTCGGCGAGCAGCTCCTTGGCCTTGTCGGGGTCGTAGGTGTAGTACTCGTCCAGCTCGGGGTCGTAGGCGTCGCTCGTCGTCGGGAACACCTGCGTCGTGACGGTGCCGTGGTCGGTCTGCAGCGCCGTGAGGAGCCCCGCGCGGTCGAATGCGTAGTTGATGGCCTGGCGCACCTTGACATCGGCGAGCTCGGGCTGTGTCGTGCCGGCCCGGTCGAGCAGCAGCAGACCCTGGAAGTCGAGCTCGTTGGCGTTGACCGTCCAGCCGGCCCCCTCCACCTCGGCCAGGTTGTCGTTCGTCGCCAGTTTCATGCCGTTCGCCTCGCCGGCTTTGAGGGCGTTCAGCGCCGCGGTGTTGTCGGCGAAGACGTTGATGGTGAGGCCGTCGTAGTGCTGGACGTCGGGGTTCCAGTAGTCCTCGTTCTTCGTGTACACGTAGCTCGTGCCCGTGACGGTCGCCGCGGTGTCGAGAACGTACGGGCCGGAGCCGACGGGGTTCGTCGCGACATCGGCGCTGTCGAGCGAGGCCTCGGCGCCGACGAGACCGGGGTCGCGCGTCAGGTAGTTGAGGAACGCGGGGTCGGGTGCGCTCAGGGTGATGATGACGGTCTGGTCGTCGGGGGCTTCCATGCTGGCGACGCCCGCGAGGTAACCGGCATCCGGGGAGGTGCCCTCCTTGAAGCGCTGCAGGTTCTTGATGACGACGTCGGCGGTGAGAGCGGAATCGTCGGTGAAGGTGACGTCGTCACGGAGCGTGAGGGTCAGGACGGTGTTGTCCTCGTTGTAGGACCACTCGGTCGCGAGCCACGGCTCGATGGTTCCCTCGGGCGTGGCCAGGAGCAGCGTGTCGAAGACCGCCTGGTAGTACGGTGCGCGGTTGCCCCACTCGGCGCCCGCGGGGTCGAACGTCGCCGGCGCGAAGATCGCGCCCAGGGTGAGCGATTCGCCACCCTCTCCACTGCCGCCTGTGGAGCCTCCACCGGCGCAGCCCGTCGCAACGAGAGCGGTGGTGACGGCGATGGCCGCTGCTGCCGCGGCACTCTTCCATCGGATCATCTTCGAAGTCCTCTTGGTAGGGGCGATCCCACTGTGGATCGCCGGTGATTGAAGACGATAACACCAAACCCGAGCATGCACTAGGTTTTCGGGCTAAATTTCTAGTGGCCGCTCGCTTTTTGTTTCTGGAAGGTCCAGACTGGGCGTTCAGGGGCGATGATCGGCTCTGGACGGGGGCCGACGCCGCCCGACGATACGGTGGAGACGATGACCGATACGACCGCACCTCAGCGGACGCGCAAGCCCCGTGGGGAGTACGCCAAGACCAGCGCGAAGCGCACGGCGATCCTGGATGCCGCGCTCGAGGTGTTCGCCGAGTCCGGGTACCGATCCGGCTCGCTTCGGGACGTCGCAGTGCGCGTCGGCATGAGCGAAGCCGGGCTCCTGCACCACTTCCCGAGCAAGGTGAAGCTCCTCGAAGCCGTGCTCGACCGTCGCGACGATCTCTCTCGAGGGATGGTCGACGTCGACGCGCCTGACGGGGCGGCGGCCCTTCGGGGCCTCGTCGATCTCGCTCGGCACAACGCGTCGGTACCCGGCGTGGTCGAGTTGTTCTGCATCCTGTCGGCGGAGGCGACGTCGCCGGATCATCCCGCTCACGAGTACTTCTCCCGCAGATACGTCTTCACGCGAGGCATGGTGCAGACGGCCCTCGAGAAACTGGGGCGAGACGGCCGCCTCGCCGAGGGGGTCGATCCCGCCCGCGCCGCGGTCGCGGCGATAGCCCTGTGGGACGGTCTGCAGGTGCAGTGGCTCCTGGATCGCACGGTCGTCGACATGTCGGACGAGCTGCGCCGCTTCTTCTCCGGCTTCGTCGACATGAACTTCGAGACCGCGGCCGATCAGGCCCCGGTCGAAACCGCCGAGTCCACGAACGCGACTCCGGAGCCCACCGACGCCACCCCGGACCCCCCGGACGAGTAACTCTCGGTCGGTCGGGAATGCCTCGCGGCCGAGCACGTTGGGCTCCGACATGACAACAGTGGGAATCATCGGGGCAGGACACATCGGCACGGCGCTCGCGCGGGGGCTCGTCGATCAGGGGTACGACGTCGTGATCAGCAACTCCCGCGGGCCAGACACTCTGGACGACCTCGTCGCGAAGCTGGGTTCGAAGGCGCGGGCCGCGACGCCCGCCGAGGCCGCGGCGGCCGGCGACTGGGCCATCGTGACGGTCCCGCTCAAGGCGCTCGGCGAGGTCCCGGTCGACGAGCTGGCCGGCAAGATCGTGCTCGACACGAACAACTACTACTGGGAGCGCGATGGTCGCATCGCCGAGCTCGACGAGAAAAAGACGACGACCTCGGAGCTGGTGCAGCGCCACCTTCCGGAGTCCAAGGTCGCCAAGGCGTTCAACCACATCCTCGCCGCCGACATCCTCACCAGCGGCGCCCCGGCCGGCACGCCTGGACGCCGCGCCCTCGCCACCGCGAGTGATGCCCCGGACGCGGCCGAACTCGCGACCGCCGTCTACGACGGATTCGGCTTCGACACGGTGAACGTCGGGGCGCTGCACGACAGCTGGCGCGTGGAGCGCGACCAGCCGGCGTACGTCGTCCGGCAGGATGCCGCGGAGCTCGAAGCCAACCTGGCCCGCGCCACCCACTGACGGGAGTGGCAGGATCGGGTCATGGGTTCCTGGGACGCGGATGAGCTGCGCGCGATCGGCGACGCGGAAGAACTCGAGATCGCCTCGGTGAGGCGCGACGGCACGATGCGACCGTTCGCGACCATCTGGCACGTCGCGGTCGCGGGGCAGCTCTACGTCCGCTCGGCATACGGTCCCGAGAACGGCTGGTTCCGCCGAGCGGCCGCCAGCGGCACCGGCCGGATCCGCGCGGGCGGTGTCGAGCAGGACGTCGCCTTCGACGTCCCGCCGGGCATCGATCACCGGGAATTGGATGACGCATACCGACGGAAGTATGCGCACCAGCCGCCGCAGTATGTGGCTCCGGTGGTCGGCGACATCGCCGCGACCGCGACCCTCCGGGTGAGCCCCCGCTAGAACACCGCGAAGGGACGCGATCCGCGGCTTAGGAAGCCCCGAACGCGCAGATCGCGTCCTTTCAGCGGTCATGGTCGGTGACCCGGCACCGTGAGCCCGAGCCAGCGAACCCGAAGGGACGCGATCTGCCGCCTCGGCGGCCCCCAAGCCGCAGATCGCGTCCCTTCAGCGACGAGGGTCTGCACCTGTGAGTTCGCGGGTGCGGCGGTTCGCCGCGTGGAGCTGGTCGGCGGCGTCGGTGACCCGCACGAGCCACTCGTCGAGGCGGTCGCGCTCGTCCCGGTGCGCCTCCACGCTCCGGACATTCGCCCGTACATTGACGCGCGCGCTGCCGAGGGCCGCGGAGAGCGCCTCGCCCGCCACTTCGAGATCCGCTCGCAGCGATGTGTTCCCGATCTCGAAGAGCAGCGCGAGCTCGTCCACGAGCTCCGCGGCGATGCGCCCGAGCGCGACGGAAGAGTCCGCCCCCGCCACCGCCGCTTGGCGCACGCGGTCGTCTCGCCCCGGGTCGTCCGAGGGGCGCAGCGCCGCACCCAGCTCCGCCGACACCACGCCGTCGGCCTCGGCCGCCTCGAGCGCGCGGACGCGCAGGGCGGCTACCCGGTCCGCGCACGCGCCGGCATCCGGAGAATCGCGGGTGTACTCCGCCACCATGTGCAGGAGGGCGGCGCTGATCGCCGCCAGGACGCCGCAGGCCGCGCCGCCGCCGGGCGCTCCTCGCGGCTGGGCGAGCTTGTCCAGCCACGATGACAGCGGGATCGACACGGGAACGTCCGCGTCCGGAACGTTCGTCTGCGGCGCCTTCGGATCGGCATCCCCACCGTTGGAGTTCACGGCCGCTACCCCAGCAGCTCCGGGCGCTTCCACTCGGCGCCGTTGATATGCTGATCGAGGAATGCGAACACGGTCTGGTACCAGACCACCGCGTGCTGGGGCTTCAGCACCCAGTGGTTCTCGTCGGGGAAGTACAGGAAACGGTGCACCGTGGTGCCGTCGGGTTGGGCGTGATGCTCCGCGAGCTCGGACCACAGCCGCAGGCTCTCGCCGATCGGCACCCGATAGTCACGGTCTCCGTGGATGACCAGCAGGGGCGTGCGGATGTCGCTCACGTGCCCGTGCGGTGAGTGCTCGACCATGGCCTCCGGCGTGAAGATGCGCTGCCAGTACTCCGAGCTGTCGGTCGTGCCGCTGAACTGGTCGAGCGCCCAGAGGCTGGCATGGGTCACGATGGCGCGGAACCGGTCGGTGTGCCCGGCCACCCAGTTGGCCATGTAGCCCCCGAACGAACCGCCCATCGCAGCGGTGCGTGTTTCGTCGATGTCGGCCCGCTCGATGACGGTATCGGTGATCGAGAGCAGGTCCGTGTAGGGCTTCGCTCCCCAGCTGTTCCACCCTCGGGCGATGAAGTTCAGCCCGTACCCGGTGGACAGCGCCGGGTCGGGGAGCAGCACGGCATAGCCCCGGGCCACCGCGAGCAATGGCGCCCAGCGCCAGCTCCAGGCGTTCCAGCTGTTCAGGGGTCCGCCGTGGATCCAGAGCAGCAGCGGAGCCGGCGCGGCATCCGATGCCCCCTCCGGCAGCAGCAGCCAGCCGCGAACACGAGCCCCGTCATCCGCGGTCGTCTCGACCTCAGTGATGGTTCCCGGCGTCGCGGGGGCGGCGGCCGGCGTTGCGAGTGGCGTGACGACGCCGTCGCGCGCGACGCGCACCGGATGCGGCGGAACGACCCACGACGAGCGCAGCGCGACGACATCCCCGCTCGAACGGTCGACGTGCACGTGGGTGTAGGTGAAGTCGTCGTCGGTGAGCTGCTCGGCGGGGCCTCCGTCGAGCGGGAGGCGGAAGATCGGCCCGCGGCCGTTCTGATCGGCGGTGGCGATCAGGGCCGAGTTCTCCGCGTCGAAGCGCAGGTCGTTCGCCCACCGGTCCCAGCCCGCCGCGATGCGCCGGGCGCCGGAGCCGTCGACGCCGGCTACCCAGACCTCGACGTCGGTCGGCCCCGCGGGGGTGCTCTTGGCCACGCGCCGGAAAGCGATCCGAGATCCGTCGGAACTCACCGCGGGCGACTCGAAGTCCACGTCGGGTTCATCGAACAGCGTCACCCGGTCGCCGGTCGTCGTGTCGATCGAGACGAGCGCCTGTCGCCCGGCGCGCTGCTCGCTCAGCCGGAGGGACGCGATCAGGATGCCGCCATCCGGGCTCAGCGCGACGCCGGCGTGATCGGCCGAACGGCCGGGCCTCGGCGTGAGATCGCGCGGACGCGGAAGGGTCTCGGGGTACGGCGCGCCGGCTTCGCCGCCCTTCTCCGGGGCTTCGTCCGGCGCCTTCTCGTCGGATTCCTCGACCACCGCGGCGATGGTGTCGACGAGCTCGTCCAGGTCGAGCGCGAGCAGATGCGGCTGCGCCGGCCCGAGGTCGTGGTCCCAGAACCGCACGGGATAGCCCTCGTGCAGGATCGCGGACACCTTCTTCTTCTTCCGAAGCGCGCGCAGCGCCGCCTCGGCCTCGAGCGAACCGGCACCCCCGTCGGCACCGCCCGCACCGGCACCGCCCGTACCGGCACCCCCCTCATCCGCACCGGGCAGCAGCTCGGCATCGAGCACGATCCGTTCGCTCTCCAGCGCGGTCGCGGCGATGCCGGACACTCCCCCGGCCAGCCGGGTCACGGGGCGACCCTCGCCGCCGGCCGCCGGAAGCAGCCAGAGCTGGCCCGATTCGTCGTCCTCGTCGGCCTCGGCATCCGGTCTCGCCGACACGAAGAGGATGTCGCCGGCCGGCGTGAACGCCGCTCCGCTCTCGCCCTTCGCGGAGCGGGTGAGCCTCGTCGGACGGCCGGATCCGTCGGCGGGCACGGACCACAGCGAGCGCTCGTAGGCGGTGCCGTCCTTCTTGAGCGTGGCGACCGTCAGGACGACGCGGGCCCCGTCGGGTGAGAGGGCGAGCGCCTCGATGCGCGGAAGGGCGACGAAGCTGTCGAGGGAGGAGAAGGGCGTGGAGACCATTCGTCCACGCTAGCCCGGCGACCGGCGCAGCTGCAGTCCCGGACCCGGCGGATCGTGCATTCTGGGTGAAGCCCGGGTTCAGGGGATCCAATACTCTGAGGGCACCTCGCCGTCCATCTTCGGAGCGGACGAACCCCTCCGACGATCGGACTCGCGTGAACGCTCTAGGCGCCGTGCTCGGACCCAACCTCGCCTGGATCGCGATTCTCATCCAGGCTGCCATCGTGATCGGCGCGCTGATCTTCATCCCTCGCGACCGCAAGCCCACCGCGGCCATGGCGTGGATCCTGCTGATCATCCTGCTGCCCTTGTTCGGCCTCCTCTTCTACCTGCTCATCGGCAACTTCAAGCTGCCGGCGAAGCGGCGGAACGAGCAGGCTCGCATCAACGGGATCATCCAGGAGCGAGCGGCCGGCCGCGACCTGCCCTCGCCCGACCGGGACTGGCCGCGGTGGTTCGAACGGGTGACGCAGCAGAATGAGCTCCTGACCGGCCTGCCGGCCATCGGGGGCAACAAGGCGACGCTGATCGGCGACTATCAGGGATCGATCGATGCGATGACGGCGGAGATAGACACCGCGACGAGCTTCGTTCACGTCGAGTTCTTCATCGTGGCGTGGGATGACACGACCCGCGCGTTCTTCAGCGCGATGGAGCGGGCCGTGGCCCGGGGCGTCTCTGTGCGGCTGCTCGCCGACCACCTGTCATCGGGCAAGGTCCCCAGGAGCAAGGAGACGTTCGCAGAACTCGACCGCATCGGAGTCAAGTGGGCGTGGATGCTGCCGGTCATGCCGTTCAAGGGCAAGTATCAGCGCCCCGACCTGCGCAACCACCGCAAGCTCGTCGTGGTGGACGGCCGGGTCGCCTTCATGGGCTCGCAGAACCTGATCAACCGCAACTACGACTCGCCGAAGAACATCAAGCGCGGGCTGCAGTGGCAGGAGCTGATGACCCGCCTGGAGGGTCCGACCGTGGCGGCGGTGAACGCCATCTTCCTGTCGGACTGGCTGATCGAGACCGACGTGCTCCTCGTGGACGAGGAGCACGTGCCGGCGAATCAGGTCGCCGCGGACCCGTCACCGGATTCGCTCGTCTGCCAGGTCGTGCCGAGCGGGCCCGGCTACGGCACCGAGAACGGCCTGAGGCTCTTCCTGTCGCTGATCCATGGAGCAACGGAGAAGGTCATCCTCACGAGCCCGTACTTCGTGCCCGACGAGCCGATGATCTACGCCATCACGACGGCGTGCCAACGCGGCCTCGACGTGCAGCTGTTCGTCTCCGAGATCGGGGACCAAGGACTGGTGTACCACGCACAGCGGTCCTACTACGGTGAGCTGCTCGAGGCGGGGGTCCGCATCTTCCTCTACCCCGCGCCGTACATCCTGCACGCCAAGCACTTCTCGATCGACGACAACATCGCCGTGATCGGGTCGAGCAACATGGACATCCGCTCGTTCAGCCTCAACTCCGAATCGTCGTTGATGGTGCTCGGCGAATCGTTCGTGCGCGACATGCGTGCCGTCGAGCAGGGGTACCGTGACGCCGGACGGGAACTCACCCTCGAGCAGTGGAAGCAGGAACCGGCGAAGGCGACGTTCCTGGACGGCGTCGCGCGCCTCACCTCCGCAGTCAACTAGTCGCGACTGCCCCGGCGGTGTCGACCGTCAGCTCGGCTGCTCGACCATCTGGGCGAGCTGGATGAGGTTGCCGACGGTGTCGTCGAGCACGGCGGTGATCACGGGTCCCATCGCCGTCGGCGGCTGGGTGAAGACGACGCCCTGCGCCGTGAGCCGTTCGTATTCGGCCTGCACGTCCTCGACGCCGAACGAGGTGAACGGGATGCCGTCCTCCACCAGGGCGCTCGTGAACGCGGGCACCGCGGGGTGGTCGTTCGGCTCGAGCACGATCTGCGTGCCCGTGGCGTTCTCGGGGTCGGCGAGCGTGATCCAGCGGTGCTCGCCGACCGGGAAATCGGCGGTGACGACGAAGCCCAGGTGGTCACGATAGAAGGCGATCGCCGCATCCTGATCGTCGACGAAGATGCTGTGGCTGGTGATTCTCATGGGTTCTCCTTCAGTGGCCAACGGGTGACGACCGCTGCCAGCGGCGCCGTGTCGATCGTGTGGAACTTGCTGCGGCCTCGCTTCTCGCTGTGCACGAGACCGGCGCTCTCGAGCACCTCGAGGTGCTGCGAGACGGCCTGCCGCGAGCTCGTGAGCCCGTGCTTCATGGCGAGGCGCGCGCACAGCTCGAACAGGGTCTGGTCATCCCGCTCGACGAGCTCGTCGAGGATCGTGCGCCGCGTCTCGTCGGCGAGAGCCTTGAAGACGTCGGTCACGAACACAGGATAGGCAAGTGGATACTTGCATGTCAATCGCCATATCAGATCGACCGTGTCGCGGCGAGGGGTTGTCACCAAAGTCACAGCAGAGGGTACAGTCGGCAACGCCCGCATCGCTTCATGGCGTTGTGGCGAGCCCGGGCGACCGGGCTGTGTCCTCACAACAGAAGAAGAAAGAGAGAGAGACCATGAGTTTCCTCGGATTCCTGCTGCTCGGCCTCATCGCCGGCGCCATCGCAAAGCTCATCCTGCCCGGCAAGCAGGGTGGCGGATGGCTCATCACCCTGCTCCTCGGAGTCGTGGGTGCCCTCCTCGGAGGCTGGCTCGGCAGCGTGCTGTTCGGCACCGGCCTGGAGAACTTCTTCGACCTCTCCACGTGGCTGCTCGCGATCGGCGGCGCGATCATCGTGCTGCTCATCTACGGCCTGATCGTGAACCGTCGCGGCACCAAGGCGTAACAACCCTGCAGAAGGCGCCGGCGGATGAAAGTGCATCCGCAGGCGCCTTCTGTGCGTCCGGGCGCCGGCGCGGCGCGATTTTGGGAGCGATCTACCGGATCGGCTCGTGCGGGGTGTATCCCGCCTCCAGGGCGGTGACCTCGTCGTCGGTGAGCTGCACTTGGAGCGCGGCCACGGCATCCGGCAGGTGATGCGGCTTCGTCGCTCCCACGATCGGCGCCGAGATGACCGGGTTGCGCAGCACCCAGGCGAGGGCGACCTGCGCCATGGGGATCCCCCGATCCCGGGCGATCGACTCGACCGCCCCGATGATCCCCTCGTCCCCGTCGCCGAACTGGCGGCGGCCTACAGGATCGTTGTCGAAGCGCGTCGTGTGCTCGCCGAACGGGCGCGCGAGGCGCCCCTTCCCGAGCGGGCTGTACGGGATGCTGCCGACCCCCTGATCGGCGAGCAGCCCGAACATCTCGCGCTCCTCTTCGCGGTACAGCAGGCTGTACTGGTCCTGCATCGAGACGAACCGCGTCCAGCCGTGCAGGTCGGCGGTGTACTGCATCTTGGCGAGCTGCCACGCATCCATCGCGGATGCGCCGAGGTAGCGGACCTTGCCGGCCTTCACGATGTCGTGCAGGGCCTCCATCGTCTCCTCGACCGGCACCTCGGGGTCGAAGCGGTGGATCTGGTAGAGGTCGACGTAATCTGTGCCGAGGCGGGTCAGCGACGCGTCGATCTGCTCCATGATCGCCTTGCGCGAGAGTCCCGATCCGCCCGGTCCGCCGTGCATGGGGAAGTGCACCTTCGTCGCCAGCACGATGTCCTCGCGGCGCGAGTAGCGGTCGATGGCACGCCCGACGATCTCCTCCGAGGTTCCGAAGCCGTAGACGTTCGCCGTGTCCCAGAAGGTGATGCCCAGGTCGAGGGCCTGCCGGAAGAGCGGCTCGGCGCCCTCGTCATCCAGCGCCCATTCGTTGAAGCCCTTGGATGTGTCGCCGAAGCTCATGCATCCGAGGGCGATGCGGCTGACCTTCAGCCCCGAGTTGCCGAGTCGTGTGTATTCCATCGTGTGCTCCTCATCCGTTCCGGTTGGCGAGGTGTTCGTCGTCGGTCACGTGCTCGCCCCACTGCGTCTCCGAGCCGTCGGTTTCGACCCTAGGCGGGCCTGCGCCCACGAGGGAGGCCCTGTCGGTACCTGTACCGGCAGGGCCTCCGGGGTGTGCGGTTCCGGCATCCGGGTTCGCGCTGCGGTTTCCGCCGCTCGCGGCACCGATTGCCGCGGCGGGCGGGGAGAAGTGCAGCGCGAAGCGCTACCCGAACGGGATGGAGCCGACGAGCACGCCGACGGCGAGCATCACCAGCGAGACGATGGTCGCGCGCCACAGGACCTTCTTGTGGTGGTCGCCCAGGTTGACCGCGGCGAGGGAGACGAGCAGCAGGATGGCCGGCACGAGCGGGCTCTGCAGGTGCACCGGCTGGCCGACGATCGACGCGCGCGCCATCTCGACCGGGTCGATGCCGTAGGCCGCGGCGCTCTCGGCGAGCACCGGGAGGATGCCGAAGTAGAAGGCGTCGTTCGACATGAAGAACGTCATCGGGATGGAGAGCAGCCCGGTGATGACCGCGAAGTACTGCCCCATCGACGGGGGCACGATCTGAACGACCCAGTCCGCCATCGCGGTGACCATCCCGGTGCCGTTCAGCACGCCGACCAGCACCCCGGCGGCGAGCACCATCGAGACGACGCCCACGATGCTCGGCGCGTGCGCGACGATCTCGTCCGCCTGGCTGCGCAGCTTCGGGAAGTTGAGAACGAGCGCGAGCGCCGTGCCGACCATGAAGATGTAGGGCAGCGGCATGAGGTCGAGCACCAGCAGCACCATGACGGCCATCGTCAGCGCGAAGTTCACCCAGATGAGCTTGGGGCGCAGCGTCGGGCGGTCGGGGTGGAGCATCGTGTCGGCCATCATCGTGTCGTGCTGGTCCTCCACCGCCGTGACGACGGCACCGGCCGGAGCCGGCCGGTCACCGCGGACGGTGACGATGCCGGTGGTCGACAGAGTCGCCAGCGCGCCCGGCTTGACCTCGGTGCCCCGCACGACCCGGGTGCCGCCGAAGATCCGGCGCCAGCGCGACGAACCGGGGTCGCCGGAAGTGGCGGCTGCGCCTTCGGCGGCGGCGGCCGGCGAGTACTCCAGCGAACCGATGCGCTTGCGCTCGCCCAGTCCGAGCATCCAGGCGAACACGAGGGAGACGACGAGGCCGGTCGCCAGCGACGGGAGCATCGGCACGAAGATGTCGGTCGGCGAGACGCCGAGGGCCGAGGCCGCCCGAACGGTGGGACCGCCCCACGGGACGATGTTGAGCGTGCCGTTCATCAGGCCGGCGACGCACGTGAGCACGACCGGGCTCATGCCCAGGCGCAGGTAGATGGGCAGCATCGCGGATGTCGTGATGATGAAGGTCGTCGACCCGTCGCCGTCGAGCGACACGGCGCCCGCCAGGATAGCGGTGCCCAGCACGACCTTCGCGGGGTCGTTGCCGAGGAAGCGGGTGATGAAGCGGATGAGCGGGTCGAACAGGCCGACGTCGATCATGATGCCGAAGAACATGATCGCGAACATCAGCAGAGCCGCCGTCGGGGCGAGGTCGCCGATCGACTCGATGACCATGTCGCCGAGGCCGAGCCCTGCCCCCGCGAACAGTCCGAAGATCGTCGGGACCAGTATCAGCGCGACCATCGGGGTCAGGCGCCGGGTCATGATCAGGACCATGAAGGTCAGGATCATGGTGAATCCGAGGATGACGAGCACGTCGACTCCTTTGTCTCGTGGCAGTGGCCGAAAAGCCACCGGTGGGTGTTCCGCACGAAGCTAGCCGGGCGGCGGTCGCGGCATCCGGTATCTCGCTTTGATGCACCTATTGCGCATATCGTGAGTTCTGCGCATTTCGCTCACGACCACGGCGCGAGGGGTTCGGTGATGCGGTTCGGAACTCAGGTGCTCGTCCTGCAGCTGGCCTGCGTCACGGCCGTCGTGGCGGTGTGCACCGCGGTCTTCGTCTGGCTCGGCGTGCAGCAGCTGAGGTCGGAGGCCGAGTCGTCCGCCCTCTCGATCGCCCGCACCGTCGCCGTGGACGGCGACGTGCGCGCGGAGGTGGCCCGCATCTCCGCCGAACCGGGGACGCCGGCGGCGGTCGAGCTTCGCGGCGGCGCGCTGGAGTCGCTCGCCGCCGACGTGCAGGAGCGCACCGGCGCCCTCTTCGTGGTGATCACGGACGATCAGGGGATCCGCCTCGCGCACCCGGATCCGGACCGCCTGGGCGAAGTGGTGAGCACGAGCTTCGAGGACGCACTCGCCGGTCGCGAGACGGTCGGATGGGATTCGGGCACGCTCGGCGAATCCGCCCGGGCGAAGGTGCCGGTCCGTGAACCGGGGGGCACCGAACCTGTCGGGGAGGTGAGCGTGGGCTTCGCCCGTGCGAGCGTGTTCGGAGAGCTGCCGGTGCTGATCGTGGGCATCGTCATCGCGGCGCTGGCCGCCGTCGCGGTGGGTGTTCTCGCCTCGCTCGTGCTGCGACGCCGGCTCGAGCGCCTCACACTCGGCGTGCAGCCCGAGGAGCTCGCGGGGATGGTGCAGAACCAGGCGGCCGTGCTGGACGGGGTGGGAGACGGGGTGCTTGCCTCCGACCCCGAGGGCACCGTGACGGTGGCCAACAGCACCGCGGTCGCCCTCCTCGGAGCGGGCGACCTCGTCGGCCGCAAGGTGCGCGACCTGGACCTTCCCGCTGCGGTGCGCGATGCGATCCTGTCGCCCGCTTCGGGCGCCGAGCCCCTGCCGCTCGGGGAGCGGGTGGTCTTCATCGACACGCACCCCGTGTCGCGCGGGCAACGCGACCTCGGCCTCATCGCCATCATCCGGGATCGCACCGACATCGTCGGCCTGACCGAGCGACTCGAGACCGTCGCGGCGATGACGAACGCGCTGCGCGTGCAGCGCCATGAGTTCGCGAACCGGCTGCACGTCACCGCGGGACTGATCGACGCGGGGCGCGTGGCAGACGCCCGCACGTATCTGGACGGCATCCGGGAGGTGGCGGATGATGGTGCCCCGACGCTGCACGATCTCGGCGAGCCGTTCCTCGAATCGTTCCTCGAGGCCAAGGCGGTCCATGCCGCCGAACGAGGGGTCTGGCTGCGCGTCGGCGATGACTCGCTGGTGCTCGGGGTGGTCGACCTGCCGGAGGACGTCGCCACGGTGCTGGGCAACCTGATCGACAACGCCGTCGCGGCGGCGGTGCGGGGGCGGGAACCCCGGTGGGTCGAGGTCGAGCTGCTCGACGAAGCCGACACCCTGGTGGCGACGGTGACCGACTCCGGACCCGGCATGCCGGATGGCGGCATCCCTTCGCCGACGCGGCGCCAGCCGGCGGATCCGGATGCCGTGCACGGCCATGGCATCGGTCTTCCGCTCGCGCACGAGATCGCAACCCGCCTCGGGGGCGTGGTGTGGCTCGCGGACGCCGGCGGGCACGACGGCCATGGTGCGGTGTTCTGCGCACGGATGCCGGGGGTCATGCGGGCGGCATCCGCTGCGCGTCTCGAGGAAGGACACCCGTCATGACCGACAGTATCCGCGTGCTCGTGGTCGACGACGACTTCCACGTCGGCGGGCTGCACCGCGACATCGTCGCCGGCCGAGCGGGCTTCACGGCGCTCGAACCGGTGCGCGGGGTGCGCTCCGCGCGCGCCGCCGTGCGAGACCAGGCGCCCGACCTGGTGATCTGCGACGTGTACCTGCCCGACGGGGACGGCATCGAGTTCGTGTCGGAGCTCGACGTCGATGCGATGGTGATCAGCGCCGCGTCGGAGGGTGCGACCGTGCGCCGCGCGCTGCGCGCCGGCGCCTGGGACTACCTCGTCAAGCCCTTCGAGCCCGCGGTGCTGGCCGAACGGCTGGACGCGTACCGCCGGTTCCTGAACCTGCTGCCGAGCGAGCGCCGGCTCGATCAGTCAGGCATCGAGCGTGCGCAGCGGGTCCTATATGCCCGGGACGGCGGTGCGGCGCCGACCACGCGCTCCACGACCGAGCGCCTGATCCTCGAACTGCTCGGCGACGAGGAGTCCTCGGCCGCGGACGTGGCCGCACGAGCGGGCATCTCGCGCGCGACAGCCCAGCGGCATCTGGCCTCCCTGGCGACCCGCGGGGCGGTCGAGGTCTCGCTGAAGTACGGATCGACCGGGCGCCCCGAGCACCGGTATCGCGTTCCGGAGTGACGGGGCGCCAGCGCCCCGCCGTCCGCGCTTCGCGCGGCTGTTTCCTGCGCGCGCGGCTCAGGTTCACGCAGCGCCCGACGATAACTGCAGCGCGAACCGCCCGCCACGCCGCGCCCCATCCGCGCCGGAATGCCGAAGCGCCGGATGACATCGGCTTCGCCGCCGCGGCGGCGGTGCCGCTGTCAGAGGTCCGCTTCTTCGTCCTCTTCCGGCTCGAACGTCGACTGCTCTCCGGTGTGACCGGCGGCCACGCCGTTGGGGTTGCTGGGGATCGTGCCGTCCTCGCCCAAGCCGCCCGGCTTCTCGGTGGCCTCGTCGTCCTCCGAGGGGCCGCTCCCGCTCCCCACGGCGTCCGGGCTCTCGATGTCGAACGCCTCGAGAGATCCGTCTTCGATGGGGTCCGACCCTGCATCCTGTGTGCCTGACATGGTGCTCTCCTCTTGCTCGGTCTCCCCTTGCGCCGAGGCTACGGCGCGCAGGGCACACCGGCGAGGGGATTGCCACGCGCTCCCGGCGCGAGTAGCGCCAACTCATCATCAGTATTGCCTTATATAAGTCGCCATTGATAAGGTGTCGTCATGCACGCGCTCGACATGCTCGGCGACCCGGTTCGCCGGCGCATCCTCGAACTGCTCGCCGATGGCGAGCAGGCGGCCGGTGCCGTGACAGAGGTCATCCGCTCGGAATTCGGGATCTCCCAGCCCGCCGTATCGCAGCATCTGCGGGTGCTGCGCGAGGCGGGCTTCGCACGCGTCCGCGCCCAGGGAACCCGCCGGCTCTACGCCGTCGAAGCGGAAGCGCTGCAGGAGGCGGACGTGTGGCTCGACCACTTCCGCGGGTACTGGACCCAGCACCTCGACGCGCTCGCAACCGAGCTGGCGCGCGGCTCGAGGGCGCACCGTTCATCGGCCGCACGGCGTCCGCAGGAGAAGAAGAACGAGAACAAGAGCGAGAACAACGAGGAAGGAAACCACCCGTGATCGACATCGTGAACCAGATCAACGCCACGCACCGCGAGATCGGCAACGCACCTCTCAGCACGGGCGATGGGCGGTCGCTGCTGCTGCGCCGCACCTACGACGCACCGATCGAGGACGTCTGGGACGCCTGCACGTCGCGCGAGCGGTTGGGCCGGTGGCTCGGTCCCGTGACGGGAGACCTGCGCCTCGGTGGAGCGTTCCGACTGGAGGGCAACGCCGGCGGGGTGGTGCAGCGCTGCGATGCGCCGCAGCACCTCGAGGTCACGTGGTCGCTCGGCGAGGGGATGGACACCGAGGTCGCGCTCCGCCTCTCCCCCGCCCCTGAAGGCGGGACCGTGCTGGAACTCGAGCATTCGTCGCCCGCCCAGATCGTCGACGTGCTGGTCGAGGCATATGGCCCCGGCGGTACGATCGGCATCGGTGGCGGCTGGGACATCGCCCTGCTCGGCCTCGACCTGCACCTCGGGGGCGCGGACTTCGACCCGGCGACATGGGAGGACACGGCGGAGGTCAGGGAGTTCGCCGCGGAAAGCTGCCGCGCGTGGGCGCGCCCGGTACAGGATGCGTGGGGCACGAGCGACGAGGACCTCGACGCGGCGGTCGCCTTCGCAACGAGCCAGTTCGCCCCCGCCGAGGAAGTGGAGAGCTGAGCCGCCCCTGACATTCTCGCGCAAGGGCGCGATAGTGAATGCATGGAGAATCTCGACACCGACGTCGTGATCGTGGGCGCCGGTCCGACCGGGCTCATGCTCGCCAACTGCCTGGCGAAGCTGGGCGTGTCCTGCGTGATCGTGGACGGCAAGGCCGGCCCCACACGTGAGTCGAGGGCGCTCGTCCTCCAGGCGCGCACGATGGAGATCTACGATCAGCTCGGGCTCGCCGCGCGCGTGCTCGAACAGGCCGAACTCGTGGGTGCGCTCGTGCCCGGCTTCGAGAAGACGCGATTCAGCGCGGTCGACCTTCGGCGGCTCGCCACGGGTGTCACGCCGTTCCCTCGCCTGTACGTGCTCGAGCAGAGCAAGAACGAGCGGCTGCTCGCCGAGAGCCTGGAAGCGCTCGGCGCGGCGGTGCGCTGGGGGTGCCGGATGGTCTCGGTCGTGCGGACGGAGGACGGCGGTGCGCGCGTCGTCTGCGAGACGGATTCCGATCCCGACGCCGTCGGCACCCTGACGATCACGGCGCGATTCTGCGTCGGAGCCGACGGCGCCTCGTCGCCCGTGCGCGAGGCGACCGGCATCCCGTTCACGGGGGTGACGAACGAGCACACGTTCTACGTCGCCGATGCTGCGGCCGTGGAAGGCCTCGTGCCGCACGCGGTCAACCTCCGCTTCGGTGACACCCAGTTCCTGCTCGCCTTCCCGATGACCGGTGCCGGGCACCATCGCCTGATCGGAGTCGTCCGCACTGCCGCCGATGAGGACGTGACGGAGGCCCCCGTCCGTGCGACGCTCGAGCGCGTCTTCGGAGTCACGTACGAGTCCGCGCTCTGGTTCTCGACCTACCGCGTGCATCACCGCGTCGCCGAGCGTTTCCGGCAGGGGCCGGTGTTCCTCGCGGGCGACGCCGCGCACGTGCACTCCCCCGTCGGAGCACAGGGAATGAACACCGGGCTGCAGGACGCCCACAACCTCGCATGCAAGATCGCAGACGTGCTCCGAAGGGGCGCACCCGACGCATACCTCGACCGGTATGAGGCCGAGCGGATGCCCGTAGCCCGGCGCCTCGTCGGCACGACCGACACGCTCTTCGGGTTCGTCACCTCGGTCAAGAGAGGGCCGCGATTCCTCCGCCGGCGTGTGCTGCGCGTGCTCGCGCCGGTCGGCGCGGCCGTCGTGCCGCGCGCCCGGCGGGCGTCCCGGCTCTTCGAATACCTGTCCCAGACCCGCATCCACTACTGGATGAGTGAGCGCGAGAGGGTGACCTCCCGTGGCAGCCGAGGCAGGGTGGTCGGACGGCGCCTGCCGTGGAACGGCGACAACTACGAAGCACTCCGCGGCATGCGATGGCAGGTGCACCTGTACGGCGCCGTGGATGCCCCCGCCCTCGAGCGGCTGCGCGGATACGTCCCCCTGCCCGTGATGCATTTTCCGGAACTTCGCAACGATCGGCTGCGGCCGGGTACGTGCTATCTCGTGCGCCCGGACGGGTTCGTGGCGGCAGCGGGACCTCTGTCCGGGGCCGTCGAGGGGATCCGCAGGGCTCTGCCGTTCGCTCTATGAGGCAACGCTCATCTAGGCATCATCCGGCATATATTCCCACTGGCCCTTCCCTTGCGACTGTTCACCGCGACGGCGAGGCGGGCGCCGTCGCTCCCGCCGGTCGTCGGGCGGGGCCGGCGGCACGCAGGGGCCGCCACGTGCTGACCATCGCGACGGCCAGCAGCAGCTCCGCGATGTCCCCGCCGTAGTACATGAGGTCGGCGGCCCCGCGCAGCTGCACCGCCGGCGCCTCGACCTGCACGAGGGCGCCCGCGTAGATCAGCTGGGCGAGCGACGCGTGCGCGGCGATCGCGATGCCGAGCACGACGAGCCGGAACGGCACGGATGGTCGGTGCGGAGCCGGGTCCGGTCCCGCAATCGCGTACGCGAACACGTAGCCGGCCAGCAGGAAGTGCGCGTGCACCGCGTGATGCAACAGCGGCGACGTCAGTGTCGCCGTGTAGAGCGGGCTGAAGTAGAGCACCGCCATCCCACCGACCGCGAGCAGCAGGCCGACGATCGGATGCGAGAGCAGGGCCATGAGTCGCGAGTTCAGCGCCCGCCCGATCACCCGCCCGGCCGGCACGGGCACCGACCGCAGCACCAGCGTCACGGGCGCGCCGACGACGAGGGCGAGCGGCGCGTACATGCCGATCATCAGGTGCTGCAGCATGTGCGAGCGAAAGTCGCCAGGGGGTAACGGCGAGGCGGAAGCGAACGCCGCAGCTGCCAGCGCGATGCCGGCCAAGAAGGAGGCGGTGCGCCACAGATTCCACCCCCGTGGGTCGCGGTGGGCACGGAGGGCCATGATCAGGTACAGCGCGGCCACCGCGCACGCGACCGCCAGCGGCACGGCCGCTTCCGTACCGGTCACCTGCGGATGGAGGTGCGGGTTCATCCCGAACGCCGCGCCTCGACGTCCGCGACCTGCACGGCCGTTGCGTCGCCTGCGGCATCGGCTCTGCCCGAGCGCTGGAGCAGCCACCCGCCGGTGATCAGGAGCGCGCCGAGCCCGAGGAAGGCGACATCGGCGACGGTCTGGTATGGGCCGCTGATCACGTGATGGATGCCGAGGACGTGGTGGTCGATGATGCCCTCGACCACGTTGAAGACCCCCCAGCCTGCGATGATCCAGCCCCACAGCACCCTCGATCGCCAGAGGCGCCCGCGCGCGTGCGAGACACGCGAATACAGGATGCCGAGCCCGGCGAGCACGGCGAGCCACGTGACGACGTGGAAGAGGCCGTCCCACAGCGTGTTCATCTGCAGGCCGTGCACGGTCGTCGCCGGGTAGTCCCCGATGGGGATGTTCGCGGTGGCCGAGCTCGTGAGCATGTGATGCCACTGCAGCACCTGATGCAGGAGGATGCCGTCGACGAATCCTCCGAGCCCGATCCCGAGCAGCAAGCCGGGCAGCACGATTCCCGGCCGGTCGCGGGCCGTCGATCCGTCGCCTGCTGGTTGCGCCATCGCGCGTCCGTTCTCGTTCGGTGGTACCGGTGGTGGGTGGATGCAGGAATGGGCCGCCTGATCGAAGCGATCAGGCGGCCCTGCGCCTTCGGCGGCGGGTCCACGCCCCGCGTCGGGGGTGCCGCTAGCGGTCGCGGGTGGTGGAGTCGCCCTCGATCTCGATCTCCTCCTTGCGGACCTCTCCTGTGACGGTCTCGTTCTCGGTGACGGTCTCCTTGTCGAGGCGGACGCGCTCCACCGGAACGGTCTCCTTCTCCACGACGGGGCGCTCTTCGGTCAGGACGACCTCGTGCTCCTCCTCGCTGATGTCGGGACCGCTCATGGCGTTGCCGACGTTCGCGTCGGTGATGGGCTCACGCTCCACGCGCACCTCTTCGCGCGTCACCGGAACCGTGACGTTCTGCTGTTCGGTGACCACGTACTTGCGCAGCCGGGCGCGACCCGTCTGCACCTGCTCGGTGCCGACGTGCAGCCGCTCCTCGGAGCGGGTCATCGCGTCGTCGGTGGTGGGCCCGGAGGTGTCGTACCCCTCGGTCCTGCGTCCGGTGTCGTACCCCTCGGTCCTGCGTCCGGTGTCGTACCCCTCGGTCCTGCGTCCGGTGTCGTAGTCGTCGGTGCCCGACGTGCCGGCCGCGCCGCTGACGCCGCCCGTCGCGGTCGTACCAGGGGTGCCGGTCGTGGCGCCGGTGCCGGCGGGGCCGGTCGCGGCGGCCGTGTAGCCCGCGGTTCCGGGGGTGTCATCGCCGGTGCGGTAGCCGCCGGTCGTGCCCGTGCTGTAGCCGGCAGTGCCTCCGCCGTAGTACGAGTAGAGATTGTCCGTCTCGTCTTCTTCGAGCGCTCCCTCGTGGTCGATGTTCGGGGCGTCCTTGACGAAGTCCTTCGAGTAGGGCACCCGGATGTCGTCCCCTGACTGCTCCGCCGCGTCGAGCGGGACGAAGGACTCGCGCAATCCGAACAGTCCGGTCCGCACCGTGATCCAGTTCGGCCGTCCCGTGTCGGGATCCACGTAGACCTGGCCCACCGATCCGATCTTGTCGCCGTCGGAGCCGATGACGTTCGAGCCGATGAGTCCGCCGATGTTCTCAGTGTTGATCATGCTCTTCCTTCTTGTTCCTAGTGGAAAGGCGAGGATTTCGGGGGGAGTTCGGGTGTCAGCGGTCGAGTCCGACCCGGTCGACCTTCCGGTGGAACCGCATGCCGGCGACGCCGCCGAGGATGGCGCCGATGAGGGCGATCACCGCGGCGAGCACCGCTGTGATGATCCCCGTGAGGGTGGCGCTCTCCGGATCGAGCGGGATGCGCGGGAAGCTGTTCAGGTTGGCCAGGATGTCGAACTGGCTGCCGGCGACCGCCGTCAGGATCGCCACGACGACCGCGATCACGAGCGCCCACAGCCAGACGGCGAGACCCTGCTTGGCCCCGTCGAACCGGGCCATCCGCCCGGCGACGTAGCCGCCGGCGTAGTAGGAGACGAGCAGCACGACGGCCACGATGATCGCACCGACGATGCCGACGGTTCCGGCGTTGTCGGCGGCGGCATCCGCGGCCTCTTCCACGGTTCCCTCCGACTGGAGGCCGACCGCTGCGGCGATGGCACCGGCGAGCGCCGTGAGCAGCACGGCGAGCCCGGTCGCCGTCAGCCACCCGAAGAACGCCGAGCCGAACTTTATGCCGCCGTACCGCTCCTTCTGGCGCTCGACGACGCTGCCGCGCGCCGTTCCGTCGCCTTCCACCGGCACCGCCGCGTCGCGGGCGTCGGCGTCATACACCTGCCGAGACTGGTTGGGATCTGGTGTGTGAGAAGTCATGCGGACGAGGTTAGGTCGCCGCTTCAAGCCAGGGCACATGGTTGCCAGGGCCGAACCGGCCGCGTATTATTGCCCGGCTGCAGCAGGCTGAGGAATGCGGATGGGCGGCGGCCTCAGCCCTCCTTCACCGGGTCTGCCGCTTGCGCGCCCTCCCCATCCCCGGTGACATCGCGAGCCGTATCGGCTGACGGATGCTGGGCCCTGCTCAGCAGCACGAAGGGCACGGCGATGGCCGAGATCACGCCGCTCCAGAGCATGGATGCGCCGTAGCCCCCGACATCCGCCACCCGACCCAGCACCGGCTGGAAGACCACCCCGCCGCCGGACCCCATCAGCGAGTCGAAAGAGAGCACGGTCGCTCGTTGCTTCGACGGGATCATGTCGTTCAGGTAAGCCCTGTGCACGGGGTCATCGATGGCGGACGCGACGCCCCACAGGGCGACGAGCACGACGGCGAACCAGAAGTCCCGCACGAGCCCGAGCCCGACGAGCACCAGGGCGCTGGAGACCGTGGCCAGCAGGATCGTCGACGTGCGGCGGCGGAATCGCCTCCGCACCCACGGGGCGATGGCGCCACCCAGGATGGACGCACCCGACACCAGCGCGGCGGCGAGCCCGGCGACCGTGTAGGCCTCCTCGTCGCCCCATAGCTCGAGCAGATACGGCTGCAGGGCGTAGAAGACGTAGATGCCGACGCCCGCGGTGAACGGGCTCGCGATCATGAGCCAGCGCACCGGCGGATCGGCGAGTCCGTAGCGGATGGAGGCGCGCAGCACCGTGCGTGTGGCCTTCAACGGCCCCTCGCTCCGATCCGGTTGGAAGCCGAGGTCCCTCATCAGCAGCGCGGCGACCACGAACATCACCAGCAGGATGCCGCAGCGGATCAGGAACGGGACGCCGAGGTTCGTCGCCTGCGCGATCACGCCGCCGAGGACCGAACCGGAGAGCATCGCGATGCCGCCGACGATCTGCGCCCTGCCGAAGACCGTCTCGAGGCTGCCTCGGTACCCCGTGGCCTTGAGCGCGTCGACGAGCCACGCATCGACCGCGCCCGAGAAGAACGTGAAGCCGAGGCCCAGCAGCACCGAGACGATGGCCCACGCCCAGAACGGGGATTCCCAGACCCAGAGCAGCCAGTACAGGATGGTGGTCCCGGCGAGCGTGATCGTGCCGAGAAGGAACGACGCGCGCCGGCCGACGGTGTCCGCGACCACACCCGTCGGGATCTCGAAGATGAGCATGCCGGCCGTGAAGAACGCGTTGGCCCCGAACGCCTCGAAGTTGGACAGGCCGGCATCGAGCAGGAACAGCGTGTTGATGCCCCAGATGAACGACGCCGCCAGCGTGTTGCCGAGCATCAGTGTGTAGTAGGTGCCCTGCACGCGGCGCGGAGTGGGCAACGATGTAGCGGCAGAAGTCGTGGGGATGGCGGCACCGCTTCTCTCGACGGAATCAACGGACGACACCGCGACAGTACCGCCCCCGTCCGACACCGTCCACCGCACTCACCAGCGGAGTCGTATAGCCCCGCCGACGCACGAAGGCAACCCCCGTGTACCGCTCCCCGCGCGGTTCCTACCATTCCTTCATCGACACGAGCACCGATCTGGAGGGAACGGACGATGGCAGCACCCGCGACAGGTGTGCCCTCCGGCATCCGCCCGACGGGAATCCCCCCGCGTCAATCCGAGCTGCTGACCGCCACCCGCGTGGAGGAGAAGGGCAACATCGTCGTCAAGTGGATCACCTCCACTGACCACAAGACGATCGGGTACATGTACCTGATCGCCTCGGTGATGTTCTTTCTGCTGGGCGGGATCATGGCGCTGATCATCCGGGCCGAGCTCTTCGCTCCGGGGATCCAGATCGTGCCGACGAAGGAGCAGTACAACCAGCTGTTCACGATGCACGGCACGATCATGCTGCTGATGTTCGCGACGCCGCTGTTCGCCGGCTTCGCGAACGCGATCATGCCGTTGCAGATCGGTGCGCCCGACGTCGCCTTCCCCCGCCTCAACGCCTTCGCGTTCTGGCTGTTCCTGTTCGGCTCGACCATCGCCGTGTCCGGGTTCCTCACGCCGGAGGGAGCGGCATCCTTCGGGTGGACCGCGTACCAGCCTCTGGCGAGCGAGACGTTCACGCCCGGAGTGGGTGGAGACCTGTGGATGCTCGGCCTTGCCATGAGCGGTTTCGGTACGATTTTGGGTGCCGTGAACTTCGTCACCACGATCATCACGCTGAGGGCGCCCGGCATGACGATGTGGCGGATGCCCATCTTCACCTGGAACACCCTCGTGACGAGTCTGCTCGTGCTTCTGGCATTCCCAGTGCTGGCCGCGGCGCTGCTGGCGGCGGCATCCGACCGGGTGCTCGGGTCGCACATCTACGACCCGCTGAACGGCGGCGTGCTGCTGTGGCAGCACCTGTTCTGGTTCTTCGGGCACCCCGAGGTGTACATCATCGCGCTGCCGTTCTTCGGCATCATCTCCGAGGTGCTGCCGGTGTTCTCGCGCAAGCCGATCTTCGGCTACAAGACCCTTGTGTACGCGACGATCGCGATCGCCGCGCTCTCCGTCGCCGTGTGGGCGCACCACATGTACGTCACCGGGGCGGTGCTGCTGCCGTTCTTCGCGCTCATGACGATGCTGATCGCGGTGCCGACGGGGGTGAAGATCTTCAACTGGATCGGCACCATGTGGCGCGGATCCGTGACCTTCGAATCGCCCATGATCTTCGCGCTCGGGTTCCTGATCTCATTCGTGTTCGGCGGCCTGACCGGCGTCATCCTCGCCTCGCCGCCGCTCGACTTCCACGTGTCGGACTCCTACTTCGTCGTCGCGCATTTCCACTACGTGGTCTTCGGCACGGTGGTGTTCGCGATGTTCGCGGGCTTCTACTTCTGGTGGCCGAAGTGGACGGGGCGGATGCTGAACGAGCGCCTGGCCGTGGTGCACTTCTGGATGCTGTTCATCGGCTTCCACATGACCTTCCTGATCCAGCACTGGCTGGGGGCCGACGGCATGCCGCGTCGGTACGCCGACTACTCCGACCAGGACGGGTTCACCTGGGGCAACCAGGTCTCCACCGTCGGGGCGATGCTCCTCGGCCTGTCGATGCTGCCGTTCCTGCTCAACGTGTGGGTGACGGCGCGCAAGGCGCCTCGGGTCACGGTGAACGACCCGTGGGGTTACGCCGCCTCCATGGAGTGGGCGACGTCGTGCCCTCCGCCGCGGCACAACTTCACCTCGATCCCCCGCATCCGCAGCGAGCGCCCCGCGTTCGACATGAACCACCCGGAGGCCGGACTTCCTGTGGGTGTGGGCCCCGCGAAGGACGCTCCCCAAGCTCCGATGGCCGACAAGGACAGCGGCGAGGTGACGTGAGCGGGCGATCCCTCTGAGCCGCCGCCCTGACGCGCGCGTCGGTGTCGGGCCCGCGTCGGTGTCAGGCCCGCGTCACTGCAGGTACGCGTCCACGAACAGAGGCCCGCGGATGTCGCGGAACGCGTCGAGCAGGCGCTCCAAGCCCCGGCGGCTCACGCTGGAGAGCTGCAGGTCGTAGGGTCCGAGCAGCGGGAGCTTGCCCGTGCGGATGCGCACGACCTCCCAGTGCGCCGCACGCAACAGGCGGTCCTTGCGTCGATCGGACTCCTCGCGCTTGCCGACATGCTCCAGCCCGAACCGGCCGGTGCTGTCGTATTCGACGGCGATGCGCAGTTCGGGCAGCAGGATGTCGGGCCACACCTCGACGTGGTCGAAGAACGGCCGGCCCACCCGTACGGCGTTGAAGCCCCGGGTGACGCCGAGGCGCGCGAACAGGTCCTCGCGCAGCTTCGCCTCGACCGCGGACGCCGGCTTGGGCGCGCATTCGCTCTGGAACGGCTCGCCCACCGGCAATGGCGGGGTCTTGGGGCAGAGCGCCTGCGGCGGCCGCGGACGCGTGGACGGAGTCGCGCCCGCCGGACGCACCCGCGGGGGCTTGGCGAGCGTCGCGCACTCCGGGCACCAGGCCGATCGGCGACGCTCCCGCCCCGGACGGGCTCGCTGCTCCGCCGGCGTCGCGACGAATTGATGACCCGCCTCGCATTGCCACAGCAGCAGCACATCGGCGGCCGGAGGAACCTGCGTCAGGGTGATGCCGGCGTTCAGTTCGGGGTGATACTGGCGGATCAGCATCGGGAACGGGGCCCACGCCTCCCGATACGTCCCTACCGGATACGGCACCTCCACGCCGCGCGAGAACTGGCGACGCGCCCACCACGATTCCACTCGCTCGGCCATGGCGGGCAATGTACAGGCCACCTCCCCCATCAGGAGGTCGGTTCGCGATCCACCGCCTCGACCGGGACCTCCGCCGGGTGCTGCCGGACCCCGCGCGTCGCGCGGTGCATCGCCGGGATGTCGAACTTGGGCTCACGTTGTGCGGTGAACAGGCCGTTCGCCTCTTGGAAGGTGTCGGTGAGCTGCGTGTAGCAGAACCCGGCGAACATCTCCGACTCGTGCACCGCGCTGAGCAGCTGCTCGTACGTGGCGCGCAGCTCCTGCGACGAGCCGGTCACGGAGTAGCCCCAGGCGCCACCCGGTTCGTCTGTCGTGCGGCACGCGATGCCGCCGAATTCGCTCAGCACCACCGGCTGCCCGTCGTGCGGATGCTCGTCGAGGGTGATCACGCGCCCAGCCGGGAAGGCGCTCCGCAGCGCCTCGGGCAGGCCGCCGCCCGGGGTGCGGGCGTAGCGGGCGAGCAGACGGGCCGGATCGCTCTCGTAGTCGTGGATGGTCAGGATGTCGGTCGCCGTCGACTCCCATCCGTCGTTGCCGACGACCGGCCGCGACGGGTCGAGAGTGCGGGTGAGGTGGTAGAGCGACTGCACGAACGACCGGTGCTTCTCCACGTTCGGCAAGTCGGGCACGCCCCACGATTCGTTGAATGGCACCCAGACGACGATGCACGGATGCCCGCTGTCGCGGTCGATCACCTCCACCCACTCGCGGGTCAGGCGTTCGACGGAGTCGCGTGTGAAGCGGTAGGCGCTGGGCATCTCCTCCCAGACGAGCAGGCCGAGCACATCCGCCCAGTAGAGGTACCGAGGGTCCTCGACTTTCTGGTGTTTGCGCACGCCGTTGAACCCGGCCGCCTTGGTGAGTTCGATGTCGCGGATGAGCGCCTCCTCGCTGGGCGGCGTCATGAGGGTGTCGGGCCAGTAGCCCTGATCGAGCACCAGGCGCATGGGGTAGGGGCGGTTGTTCAGCAGCATCCGCCCTCGTTGCAGGTTGACGCCGCGCATCGCGGTGTAGGACCGGATCTCGTCCATCACCTGGTCGCCGTCGAGCAGCCACACCTCGGCGCGGATCAGCGTCGGTGAGTCCGGCGACCAGAGCAGTTCGTTCCGGGAGTCGTCGATGCCGGGATCGGCCAGAGCGACGCGGCGGTGCACCTCTTCTTCCTGTACGTCGTACAGGTCGTCGGCGAGCAGCCGGTCACCGACCGAGAGACGAAGGCGCACCCGCAGGTCCTCGCCCCGGTCGGGGCCGTACAGCCGGGCCTCGAAGCCGAGCGTCCATCGATCCAGGTGCGACGTGAGCCGCACATCGGACAGACGGCGCGACGGCACCTCCTCGAGCCAGACGGTCTGCCAGATGCCGGTTGTGCGGGGGTACCAGATGCTGTGCGGCTCGTCCTGCCAATCCTGCTTGCCGCGTGGCTGCGCCAGACCCTGCGGCTCGTCGTGCGCCCACACCGCGATCTCATGCACCTCGCGGTTCTTCTTGAGCGCGTCGGTGATGTCGAACCAGAAGGGGGTGTGCCCTCCTTCGTGCTGGCCGACGAAACGGCCGTCGACCCATACCCTCGCCCGGTAGTCCACCGCTCCGAAATGCAGCAGGAGCCGCACGTCCTCGCGCCGCGTGTACTCGATCTCGCGGCGGTACCAGACGTCGGCCCCGAGAGTGCGGTCGTCTATGCCGCTGGCGACGCTCTCCGGCGCGAACGGCACGATGATCTGGCGATCCCATGCCGGGATCGCGCTCGGGTGCTCGACCCCGCCCGCGACGGCGAACTCCCAGATGCCGTTGAGGCTCTGCCAT
Organism: Micromonospora sp. DT81.3; assembly: GCF_049847225.1. NCBI lineage: Bacteria > Bacillati > Actinomycetota > Actinomycetes > Micromonosporales > Micromonosporaceae > Micromonospora > Micromonospora sp. DT81.3. Next base: position 463,748 of record NZ_JBNCNY010000001.1, read on the forward strand.
TCCCGGCGCTGCATACGGCGGCGAGGGTAGTCCGGATGATCAGTCGGCCAGGTCTCGGGCCACAGGGAAGGCGCCATGGACTCACGCTACGCGAGGCCCCCCGCGGTGGCGAGAACCGGTTCGGCAGGCTCATCCAGAGAACGCGCCATCCGTCACGCGAAGGATCGGAGCGCGCGCCGGTAGGCGTCGCTGTCCTCGCGTGTGCCATCGGTCATCAGGAGACCATGAGCGCCGACCCTGTGCACGTACTCGCCGGCGCACGGGATCGTGACGACCTTCGTCAGGCCCGCGCGCCAGGCGGGTATCAGGACCGCGAGGTCACGTCGCTCCGGGTGGTCCTCGAGGCTGATCGGCAGCTTTGCGAGATGGGCGTCCATCCCGATCTGGAGCCACCGGTTGTACGAATCGTCGGCGAACGCATCGTCGCCGAACTCATCGCGCCAGGTCGGACCCACCATCCTCCGCAGAAGCTCGGCGCGCTCGATCGAGCCCGGCCCCGTCAGGCCAAGCCGCTCGAATTGACTCGGATCCGCCTCAGCGCCGGCATGCGCGGCGGCTCCATCCCAGATCCGTGGCCACGCCTCCTCCCACGCTCCGCGCGTGGCGGGTGTGCTGGTGCCGCCCGTGACGGCTGGCGGGGAGTCCACCAACGGTGGGGGAAGGTGATCCCCGACGAGCCGCAGGCCGTACGCCTCGCGGATCCACAGCAGCTCCAGCAGCGCGTTCGGCCGGTCCTCGACGGTGATGGTCATCTCGTGCGGCCATGGGTTCCCTGGCATCGGCTGCTCAGATCGCATGACGTCCAGTGTCCTCCGCGCCGTGCGTCAGGCCGGCGGCCGCGTTGTCGGGGTGGTAGGACAGCACGACCGTGCTCGAGTCCCGCCACGTCCGAGCCCCCAGAAGCGTGAGATCGATCTGCGGAAGATCGCTGAACGCACGGGCATCGCCCGCCACGATCTTGGGGCCGACCAGCAGGTGCAGCTCGTCGACGAGGCCGTGCGCGAGCAGGTCGGTCCAGAGGGTGCGACTGCCGAAGACCAGGATGTCGGCGTCCTCGGTCTCGCGCAGCTGGCGCAGATGCTCGTGCGCGTCCGACCGCGACACGATCTCGGTTCGGTCGCCCCAGATCGGGATGTCGGCGGGAGCGAGGGTGTCGGACACCACGGTGATACCGAGGTCCGATGCGTAACGGGAGGCGATGTAGCGGTCCTGCGGGATCGCATCGGGGTTTTCCACTTGATTCGGCCAGTACTGCACCATCCCGCGGTAAGTCGTCGCTCCGAAGAGCAGGCGGCCGGCGGCTCGCACGCGGTCCGCGTTGTGCTCCGCGAAGGCGAGATCCATCGGCATCTGCGAGACGTCACCGCCTGCGCCTTCCGTGTAGCCGTCGATGCTCACCATGCTGCTGACCACGATCTTCGCCATCCGGCTCCTCCTTCATTCGCCGAGGACCCACGAAGCTCGGCCGGGACCCAGCCTGACGCCCACCGCCAGGGGAGATCAACCCCTGGATGTCGCTGCCAAACCGCCCCGTCGAGATCGCCCGGTCAGAGGTCGACGACGGCGATCGCGGCTTCGTGCAGGCTGCCGAGCCAGACGCGGCCCTCGTGCTCGCGGACGCCGGTGACCATGTGGTACGGCGTCTGCTGAGACTTCGGATCGGCGTCGACGTCGTGGATCAGCCTCCCCTCGTCGTCGTAAGCCTGGACCCGTACGGTGCGCTTAGGGGCGGGCTGCAGCCTCTCGGGAAGCCTGGTGGAGAGCCGCCGCAGCACCATCGGGCCCGCCTGCAGCCGCTCGACGAGAGGATCGCGAGGGCTGGCGATGGTGACCCAGATGAGACCGTCGCTGCCGCGTGCGATGTTGTCGGGATAGCCGGGAAGGTCATCGCAGAGCAGGTCGCGCGTCCCGGTTTTCGGTCCGCTCAGCCAGTGCCGGACCACCGTGCGGGCGCCGGTCTCTGCCACGGCGACGAAGTCCTCCGCACGGGAGAGCGCAACTCCGTTGGCGAAGGCCAGCCCGTCGAGCACGACGGTGACGGTGCCGTCTGTGTCGAGGCGCAGCAGCCGCCCGGTACGGGTGTTCTGGACGAAGTCCGCTTTCCACTCCCCGATCCCGAACTTCGTGGAGGAATCAGAGAACCAGACGGTGCCGTCGGCGGCGATGGCGGCGTTGTTGCAGAACCGCATCGGGCGGCCCCCGACCTCACCGGCGACCACCTCGACGTCGCCGGTGCCGGTGTCGATGCGCAGCAGCCCCCGGTGCGCATCGCACACCAGCAGCCGGCCGTCGGGGTCGAGCTCGAGGCCCAGCGGCCGTCCCTGGGTGCGGGCGATTCGATCCACCCGGTCCCCGCCGTGGCTCACCCGGAAGATCGACCCGTCTGCCGTTCCGGTGAAGACGGCGCCCTCGTCGGCGCCGGAGTGGCCGACGACGACATCCTCGGCGCCCGGACCGGGAACCGGGTGAACGGTGACGATGCGATGCATGCTGTCAACGTAGTGGCACCCGGACCGCTCACCCGCCCGCCGTCGAAGACCCGGTCGCGCGTTCCCTCAGGCGTCGTTGTGCGCGAGTGAGGGGCGCTGGGAGAGACTGGGCGCATGGAACTGGACCAGGATCTGGTGCGCCGCCTCCTGATGGAGCAGTTCCCCCGATGGGCTCACCTCCCCGTCCGGCCGGTCGTGCCCGGCGGGTGGGACAACCGGACCTTTCGCCTCGGCGACGACCTGCTGGTGCGATTGCCGAGCGCCGACGGCTACGCCGAGGCCGTCGAGAAGGAGCAGCGCTGGCTTCCGGTCATCGCCCCGCTGATTCCCTTCGAGATCCCGGAGCCCGTCGCGCTCGGAATGCCGACGGCGGAGTTTCCCAGGCCGTGGTCGGTGTACCGCTGGATCGACGGCGTACCGGCCGGCGAGGGTGCGATCCACGACCTCGACGGCTTCGCACGTGATGTGGCGCGGTTCCTGACGGCCCTGGCGGACGTCGATCCCTCGGAGGGACCGGCGGCGGGACGGCACAGCTTCTGGCGCGGCGCGCACCCCCGGTTCTACGACGACGAGGTGCAGCGATCGCTCGTTCAGCTCGACGGGGCGATCGATACGGATGCCGCCCGCGCAGTCTGGGAGGCGGCGCTGCACACCGAGATCACGGGGCGGCCGGTGTGGTTCCACGGCGACATCGCGCCCGGCAACCTGCTGCTCCGCGACGGGCGACTGGCGGCCGTCATCGACTTCGGGACGTCCGGTGTGGGAGACCCGGCCTGCGATCTCGCGATCGCGTGGACGGTGTTCGACGACTCCGCTCGCCGGGCGTTCCGCGACGGACTCCCGTGGCACGACGAAGTATGGGCGCGCGGGCGCGCCTGGGCACTGTGGAAGGCCATGCTGCTGATGTCCGGCGCGGCGGGGTCGCATGATCCGGAGGCCGAGGCTCGGAAAGCCCGGACTGTTGTCGAACGGATCCTCGCGAACGTCCGCTGAGCGTCCGTGCGGAACGCGCGCGGATAATGAGGAGGTGGAGCCGTGGGAGATGCGCGAGTGGTACGCCGACTACCTCGACGCCTGCAACCGCCACGATCTCGACGCGATCCGCTCGTTCGTCCATCCGTCGGTTCGACGCGCGCACCTGCCGGGCGGGGAGGACGCGTGGGTGGCCGACATGGCCGACCTGTTCCACGGGTTCCCGGACTGGCGTTGGCGTCGCATCCAGCTCATCGTCGAGGACGATCGCCTGGCCGCTCACGTCCGGGCGAGCGGCACGCATCTCGGGCCGTTCCTCGGCATCGCACCCACCCGACGGCACGCCAACGTGGCGCAGTTCGGGATGTACCGCGTGACGAACGGGCGCATCACCGAGTTCTCCGGCACGACCGGCGACGTCGAGCTGCTCGCCCAGCTGCGGGCGTGATCGGTCTCCCGGGATAAGACGCCGCGAGATCGCTACGATCGGCGGATGGGCAACGTCGAAGCGGGGTGGTACGACGACGGCTCCGGCAACCAGCGTTGGTGGGACGGCGATCGGTGGACCGACGACTACGCCGACATGACCGGCACGCGGGTCGAACTCCGCAGCTCGCCACTGACGCCGCCCGCCCCGCAGGGTCCCGGCTGGTACGACGATCATCGCGGACGGCTGCGCTGGTGGGATGGCCTGCGGTGGACCTCTCGCAGCCAGCCGATCGGTGAGCAGCACACCTTCGCGGGCATCACGGTCGCTGGGGACTGGATCCACTACGGCGACCTCAGTCAGCCGGTCGCCGGCGCGATGGCTTCGTACGAGCCCGGGAGCGACGTCGTGAAGCGATCGACTCTGGCTCGCGCCCTCGCCGGCGGGCTTCTCTTCGGGCCCACCGGCGCCATCACCGAGGCCACGCTCAAGACGGGCGTGCACCGCCGGCAGTTCTACGTGGCCATCGACGGGGTCGAGCAGTTCTGGATCGTTCCGATCTCGCAGAGACTCGCCGCTCAGGCCCGTCAGTTCGTCGCCTTGGTCGAGACCGTGTCGCGGGGTCAGCCTCTCCGCTGACGCACGGGCGCATCCTGCGCCAGGTGGTAGGACGGCTGGCGCAGGGCGCGCACCCACGGATAGGTGTCGGCGCCGGGAAGCGCGTGGCGCACGGAATCGAAACGCAGGCCGGTGTCATCCTGGTTCTCGTCGAGCCGCACCGAGACTTGAGCGAACGGATGCCACTTCCCCGTCGGCGTGGCGTGGTACAGCCGCAACCGCCATGGCTCCCGCACGAGCGCCTCGTCGAGCGCGCGGCCCCCTGCCGGCAGCGGCTCGGATGGCGTCAGAGGGCGGGCGCAGACGAGGATCGGGCCTCGAGGTGACCAGTACGGGAGCAGACTGCCGTAGCGCGCGTGGGACGGCGAGCGGTGCGGAAGCAGCAGGTATCGGGATGGGATGCCCAGGCCCGTCGACGCCAGTTCGATGTCGACCGTCCGGCCGGCGGCATCCGTTCGCAGGGCGAGACCGATGATGTCGGGCAGAGCAGCCGGCAGCCCGACCGATCGCGACAGGCGCGCCACCACGGGCACGGGATGCACGGGGCGTTCATCGATCCAGCGGATGCCGGAGGGCGCGGCGCCGGCGATCCACGAGATCTCCCCGCGCAGCACGCGTCCGCGGGAGTGGATCGGGCGCGGACGCCGCACGAAAAGGATCGCGCGGAACAGGCCGCGCAGCACCTCGCCGACGAAGCCGGCGGCACGATTCAGCATCCGGCCAGTATGGAGAGGACGCGGCGAGACGGCATCCCCTTTTCCCACGGCCCCGCCTGAGGCTACTATCCGCGGATCGCGCGCCGGTCCCTCTCACTCCGCACGAGCGAGCGCATCCAGGACGAACGCCCAGCCCTGCCTGTACGAGTCCGCCGCCGACTCCTCCGCCCATGGCCCCCGGTGGACCAGCGCCACCATGGTGGCGCCGTCCACATCGACGAAGTCGACCTCGACCGTCTCGTCGCTCTGGACGCCGTCGGCGTCACGCCACTCCCACGTGAACACGAGCCGGGTGGGCTCGTGAACCTCGAGGTAGGTGCCCGTCACGACGATGCCCGCGTGGGGGGCAGCGAATCGGTAGGCGCCGCCCACACGGGCGTCGACGTCGATCTCGACATCCGCCCAGTGGTTCCACCACCAGCGGGCGAGGCCCGGCTCGGTCGTCCACGCCGCCCAGACGTAGGGCAGCGGCGAGGCGACCACCGTCTCCATGCGCAGCTCTCGAGTCGCGGGCGACCGGGGATCGTTTCTCATCAGGCGTCCTCCCCGTGGTCTTCGCTCAGGGCGTCGCCCAGCGCGTCGAGCTGGCCGGTCCAGAAGCGGCGACGCTGACGCACCCAGGCGTCCACCTGGTCGAGCCCCGCGGGTTCGAGGGCGTAGAGCCGGCGCGCTCCCTGCGGTGTGCTGCGTGCGAACCCCGTCTCTCGAAGCACCTTCAGCTGATTCGACACCGCCGGCTGGCCGACGGCGAACTCCTCGCGGATGCGAGCGGTGAGCTCACCTGCCGTACGTTGACCGTCGCCCAGCAGTTCGATCAGGCGTCGGCGGACCGGATCGCCGAGGACCTCGAGCGGGTGCATGCATAGATATCATCACGGCGTGATATCACTGTCAAGTGATGGACCCGAACCGGACCGGTGTATCCGGGCAGCAGATGCCGTCAGGCGGTGCCCGCGGACGTCAGCAGGTCTCCGTGACGCGTCAGCTCGAGATAGCGCGCGAACGCGTCGCGGCTCTTTGTGAGGCAGGCGAGCCGCTCCTCCAGGACGGTCAGTTCCGCGGCGAGCTCATCGGCCAGGGCGAGGGAGCACGAGGGCGGCGCCTGCAATTCGCACTGCCGTTACCTGGCCGTCTCAGCATCCGCCATGCTCGTCGCCGCACTCGTCGCCGTGCTCGGCATCGTGCTCGACGGGCGCCGGAGCACCGCCGCGCCCGCCGCTCCCGCCGAAGAGGGCCCGGGCGGCGCCCGGCCGGCATCGGTCCCCAGGCAGTGAGTTCCAGCACGCCGCTGTAATGCCAGGTCATCGCTACACTCGCGCGATATGGAGAGCCGGATCAACGGAGCCCGGGTGCACTACGTTGAGCGGGGTCGCGGTACGCCGCTCATGGCGCTGCACGGCGCCGGTGTGGACCACCGCGAGATGGAGGCTGCAATGGAGGCCGTCGTCCCCCTCGGCGACTGCCGACGCGTCTACCCCGACCTGCCGGGCATGGGTCGATCCACAGCCGAGGGTCTGGTCTGCAACGACGATGTGGTGCGCCGGCTCGTCACATTCATCGACGACCTCGGCGCCGGACCGGTGCTGCTGGTCGGGCACTCCTACGGCGCCTACCTGGCAGGCGGGCTGGCGGCCCATCGACCGGACCTCGTGCTCGGTCTCGCGTTGCTCTGCCCGTTGGGCGAGCAGTCGCAGGATCTGCCGCAGCACGTCGTGGTGCGTGAAGACGCCGACGCGCACGACGAGCTCGATCCGGCCCAGCACGACGGCTTCGACGAATACTTCGTGGTCCGCACGGCGGACACCGCTCGTCGCTACCGCGACCACGTCGTGCCCGGGACGACGCTCGTGGATGAAGGCGCTCTCGGGCGCATCTTCGAGGGGTGGACGATGGACCCCGGATCGGCGCCGTACGCCGGGCCGACCCTGATCGTCGCCGGGCGACGCGACTCGACGGCGGGATGCTCCGAAGCGATGAGGCTGTTCGAACGCCACCCGCGGGCCACTCTCGCCGTCGTGGAGGACGCCGGCCACGCGCTCATGCACGAACGACCCGAGCTGCTCGCCGCGCTCCTTGCCGAGTGGATCGCCCGTGTCAACCGACTTACCGAGCACGCGCCGGCGGGTCAGGATGTCTTACATCCGCACGCTCCACCAGATGAGAGGTCCAGCGAAATGAGCAATCCCGAACCGCACGCCACGCATGCCGAAGACGCGCGAGCCGACGACGCCCCACCGACCGACGGAGTGACCGACGAAGTGCGCGAGGATTCCGCCGAGGCGGAGTTCGGCGTCACGGAGAAGTCCGCGGACGAGCCCGAATAGCTTCCGCGCCCGAGCTCACTGGGCGGCGTCGGCGTCGAGCCGGCTGTGCACTCTGCTTTCGATGATCGCGACGGCGCCCATGAGCGCCAACGCCAGGAACAGCGCCGAGAGCGGGGGCACCGCCCCCAGCACCGGGATGGCGAGGAGCAGCAGAATCGCCTCGATCGTGCGCATGAACGGCCACCCCATGCCGACGCGGAGGGCGAACAGCGCCGTTCCCACGGCGAAGGTCGCGACCCCCGCTCCGAGGGCGGTGGCGCCGAAGAAGCCGAAGGCCTCGGACTCGTCGATGTGCTTCATCGCGTCCTCGATGCCGAGGGCCGTCAGGATGATGCCCGCGATGATGACGAAGTGGACGTACGAGTACGCGTCGGCGGCGAGGGTCGCACGTGCGCGCTCGTCGTACCGTTCGAGGGCGTGCTCGCCGTACGCCGCCAAGCGCGCGAAGTACGACCACCACAGCAGCACCGAGATCGTGACGGATGCCGCGGCTCCCAGGATGATCGCCAGGTCGATCGGCTCCTGGGCAACTCCCACGCCGATCGCCACGATCGATTCGCCGAGGGCCAGGATCACGATGAGCCCGTAGCGCTCGGCCCAGTGCTCAACGGAAGGCAGCCGCCACCCGCGGCCGAGCACCGAGCCCACTCGTGTCGCGGCCAGGTCGTAGATCATGGCCACGAGCCACAGCCAGAGCTGGGCCTGCCCGCCGGCCGCGGCGCCGAGGAAGATGAGGCTGACGGCCGGGATCAGCGCGATGAGGAACAGGAGCAGCTGACGACGCAGGGCAGCGTCGCCGGATGCGACAACCGCGTACAGGGAGATGTGGATGATCCGCACGGCGGCGTACGCGCCCGCGAACACGAGCGGTCCGTACCACCCGCCCTCGAGATCCTCGTACGCCTCCGGAATGGTGAGCGCGGCGACGAACACCGCGATCATCGCGAGCGTCATGCCCGAACGGAGGAAGGGCTGATCCGCGGAGGCCTGGTTCGAGATCCAGCTGAAGCCGGCCCACGTCCACCACAGCAGCGACAGCACGATGAGAGCCTGCAGGATCCCGAGCGCACTGTGCGTCTCGGCCATGAGCCGCGAGACCTGCGTGAACGCGAACACGTAGACCAGATCGAAGAAGAGCTCGAACGTAGTGACCCGGTTCGTGCCCTCCCGGACGACGATGCTCGGTATCGGGATCCGACGCGATGGGCCCGTCGTGGTCTCCCGAGCGATGCGTCGCCTCACATCCACAGTCTACGTGCGCCTCGCCGGCGCATGCCGAGGAAGATCCCGCCACCGTCACTCCAGCCGGGGCGGAACTGACACCGCACGGCGGGCGAACTATAGTGGCTGCCAGCCCTCGTACGTGAAGCCCCCGGAGCGGGCGTAAAGTTGACACTCGATGCACCGCGCCCGACGGGCTCGTTCGACGGAGGTTTCGTGGCCGGTAATGCGACGACCCGCTTCGACAATGTGTCTCTCTTGTCGGTGGCGAGTGCCCTGCCCAGCCGGGTGACGACGTCCGGCGACATCGAGGAGCGCCTGGCGGACGCGTTGGCGCGCCTCAGACTGCCGACCGGGCTGCTCGAACGCGTCGCCGGCGTGCTCGAACGCCGCAACTGGGGTCCCGGCGAGTCATCCGACGACGCCACTGTCTCCGCCGGAGAGCGTGCGCTGGCCGAGGCCGGGGTCCGCCCGTCCGACGTCGGGCTCCTCATCAACACGTCGGTCACGCGCAAGCACCTGGAGCCGTCCGTCGCAGTGCGCCTGCACCACGGTCTCGGGCTGCCGAGCTCCGCCGTCAACTTCGATGTCGCGAACGCCTGCCTGGGATTCGTCAACGGCATGAGTCTCGCGGCCAGCATGATCGAGTCCGGGCAGATCCGGTACGCCATCGTGGTGAACGGCGAGGACGCCGACGAGATCCAGATCAACACCATCGAACGCCTGCTGAACGCGGACGTCGATCGCGACGCGTTCATGAGCGAGTTCGCGTCGCTCACGCTGGGCTCCGGATCCGCCGCCGCGGTGCTCGGGCGCACCGACGAGCACCCCGGCGGTCACCGCATCCTCGGGGGAGTCACGCGTGCCGCGACCCAGTTCCACGACCTCTGCGTCGGCAGCGTCGACGGCATGTTCACCGATGCGAAGGCGCTGCTGAAGGGCGGCCTCGATCTCGTCGTCTCCGCCTGGAAAGAGGCATCCGTCGAGTGGAACTGGAGCTCGATGGACCGCTACATCACCCATCAGGTTTCCTCGGTGCACACGAACGCGATCGTGAAGGCGGCCAAACTCGATCGAACCCGGGTGCCTACGACGTTCGGCCGCTTCGGCAACGTCGGCCCCGCCTCCATACCGATCACCCTGGTCGAAGAGCAGGCGACGCTCCGCCGGGGCGATCGCGTGCTTCTGATGGGGGTCGGCTCCGGCCTGAACACGGCCATGATGGAACTCGCCTGGTGAGCCACAGTGCCGCGCTTCCGGCACCCGGACTTCCAGGGCTCGAGGCGCGCTTCAGCCGCGTGCTGTCCGTCCCCGGGCGGGGCACCGATCACGGCCTCACACGGGAATGGCACCTCCTCGACACAGGCGACGAGCTCGCGCGTCTCGGCGTGCCCGTCGCCGGCACGGTGCTCGCGGTGCACGGAAATCCGACGTGGTCCTACCTCTGGCGCCGCCTGATCACGGAGTCGGTGCGTGCGGCGGAGGCCGGCTCCCCCGCGTGGCGCGTCGTGGCGGTCGACCAGCTCGAGATGGGCTTCTCGCAGCGCACAGGCACGCACCGCCCGCTGGCGCAGCGGGTCGTCGACCTCGCGGCGTGCACCGACGCGCTCGGGCTCAACGGTCCTGTGGTGACCCTGGGTCACGACTGGGGAGGCGTCGTCTCCCTCGGGTGGGCGATCGACCACCCCGCCGAACTGGCAGGCGTCATGCTGCTGAACACCGCGATCCACCACCCGGAAGGCGTGCCGCTTCCGGCGCCGCTGCGGGTCGCGGGCGCGCGCGGAGTGCTGGCGGCATCCACGGTCCGAACCCCGGCGTTCCTCGAGACGACGCTCGCGCTCGCCCGTCCGGCGCTGGAGGGCGCGGTGAAGGACGCGTACCGCGCGCCCTACCGGTCACCGGGGCGGCGCGAGGGGATCGGCGGCTTCGTCGCCGACATCCCGGCGGATCGACGCTCGGAGAGCTTCTCCGAACTGGAGCGCATCGCGTCGGGCGTGGCGGCGCTGGGCGTTCCGGCGCTGATGCTGTGGGGACCGGAGGATCCCATCTTCAGCGATCGTTACCTGGACGATCTGGCCGACCGGCTCCCGCACGCCGACATCCATCGGTTCGAGGGCGCGGGACACCTGCTCGCCGAGGACCGTCCGTACGCAGACGCGGTGCTTGCGTGGTTGGGCGACAACCTCGATCGTCTGACCGGTGCTCCGGCGAATTCCCGGGTGCCGGCGCCTCGCCCCGCGCCGTCCGACGAGCCGGGACACGCGCCCTTCACGCCCCTGTGGCATCGTCTCGACGAGCGTCGAGACGACGAAGCCATCGCGGTCGCCGACATGACCACACGCGGCAAGGCGGGTCCCCGGCGGGTGAGCTGGCGGCAGCTGGATGACCGGGTGCGAGCGATCGCGTCGGGCCTTTCCCGCATCGGCGTGCGGAAGGGCCACCGCGTCTCGCTGCTGATTCCGCCTGGTCCCACACTGACGGCCGTGGTGTACGCCTGCCTGCGGATCGGAGCCGTCGTGGTCGTCGCGGACGCGGGTCTCGGCATCCGGGGCCTCACGCGAGCGGTGCGCGGCTCGTGGCCCGACTTCGTCATCGGCGAGGCGCCCGGCCTGATCGCCGCGCGCGCCCTCGGTTGGCCGGGCGTTCGCATCTCCGCCGCGCGTCTGCCCAAGGTGTCCGCCGGGGCACTGCGCGTCTCGTACAGCCTCGCCGAGATCGCCGCGCTGGGCGCAGACCGCCAGGTGCCCGAGGCCCCGGACCCCCGCGACGACGCGGCGATCCTCTTCACGTCCGGATCCACGGGTCCCGCCAAGGGCGTCGTCTACACACACGCTCAGCTCTCCGCGCTGCGTGACGTTCTGGGAAGCCACTTCGACGTGACCGCAGACTCCGGGCTGGTGACCGGGTTCGCCCCGTTCGCGCTCCTGGGGCCGGCTCTCGGCACCCGATCGGTGACGCCGGACATGGATGTCTCGTCTCCTCGCACCCTCACCGCAACCGCCGTCGCCGCTGCGGTCCGCGAGTCCGATGCCCGCATCGTGTTCCTCTCGCCCGCGGCGATCCTGAACGTCGTCGCCACCGCCGACGACCTGGCACCCGAGGATCGGGCCGCCCTCGCCCGCGTGGAGACGTTCCTCTCGACCGGCGCCCCGATCGGCGCGGGACTGCTCGCGTCGGCCGGCGAGCTCATGCCGAACGCGACGCCGCACACCCCCTACGGCATGACGGAGTGCCTCCTGGTGACCGACGTGACGCTCGACGGGATCCGGTCGGCGGCGGACGAACCAGACGCCGGTGTCTGCGTCGGACCCCCGATCGGCTCTAATCGCGTGCTCATCAGCGCACTGGACGCAGACGGTCGGGCCACGGGCATTCCCGGCTCCGGCCCCGGCGTGCTCGGGGAGATCGTCGTGTCGGCCGCGCATCTCAAGAATCACTACGACCGGCTCTGGCTCACCGATCGTGACGCCGAGCGCGAGACGGCGACCGATCAGGATGACGCGGGCGCCCCGGATGGCGCTGCTGCGGCCGCCGGTGCCGGCGAGCGCTGGCACCGCACCGGCGACGTCGGGCATCTCGACGCGCGCGGCCGCCTGTGGGTGGAGGGACGGATGCCGCACGTCATCGTCGCGGCGACGGGACCGATCGCCCCCGTCGGACCAGAGCAGGACGTGGAGCGGGTGGCCGCCGTGCGCCGCGCCGCCGTCGTCGGCATCGGTCCCCACGGCCTGCGGCAGGCCGTGGCCGTCGTGGAAACGGTGCCACCGACCGCTCGGCCCGGCCTCGCCGGTCCGGAGCTGAGCGGCGCGGTGCGGGCGAGCACGAACCTCCCGCTGGTAGCGGTGCTCGCGGTCCCGCGTCTACCCACCGACATCCGGCACAACTCGAAGATCGACCGGTCCCGCCTCTCGCGCTGGGCGGAGCGGATGCTGGCCGGCGGAAGGCCGGTCGCGCCGTGATCGTGCTCGTCACCGGCGCCTCGGGTTTCCTGGGCCGCGCCGTGGCAGCCGAGCTCGTGGCAGCCGACCACCAGGTCCGCACCCTCCAGCGGCGGCCCTCGGGCGTCGACGGCGCGACCGATGTGCTCGGCTCGATCACGGATCCGGCGGATGTCGCTCGGGCGATCGATGGTGCCGAGGGCGTGGTGCACCTCGCGGCGAAGGTCTCGCTCGCGGGGGCGCCGGAGGAGTTCCGCGCCGTGAACGTCGAAGGCACCCGCTCGCTCCTCGACGCGGCGGAACGCATCGGAGTATCGCACTTCGTCCAGGTGTCGTCGCCCTCGGTGGCGTATTCCGGCTCGGCGCTCGCCGGAGTGGCCGCCGAACCGGCATCCCCCCTGCACGCGCACGGCGACTACGCGCGAACGAAGGCGGAGGGCGAACTCCTGGCGCTGGGCCGCGACTCGAACCGGATGCACGTCCTCGCGATCCGTCCGCACCTGGTGTGGGGTCCGGGCGACACGATGCTCGTCGGACGCATCGTCGAACGCGCACGCCGCGGACGGCTTCCGCTGCTCAACGGCGGAACCGCGCTCGTCGACACGACGTACATCGACAACGCGGCGACCGGCATCGTCGCGGCGCTGCACCGCGCGGATGAAGCCCACGGCAAGGCGTACGTGCTCACCAACGGCGAGCCGCGTCCCGTCGGGGAGATGTTCGCGGGCATCTGCCGGGCGGCGGGGGTGCGGCCTCCCGGCTGGAGCATCCCGGCGGGCCTCGGCCGTGCCGCGGGGTCCGCCATCGAGCGGGTGTGGGCCGTGAAGCCCGGAATCGACGAGCCGCCGATGACACGGTTCCTCGCGGAACAGCTCTCGACGTCGCACTGGTTCGACCAGCGCGACACGCGCCGGGCTCTGGCCTGGTCCCCGTCGGTGTCGATCGATGAGGGGCTCCGCCGCCTGGCCCTGAGCTACGGCTAGCCCGAGGGCGAACGCGGCGTCGGCAACCGGCTGTGCAGGAATCGATCGCGCACGTTGGCGACGCTCCTGGCGGTGCCGCGCCGGTATCGGGCGGCGTGCGCGAGATCAGGCGATGGTCACGAGCCCAGGCGGATCTTCGGGATCTCGGCCTGATCCGGTGGACATCTCCTGATCCCGTGCTCGCCGCTGGCTGGGATTGAGAAGGAGCGCTACTCGTTTTCCTCGTTCAGCGGCGGCTGCTCGTCGGCGGCCGCCTCGAGGGGGAGTTCCAGCAGGTCGAGTTCCTCGATCGGCCCCGAGCGGGGAACCCGGAAGGTGCGGATGCGGTACGGGCTGAAGTCCGCCTCGACGACTCGCCCCACGAGCGGCACATCGATCACGGCACGGACGTGTTCGCCGCGAGTCTCGACCGCCCGGATGATGAGGTCTGCGCCGCCCGCTTCCGCGGAGTTGTCTTCGCTCCCCTTGATCGCCGTCACCAGAACACCGGAGCCACCGTCATCCGCGAAGCTCATGCTGGTCGGGAGCTCGCCGGGGTGGAACGACTCGAGCATGGCCCGCACGGACGAGCCCAGCTCAGCGGCCCGCCTGGCCGGCTGCGCGGCGCGGTAGTCGCCGGCGTGCGGAACCAGTTCGTAGCTGAAGCGCTGGATGCCCTGGTCCTGAAAGCTGTAGATGCCCTCCGGGTCGAGCAGTCGAGGATCGTGCCAGGAGTAGACGGGGCTCCGCACCGCGGTGATGCCGATGCTCGCCGACTTCCCGGGCGAGGCATCCCACCCGTGCTTGCCGTTCGCGATCACGGTCAGGCCGGCGGAGCGACCGGCGACCTCGCCGGTGAGGTCCACCCACGCCTGCGCGGGCTCCTCGGCTCCGTCGACCGGACGCTCGAGAACCCCGAACGGCACCTCGTAGGTCGCCGTGGGCGACTCGAGCGCGGTGGGGAATCGGAGCTTCAGCAGGTGGGCCTTCTCCCGCCAGTCGAGCGTCGCGTTCACGCGGAGCACCCGGCTGTCGTGCGAGAGGACCAGCTCCTCGACGAGCGTCGATGCGCCCCAGCTGCGCTCGATGCGCACCCGCGAGCGCAGCGGGCCGGTCTCGCGCACGACGATCCGGTCGAGCGTCATCTCGGCGCCCGGCCAGGCATACGAGACGACCCGATGGCCCCACGTGTCGGTGGGGTCGTCGCAGATCTGGGTGTGAGGCTGTCCGCGGGTCCCCGCCAGCACGTCGACGCCGGTCGCCTTGTCGACGAGCGACGAGATCCAGCCGGTCTCCGGATCGATCTCGATGCGCAGGTGCTCGTTCTCGAGGAGCGACTCGGTGACGGCCAAGGGGCGCGAAGGCGGGTCCACCCGCGCCTGGCCCGACCGCAGGCGGTAGAGGCGGTAGCCGAACGCCGGCACGTCGGCGCGGAAGACGATGGCGCCGCGGCTCCTGTCGTCGGTCGTCGCCGTGGACTGGCTGATCTGACTCACGATCGTCGTGCCCTCGGCATCCGTGACGTGCACGCCCGTCGGCTCGTTGCCGAACTGCAGTTCCACGTCGGGCGACACGGGCCACGGGTGCGGGTTGAACACCAGCACCGGGTGGGTGCCCACGTCGATCGGGATGTCGACCTGTCGCGCGAGCACGTTGTGCGCCTTCGCGATGATGCGCTTGGCGATCGCCGTGGCCTCTCCCAGCTGGTCGCGGGCATCGTCGTAGCTCGGCTCGATCGCGGAACCCGGCAGGATGTCGTGGAACTGATTGAACAGGATCTGCTTCCAGGCGTTCTCGAGCTCCCCACGCGGGTACTCGATCCCGTCGTGGAGGGCGGAGACGGCCGCCCACCGCTCCGCGGAGAGCACCGCGAACTGGGCGCGGCGCTGCCACGCCTTGATGCCCGAGTGCGACGAGTAGCATCCGGGCGCGTGATGCTGGAGGTCATCGCGGCGCACGGTCAGAGCGTCGAGGAATCTCGGGCCTCGCGCGAGCATCTCGTCGAAGTACTCCCGCGGAGACGACATCTTCATCCTCCCGAACGAGCCCATCCGGTCATACCGATGAATCGACTCGATGTTCGCCCTGGTCGGGCCCCCGCCGTGGTTGCCCACGCCGTAGAAGACCATCATCTGCCCGAGGCTGCGGTCCAGCATGCCGAGGGACTTCTCCGTCTGCCCCACGATGTCGCCCGGAGGGCTGCCGTATTCGAACGGGATGCGGTAGCCGAGCACCCGGGAGCCGTCGGGCGACTCCCACCAGAACAGCGTGTCGTCGAAGTCCAGCTCCTGACGGCCCGGCCGCAGGAACATGTACGAGTCCATGCGCTGCTGGCGCAGGATCTGCGGGATCATCACGTTGTGGCCGAAGGGGTCGACGTTCATGCCGACCTCCGCCATCCGGCCGAATCGGGACTGCAGGTACCGCTGTCCGTACAGCCCCTGCCGCGCGAAGGACTCCCCCATCGGCATGTTGCAGTCGGGTTCGACCCACCACCCACCGGCGTTGACCCATCTCCCCTCGGCGACCCGCTCGCGGATGCGCTCGAACAGTTCGGGATCGGACTCCTCCACCCACGACAGCAGCACCATCTGATCGCACGTGAACACGAAGTCCGGATACTCGTCCATCCGCTGGATCGCCGACCAGAACGTCGCGCGCGCCTCCTGGTAACCCTCCTGCCATGGCCAGAGCCACACGCAGTCGAGGTGCGCGTTGCCGATCATGTGGATCGTGCGGTCGGGGGATGCCGCGGGTCTAGGGGCGGCCGGGAGGTCACGCGGCTGCGGGCCGGACGGGGCGTTGGCCGTGGGGGCACCGGCCCTCGACGCATCGCTCACGCGTACTCCTCGTCCTCGTCGGCCCACGCGTCGACCATCTCCGAGATCGCGTGAAGCATGAAGGTGTGCATCTCCTGGATTCGTGGTGTGGTGGATGACGGCACGAGCAGCGCGACGTCGGCGAACTCCTTCGACGGGCCACCGTCGCCACCCCCGAAGAGCACAGTCGTCGCGCCCTTCTCCTTTGCGGCGCGCAGCGCCGCGACGATGTTCGCACTGCGCCCGCTCGTCGTGAAGGCGGCCACGACATCGCCCGGCCGCGCGAGGGCCCGCACCTGTCGCGAGAAGACGTCGTCGTACGAGTAGTCGTTCGCGATGCAGGTCATGGTCGTCGGATCGGTCGAGAGCGTCACCGCCGGCAGCGGGCGACGATCCCGCTTGTAGTGTCCGATGATCTCCCCCGTGAGGTGCTGCGCATCCGCGGCACTGCCGCCGTTGCCGAAGGTGTAGAGGATGCCGGTCCCCTGATACGCCTCGATGAGCAGTTCGCCCACCGAGCGAACGCCGGGCAGAAGGTCCTGCATCGCGTCGGCGACGGCGCGATGGTCGTTGAGCTGAGCATGCATCCAGTCCGGATGATCAACGGACAAGGGTGTATTCCTCCAGATAGTCGAATGCGCGGGCGGCAGCCCCCACCACGCACACGGATTCGCCGAGTTCGGCGAACTCGATGCGCGCGGACGCGGCCGCCAGCGGCATCCCCGTGCGGGCGACGATGTCGCGGACCGGTTGGATCAATAGGTCGCCGGCGCGCGTGACGCCGCCGCCGAGGACCACCACTTCGGGTTCGAACGTGTTCACGAGGTCGGTGATGGCCTGACCGATGACATCGGTGGTCTCCGTCCAGAGGCGCACGGCCAGCGCGTCACCGGCGCGCGCCGCCGCCACGACCTGCTCGGCCCCCACGACGGGCAGGGCGGCGAGAGGCGACGTCGCGCCGTGCTCTTCAAGAGCGTCGCGTGCACGAGCGGCGATCGAGGTGCCGGAGGCGTACGCCTCGAGGCAGCCCAGCCGCCCGCAGGTGCAGCGACGGCCGCCAGGGCGCACCATCACGTGGCCGAACTCGCCCCCGTTGCCGGCGGATCCGCGGTGCAGTCGGCCGTGCACGACCGCGCCCCCGCCGACGCCCGTCGAGATGGTCAGGTAGAGCGCGATATCGGCTCCCCGAGCGGCGCCGTACCGATGCTCCGCCAGCATGCCGGCGGTCGCGTCGTTCACCAGCACGGCCGGGATGCCGAACTCGGCGCGCGCGAGGTCGCCGAGGGGAACGTCGATCCAGTCCGGCAGGTTGAGGGGAGCCATCACGACACCCGTCTCGGGGTCGAGCGGCCCACCGCTGCTGATTCCCACAGCTGCCACGGGCCCGAGCGCGGCATCCCGGATCGCCTGCTGCCCCAGGGCGAACAGGCGGCGGATCACCTTCCGATGGCCCTCGTCCTTCCGCGTCGGCTCGACGATATAGCCGCGGATGTCGCCGACCGGGGTCACGACGCCGACGGCGAGCTTCGTCCCGCCGATGTCCAGTGCGAGTACCGGTGGCGACTCAGCGGCCATGACGTCCCCTGCCTCGATAACCGATCGATGTCCAGTGGGATTGCTGTGACATCGTTCCCACATCCTATGGGCACGTTTCGGGGCGGTCAACTCGCGCTGTCGCGCGGGTCTCCGCGGTGCCGTCAACCGGGGAGGGCGGCCGTCGACCCGCGATGGACGATGCGTGTGGGAACGATCACCGTCGCGGCGGGTGAAGCGGGGACCTTCATCTTCGCGAGAACCGCCTCCACCGCGGCGATGCCGATGGCTCCGGGGTCCTGCACGACAGCCGTGATGCCCGGCTCGACCATCGACATCCACGCGGCGTCGTCGAAGGCGACGAGCGACAGGTCGGAGGGGATCCGAAGCGCGCGATCGTGCGCGGCGCGCCATGCCCCCTCGGCGAGCAGGTTGTTGGCGGCGAAGATCGCGGTCGGTCGATCGCCGGCGCCGAGGAGTTCGTTCGCTGCGCGACGCGCGTCCGCTGCATCCCACCCGGCCGAGACGATCAGTCGGTCATCGAGCGGCAGGCCGCTCCCCCGCAGCGCGTCGGAGTACCCCTCCAGCCGCTCGAGCCCGGTGGTCCACTCCGTCTCGTCGATGAGAAGCGCGATCCGGCGGTGCCCGAGCGCGAGAAGGTGCTCGGTGGCCGAACGAGACGCCGCACGGTTGTCGACCACGACCCCGGTGGCCCGGTCCGGCGCGAAGCGCCGGTCCACCTCGACGACCGGGATGCCGTGCCCGAGCGCGAAGGTGACGAGTTCATCCGAGACGGGCGTTCCCACGATGCCCGCCACCCGCAGCGCGACGAGGGCTTCGGCCGCGTAGCTCTCGTCCGATCCGCCATCGCGATCGTCGATGAGCACGGTCGTGTAGCCGGCGGAGCGCGCAGCTTGCGCCGCGCCCGAGGCGAGGCCCGCGTAGAAGGGGTTCTTCAGGTCGGAGACGACGACGCCGATGAGGCGACTCGACTGCTGCTTGAGGCTGCGCGCCGTCGCATCGACGACATACCCGAGCTTCTTCGCGGCGAGACGGACCCGCGCACGAACGGGTTCGGCGACGTAGCCGTTGCCCCCGAGCGCACGGGACGCAGTCGAGCGGGACACTCCTGCGGCCTCGGCGACCTCTTTGATCGTGGCCCGACGCCGCGGAACCGCGACGGGGTGGAACGGGTTGGAGCTCATGTCTTCCTCGCTGCCAGGGGCGTCGATCGTGTCGGGGTCGGCTCGTGAAAGCCGCACCGGGACGGATCGAGGTCTTGGCGCCTCAGCCGCGGTGTGGGCGAGTTGTGGTAACGATACCACCCTCGGCCCATCCGGGAACCGGGACATCGCCCCCGAGCGACTGCCAGGATGAAGGCATGCGGCAGGGGGCGGTGGGTCATGTCCGGCTGATGGAGCACCGTGGGCGCACCCTGGTGGAGAAGCGGATGACGGATGCCTCGCGGCACGACACCGAGGTCCTCGCCCTGCGCGCCCTTGCAGAGACCGACCTGCCGGTGCCCGAGCTCGTCGAGGTGCGCCCCGGATCGATTCTCATGACCCTCATGGCCGGTGAGCGACTGGACAGCGAGAGCGCCGATGCTCGGCTCGACGGCCTCCGCGCGTCGGCGGTGCTCCTTCGTCGGCTGCACGAGCTGCCGCCTCCCGTCGGGTTGCCGGGGGCGCCGGACGACGCGGATATCATCCGCCGCTACCGAGACGCCGGCGGTCCCCCGCTGCCCCTCGCCCTTCCGCCCGCCGGTGACCAGGTGTTCTGCCACGGCGACTGGACGGACGGAAACCTGCTCGCCGTCGACGGCACCATCACGGCCGTTCTCGACTGGGAAGCGGCGCATCTCGGCGACCCCCTGAGGGAGCTCGCGCGGGCCGCCTGGGGCGCGTCGCGCAAGGACCCTCGATCCGTCGACGCGCTCGTCAACGGGTACGGCGCCGACCCGTCCCTCGTGCGGGCATGGTTCCCGATCCACGCCGCCGAGCTCTGGCTGTGGTTCGCCGAGGCGGGACCGCCGGCGTACCTCGAGCAGCTCACCACCGAGCTGAGGGATTGGCCGGAGGCGTAGAGGGCCGCACCGGCAAGGCGCCTCCTCGTTCTCGGTCGCTCCTCACGTGATGCCCTCTCGGCCGTCATCCTGGAGTGCGCCGTTCGCCAGCTCCGCCACCGTGCCTGAGGACCATTCCCGTTCACCGACCCGGCTCCGCAGGGCAAACCCGCGTGAGTCGGGGGCGAACTGTGCGTCGAGTTCGAGCGACGCGTCGGCAGACCGCCACCCGAGACGCAGCGACGTCTCGGTGAGTCGCTCCCACGAGAACTCCCCATCGAACGCGGGGTGGTTCCGGCGGAGGCGGGCGAGGGCGAGCAGCGCCCGGGGCACGGTCCGTGCAAGCGCCTCGGCGAGCTCCGCGTCGTCGTAGACATGGCGGTTGACTTCGCGCCCCTGTGCGGTCGCGGCGAACCGCTCGCGGTCGTCCCGCCCGTCGAGCAGCCCCACGTAATACAGCTGCGGCTCGCCCGGCAGCAGCAGCTGGACCGCGCGGCACATCACATAGGCGGTGTCATCGTTCACCACGCTCGGGAACGTGGCGTTGATCTGATGCGGCATGCTCGCCCACTGCGGGGTGACGGATGCCAGCTCCGAATGTCCGCCGGTCGCCTGCGACGCACGCACGAAGATCGCCCGCATGTCCTGTTCGGTGAGCAGCCCGGGTCGGCCCGCGACCGGGCCGGCGTCGATGATGCCGATGCCGTCGTGGGTGTCGAGCACCGTGACGGCGTTGCGCGGCCGGATGTCGAGCCAGCGCGCGAGGGGTTCGACGTCGCCCGCGCCCAGGGCGTGCAGCAGCACCGCGGGCAGGGCGAAGTCGTAGACGAGATCGACAAGGGGGGCGATCGCCAGCTGCTGCTCGAAGTGCGCGTGCACCTCGACGAGCACGCGGAGGCCCGCTTTCCGGATGCGCGCTGTCAGGCGTTCCACGAACGCCAGCGTGTGCTGCGTCATGAAGCTGTCGGTCCCGGGGGTCTTGATGGCGTACCCGACGGCGTCGAGGCGCACCACCTCCACGCGCGCCTCCGTGAGCCTCGACACGATGCGGTCGATGTAGGCGAGCGCGGCCGGATGATCGACGTCGAGGTCGACCTGGCTGGGCATGAAGGTCGTCCAGACGAGTCGCCGCTGGCCGCCGACCGCGTACGGGGTGATCGGCAGTCCCGGGCGCGGACGGTAGAAGCCGGTCAGGCCGGCCTCGGTGGCCCCGCCGGGGAAGACCCGGTCCATCGTGAGGAACATGCCCGCATGGACGGACTCGCTGCCCTTGGCCTGCCAGTCGCGGAACTCCTCCGACCCCGCCGACGTGTGGTTGACGATGAGATCCGCCGTCACCTCCCGATCCGCTGCCAGCCGCCGGACGTCGGCCCAGTCTCCGAGGCGCGGGTCGACCCGGGCGTGATCCACGGGGTCGAACCCCGCATCGTCACCGTCGAAAGGTGTGTAGAACGGCAGGATGTGCACGCCGGTGAGGTCCCGCAGCGGGCCGTCGAGGATCGCGCCCAGCCGGGTCAGGTCGCCGCCGAGCCTGTCCGCATAGACGAGCAGCCGGACGCCCGATCGCCCCACCTCAGCGCCCCCTGACACGCTCGATCACGGCATCCATCGCCAGATCCGGTGAAGTGAGCACCGGAATGTCCAGCCCGGCACGGTCGGCGGCAGGCGCCATCGAGGCCTGCGCGAGCACGAGCACGTCCGCCTCGGCGGCCGCCGCCCTCAGCGCGTCGACGATGAGGGCGTCGTGCCGATCCGTGTCGCCCGCCTCCCGCGCGCTCAGCGCGCCCGCCACGACGTAGGCGCGGACGCGCTGCCCATCGCCGCCGAGCCGCTCGAGCAGGCGGCCGGTCGGACCGAGCGTCGCCTCCAGGGTCGCGAGCACCGTGATCCGGCCGCTTCCCGCTCGGGCGATGCGCACCGCGCGCTCCGCCATGGCGGTGTCGATGCGCACGACGGGGACGGCCACGTCCTGGGCCGCGACCTCGGTCGCCTCGCCGATCGACGAGCAGGTCACCAGCACCCCGTCCACTCCGAGGTCCACCAAGTACCGGACGTGCGCGGCGACCGCCTCTCGCACCTCGGTTCCGACGCCCGCACGCACCGCCTCGGCGAGCAGTTCGGCATCCACGATGTGCAGCGCCGTCGAACCGGGCACGCGAGCCGCCAGCATGCCGTCGAACCGGGGCGCGAGAGCGGGCACCGTGTGCAGCAGACCGAGGCGCACGGTCACGCCTCCGTCCACGGCCGGGCGTGCCGGTCGACGATGCCGACGAGGTGCTCGAGCCGCGGGCGCGCCTTCTCGCGGAGCGCCACCGGCACATCCGGTGCTCCCACGATGTCGCTCCAGAGGGCCCGGCCGGCGAGGAATCCGCTCCCGCCGGCGCGGCACGCGGCCTCGACAGCCTGTGCGAAGCGGTCCCGTTCCACGCCCTGCGAGAGCACGACCCAAGGCCCCGTGATGTCCGCCGCCAGCTCCTCGCTCGCCGCGCGCTGCTCCGCTTCTTCGCCCGCACCGCCGAGGGGGACCTGCACCTTGTAGAGCGAAGGACGCAGGGTCGACAGCTCCCGCGCGGCCTCGCGGATCGCCGCCTCCACGTCCCACGAGCCGTCGTCGAGCTCGGCGGGGGTCGCGCGGACGACGGGCTCCAGCACCGAGAGCACGCCGCGCTCGCGCGCCTCGGCGATGAATCGCTCGGCCAGAGCCACCCGGTCCGAACGTCGGTCGTCGCGTCGCCAGATGATCAGGAGCTTGATCGCATCCACGCCCTCGCGGACGCTGTGCAGTGCGCCCTCGTCCAGCTCCGTCTCCTCGACCGGACCCCCCGGATCCTGGGTGAGGGCGTCCGCGGCGAGGATGAAGCCGCATCCCGCCGGAAGGAGGCCGTCGTCGAGGATGCCGAGGCCGCCGAAGTCGCGGTCGACGAGGAATCCGGATGCCAGTCCGCCGAGTTCGGTGGCGACATCTCGCTTGAACCGCTCGAGCACCTCGTCGCCGGGCCGGCCGGCGCCTGCCTGATCGAACATGTGACGAAGGCTCTCGCGCTGGTCCATGGCGACCATCGCGAGGCCGCCCGCGGGTCGGGCGATCGCGTCGAGTGTGCGGGTCATGGTTCTCCTCTTCGGTGCACGCGGCGCGATGGTGCGGCGTGCGGGCGGTGGTCGGTCATGGGGTGCGGGTCGGCGGCCGGGCGGAGACTGCCGACTCGGCGATCGCCGCCCGGAACCGATCGACGAAGCCGTCATCGGTCACGCGGTCGGGGTCGATCAGACGTGTCGGAGCATGCACTTCCCCGGCGAGACCGTCCCTGTCGGCGGCGAGCGCCGCCGCACCGCTTGCCACGGGCGCGGCCAGATCGACGAGCTCGAGAGGCGTTCCGGCCACCGCGGCGCTGAGGGCGGCGAGCCGCCCGTTCAGCCGGTACGGCGCACCGACGAGCACCGGTGGTGCTGCCACCCCGCAGAGCGCCTCGGCCGCCTCGATCATCCAGCCGCCGTGCGCCGCGATGCCGCGCAGCAGCGCGTGCAGCTCGGCGATGCGGTCCCCGGCGGGCACGCCGCGAAAGACGAGTGCTGCCGACGCGTCGGGGTGCGGGCACTGCCTGCCACGGGGATACGGCAGCGCGATCGCCTCGTCAGGGCCACGTTCGAGCCTCGCGCGCATCATCAGCTCGTCGCCGTCTTCACCGTCTTCCAGAACACGTGTGCGCCAGTCCTCGATAAGTGACCCGGCCGCCGGGCTGCCGGCGAGCGCGCCCTCGAGGATTCCGTCGACGGCGCGCACGACGCTGATGCCTTCTCGCCAGGCCGCTTCCCTGTCGACCTCGCCGGCGGCGATCGCCACGACCGCCTCGGTCGTCCCGATCGACCGCACGCGACGTCCCCGCGAACGGGCACTCCCGATCCAGGCCGCGACGGCGTGGTCATGACCGGCGATGTACACCGATGCATCCGGATCGACCAGCCCACCGAGGGCGGCGACGGCCTCCTGGCTGACGATCCCCGCCGGTTCGCCCGGGGCGAGAACGTCGGGAGCGAACCCGCGGGCGATGCCGAAGGCCGCCAGGAGCTCGTCATCCCAGGCGAGGGTCAGCGACGCGGATGCCTCGGGCAGCGGCAGTGCCCCGCTCCTTCCGGCGAGGGTGTGGTCGGTCGCCCGGCGGCCGGTCAGTGCCGCGGCAACGAGGTCCGCCGTGAACGCCCAGTGCCTCGGCGGCTCGTCCTGCCCGGTGGCCAGCTCCGCCCACGTCAGGAGGGGGAGCTTGCGCGTGAGCGGAACGCCCGTCGTAGCGTGCAGCGCCCGAGGATCGAGGCGCGCCTCGAGCTCGTCCCGGCGTCGGTGGTCCGGCAGCCGGTCCCAACGAACGAGAGCACCGTGCGAGGATCCGTCGGCGTCGGTGATCGCGCCGGTCTCGGCCATCGATGCTATTCCGACGACCCGCGCCGGGCCGGCCGCCGCACGTTCGAGCGCCGCTGCCGCCGCGGCGAGGGCGGCGCGCACGAGCGCCGGCGCATCCAGGCCGGCGACCGAAGCGGTCGCCACGGCGAGCTCGCGCACGCTCTCCGTCAGCTCGACCGCGGATGCCTTGACCGCGGTGCTTCCCACGTCGATGCCGAGCGCGATCACCATTGCGGAATCGCCCTCGCACCGGATCGGCGGACAACGGGACTCACGAGCATGGATGTCAGTATGTGCGGCGATTCACAAACCGGTCAAGTGATGAGCGCGGATTGACAAACCAAGGAGCGCCCGCTTTGATGACGCCATGCGCTATCGACAAGCGGATGCCCGCAGAACGGAGATCCTCCGTGTCGCCGGGCGAACCGGCTATGTCGCTTCCGCGGAACTGGCGTCCGCGCTCGGGGTCTCCGAGATGACGGTGCGGCGAGACATCGAGAAGCTCGCCGCGGAGGGCGCGCTCGAGCGCGTGCTCGGCGGGGCGTGGCTGGGCGGGACCGCGCGACCCGCGTTCGGGGTGCGAGCGGGGCTGGCGTCCGACGCGAAGCGCGCCATCGCCCAGCACGCCGCTTCGCTGCTCGACCGTGGCACGATCGGCCTGGATTCGGGCACCACCGTCGCCCTCCTGGCGCCGGTGCTTCCCCCGCACAGCGGGGTCGTCACGCATTCGGTGCCCGTGATCGAAGCCGTCGAGCGCCGCGACGACCTCGACCTCATCGTCGCCGGAGGCGTGTACCAGCGGGCGACCCGGAGCTTCGTCGGTCCCGCCGTGCTGCACGCGCTGGAGGGCCTGGCGCTGGATGTCGCGGTCATCAGCGTGCCTGCGATCGATGACGGATGGCTGCTCGGCGGCGATGCGCTGGATGCGGCCGTCAAGCGCGCCCTCATCGCCGCGGCCCGCCGGGTGCTCGTCGTGGCGGATGCCTCCAAGGTCGGTGCGAGGGCACCGATACGCCTCGCCCGCCTGGATGCGGTGGATGACATCGTCACCGACGCGGCCGGTGCGGCAGCGCTCGGGACAGTCGCCGGTCCTACCCTCCACGTCGCCGCATCGTCTTCCGCCTCCTCATCCGCTTCCGCGTCGGCTTCGGCTTCGGCCTCGGCTTCGGCAGGGGCTGTCACGCCGACGGCCGTGGTTCCGTGAACGAGCGCATCGGCGTGATCGCCGACGATGTGACGGGAGCCTGCGATGTGGCGGCCGAACTGCGCGAGATCGGGCTGACCGTCGACGTGCTGCTGGGCGTTCCCGCACAAGAGGACCTGCCCGATGACGGCGGCGCTGTGGTGATCGGCCTTCGCACCCGCACCGCACCGCGAGCGGTCGCGGTGGACGACTCGCTCGCCGCCGCCGAGTGGCTGCGCCGGCGCGGGATCACCCGGTGGTATCAGAAGTACTGCTCCACCTTCGACTCCACGCCCGAGGGCATGATCGGTCCGGTCGCCGAGGCGCTGATGGCCGCGGGCGGTTTCGCCACCTCCGTCGGCACCCCGTGCACGCCCCATGCGGATCGCACGGTCTACCGCGGTCACCTGTTCGTCGGCGACCGGCTCGTCTCCGAGAGCTCTCTGGCACATCACCCGCTGACGCCCATGACCGATCCCGACCTCGTGCGCGTGCTCGGCCGGCAGACGACACTGCCGGTCGGGCTGGTGCGCCATCGGGACGTGCGTGCGGGTCCTCCCGCGCTGGCAGCGGCGATACGCACGGCGAGCGCCCCCCACCTTCTCGTCGACGCGCTCGATGAACGCGACCTCGACTCGATTGCGATCGCCGTCGAGGCCCTCGACCCCTGCCTCGTCGGCGGCGGCGCCGGGCTCATCACCGCGCTGGCGAGACGCGCCGGGCCCGGCGGCGGAACATCCGATCCCGTCGAGGCACACCAAGGAGGCCGGCGCCTGATCCTCGTCGGCAGCGCCTCCGAGCGCACCCGGGCTCAGGTCGCCAGGGGCGGTCCCGTCACCGCGACCGTCGACGCGGTGGCCGCGGCCGCGGATGGCGGCGGCGAGGTCGCTCGGGCACTCGCGCTGCTCGAAGACTTCTGGATGCGGCATCCGGACCGCCCGGCCGTGGTGAGCGCGAGCCACGATCTCGAGGCGCTCCGCCTCGCCCAGCAGGCGCTCGGCGTCGAGCGAGCGGGAGCCGCCGTCGAGGATGCGCTGGCCGCCATCGCCCTCGGCTCTGTCGAGCGGTTGGGCGCCCGGCACCTGCTCATCGCAGGGGGCGAGACCTCGGGCGCCGTGACGCGCGCCCTCGGCATC
This sequence comes from Micromonospora sp. DT81.3, assembly GCF_049847225.1. Classification (NCBI taxonomy): domain Bacteria; kingdom Bacillati; phylum Actinomycetota; class Actinomycetes; order Micromonosporales; family Micromonosporaceae; genus Micromonospora; species Micromonospora sp. DT81.3. The sequence continues at coordinate 490,544 of NZ_JBNCNY010000001.1, forward strand.
GAGCGTCTGCGCCTGACGCGTCGGGTCGATGCCGGGGTGGCGTGGGGCATCGGCGCCGCCGGGGCGGTCGCCGGAGGTCCTCGCCTGCACGTGCTGCTCAAGTCCGGCAACTTCGGCGGCGAAGACCTGTTCCTACGGGCGTGGGAGGCGGCTGCCACGTGACCGCGCACACCACACCCGTCTCCGGCGACGAGGAGTCCGACACCGCCCGGCGCATCGTCGCGGTGGCCCGGCACCTCGTGGCCCAGGGTCTCTCGCCCGGCTCCTCGGGCAACATCAGCGCCCGGGTCCGTGACCGCTTGCTCGTGACGCCGACCGGGTCGGCGCTGTCGCGCGTGGAGGTATCCGATCTGGCCGTTCTCGACCTGGACGGACGCCGGCTCGCCGGCGCGGCGCCCAGCAAGGAGTGGCCGCTGCACGCCGCGGCGTACCGCGCGGATCCCGCGATCGGCGGCGTCGTGCACCTGCACTCGGCGGCGAGTACGGCGATCGCCTGCCTGCCCGCCGAGCCCGGCGGGTCGGCGGCGCTCCCGACATACACCCCCTATCGCGTGATGAGCCTCGGCGATGTGCCTCTGCTGGACTACGCCGACCCCGGTTCGCCCGCACTCGCCCAACCTCTCGCGGCGGCCGTCCACGCCGGTGCGGTGGCGATTCTTCTGGCCAACCACGGGAGCCTCTGCTGCGGCGAGAGCGTCGAGCGCGCCGCGGATCGTGCGGAGGAACTGGAGGCAAGCGCTCGTCTCGCGCTCGACCTGAGCGCGTCCGGCGCGGCTCAGCTCGACGAGGAGACGATCGCGCGACTGCGTACGAGAAGGTCCTGATCGGCTACCCCGGCAGCACGCCGCCCTGCTCGCGCAACCGATCCTGAAGCACCCCGACATCCCGTCGCCCCACCCGATGCCACTTCGCCCGGTGTGAGAACGTACCCACATCCGGCCTAGGCGGTCAACGGACTTCGGCCGCCGTTGAGCACAGCCAAGCGGGATATCGGGATTCCGCGCGAAGTGGCATACTCGGAGCCGTTCACACGGATATCCCGCGTTTCGGCGCCCCCCGAGGCCCGGAAACGTAGGATTATACCGCAGCAGGTCCGGAATTACTCCCGTCTTGCGCCCCGCGCAGGCCGCGCATAAGCTCGAATGTGCTATGTGGTATCGATACCACACTCGTGGCTGGAGTCAATGATGTCTCAGGAAAGGGGAACGGCGATGTTCTTACTGACGAGAAAGCGCCGTCGAGGGTCATCGAGATGACGACGACGGAACTCAAGCCAGCGCCCGAAGCGGCGGAGGCCGGCAAGAAGAAGAAGATCGAGAAGGTCCGCGGGAAGAAGTACAACCGTCGCGAGGCGATCGCGGGTTATCTCTTCATCTCGCCATGGCTCTTCGGCTTCCTGGTCTTCACGTTCGGCGCGATGGTCTACAGCCTGGTGATCTCCTTCAGTCACTACCAGCTGGCCACCAACACCGCTCGCCCGGCCGGCTTCGCGAACTACGAGGCGCTGATCTCCGATCCGAAGGTCATGCTCTCGCTGTCGAACACCCTCTTCTACGCCGTTCTCGCCGTGCCCTTCGAGATCATCTTCGCGCTGTCCCTGGCGTTGCTGCTCAACCGGGTGAACCGGGGATCCGGCGTGTTCCGCACCCTCTACTACCTGCCGAAGATGACGCCGATGGTCGCCACCGCGGCGATCTTCCTGCTCCTGCTCAACGGCAACCAAGGTGCGATCAACAAGGGTCTGGCCGCGATCGGAATCCAAGGGCCGCAGTGGCTGCTCGACCCGGCATGGATCAAGCCCTCGATCGTGCTGATGACCCTCTGGGGAGTCAGCGGAACGATGATCATCTTCCTCGCGGCGCTCAAGAACGTGCCACGCGATCTGTATGAGGTGGCCGAGCTGGATGGCGCGGGACCGATCCGCCGCTTCTTCTCGATCACTCTGCCGATGATCTCGGGTGCCATGTTCTTCAACATCATCGTGCTCACGATCGCGGCCATCCAGGTCTTCGACCAGGCGTATCTGCTGTTCTACCGGGATCAGGTGCAAGGAGCATCCGACGCATCCCTCTTCTACGGGATCTACCTGTTCCAGCAGGCCTTCCGGCAGTTCAACTTCGGGTTCGCCGCGGCCATGGCATGGCTCCTGTTCATCATCATCATCGTGATCTCACTGATCCAGGTGAAGCTGAGCAACCGATTCGTCTACTACGAGAGCGAACGCTGATGACTACCGAGCGCATTGTTCCCGCGGCCCCCGAAACGGCCGACGAGCGCGCCGACCGCGAGGGCACCGCTTCCACCCCCTCGCAGCCGACGACCGCCGCGAAGCCGCCCAAGCGCAAGAAGCAGAAGTCTCTCGGCGGCTGGGTCGCCACCGTCCTGAAGTGGGCGCTGCTGATCGGCTTCTCCCTGCTGTTCCTCTACCCCTTCGCCTGGCTGCTCGCTGCGAGCTTCAAGCCGCGCGGAGAGGTCTTCGACAACCGGCTGATTCCGAAGACCTTCCGGCCCGACAACTTCGTCACGGTGTTCTCGGAGCTGCCGCTTTTCAACTGGATCGGCAACAGCCTCTACATCGCGCTCCTGGCGGCGACCTTCGTGGCTGTCTCGAGCTCGATCGTGGCCTTCGGCTTCGCGTACTTCAACTTCCCGGCGAAGAAGCTCCTTTTCGGTCTGGTGCTCGCCACGATGATGCTGCCGGGAGCCGTCACCCTCGTGCCGCAGTACCTCATCTGGAACCAGCTCGGCCTTGTCGGGACGAGCGTGCCGCTGTGGGGGATGAACCTGTTCGGCTCGGCCTTCTACATCTTCCTGCAGAGGCAGTTCTTCCTCGGACTGCCGCGTGAACTGTTCGAGGCCGCGCGCATGGACGGCCTCGGCTACTGGGGCATGTTCTGGAAGATCGCGATGCCCCTGTCGATCCCGTCGTTCATCATCGTGTTCGTCTTCGAGTTCCAGGCGAGCTGGAACAACCTGCAGGCGGCGCTGATCTACCTCAACGCCGGCTCGCCGGAGGGGTACACGGCCCCACTCGGCATCGCATCGGCGATGGCGAAGTACAGCCCGACGAACGGCGGCCACGGCGACTACCAGTACGTGATGGTCGCCGCGCTCCTCGTGACCATCCCGATGCTGATCCTGTTCGCGATCGGTCAGAAGTACTTCGTCGAGGGCCTCGCAACCCAGGGCCGAAAGGGCTGATCACCGTTCGACCGTGAGAGGGCGGCATCCCGCATCCGGGCTGCCGCCCTCTTCTCGTCGTATCGATCCCGGGCCCTCCGGCTGCCGATCCAACCCGCGGAGCGTTCGCGCTCCGTGGACCCGGAATTCACTCGAGCCTGGCGGGGCGCCCAGGATCCACGATCCCGCAACTCGCTGCGCCGGCTCCCCCCGCGACCACGAGCACAACGGCGGTGATCCTCTCCGACACACCGACACCGGATGCCGAATCTCGGCGTCTCCCCCACAGTCCCCGCCATTGTGCACGACCGACCTCGCCCGGCTCCCGATCCGGAGAGTACCGAGGCCCAACGCCGCCTCGCTGACCGGCTCCCCGAACACAGCGGCGCAGATCCAGTTCGACACGTTGAGAACCGGATGCCGCAGCCGGCGTTTCCCGACGGATCTGCGCCCTTGTGCTCGACCGGTGTTGGCCCATTCCCCGATCCGGGAAGACCCGAGGCCCAGCGCCTCCTCGCTGACGGGCCGCCCGAGCACAACGGCGGGTGTCTTCCCCGACACACTGGCACCGGACGCCGCAGCCCAGCGTGTCCCCGACAATCCCCGCCGTTGTGCACCACCGACCCTCGCCCGTCGCCTCCAACCCCCACTCGCAACACCGCCTCTGAAGCCCGCCGCAGACCCCGAGCACAACGGCGCAGATCCGCTTCGACACACCGAGAACGGACGCCGCAACCCGGCGTTTGGCGACGGATCTGCGCCCGTGTGCACACCACTGGCGGCCCGCCGGGACTCGGCTGGAGGGCATGGCCGGGATGGAGTCGAGCGCCCCAACCCACGCAAGAGTGCACGATCCGCCGCGACAGTGGGCGCTGAGCGGCCCGGAAGGTGCACTCGCGGCGGGAGACGCACGCTCGACATTCAGCCCGATTCATCACGCCGAACGAGAGTCCGGCCGGCACAACCGCGGCGATCCACTGGGACACACCGACACCGGAAGCCCAAGCTCGGGGTGTCTTAAGGAATCCCCGCCGTTGTGCACGGCGGCCGGCGCGCCAAAGGGCGGCCTCCCGAAGGAGACCGCCCTGTGGTGGTGCCGAGCCGACCGGTGCCGGCCGCGGTGTCTAACCTGGCCTGCCTAGCCGCCGTTGTGCACGGCGGCCGGCGCGCCACAGGGCGGCCTCCCGAAGGAGGCCGCCCTGTGGTGGTGCCCAGCCGACCGGTGCCGGCCGGCGGTGTCTAGCCTGGCCTGCCTAGCCTGCGACCTGGTCGTACGCGCGCTGTGCGGCGCTCTGAGCGTCGGCGAGCGCGTCGGCGGCCGACTTCTCTCCGAGGAGGGCCGAGGTCACCGCGTTCTGCAGCTCGGACTGGATCTGCTGACCGGCGGGCGAGGATCCGAACGAGGCGCCGCTGGATGCGACGTCGTAGTACGTCGCGATCGCCTGGTCGAAGCCGGCGTAGCCCGTCTCCTTGACGTACGACTCACGGATCGTCTGGTCGGCCTCGGGCGAACCGGTGAACAGACCCGCGTTGATGCCGTTGCGACCGGGGTCGGCCTCGGTCGTCTCGGCGCGAGCGGCGCCGGCCGCCTCCCAGGCCTCGAGCGAGGTGAGTGTCAGAGCCCAATCGCACGCCGCCGAGGGGTTCTTCGACGCCGCCGGGATCACCACGGATGTCCCGCTGGCAACCGTGAACGGCTCACCCTCCTGGGTGACGACCGGAATCGCCCCGATGTCCACCTGCTCGGCGTAGGAGGTCAGCACATTGACGTACCACTGGTCGAAGATCGCGGCGCCGACCTGGTCGGCCACGAACGAGTTGTTCTCGCCGAACACGTCGAAGGAGTCGACGAAGCTCTTCACGTTCGCGTACCCGCCCTGCAGGTCGTAGATCTTCTTGAGGAAGTCGATCGCCTCGGCGTTCTTCGGGTTGTCGAGCGTGGGCTCGCCGTCCTCACCGATCGTCGACCCGCCGAAGCTCAGCATCCACAGGCCCGCCTTGGAGGGACCCTGGGGGTCGAAGCCCAGGCGCGTGGGGTTCTGCCCGTTCATGACCGTCATCTTCTCGACGGCAGCGAGGAAGGCGTCCTGATCCGAGACATTGAGCTGCTCCGGAGTGACGCCCGTCTCGCCCATGACCCGGGCGTTGAGCATGATCGCCGGCGGCTGGTAGAACTGCGGGACCGCCCAGACCTCGTCGTCCCACGTGACGTCGTCGACGACCTGGGGGTACCAGTACTCGCGCGGGTCGATGTCGTAAAGGGCGAAGCAGTCGTCGATCGGCATGATCAGGCCCTGGGACGCGTAGGTGGTGACGAACTGCCGGTCCATCACGACGACGTCCGGGATGTTGCCACTGGCCGCGAGGGTGGTGAACTTCTGCGCGTCGAAAGGCGAGTTGTCGAGATCGACTTCGGTGTCGGACTCGGCCAGCTTGTCGTCTGCGAGGTCAATGCGGGACTGCGCGACCTCGTCGGGCTCCGGGAACCCCCACGCCGTCAGAGTGCCGGAGTAGTCCTCCGAGAATTCCGCGCCTTCGGTCGTCGCGGTGCCCCCACCACCGCACGCGGTGAGTGTGAAGAGGGACGCCGCGGCTGTCACCGCGACGAGGGCGTTCTGCCGTTTCTTCATTGAACTGTCCTTTCGGGCGCACGCTCCCAGGCGCCTTCGCGCGGGAGTGCGAGTTGCGTGGTGCTGTGTGGGAACCATCCCACACGTGACCGTACAGGAGGGATGCGTTTACGCACAAGGCACTTGCGCCCGCATCCTGGCGTTCCGTTGTGTATTCGTGACCTTGACGATTGCGGTCGATGGGACGTCGGAACTAGCGTCGTATGCAATCGATCCCACCCCTTGATCGCGACGAAAAGAGACGCGCGCCTTGGGCTTCATGCTCCTTTCTCCGTCAGACAATCACGCTTCGCTCCCTGCCGTCATCGGGGTTGACGAAGTGCTCCCGAGGTGGCAGTGACATGACCCGCTCGACGAACCTCCCGGAACTGGTCACGGCCACGCGTGCCCTGCTGCGTGACGGCCCCTCGCGGGTTCTTCTGGGCATCACCGGCCCGCCCGGCACAGGCAAGTCGACGGTTGCCTCCGCCATCGCCGAAGCGTTCGGACCGGCGACCACCGTCGTGGTGCCGATGGACGGGTTCCACCTCACCCGCGCACAGATCGTGGGAACCCCCCTTCTGGCCCGCCGCGGTGCACCCGACACGTTCGACGCCGACGCCTTCGCTGCGGCTCTGCGTCGCATCCGGAACACCACCGACCAGGACGTGTCGGTGCCGGCGTTCGATCACGTCGTCGGCGACCCCATCCCGGATGCGATCACGGTGCCGGCTGGGCTGCCGCTGGTCGTCGTCGAGGGAAACTACCTGCTTCATCCCGAATCCGGATGGACCGCCGCCCGCGCGCAGCTGGACGCCGTCTGGTACTTCGATACGCCGGCCGAGGTGCGCCGCGCCCGCCTCGAGGCGCGCCATCGACAAGCCGGACGCAGCCCCGAGGACGCGGCGCGCTTCGTCGAGGAGTCCGACGAGCGCAATGCGGCCCTGATCGCCCGGACGGCATCCGCGGCGGACGCCGTCTTCGCCCTCGACGACGTCCTGACCTGAGAGCACCATGCCGGGCACGGATCAGCGGGGTTCGAGCTGCGCCTCGCAGAGAGCGACCGCCTCGAGCAGCACATCCGAGAGATCGTTGGGGCGCTCCATCTGCGTCCAGCGGCCGGAAGGCAGATCCACCAGGGTCACATCCGGGATCTGCGCCAGTTCGCGGGCGGGGTCGATCGCGAGCGACATCCACCGACGGACGTCGTCGGTGCTGAACTCGGTGGCGACGACAGTCACGGGCACGTCGTAGCGGCGAGCATCCGTCAACCGCTGCACGCCGTCCAGCACATGCGACGCGTTCTCCGTCATGCGGTAGTAGAGGGAGGCGAGGCCCGCGTCGATCACGCGCTGCCCGCCGGTGTGCGTGGGCCTTCCCCCGGAGTCGGCGGTGAAGCCGCTGAGCACCCCGGCGCCGTCGGCGCTGGGCAGTCCGCCGACGTACACGGCGCGCGCGATCGATTCGGGGCGCTTGTTGACCGCGGCATGAACGAGCCCGCAGGATTCCGCGTGCCCCACGAGCACGACCGGACCGTCGGAGCGATCAATGGCCGACACGATCTCGGCCACGTGATCGGCCAGCATCATGCCGGAACGGTTGGCAGACCGCGACTCGAAGCCGCGGAGGGTGAGCGCCAGGGGCCGATGTCCTGCGGCGGCGAGCCGGGACTCGACGTCCTGCCACGATGTGGCATCCAGCCAGAGCCCGGGAACGAGAACGATGTCCAACGCACACTCCTTCCCATTTTCAGAAGATTGTCACGCCTTCTCCGCCCGGTAGTCACGGGGGTTGCGAAGAGCACCGGTTCTGTGCTTCGAAGCACGGCCGGGCGGTGGCATCGTGGAGGGATGTCCCGCCCCGAACTGCCCGATGTGCTGGTGATCGAGTGCGACTCGCTGCCGCCCGACCTGATCGGCGCCTACGGCGACCGGAACGGCGCCACTCCCGAGATCGATGCGCTCGCCGCTCGGGGCGTGCGGTTCGAGGCATCCTGCAATGCCCCGCTGTGCACTCCATCGCGCGCGTCCATGCTGACCGGACGCCTCGCGAGCCGGCTGGACTGCTTCGACAACGCGAGCGAGTTCGCATCGGACCACCCGACCGTGGCGCACGCGTTCCGGTCGATGGGCTACCGCACGGCCATCATCGGCAAGATGCACTTCATCGGGCACGACCAGCACCACGGATTCGATGAGCGGCTGGCCCTCGACACCGACTACAGCAAGGCGCACGACCCGGGGCTGTACGCGCTCGCCTACGACTGGGACCGACCGAGCGCCGGCAACCCGAACAGTCCTCAGATGATGGGCGAGTCCTACCTGGCGCGCGAATCGACGGATGCCTACCGCCGACGCTTCCGGCAGGAATTGCACACCGAGCGGGACGAGCACATCCACGCGGAGGCGCTCGGCTACCTCTCGCGCGACCACGACGCGCCCTTCTTCGCCATCGCCTCGTACCATGCCCCGCACAACCCGTTCTGGGCGCCGGACGACGAGGTGGCTCGGTTCGCGGACGCGCGCCCGCGGCTCACTCCCGAAGTGGTGCCGCCCGCGGGCGTGATGGACCGCTGGCTCGACGACTTCCACTACGTCCACCAGGTGCTGGACCGGCTGATGCAGCCGGAGAACCTGCGCTGGATGCACTCGACGGTCTACGCGTTGGTGCGCGAGCTCGACATCCGCGTCGGGGAGCTTCTGCGCGCGCTCCCTCGCCCGGACGAGACGATCATCGTGTTCACCGCCGATCACGGCGACATGCTCGGCGACCGCGGCATGCTGCAGAAGCGCGCCTTCTACGAACGCTCGATCAGGGTGCCGCTGATCATCGCCGGGCCGGGGATCGTGCAGGGTGCCGAGATCTCCACGCCCGTCAGCCTCGTCGATCTGCTGCCCACACTGGCAGGCCTCGTCGGGGCACCGCTGCCCCCTGACCTCGACGGCGCGGACCTCGGTCCCGCGCTGAGTGGTCACCGGGCACCGGAGCACGCGGTGATCGCGGAGTATCACGGAGAGGGCGTCCACGCGCCGTGCTTTCTGCTCCGCGATGGCTCGTGGAAGTACGTGCTGGTGCACGGCCACGAGCAGCACCTGTACGACCTCGCGCACGATCCCGGAGAGCGGCGCGACCTCGCCTCGGATGCGGAGCACGCGGCGCAGCTCGACCGCCTGCACCGGCGGCTGCTGGAGTCGGTCGATCCGGCGGACGTCGAACGGCGCGCTCGGCAGTCGCAGCGGCGACGCGGCTTCGTGTATCGCGCCCTCTACGGCGCCTTCGATCAGCCTGCGGCACCACTCAAGCCGGGACCGGCTCCACATCGATGAGCGCCTCTGCGTGCTGCCCCAGCATGAGCCTGCCGATGGTGACATCGATCGCGAAGCGAAAGCGGCGGCCCGGGGCGGACGGAACGACCGCCACATCCCAGAGCGCCTCCTCGTCGTATTCCAGTCGTGCAGCGAACTCGGTCTCGGGCGAGTGCCAGCCCGGCGGGAGTACGAGGGCGACACGCACGTCCGCCGCCTCGGGGAGCGGATTGCGCACAGACACGCGGTAGGCGAGGCGCTCCCCCACCGCGGCGCGAGCTCGGTACGGCGAGATCCGGGCGGTCTGCCCGTGCGGTGCCATCCCGATCTCCTGCAGCGGCAGCAGCTCCTCGTGGATGTCGTCCACGGCCCGGCCTTCCTCGGTCAGGTAGTCGAGGTATCCGCGCTCCACCCATCGCGGTTCCCAGTGTCCGGTCGCCATCAGGCCGGGTGCGATCCGCTGATAGAGCTCCGCGCTCCGGATGTAGTCGCCCAGGCGGAAGAGGTTGCGGTACTGGTAGTTCATGATGTCGCGGCGCCCATCGCGGCCGCCCAGTCCCTGCTGCTGGTCGCCGGTGAACACGACCTGCACATCGTCGACGGTGACCGCGTAGGCGACCGCATAGAGCGTGTGCCCCGGCTGCGCGTACGCCGTGATGGTGTACTCGTTCCACGTGAAGGGCCGATCGAGCGGCAGGACACGATCGGCCGGAATCGGGTCATACCACTGGCAAGGGAGATCCTCGAGCCACGGATCGGCGAGGACCGGTGCGACGTTCTCGGGGATCCACAGCTCGGTGCCCTCCACATCCCGAAGCAGCGGCATGCCGGCCACGTGGTCGTCGTGATAGTGCGTCGGCAGCGCCACGGTGACGTTCGTCACACCGTGGTGGCGGCGCAGTGCCGGAAGCGACGCGAGCCACGGCCGTCGGGCGCTGCGCTCCTGGCTGTGCACGAGCCCGGTCGTCATGTCGTACCCGTAATCGATGAGCAGCGCCTCGCCCGTCTCTGAGAGCAAGACGTAGGAGCACGAGATGGTCGAACGGTTCAGGAGCAGGTGCGGGGTCAGGGCGACGAACGGATCGTCCAGGCGCGCACGCACGTCCCACGGGTAGGGCCGCCGGGAGTCGATGTAGCGCTGCATGGCCTCGACGAGAAGCTGCAGCGCCACCTCGGGCTCTCGCATCGGATCGCCGTGCGACGGCGCGAGCAGCGAGAGGTTCTCGGCCGAGAGGATGAGCGCGCTGAGCACGGTCATGGCGGGCCCCTCGTTCTCGGTGTACGACCACTGCGTCGCCGCCAGCGACCACACCTTGCCCGGTGCGTAGATCAGATCGCCCGTGAACGCGATGCGCTCGCCGTCCCGCTCCAGCAGATAGGTGACGGACCCGATCGTGTGGCCGGGGGTCGGCAGCACCCTGAGGGCGACGCCGGCGCAGACGAGGTCGCGATACTCCGGAACGGTGCCGTGCACGGGCACCGATGCGAGGAGGGAGAAGCGGTCCTGCCGCAGGTTGTAGTCGTTGTCGAGCTGGCGACCGGACCACATCTGTTCGACGCGGTCGAACAGCTCCACCTCGACGGGCGGAACGTGGATCCGTGCACCATGCCGCACGGCGCGCGGCAGACCCTGGGCCTGATCGCGGTGGTGGTGCGTCATCAGCACATCTGTCACGCGGCGGATGCCGAGCTCGGCCAGGTGGTCGAGCACGAGACCCGACCCGAAGTCGATGGTCACCGCATCGCGCTTGCCGAACGGCTCGTCGGGGTCGACGAGCACGTACACGTGGCACGTGTCGGCGATCCGCCACACGCCCCGCGCGATCTGGGTGGCGGTCACTCGCGGGCGCTCCGATACGCCGCCCATGTCTCTCCGATCACGGCGAGGTGCTCGGGCAGGATGGCGTCGTCGTCGCTGACCCGCTCGATGTCGTCCCGGACCCGTTCGATGTAGTACAGCGCGGGAACCCCCATGCCGCCCTGCGCCCGTGCGTAGTCGAGCCACTCGTCGCGGCTGGGCATCGGCCACTGGTCGGTGTCGACCGGATGCCGCGGCAGAGTCGTGGCCACGATCTCGTACCGCGCGCGCAGCTGGGCCGCCACCGAGACGGGCGCACCCGTGACGTCGTGCTCGAGCACGTCGTTCGTGCGGACCATGTCGCACACGTCGCCGAAGGACGGATGCACGGTGTGCGTGATCACGAGAGCGTCGGGCTTGACCGCCTTGGAGGAACGGTGGATGCGCTGCACGAGACGGTGCAGCCCCGCGACACCCCAGACTCCGTCGCTGCCCGGTGCCGGCCGGAGCGTCTTGCCGCTCGGGGTGCGCTGCGTGAAGTCCACCTTGAACCCGTCGGCATCCAGTCCATCCGGTCCGAGCAGGCGGACGATGATGTCATCGAGCCGTCTCATGTATGCCTCGCTGCCCGGGTCCACCGAGACCGCTCGGCCCGCGGCATCCGTGATGCACTCGTCTACCGGCAGGCCGGTGGGATCCCATGCCTTCCACCAGAGCAGCACACGGCGTCCTTCGGCATGCCTCTGGGCGATCCACCCGCGCAGGTCCGGCCATGCTTCGGGATCCGGTTCGGCCGTGCCGTACTCCGCCTGCCAGCGATCGTCCACGATGATCGTGCCCGGCTCCAGCGACGCCGTCGCCAGCGTGGTGAGGAACTCGTCGTAGATCTCCTGGCGGCAGAAGTCGGGAGCGGATCTGCCGCCCCTCGCGACCTGCGACCCCCAGCCGCAGAAGATCGGCTCGAGCCACCAGTCCTCGAGGTCGCGGTGTTCCGCCGACGCGTATCCGCTGTGGACGAGGTCTGCTCGATGGGCCTCGAGCGCCTTCGCCGGAGACGCCACCGGGCGGATGACGATCGTCGGCGAACGCCATGTCCCGTCGATCTGCGTGTGCCCTTCGTACGCGAGACGAAGGAGCGCGCCGTCATCGACGGGCTCGTAGCGAAGGGTCGTGAAGGACAACTCCTCCACCGGCGCGCGCAGCCACACGGCCAGCCAGGGGCCGAGGCCCGGCGCAAAGGGATCCGACGCCGCATCGCGGCCGAAGGCGAGGGCGAACGGCGGCGGGGAGAAGATGCCGTTGAGGCGTCCGGGATCCGCATCGCCCACCACGCCGAGGGAGGCTGCCGACCACACGGGCCGCACGAACGCGATCGGCTCGGTCGGGCTGGGCACGTATACGCTCTGCGCGTCCAACCCCGTACGGAAGGTGCCGGAGGCGCCGGTCGGCACGACGCCGTCGCCCCCGAGGATCGTGACATCGGTGAGCGAGCCGGAACCCTCCGCCTCGAGGGTCAGCTCGACGGTTTCCGCCGTGCACCGCAGGATCAGCGCTCGTCGCTGCCATGTTGACGATTCCGTCCGCACGGTGATGATCACCGCGCCTTCGACCACCTCGACCTCGGGCTCGAAGAGACGCATGCTCTCGTCGGGCGTCTCGCGGGTGTGGGCGCTGGAGAGGGCGCACAGGCGCATCCAGCGGGCGCCTTCTTCATCCGAAAGATGGAAATAGGGCGACAGGGTCAGTCCAGAGGGCCCGGTCTTCCACGCGAGGGTGTAACCGTGGCCGCGAACGATGACACGTTCGGAGTCGCCCGCAAGCGAGGGTGCGGGGTTCATGCTTTCCATCCTATGTGACATCGTTCCCATAAGCGCGGAGGTGCAGTCGCGTATCCGGCCCGGTCGAGCGCGTCAAGGCCTCCCGGATGTCCGCCGAGTTGCGTAACGTTGTGTGAAGAAGCGCCGGGGAGGGCGCCGACAGAACGCGCGCGTTCCTCTGTCGCTGCTGAGCCGCTCCGTGCCGCTCAGAGCGACCGCCGCATTCACCGACCCCGGTCCCCGGCCCGATCCGGTGGCGGGGGCCGCACCACCAGCATCCGAAGGACAGACGACGATGACCGACACACAGAACCCGACCGTTTCGACGCCGACGCCGCCGGACACCGCAACGAAGGTCGCCGCGGTGGTCTACAACCCCATCAAGGTGGACCTGCCCGCCATCCAGGCCGTCGTGGCCACGGAGCAGGCGGCGGCCGGATGGGGCGAGACGCTCTGGTTCGAGACGTCCGAGGACGACCCGGGGCAGGGTGCCACCGAGGCGGCGCTCGCGCAGAACGTGTCGATGATCGTGGTCGCGGGTGGCGATGGCACGGTGCGCGCCGTGGCCGAGGCGGTGCATGAGAAGGACGTGTCGCTGGCGCTGCTGCCGTCGGGAACCGGCAACCTGCTGGCGCGCAACCTCAAGCTCACGCTCGATGACCTCGAGCAGTCCATCCACTCCGCCTTCACGGGCGAGGATCGGCCGATCGATCTCGCGATGATCGACATCCGTCGAGGGGACTCGAAGGTCGACACGCACGCGTACGTCGTCATGGCGGGGCTCGGCCTGGACGCCAAGATGCTCGCGAACACCGACGAGGAGCTGAAGGCGAAGATCGGCTGGCTGGCATACGTCAAGGCCATCGCCATCGCACTGCGCGACAAGAACCAGCTCCGGCTCAAGTACAAGCTCGACGCGACGCCCGTCAAGCACATCCGCGCGCACACGGTGATCATCGGCAACTGCGGAACGCTGCAGGCGAACGTGCTCCTGATGCCGGAGGCTGCGGTGGACGACGGCCAGCTCGACATCGTGCTGCTGCGGCCGGAGGGCTTCCTCAGCTGGGCGCAGATCTTCACGAAGATCGTGTGGGAGAACGGCGTGCTCAGCCGCACTCGGCTCGGGCAGAAGTTCACCACCAAGGAGGTGAAGGCACTCAACTACATCAAGGGCGAGCGCTTCACCATGACCCTGAACCACCCGGAGGCCATCGAGCTCGACGGCGACGAGTTCGGCGAGGCCGTCGCGATCCGCACCTGGGTGGTGCCGAACGGGCTCACCATCCGCGTGCCCGTCGAGTCGACGGACTGACCACATGCGCCGCGTCGGCGACCGGCGGGCGGGGACGACGCTGACCGCCGGGGTCGCACGCGCGGCGATCACGCCCGCGCGGGGTGTTCCGATGTCCGGTTTCGTCGGCAGGGGCCCTGCCCTCGACATCCACGATGACCTCTTCGCGACGGCCCTCGTGCTTGCGGAGCGGGGCGGGCAGGACCTCGAGGCGGACACCAGGGTGGCGATCGTCGCGCTCGATCTCATCGGGATGTACAGCGACGAACTCGTGGCCACGCTGAAGGCAGCCGTGCGGCGCGCCACCGGTATACCGCCGGAGCGGGTGTTCCTGGCGTGCAGTCACACGCACTACGGCCCGGTCGTCGCCGAGAACGGCGACATGCCCGGCGGCGAGACCTCCGAGGCGGCGGAGTACCGTGCCCGGCTCCCCACATGGATCGCCCGGTGCGTGGCGGAGGCGGACAGCCGACGGGAGCCCGTGACCCTTTTCGCCGGGCGCGGCGCGTGCCGAGTCGGCGTCAACCGGCGCGAACCGCAGCCGGATGGCACCATCGCGCTGGGCCGCAACCCCGACGGGCCGCTCGACCCGGAGGTGCAGATCCTGCGCTTCGACCGTACCGCGACGGATGCAGCCGGCGACTCGCGCGGCGATCCGGCGACGGTTGCGACGATCGTCAGCTTCGCGTGCCATCCGAGCTCGCTGGAGGCGAGCGTCAGAAGCATCAGCGCCGACTTCCCCGGCGCGATGCGCGCGCGAGTGGAGCAGGTCGTCGGCGGTACAGCGCTGTTCCTGCAGGGCGCCGCGGGCGACATCGATCCCAAGACCAGGGCGCCCGACTGGTCGCTGCCCGAGTCCTTCGGCCTCTCCCTCGCGACCGAGGCGATCCGCGCCTCATCGGCCGCGCAGCACCTGGCGGCGACACCCCTCACGAGTGAGCGCCGGCGCCTGGCGATCCCGCGCCGTGGAGCCGACTCCGTGTCAGGCGCCCGATCCGAGCTGGAGGGGCTGCTCGCCGACATGGCGGCCAGAGGATCCGCCGATCCGGATGCCGGGTGGTGGCTGGAACTGAAGATCAAGGAGGCCCGCGAGGTGCTCGCGGCTCTCGAGTCGGGACGCCGGCCCACCATCGAGGCGGACATCTCGGTCCTGAGGATCGGCGACGCGGCCCTCTCCTTCGCGCCCGCAGAACTGTTCACCGAGCTGGGCAGAGCGATCAAGATCGGCTCCCCGAGCGTCTGGACGGGGGTGGTCGGCTATACCGACGGCGCCCTGTGGTACGTGCCGACTCGAGCCGCCTACGACGAAGGCGGGTACGAGGTGAACGACGCGTGTCGCGTTCCGCCGGAGGCCGGCGAGCTGCTCGTCGAGCGCACGGTGGCGCTCCTCGAGCAGGTCTTCGCGCGGGGCTGACGCCTTGCCGCGCCGGGGATGCGGGAGAACTCAGTCCCCGTCGTCGTCTGCGGAGTCGTCCGGCACCTCGTCGCCCCGAGGACCCACGAAGTCGCTCGTGATCGTGTCGTCGCGCTCGATGTCCTTGATCACGTCCGTCTTCAGATCGCTGGCCGGGTTGCCGTCCTCCTGCGACTCACGCGAGTCCGATGTCTCCACCATGATGTGCTCCTTTCGCTCCATGCAGGCTAGGACTGCGGGGGCGATCGCTCACGGCGCTTGCACCGGTCAGGCGATGGGTGTATCGAGCGTCGATCGGATGGCTCGTCGGCTGCCGCCGGACGGATCCTCGGTCAGCGTCTGGGCGCCTCACCACTGCGGTTGACCGCGGTATCCTCTTCTCCTCCGCCTTCGCGACCGGAACGAGCAGTTCCGGTTCGCGTTCACGTCCCTGAAGCATCCGCAGGCGGTCGAGTACCTCTAGGAATGGCGCAATGCCCTCGCTCGGCGAACTGATCGCGCCACGCCGGCTCGGCAGCGACTTCCGCTGGCTGATGGCGTCGTCGTGGACGAGCAACATCGGCGACGGGATCGCGCTGTCGGCCGCACCGCTGCTGATCGCCTCGCTGACCTCGTCGCCGCTGCTGGTGGCAGGCGGGGCGATGATGCAGTTCCTGCCGTGGCTGCTGTTCGGGCTGTTCGCCGGATCGGTCGCCGACCACCACGATCGACGCCGGCTCGTCATGCTGGCGGACGGGTCGCGCGCGGTGATCGTGCTGGCCCTGGTCGTCTTCCTGTTCACCGGTCAGGTGAGCGTGTGGGTCGTCCTCGCGACGTCCTTCCTCTATGGCACCGCCGAGGTCTTCGCCGATACGGCGGGGAGCACGCTTCTGCCCATGCTCGTGAAGCCCGCCGATCTGGGGCTCGGAAACGCGCGGTTGCAGACGGGGTTCCTCGTCGGGAATCAACTCGCCGGTCCCCCGCTCGGCGCGTTCCTCTTCGCCATCGGGTCGTTCTGGCCGTTTCTCGTCCAGATCCTCTGCGTGAGCCTGGCCGTCGTGCTCATCTCGCGGATCGCACGCACCCCGATTCCACCGAAGGAGCCGGTGCCGGTGGGGACGAGGCCGCACCCGATCCGCGAGGGCCTGCACTGGCTGCGCGGCAACGCCCCCGTGCGGACCCTCGTGCTGATCATCCTCGTCTTCAACGTGACGTGGGCCGCTCCCTGGAGCATCCTCGTTCTCTACGCGACCGAGCATCTGAACATGGGTGCCGTGGGCTTCGGTGCCCTGACCACGGCGTCGGCCCTCGGCGGGCTGGTGGGCACCGGATCCTTCGGCTGGCTCGAGCGCCACGTGTCCTTCGCCACGCTCATGCGCGTCTGCCTGTCGCTCGAGGTGGTCATGCACCTCTCGTTCGCGCTGACGACGTCGCCGGTCATCGCCTTCGTGATCATGTTCGGGTTCGGCGCCTATGCCTTCGTCTGGGGCACGATCTCGACGACCGTGCGACAGCGCCTCGTGCCGTTGCAGCTGCAAGGGCGCATCGCATCCGTCAACATGGTCGGCGTGTTCGGGGGCCTCGTGATCGGTCAGCTGCTCGGGGGGCTCATCGCCCAGGCGTGGGGTCTCACGGCACCGTGGTGGTTCGCCTTCGCGGGGTCGGCGGTCACCCTCCTGCTGGTGTGGCGCCCGATCTCGCACATCGCAGCCGCTCGCCCGGTGCTCGACACCGGCGAATCTCCGAGCGAGCCGTAGGCACCGCGATCGTGCGTCTCTGCGTCTAGTGACGGCGATGCACGGAGTGCGATGCGAGGAGGCTCTACTCGTCGGATGCGGATGGATGGCGTGCCGCCGACGCGGCTGCCCGCCGGAGGCCGCTCTGCGAAGACGGGAAGCCGTCGATCATGTCTTGAAGCTCCCGGGCATCGACGTCGGCGCCGAACGGATCGGTGCCGGGTTCCAGCCTGACGCCGTCGGCGAGCGTGCCCGCCGCCACGGGGTCGAATCCGAGGTCGTCGACCAATGCGGCGACGGTGTTCACGTCGTCGGCGTCGTTCCCCGCGATACCGATGGCCTTGCGCCCCGGCTGACCGGGCGGTCGCGCCTCGTCGCCCAGGTCGGCGTAGCTCATGTGGTTGAACGCCTTGACGACCCGCGACCCCCGGAGGTGACCCTGCAGAAGCTCGCTGCTCGAGGTCAGCGGGTCGCGGAACTCCTCGAGCAGCCCGTCCGCCTCCCACCAGTAGTTCGTGGCGTCGATCACGAGCTTTCCGGCGAGTGCGTCGGCGGGGATCGCCCGGTACCTGCGAAACGGGAGGGCGAGGATCACGACGTCGGCACGCTCGGCGGCATCCAGCGCGGTGGTGGCGGTAGCCCCCTCGGCGAGGACGTCGTCGGCCAGTGCGATCCGCTTCGGGTCCCCGGATGCCGCGATGAGCACCTGATACCCCGCACGCGTGGCCAGCCGAGCCAGCACCATGCCGAGCCTGCCGGCACCGATGATCCCGATCACGGGCCGGGCGACGGTCATCCGGCACCTCGGTGCTTCGTCGTGCGGTCGCTTGCTCTGTCGGGGGTGCGGCATATCCTTGCGTCGTGGCCACCCTCGACGATCTGCGCCGCACCGCGACCGAGCTGCCGGGGAGCGAGGAGCGAGCGACCACGGGCGGCGCCGCGTGGTTCGTGCGCCGCAAGCTCTACGCCTGGGAGTGCCACCCGTGGCCGAGCATCCCCGCGGAGGTGCGTGCCATCATCGCGGCCGAGCTCGTCGTGGGCGTGAAGGTCGCCGACCGCTTGGACGCGCTCGCGCTCGTTCACATGGCGCCCGATGTGTTCCTGAGCAGCACGACGCCCTGGGGTGAACCGAAAATCGCCTTCCGTATGGCGGGCATCGACGAGCACCACCTGGCCGAACTCGTCACCGAGGCGTGGCGCATTCAGGCTCCGAGATATCTGCGGGAAGAGTTCGACGACGCCGGCTCCTAGGGGTGCGACCATGGGATGAGGGTGAAGACCTTCAGACGAGTCATACGCCACACGCTAGCCCAGCGCATCCGCCGCAGCAGGCCCGGTCCCGAACCACGATCGAACTGACCGGGCGCGTTCCCGGTCAGTAGCGGATCCGGTACCGGAGATGCGTGACGCCTCCCTCGCCCACCAGAACCCTCAGCCGCTCGAGCTGGCGCTGCTCGGCGCCCAGATGATCGAAGAGCCGGCGGCCCTCGCCGAGCAGAACGGGAACGAGGTGGATCTGCATCTCGTCCAGCACGCCCGCGGCGATCGCCCGCTGCGCGGTGCTCGCGCCATGCACCAGCACGTCCTTCTCGCCGGCAGCGTCGCGCGCGTCGCGGAAGGCCGTCTCGATGACGTTCGTGTAGGTGACCGCCGGCATGCTGCGCGCCCAGTCCGGGATCGGCCGGCGGCTGAGCACCCAGATAGGGACCCCGTCATGGTGATCGCCGTGCCAGCCTTCGGCGGGCTCGAATGTTGCGCGACCGGCGACGACCGCGCCGGTGCACATGAACTCATCCACGATCTGCCTGTTGACGTCGCCCTCGGGAGGAAACACCCACTCATGGAGCCTGTCGCCGCCGTCGCCGAGCCCGTGATCGTCGGTCTCGTTCGGTCCGGCGATGAACCCGTCGAGCGACATCGACATGTACAGCACTGTGCTCCCCACGTGCTAACCGCCTCCCTTCGTAGCGGTGTCGCGCCGGTCGGCGCGACGGATGGGCGCGAACCCGTTCTGGCGCGGCTCGGCGTGGAAATCCCGGATCAGTCGCGCAACCAGGTCCGGCTTCTCCACGATCAGCGCGTGCGTGGACCGCGGCACGATGGCCAGTTCGCCGTCGGGCAGAGCCTCGTACAGCTCGATGAGGTGCTCGAAGCGGACCTCGTCGTCGTCGCCCGAGAGGATGAGCACCGGCACCGTCACGGTGCTGAGCTCTTCGAGGCTGAGGCGCGGCTCGGATCGATGCAGCTCCGCAGACTTACGGACGACCACGTCCCAGTGCTCAGCGCCATCCGGCGACACCTCCGCGTACGCGTCGGCCATGAACTGCGGCGGATCGCCTTCCAGAACGCTCTCGCGCCAGCCCGAGTAGTGCCGAGGCGCACCCCCGAAAACGAGCGTGCGAATGAGATCCGGATGACGCAGGGTGAGGTGCAGCCCCACGATCGCGCCGTCGCTCCAGCCCACCACGTGCGTGTCGTGCACCGGCAGACTTCGAAGCACCCTCGCTATCGAGTCCGCCATGTCGGCGAAGCTCCACGCGCCGGCGGTGTCTGCAGATCTGCCGTGACCCGGTCGGTCGATCGTGATCCGGCGGTATCCGTCGAGGTGGTCCAGAAGCGGCGTCATCGACCTCGAGTCGGTGCCACCCGGATGCAGCACGACCAGCGGTGGCCCCGACCCTTCGTCCGCGTACCAGAGACCTTGCTCGCTCACCATCCAGACACCCTTCCACGGCGGAATCCGGTGGACAAGAACCAACGGGAGTCAGGGATGGGATATGCAGCCGCCGGGCGGCCGGTGCCTTTGCTTCGGGCTAGGCGCGTTCGACCGGCAGCCACAGTTCACAGGTCGCAGTGCTGAAGTCGGCGGCGCGATCGAGCACGGCCACGATCGAGGGGCCCGGCCGCAAGCGCCAAGGGTTGGACGGGAACCAGTCTGTGGCGGTCGTCGCCCACGTCGACTGCAATGACGCCGGGTACGGGCCCGACGTGCGGAACACCGCCCACGTTCCGGCGGGGACCTCGATCGTGGTCAGGTCCTCCGGCACCGGCGTCGTCTCGCCCACGGCGACGCCGTGCAGGTACGTCAGCTCGCTGCCCTCCGTGTAGTCCGGCTCCACGTCGGCGCTCACCTGGAGCAGCCCCGCCGGCTCGGAGTCGCTCATCGCCTTCAGGCGGATGTGCTCCGCCGCGGGCAGGGAAGCGATGTGGGCTTGGATGTGCGGGTTGGCGCCGCGGTGGATCAGCGGCACGCGAGCCGAGTGCCCGACCAGCCGGAAAGCCGGTCGCTCTATGATGCGGGTGTCCATGGGGGTGCTCCCTTCTACGGTCAGGCGGAACCTGAGCTGCGGTTGTGTGCGAAGGGGGCCACCGTGCCGGCGCACTTCGCCGGGGCTGACGCCGTGCACCCCCCGGAAGGCTCGACCGAAGGCCTCCGTCGAGCCGTAGCCGTAGCGCACCGCGATCGACAGCAGCTCGCCGTCTCCGAGAACATCGGCTGCGGCGACGGCCATACGACGGCGCCGGATGTACTCGGACAGCGGCATACCGGCCAGCGACGAGAACATCCGGCGGAGGTGGTACTCCGTCGTGCCGAGGCTGCTCGCGAGGCCGGCGATGTCGATCTCGTCGGCGAGGCGGTCCTCGATGAGTCCGACGAGTCGGTTGAGAACTGCGATCACGGCTCCCCCTTCGGCATCCAGCCTGCCCAGCGACATCGCCGGGCACCCGATCATCCCTGCCCGAATCGATCACCGGCGCGGTGGCCATGGTCAACTATCCCAACCAAGCCAGGTCTCGCCCAGGGCGAGCCTCACGGATGCCGGATCGCCGGGCCCCGCTCCATGGCGCCGAAATCGGCATACGCTGTGGATGTCGCCCACCGAAGGATCACCGTGTCGTCCCACAACGAGCACTCATCTCCCGGGCACATCCCTGGGCCGGACGAGCCGACCGTTCCGCAGCTCGAGGACGACGAGACCGTCGCCCCTCGCCCGGAGGAAGAGATCGCCGACGTGCTGCGCGCCGAACCCGACGTGGAAGACCACAGCTCGCACCCGGAGTGACGGAGATCTGCGTCGGTCGGGCAATCGTTCAGCTGTGCTCAGCAAGTGCCAGAGTCAGCGCCGCCCTCACTACGCTCTCGGGGTCTCGCATCCCCTTGGCGTCCTCGTTGTGTCCGCTCAAGGACAGCATGATCACGCCATGGGTTGCCGCCCAGATCACGGGTGCGACGTTGTCGAGTCGGTCGGCTGGGAGCAACGCCGCCAACAGCTCACGGAACAGCGCGAAAGCGAGCCCCCCGACGGCGTGCAGGTCGGCGTATTTTGCTTGCGAGAGCGACGCGCTGAAGACCAATGAGTAGAGTTCCGGGTTCTCCAGGGCGGCGCGCACGTAAGCGATGAGGGCGGCGTCAAGACGATGTCGCGGAGACATCCCGTCAGCGACCTCAGTGGCTACGCGCTCGAGTATCTCCGCGAGACCGGCCTCCGCGACCGCAGCCAAGAGATCATCCTTGTCAGCGAAGTGCCGGTACGGGGCCTGTCGACTCACACCGGCTCGCGCACCGACCTCTCTTAGCGTGACGGCGTTCAGGCCCTCCGCGTCGAGCAGCTCAGCGGCGACGCGAAGAAGCTTGCTGCGGGTTGTCTCAGCCATGGCGACCCCCGTCTTTCAGGCCTGGGGGCCCTTTCCGGGCGTCCGAAGGTCCGACAATCAGACCGGCGACTGGGACGCCGTAGGCCAGACTCGCAATCCTGATCTGACGGACGGCTCGACAGCAGACGAGCGTCTCACCGAACTGACGCCTCCTCACAGCTTCGCGTACGAGCTCACGAATTTCACCGGGCCCCTGCGCCACCTCATTGCCGGGGTACGCGGCGAATGGACTTTCACGCCCGACGGCGAGACCACAGTTGTTCGCTGGACCTATGAGTTCAAGCCGCTGCCGGGTCGAGTCGGCTTGTTCCGTCTGGTCGTGGCCCCGCTGTGGCGCTTGTACGCAAAGGCTTCCCTCCAGCGGGCGGTGCGGGCAGCGGAGCACGACGTGCGTGCGAGAGCGTCAGTCTGAGGAAGGGCTGACGACACCGCACAGCAGATTGCAGCGCGTTGGCGGTCTCCCGGACAGGCGGGCGGAATGCGGGGAAGCCGACCGTCCCTCGAGACGCGGTTGTGGAGGAGTCCCTCAGCGGACCTAGGGCCGCGGCACCGCGCGCATGGCGGCGATGGATCGATGGAGCTCTTCCGGCGTCGATCCCAGGGTGCTGAGAACCGAGGCAGCCGCCTCGGCGAAGCCCCGGGTGTCGATGGGCAGGCCGGAGACGCCGGGCACGAGCCCCTTCTCGTTCAGCACCCACCGGCCGGCGAGGGCATGCCACGCGTGGGCGATGATCATGGCCGCCGTCCCGGCACAGAGCGCGACGTAGGCGGCATCCGCGCCCTTCGCTCCCTTCTCCGCGCCGTCGAGGAGGAAGTCCACCTGCCAGAGCCGTTGCAGCATGGCCGCGCGCAACGGCTCGGGATACGGCGTGAGTCCCTCGGCCAGCCCGGCCAGGAGAGCGGTCTCGTCGCACAGCGGCACGCCCATCGCCACCTCGCCCGCGTACGAGACATCCAAAAAACCCAGGGGGTGACCAGGCTGGGTGTGAAACGCGAAGTGACCGAGCCGGGCACGCTCGCACTGCTCGGCGACCCGGCGGGCATCACGGAGAATCCAGTCGACGGCGGTCCCCTCGACCACGAGCCACGCACCGCTCTCGACCCACGGTCCCCACGCGCCGGGCGACGCGACGGTGACGGGGCCGCCGGTCCACCGGGCGGCCAGGCGGTCGAGCGCGACACGGTCGACGTCACCCTCGAAGTACAGGCCCAGGTCGATGTCCGAATCGGGTCGATGGGTGCCGCGAGCGCGGCTCCCGCCCAGGGCGACCGCGCGGACGCCGCCCACGGCGCACAGCTCGCGCGCCATCAGGCGGAGGCGGTCTTCGCTGAGCATGACGGGAGCCTATCGACCACGCGCGCGTCGGGCAGCCGCGCGCGACCGCTACCGCATGCTCGCTCGATCGTCCAGCCCCCACCATCTCGGCACAGGCCGTTCTATGCAGGGAACACCATCTCGAGAGAAAGGATGCATCATGCCCGAAGTTCCCCAGCCCGTCACCGACAACAGCCTCAAAGTGCGCCAGCTGACGCACTATCAGTTCTCCTGGGTCGCCGGAGAGCCTGCAGAGGAGGGCACCTTCACACTGCAGCTGATCCTCGATCAGGGTGCGTGGGAAGAGGTGCTGACGGTCGATGCCGACGACGCAGACGTGCTGCAGGATCTGCTCGCCAATACGGACGATGTCCATTACGACATCCCCCGCCGCACCCTCATGTTCGGCGTCACCAAGGTCGGCCATTGAGCCGCCGGATGCCGGTGCCGTGCCGGTCTGTACCGCGCGGCCCGGCATCCAGGGCTGTCATGTCACCGGCCCGGCGAGCCGATCGCGCTGCGATCGCCCGCTGGGCCGCGCACGTGAGTGAGCGAGCGGCACCTCGTCCAAAGGGTCGCCGGTGTCCACGAAGAGACGACCCTGGGGCGACAGAGCCTCTGCGATGCGCGCCAGTGCGGCCTCGTAGCGATCCGGGTGACGCCCGTCCAGCACCCCCACCCGGCACGCGAACGCGACGTCGAACCGCTCGGATCCGGGCGGCAGCGCGAAGCTCTCGACCTCCGCGCAGAGAACGGAGAGCACTCCACGCTCGATCTCGTCGGCGCAGTGCGTTTCTGTGAGGGCGATGCCCTTGGCTGACCGATCAAGCACCAGTACGTGCCCGCTCTCTCCGACGATCTCGGCCACCGCGCGTGCCGCCGCGCCGGGCGCGCCGCCGATCTCGAGCACCCTGATCCCCGGCTCGAGCGGCAGCGCGTCCACCACCCGGCGCAGACGCGCAGACAGTCGTTCACCCATCGTCACTCCCCCAAGAAGGAGCCGTCCGGAGTCGCATTGGACGATTCTGCTCGAACGGAGCATCCGATGCGACCGCTCCACCCGGCACCCGGAACTAGGGTGAGCCTGTGAAGCGAATGTGGCCGTTCCTCGTGCCCGGCATACTCCTGAGCGTTGTCGGCCTGGTCTGGACCCTGCAGGGCCTCGACGTGCTGGGCGGGTCCGCCATGAGCGGTCAGGCGCTGTGGGCCATCATCGGCCCGATCGTTCTCCTCGTCGGCCTGGTGCTGATCTGGATGGCGATCGCCCGCCGACGCCGCGCCGAGCAGTGATCGGCGACAGCCGCACACCTCCCGTCCGCTGATCCCCGAGCGCCCCCCTGCCGTCTGGCGCGCCGAGGGTCGTGGGAGTATCGTTCGCGACGCCGGGACAGTCGTTCCGTGCGCGGACCCGAACACGAGGATGTCTCATGGCCCCAGGCGATGCCCTCTCCGTGACGACTGCTGGATCGCTTCTCGCAGAGGCGGCGCCGGCAGCATGAGCGAGCCCAAGACGCGTCCGACGGACGCGAACGTGCACGAGTTCCTCGAGGCGGCCGCGACGCCCCGGCGCCGCGAGGAGGGGCTGCGGCTCGCGGAGGTCTTCCGAGAGGTCACCGGCACCGATCCCGTCATGTGGGGTCCCACGATGATCGGGTACGGGAGCTTCCGCTACATCTCGCGCGCGAACCCGCGCACACGCGGGAACTGGCCGAAGACCGGGTTCTCGCCTCGCAAAGCGCAGCTGACCTTCTATGGGCTGAACGACATGCCGGGTTCGGCCGCCCTGCTGCCGAAGCTCGGCACCTACACACTGGGCGCGGGCTGCGTCTACGCCAAGAAGCTCGAGGACATCGATCTGGATGTGCTGCGCGAGCTGATCGCGATCGCCTGGTCGCGCCAGGACGACCCCGAACCGAAATCGTGACGCCGGGTCGACACCTGCGCGCGCGTCACCCTTCGTCGGAGAAGACGCCCACCAGCTCGCCGTCGAGGACGAAGAGCAGGGCGCTGCCCTGTGCGACACGGTCACGGAGGGCCGACGGCGTCGTGGCGTCGACGTCCAGCTGCACCGTGGCGGGGAACCCGCCGGCGCGGCATCCGTAGTACACCGGCCCGTTGATCGAGGGTGAATCCGGATCGATGTCCTGTGTGGCCACGACGGTCAGGCACTCGCCGGTTCCATTGCTGAACACGCCCCCATCGGTTCGAACGATCGTCAGGCCGTAGAACTCGAAAACGACGGTCTCCACTCCCAAGCCGAAGAAGTCGCCCGGCAGGTCGACACCGGGCTCGGCACGCAGCGTGGCGATCTGGCGAGCGTCCGGGTCGCGCGAAACAGGCGTGATGGAGGCGACCGCGAAGGTCACGGCGGCCGCGACGGCGGCCGCCACCACCACCGATATCGCCCAAACGGCGGCGATCCGGCGGGAGAGGCGGCGCGATCGAGGAGCGGGTGTCTCGGGAGCCTCCGGAGACCCGCGAAGGGGATCTTCCGCGGCGGAGGCGATCGGCTCGACAGGCGCTGCCGGTGCCTGAGTGGTCACCCGCGCAGGCTCAGCACCGCCACCGGCCGCGTCCGGCGGGGACTCGCTACCCGCGCGAGCGAGTTCCTCCAGCGCTCGAAGCCGCTCCAGCGCAGCGGGATCGTTGCCGATGTCAGCCGATGGGCCGTACGCGCGAGCGCGCAGCATGCGGAGTTCGTCATCGCTCCCGAGGTCCATCGCAAGCATCGTCGCACACATCGGCTCATTCGAAGGAGGTGCGCCGTTCCGGGCCCTCAACTCACCTCGCGGGGCAAGATTCGGCCGCCGCCCTGTCGATTTTCGGATCCTTCGTTCGACGCACTGGGTGAGGCGGTGGTCCGCGACGCAGCCGCATCTCCACGACCGACACGCTCGTCGCCTTCACTCTCCGGGAGCCGAAATGAACCTGAAACTGGAGCTCGTACCTGTACCGGTCACCGATATCGATCGCGCCATCCGCTTCTACAACGAACAGGTGGGTTTCGTTCTCGACGTCGACCACGTTCCAGCGGACGGCGTTCGGTTCGTTCAATTCACACCTGTCGGCTCCGCCTGCTCGATCGTGCTCAGTCACGGCGTACCGGCGCTCGACAGGATGGCGCCGGGGAGCGTGCACGGCCTGCACCTGGTCGTCGACGACATCGAGGCCGCCCGCACCGAGCTCCGTGATCGGGGTGTCGACGTCGCCGAGATCATCGATGTCGGCGGTGGAGTGAGGTTTGCGGAGTTCGCGGATCCCGACGGCAACACCCTGCTGCTGCAGGAGATGGCATGGCGCACGGGCGAGAACTTCTGAGTGTGCACCCCCGCCCCGCCAGGCGGGACCGCCTCGACCGGAGTCGTGTGCGCAGGCGGAGTGGGTATCGCTGGGCGCGGCCGAGGAGTACCGTCTGCGGCAGGTGGGATCGTCGTTGCAGCCGATCTTCTGGGGAACGCCGGGGTGCTGTGCTGTGACGCTGTGCGTCCGCCGATTTCCTCGCATTGAAGGGCACCATCATGTTCCGTAAACTCAGCCCGCTGGTCGCCACGCTCCTCGTCGGCGGTCTCCTCCTCGCGGGGGCAGCCCCCGCTCATGCGGAGGTGGTCGAGCGGTACAGCCTCGACTACTCCGAAAGCGGTGTCGTCGACGACTTCTGCGGCGCGGGGCTGCAGGTCGCCTACACCTACGAGCAGACAGGATCCGGCTCGGTGAAGCTGCGCGGCCAGGACGGTCCGTTCTGGTTCCACGAGAAGGCGAGTGTCACCCGGACGTTCACCTACGACGGGATGACCGTGACTGATATCGAGCCGAACACGGTCGTGAAGGACCACAAGATCATCGACAACGGCGACGGGACGCTCAGCGTCACGGTGCTGTACGCCGGAGGCGGGCGGCTCGTCGGAAGCGACGGAAAGATCCTCGCGAAGGGCGACGGCCAGATCCGGATGCTCCTCATCATCGACATCGCCACGGACGAGATCCTCAGCGAAGAGTTGATCTTCGGCTCGACGGGCACCAACGACGACTACTGCGAGGCGATGCTCGCTCACTGGGGCGTCTGACTCGCTCCCCGCTTCCGGGCCCAGCACGATCCGTCCAAGCCTTGGCCGCAATCAGCCGTTCGACTTCACGCCACCACGGCCAGCGAATCGGGCCGGAGGAAGTAGACGAGAATTGGCCCCTTCTTGGTGCGCCTTCTGGTTCGATCGTTCGTTTGTCGATCCGAGCGAGGCGAACACCATCCTCACGAGGCCAAGCTCTCAGACAGGTGCTTCGAGCGGGGCGCACCTTTCGCTTCGCCGCGCGCGGGGGTACATTCGCGGTGTGGCGGCGGGCGCCTGCCCTCTCCCTCGGCGTAGCCGAGATGGTGAAGCCCCGTACGTTCTGATGGTGATCGACACGACGATTCGGCCGGCGATCCCGGGTAATGGAGAGGCCTTCGGAGACTTCGCCGGCGGAAGAGTGAGTTGTCATGACCATCGAGACAGATCCCAAATCCATGGCTTCCCGCTTGCGTGCGCGGCTTGCCGAAGACGGAACGGGAATCTCGCACAGCCGGGCGCTCGATCTCGTCGCCGCACAACTCGGGTATCGGGATTGGAACACCCTCGCGGCAGCGCGCAATGCCCCACCGCACCCGATCACGGTGCCGATTCTGCGCACCTTCCCGGGCGAGGAGGCGCGGCGCTTCTACGTCACCTTCCTCGGCTTCACGGTGGACTGGGAGCACCGCTTCGAGGACGGGATGCCGCTGTATCAGCAGGTTTCTCGCGACGGTTGCGTCCTGCACCTGAGCGAGCACCACGGTGATGCCACTCCCGGCTCCGCGGTCCGGATCGAGATCTCTGACGTCCGACGACTCCAGCGTGAGCTCGCCCAGAGTGCGGTGTACCCGTTGCGGATCGGCTTGGACAGCGAATCGTGGGGCGACGATCTCACGGTTCCCGACCCGTTCGGCAACCGGCTGACCTTTCATACACCGCGCCCGACGCCGGACAACGGGAATCGGTGACACGAGCGTCATCGCCGCCCCCCGTTCGCTGAGAGGTCGGTGGAGAACCTGCGCAGTTCGCGCACGAACAGTGCGCGGTCGTAGCGGTGCACGACATGATTCGCGCGCGACCGCACGACACGGGTCTGCGGAGCCAGTTCCTGCACGTGGCGAACGTCGTCGTCATCGAGTGCGCCGACCAGGCCATACGGCTCGAGTCGCATCCACCGGGCGTGCATCAGCAGGATCGGCGCGGCGACGGAGCGCAGCGCCTCGGCGTGCGAGAAGTCGCCGTACATCCGTCCGTCGACGAAGGCTCGCGCGAAGTCGGGGTCGAACATCGACAGCGACCGGAACAGATCGCCGAATGAAGCGGGCGCCCACCACGCCGAGAAGCCGGAGGGTTCGCCGGGATGCGCGTTCTCCCACCGACGCACACCGCGGTCGATGAGGTCGACCGCCCAGCCCGGTAAGCGTTTGGTGCGACGCGGGGACACCGGCAGCTCCTGCCCGCGGAAGTAATCGGCGAGCCGGCGGTCCGGTCGCTCGAGTACCTCGACCGCGTGCACGAGACCGCGGTAGACGAACCGGTCGCGGTCGCGGAATCGCGGCCACTCGACAGAGAAGACCGGCGCATCCTCCAGCACCAGCCCGGCCACGGCATCCGGCGCGTTCGCGGCAAGCCACAATCCCAGCACGCCGCCGGAGGAGTTGCCGCTGATGATCGCAGGGCGCTCGACCACCGTCTCGAGGAGCCGCCGCAGCTGAGCACCGACGAGGTCCCACGTATAGCGCCCGGGCGTCCAGGTGGAGGCGCCGTGCCCGGTCACGTCGATCGCGAACACCTGGAAGCTGTCGCTGAGCTCGGCCGCGACGCGCTCGTACGTGCGCCACGTGCCCATCTGAGCGGGAATCAGCACGAGCGGCGGGCCGTTCGCTTGCCCGCGGACGTAGGAAAGACCAACGCCGTCGCCCACATGCGCGATGGACTGCTCGAATCCGCGGTGCTGCAGCCGACCAGGCAACGGCTCGAGTCGGCCTTCGAATGGATTGCTCATGGGGTTCGTCCTCTCGGCGGGCGGGCAACGGCGCGCGCCTGCGGCGGCGATCACGACGAACCGTGTTGCCGCTGGATGGAACAGCAGCCTCGTGCGGAGCCGTTCACGATCACTCTAAGAAGGTGAGTCCGCGCTCAGCCAGCTCTTCACGCAGGATGCGAATCGCATCCCCGTGCCGTGAGCAACCCCCGCGCCCGGCCGTCGGAGTCAGGTCGCGTCCGTCCGGAGCAGACGCCACGTTCCGGCTGCCAAGGCTGCGACAGACCAGGCGATGAGCACGATCGACGACGAGCTGGCCGTCATCCGTGTGTCGCCCGGCCCTTCGCCGAGCAGGAAGAAGAACGCGCCCGATCCTGGCAGCCCCCCGATCACGTGGACCATCCAATCCAGGGGGAACGCCTGCAGAATCAGGGGCAGCACCAGCATCAGCGCGAACACGCTCGTCAGCGCGGCGGCGGTATTGCGTGTCGCGAGGCCCAGCCCGACGGCGAGCAGACCGCCCGTCGCGTAGACGAGGGTCGCCCCAGCGAGGGCAGCGGCCCCCTCTGCCGACCAGAACGTGAGTTGGGGGGCGAAGACCCAGATCACCAGGCTCGCCGCTGTCATGAGCACGAGGCCGAGGCAGGCGGC
This sequence comes from Micromonospora sp. DT81.3, assembly GCF_049847225.1. Classification (NCBI taxonomy): domain Bacteria; kingdom Bacillati; phylum Actinomycetota; class Actinomycetes; order Micromonosporales; family Micromonosporaceae; genus Micromonospora; species Micromonospora sp. DT81.3. The sequence continues at coordinate 520,325 of NZ_JBNCNY010000001.1, forward strand.
GGTCAGGACGAGGATGCCGGCTCTGGCGGCCACGACAATGGCTCGCTGGGGCGTCCACTGAAGGGTCGGAATGATGCTCTTGGTCGCGTGATCGGCTGTCGCCGCAACGGTAGTGAGCACGAGGATGGCGAAGAGCCCGAGCAGTCCGAAGATGCCGGCCAGCCTCCAGGGCGATCCCCCTGCGGGGGCCGACGCACCCTGGGATACGCCGACGAAGACGGACAGTCCGATCACTCCCGCCGCCGCCCCGAGAACGAACAGCCACGATGAGCGCACCGACCACAGCCGTGTCCACTCGGCCCCGGCGTTTCTACCGAGGATCCCCGTGGCGCTCACGAACGCGCTCCGCGCGTATCGGTCGATGGCGCGTCGTCTCCATGGAACTCCACGGCGTCTTCGGTGAGACGGAGGTAGGCGTCCTCGAGCGAATGGTGCACCTGGGACAGGTGACGCACCGGCAGATTCAGCCTGTGCGTCAGGGCACCCACCTCCGAAGCATCCAGACCGACGATCTCCACTTCTTCCGCTCCCGTACGTATGAACTCGACGGCGCGCTGTCTCAGAGCGACGATGAGCGGTTCCGGCGCCTGCGTCTGCACCCGCACTCGCCGGACACCGAGGGAGCTCAACAGCTCGCCGAGCGGGGCATCGGCGAGAAGGCGGCCACGGCCGATGATGACGATGTGGTCGGCGATCTGCTGCAGCTCGCTCATCAGATGGCTCGAGACCAAGACCGTTCGACCTTCCGCGGCGAGACCGTGCATGAGGCTCCGGATCCACATCACGCCATCGATGTCCAATCCGTTCACCGGCTCGTCGAACACGAGGACACCCGGGTCGCCGAGAAGCGCGGAGGCGATGCCGAGCCGCTGCCTCATGCCCAAGGAGTAGCCCTTGATGCGCCGCCGTGACGCCTCGCCCAGGCCGACCTGCTCGATCACTTCGTCGACACGCGCGCCCGGCAAGCCATTCGAGCGGGCCGCGATGCGCAGATGCGCACGACCGGTGCGTCCGGGATGCATCGCCTCGGCATCCAGCAGCGCTCCGACTTCGCGAAGCGGCTGCCGGATCCGCCGGTAAGGGTGACCGCCGATCAGCGCCTCCCCCGCCGTGGGCCGGTCAAGGCCTGTCATGACGCGCAAGGTCGTGGACTTCCCGGCGCCGTTGGGGCCGAGAAAGCCGGTGACACGGCCTGGGTCCACATCGAACGAGAGATCGTCGACGGCGACCACCTTCCCGTAGGTCTTCGTCAGACCGTGAACCCGGATCACTGATGCACCCGCGAACCCGGGAAGAAGATCGCCCGTCGCGACGCGGTATACAAGCGCTGGGTCATCCAGTACCCTCCTGATCGTTAGACAGCAGGAATCTATCGATAAACACTAGGAATAACAAGTAAGCCGTTGGATGACGATGACTTGGATCGGGAAGCCCGATGATCGTCGCCGCGGTGCGGCGGACGACCACGGTGCGCTGACCGCGCGGGGCTCCTATGATGTCGGCGTGGAGACGCTGAGAGCCGATGTCGTGCAGGACATCCGCTTCGCACGCTCCGCCGACGGCGTGGGGATCGCGTACGCCGTGCATGGCTCCGGACCTCCGCTTCTCATCGATGCGTGCTGGCTCAGTCATCTGCAGTTCGACTGGGAGAGTCCGGTCTGGCGCCATTACCTGGTCGAACTCGGCAAGATCGCGACCGTCATCCGGTACGACGAACGCGGCCACGGTCTGTCGGATCGCAACGTCACCGACCACAGCCTCGAGGCCCGGGTCGCCGACCTGGAGGCGGTCGTCGAGGACGCCGGACTCGACCGGTTCGCCCTTATGGCCATGGCACAGGGCGGTCCGGTCGCGATCGAATACGCCGCGCGGCATCCCGATCGCCTCACCCGCCTGGTGTTCTACGGCAGCTATGCGGGCGCGCAAGCGGGATCGAGCGAAGAAGAGCTGGAGCTCCTGGCCGCGTTCGAGGCCCTCATCCGGGTCGGGTGGGCTCGCCCGACATCCGAGTTCCGTCGCGTGTTCAGCAGCATGATGATTCCGGGAGGCACCGAGGAGCAGATGCGCTGGCTCGATGACCTCCAGAGGATGGCGTGCGACACCGAGACCGCGGTGATCGCGAGGTCGCAGCGTCAGATCTGCGACTCGACCTGGCGCCTGCCCGAGATCACCGCGCCGACCCTGGTCATCCACAGCCGCGGCGACCAGATGAACGAGTTCCATCACGCGCGGGATCTGGCGGCCGGCATCCGTGGCGCACGCCTGGTGGGGCTCGACAGCAACAACCACATCGTGCTCGCCGACGAGCCGGCTTGGCCGGCGTTCCTTCGCGAGATCACTGATTTCCTCGAGCCCGATCGCCAGGCCGCGCCGGGCATCATCGCCGACGACGTCGCCGCCCTGGTGTCGCCGCGGGAACTCGACATCCTCCGGCTCGCGGCCGCCGGGTATGACAACGACGCCATCGCGGCCGAGCTGTTCCTATCGGTGCGCACCGTCGAGCGACACCTGCAGAATGCCTACGCCAAGCTCGGGCTGAGCGGCCGCACGGCCCGCACCGCCGCGGTCGCTCGCCTGCTGTCGAGCGCGTAACGCCTACGCGTCAGCCGCCAACGGCCCTCCGGCCGAGGGGGTTCGTTACGCGTCGGCGCCGATGTGGCGAGGTGTGCCTGATTCCTACCGTGGTGACATGAGCAACCACACAGGAGGAACCCAGATGTCAACCTTTACCAGCACCACCCGGTCCCTGACGGCAACGCCGGAGGATCGGGCACTCAAGGCGAAGCACGCGGCGATGTGGGCGAGCGGAAGCTACCCCACCGTCGTCGACGAGGTCGTCCATACCCTCGGCGGCATCCTCGTCGAGACCATCGACGTGCACGCCGGTCAGCGCGTCCTCGACGTCGCCGCCGGCACCGGAACGTCGGCGATCCCGTCGGCCCGACGCGGAGCCGAAGTGGTCGCGACCGACCTCACACCGGAGCTGCTCGAAGTCGGGCGCGCCGCGGCGGACGCCGAGGGGCTCGCCCTGACATGGCAGACCGCGGATGCGGAGGCGCTGCCATACAGCGACGAAGCGTTCGACGTCGTTCTGTCGAGCATCGGCGTGATGTTCGCCCCGCACCACGAGCTGGCTGCGGCCGAGCTCATCCGCGTGTGCCGCCCCGGCGGAACGATCGGCGTCCTCAGCTGGACCCCCAACGGGTTCATCGGGCAGCTGTTCACCACCATGAAGCCTTTCGCGCCGCCGCCCCCGCCCGGAGCCTCTCCGGCGCCGCTGTGGGGCAGCGTCGAGCACGTCCGCGATCTGTTCGGCGACCGCGTCGAGGAGTTCGTGGCTCGCCAGCAGGCCCTCGTGGTCGATCGATTCACGAGCGGCGCGGAGTTCCGCGACTTCATGAAGGCCAATTACGGCCCCACGATCGCGGTGTACCGCTTCATCGCGGACGACGCGGAGAAGGTGGCCGCGCTCGACGCGGAGATGGCGGCACTCGGGGACAGGTTCCTCGACGGCGGCGTCATGCCGTGGGAGTACCTCATCGTCACCGCGAAGCGTCGCTAGGAGGAGTCATGCATCCGCTGATGTTCATCGACCTCGTGCCCGACAGCCACCAGGTGAGTCGTGACGCCGCCCAACGTCACGCGATCCTGAGCGCCCGCAGGGCCGGCGGCTACCCCCGTCGTCCGGCTCCGGGACGCTGGCGGCTCTTCCCGCAGAGCTGAAATATACGAGCCCCGCGGCTCCCGGTCTTCCGGGAGCCGCGGGGTTCTCGCTAGGCTCGCGACGCGACGTCGGCGGGCCTCATCCACCCTCACGACATCGCTGGACGTCTTGAACGCAGAACCTCGGAGGAATGAGATGGAACCCACGACGGTCCTGGCCTTCGCACTCGCCGCCACGGTCGCGATCGCGATCCCGGGGCCGACCGTCCTCCTGGCTCTGGCGAACGGCTCCCGGTACGGCGTGGGCCGGGCGACCTTCGGGATGCTGGGCGCCGTCGCTTCGGATGTCATCCTGGTCGTCGCTGTCGGCGTCGGCCTCGGGGCGCTGCTCCTCGCCAGCGAAGTCGCCTTCTCCATCGTCAAGTGGGTGGGTGTCGCCTACCTCGCATTCTTAGGCATCCGCATGATGCTGTCCAAGGGTTCCCTCCTGCATGGCGACCCCGCGGCAGATCCGCGCGGCGCGCGCACGGCGGTCTTCGTCAAGAGCTTCCTGGTCTCGGTCACGAACCCGAAGGGGTACCTGTTCGTCGGCGCGCTGCTGCCGCAGTTCATCGCTCCGGCAGCGGCGCCGATCCCGCAGTACATCGTGATCGGCATCGTGTTCTGTGCGCTCGATTTCACCATCATGTTCGCCTACGCCCTTCTCGGCTCACAGGCGATTCGCCTGCTGAGACAACGCGGAGCAATCTGGATCGAACGGGTCTGCGGCGGCGTCCTGCTCGCTCTGGCGTTCTGGCTCGCGTCGTCCCGCCGCGCCGTCACCTGACCTTGGGCTTCGGTCGCCGCGGAGTGGTGGTCGGCCGGGACAGCGATCGCGGCCGGCTCCGACTACGCGGGTCGGCTCGGACCGTACAGCCTCGCAATGTCCTTTGCGTTGCGCCAGCCCTCGTAGGCGGGAAGCTGCGGCCAGCCGTCGGGCGAGTCCTGCCACTCCTCCTGGCGCCCGTATGGCAGCAGGTCGATGAGGGGGAAGGTGTGCGTGAGCTGCTCGGTCCCGCGTCCGTTCGTGTGCCAGGTGCGGTAGACCCTGTCGCCGTCGCGCAGAAACACATTGACGGCGAACCCTCCGCCCGGAGGGGCGTCGACGTCTGCGCCGAACGAACTGCCCGCCGTAGAGTACCACTCCATCCGATTCCCGACCTTGTGGCGGTATGCCAGGGCCTCGCCGATCTCGCCCTGGGTGACGATCACGAATCGGGCGTCGTACGGTTCGAGGAAGTCCAGCCGGGTGAACTGTGCGGTGAAGCCCGTGCAACCGGGGCACTGCCAGTCCTTACCGGGCGACCACATGTGGTGGTACGTGATCAGCTGCCTCTTGCCCTGGAACAGATCGACGAGCCGGACCGGGCCGTCCTCGCTCTGTAGCACGTAGTCCGGCAGCTCGACCATCGGCAGTCGTCGTCGCTGAGCGGCGATCGCGTCGAGCTCGCGCGTGGCCGCCTTCTCGCGAACACGCAGTTCATCCAGCCGGCGGCGCCACTCGGCGGCATCGGTGATGGGGGGAAGCGCCGTGGTGGTCGTTGCATCCATCGGCTCGCCTTTCTATCCGGTGTCGGCCCGCCGCGCGCGGGTGACACATGTGTACGGTGTCCACATGCTATGTTGACAGGGTACACATTCACCACGGTGAGTCAAGGGGAACGATGGATCCGGCTCGTTCGACCTACCACCACGGCAACCTCAGGTCGGCGCTGATCGACGCCGCGCTCGACCTGACGCGCGTGGCCGGATCACGAGGCCTCGTGCTGCGCGACGTCACTCGTGCGGTGGGCGTTTCGCCGAACGCCGCCTACCGGCACTTCGCCGATCGCGAGAGCCTGCGTGCCGCCGTGGCGACGCGCATCCAAGACGAGATGGTCGAGCGGATGCTGGCGCTGCAGCCCCCGGCCCGATCCGGGATGTCGGAGGCCCGCGCCCGACTGACCGCTGTGGGCCTCGGATACATCGCGTTCGCCCTCGCCGAACCGGGCTGGTTCGACGTCGCTTTCGGGGGCCCCGACGCCTTCGGCGCGGCATCCGCCGCACTGAACGACGCGACGATCGACCATCCGGTGCCGAACGGTGCGGCAACGGGCGACGCGGGCGCGGTACCCGCGCCGCTCGCCTTCCTGATCGAGGCCCTGGACGCGCTGGTCGACTCGGGCGAATTGGCGCCCGCGGCGCGCCCGGGCGCGGAGTGGCCCTGTTGGTCGGCCGTCCACGGCTTCGCGCTGCTCGCGCTGTACGGCCCGCTGCGTCAGCGCTCGCCCGAGGACATCGAGGCCGCCGCCCAGCGGACGGTCGAGGCAGCGATCACCGGCATCCTGAGCTAAGGCGTCCACCATGGTCGCAGCGGCAGGTCGCCGGCACCATGGTCCCGCGTGGCCGCCAGCACTTGATGCAGCTCGATCCCGCCCGACTCGAAGGCCAGTCGCGATCCGGCCATGTACAGACCCCACACCTTGGCGGCGGGAAGCCCGACCTCGGCGACGGCGTCGTCCCAGTGCTCGACGAGGTTGGCGCACCAGTCGCGCAGCGTCATCGCGTAGTGCGGGCGCAGGTTCTCCTCGTGCAGCACCTCCAGCCCCGCGTCCTGGGCTTCGCTGATGATGCGCCCCGAGCCGGTGAGCTCCCCGTCGGGGAACACGTAGCGATCGATGAATCCGCGGGCCGACGGTTCGGTGCGGTTGTCCGATCGCGTGATGCAGTGATTGAGCAGCAGCCCACCTGGTCGCAGCCGCGACGCGAGGAAGCGGAAGTAGGACGGATAGTTCCGAACCCCGATGTGCTCGAGCAGTCCGATCGATGACACCGCGTCGAAGTTGCGCTCGGCGATGTCGCGGTAATCCCCGAACCGCACCTCGGCCATTCCCGACAGCCCCTGCTCGGCGATGGCCCTCTGAGCCCAGGCCGACTGCTCCCGGGAGAGCGTCACGCCGGTGGCCTTCACGCCGCGGCGGGCCGCGTAGCGCACCATGCCGCCCCAGCCGCACCCCACGTCGAGCAGCCGGTCGCCCGGCTTCAGTCGCAGCTTCTCGAAGACCAGGCGGTACTTGTTCTCCTGCGCCTCATCGAGCGTTGCGTCGCGGTGGGGATAGCACGCGCAGGTATAGGTCATCGACGGCCCGAGCACCCACTCGTAGAAGTCGTTCGAGACGTCGTAATGGTGGTGGATGGCTTCGGCGTCGCGTGAGCGGCTGTGCCGGAGTCCTCCGGCGATACGGCGCCAGCGCGGCGGCACCTCCTGCGGTGGCGGTGCGATCGGCCGCAGGTGCTCGACGCCGATGGAGCGGACGATCTGCGCCATCACCCGCGCCGGCGGCCGGGCGAATTCGAGGCTCTCGGCGAGCGCCTTCAGCAGTTCGTAGGGATCACCGGGGTGGACACCGCGAATGTCGAGGTCACCGGCGATGTACGCGCGAGCCAGACCCAGGTCGCCGAAGCCGGTGGCGAGATAGGTCGTGCCGCGCGGCGTCTTCAGGTCCAGCCCGAACGGCGCGTCGGGCGGTCCGGCTGAACTTCCGTCGTAGGCGGTGATCCGCAGCGGCAGGCGACTGCCGACGAAGATCTCCAGGACCTCGGCGAGGCTGAGCCTTCCCTCCTTCGCGCCCGCTCCCCCGGCATCCGCGGGTTCTGTCGCGCCCAGGACCGCTTCGGCATCCGTCGTGTTCTCGTCGTACGTCGTCATCGTCGCTCCACCGCCTTGGCATACAGGTCGAGCAGTCGGAAGTCGGGGTCGTACCGCTCCTTCACCGTCCGGTAGGTGTCGCCGCCATACAGTTCGTCGAACTCATCCCGGGCGTAGAAGGCTTCCGAGTACAGCGATTTGTGCCCGTCGAACTCGCTGACCCGGCGCTCGATCATCCGGTTCGTCTCTCCCTCGGTCGCACCCACCGGCACGGTCGACCAGAAGCCGACGTTCACGTACGTCTCGTGCGGACGGATCGGGTAGAGGGGCCAGCTGTCGTCGTCGCGCAGCCGGAGCGGGCACAGCCAGACCGGCTCGATGGGGACGTTGGCGAGGAACCAGTCGAGGAATTCCGTGCAGCGCCCGATCGGCACCTCGACGTCCTGGATCACCCGCTCACGTGGGGGGCGGCCGTGCAGCTTCTCGAGGCGATCCCCGATGTCGAACCGCCGTTCGAGCTTCATGAGCTTCCAGTAGGAGCTGCTGCGCAGGTGCCGCCGTGGCCAGAAGCGACGCACGACCGGATGCTGGGCGCCGAACGCCCCCGAACACCAGAACCAGTCGGTGTCCCAGCGCCACAGATAGTCGGCGATGGTGAGCCGGTCCTCCTTGACGCGGTTGTCGTGCTGGATGGACCGGTAGTAGATCTGCCGGCCCGTGTAGTCGCTGACGGGGCCGGATGCCGCGGTCTGCACGCCCACGCACAGATAGCTCTCCTGCGGGCTGAACACCACGCCGTCGAGGTAGTCGACGGGAACGCCGTCGAGGCGACCGGTTTCGACGATGCCCTCCATCGCCGCCACCAGGTCCGGGAGCGCGTGGAATCGCAGGTGGGTCAGCGCGACAAACGGCTGGACGGGCTCGAGCTCGATGCGCAGCCGCACGGCGTAGCCGAGCGTCCCATACGAATTGGGGAAGGCGCGATACAGGTCCGTGTGCTCGACGGGCGACGCGGTGACCAGCTCCCCCGCACCGGTGAGGATGTCCATCTCCCGCACGGACTCGTGCGGGAGCCCGTTGCGGAACGACGTCGACTCGATGCCCAGGCCGGTGACGGCGCCGCCGAGCGTGATGGTCTTGAGCTGCGGCACCACCAGAGGGGCCAACCCGAAGGGCAGGGTCGCGGCCACGAGGTCTTCGTAGGTGCACATGCCGGCCACGTCGGCGGTCCGAGTCGCCGCATCGACGGCGACGACCTCGGTCAGACCGGACGTGTCGAGGCCGCGGGCGTCGGGCGCGGCACGTGCCCGGAAGAGATTCGAGCTGCGCTTCGCCAGCCGGACGGAGCTGCTCGCGGGCACGGCGCGATAGCTCTCCAGCAGGCGCTCCACGCCTGCCGCGTGAGCTGTCCGTGCATCGATCGCGGGAGCGGACACACTGACACGGTAGTCCGCGGACGTCGCCAGTTGAAGGGTCCTGGTCGCGAGACCTACCGGTTCGCCGAGCGGCGAGCCATCCGAGCGCGAGCGGCGTCGTGCGCGTCGCGCAAGAGCGACACGACCGCATCCGCCGTCTTCGCTCCAGGGTTGACCACCGACACCCATCCCGCTGCGCTGTACAGCGGGTGCGGGAAGAAGGCGTCGGGCTCGGCGGGATCCGAGGCTGCCGTGGTGAGCCGCGCAGCCTGATCGTGACCGACATGGATGTTGACCCGGAACCGGTCGTCTTCTCCCAATCTCGAGTCCCCATCGTCCGGGTAGTCCTTCGTGATGATGGTTCCGTATGGCTGGGTGCGCTCCGGCATCACGCCGTCGGGGGCGTAGTAGAAGAACGCATCACCCCACGCCACCTCCGGGGACGACCCGCCCTCCTCCGGCACGACGACAAGTGAGCCGTCGAAGGTGCTGACCGCATCGATGATCTCTCGCATTTTCATGGTTCAATCGTCGCCCTACAGTGCTTATGTGGAGTTGGCGCCGTGAACGCGGGCATGAGGATGCCGAACCCTCAAGTGCCGCGATTGACGACTGCAGCGCTGGGTAGGCTCGTGGGCTACTCCAGCCAGCAGGTGCGCGACCTGGAACGCCTCGGTGTGATCCCGACCGCTGTGCGAGGCGCAAACGGCTATCGGCTGTACGAGCAGCGACACATCATCGCCCTCGGGACATACCGGGCTCTCGCGGCAGCCATCGGCCCGGTGCCGGCGCGACAGCTTCTGCCCACGCTGCTGGCGAGCACGCTCGATGAAGCAGCCGAGATGATCGACGAGCTCCACGCCGCCATCGCGCGCGACCGCGCTCGAGTGCGTGAAGCACGCCGCGGCGTCGACACGGTCCTGACAGAGGCCGCCGACGCGTTCGACGAGCATGACGCCATGACGATCGGCGAGCTGGCTCAAGCACTCGATGTCCGGCCATCCGCCCTGCGTCACTGGGAGCACGAAGGACTCGTCAGCCCCGACCGCATCACCGGGTCGCAGGCCCGGCGCTACGACGCTCGCGCGATCACGGAGGCACGAATGGTGGCGGCACTTCGCAGCGGTGGTTCCCCGATCCCGCCGATCGCCCGCATCCTCTCGCAACTGCGCGAGACCGGATTGACCATGGAGGCTCGAGCGCTGCTCGACGAACGGCTCGCCGATCTCAGCCGCCGCAGCATCGCTCTCCTCGAGGCGGCATCCCACCTGCATGCACTGCTCGTCGCGCGGGAGCCTTCACGGCCGCCGGTGATCCGGTGAGCGCTCAGAAGCCGTCCCAATGACCGGGCTCGCGGAGAGCGCGGTACTCGACGTCGACCGCGTCCTCCGTCACCGACGCCACACAGACGAGAAGCGACTGCGTCGGGTAGCCGTGGGGACGGTTGTCGCGGATGAGAGCCTGGTCGTCGGTGCTTTCCAGCGACGTGGAGGACGCGAGCACATCGATCCACGGCGCCCACCATCGACCGGATCCGGTGAGAGGGGCGTCCGAGAAGTCCGGGAGCCACCGCGCGATGCGTGGTGTCGCCTCGTCATCCACGTCGTCATGGGCGACCATGTGGGTGCCCGGGGCGAGCGTCTCGCTGCGAAGCTGCAGCCCGTCCCAGGATGTGACCCGCGTGCTCTGCCCTTCGACTTCGACCAGGTTGAAGCCGTGGGTCCGCGGATTCCGCGGGGTCCGGCCCGCCACCGAGTCCAGAGCCAGGCTGCCCCTCGAGACGATCTCGGATTCCGCCAGCGGTGACTCATCCGCCCGGTTCAGCAGCACGGCCAGCCGCCCCGCGTCCGAGTCAGCGGCCAGCCATGCGCCACCGGCCCGCACATCGCGGACGCCTACGACCCCGCCGTGAGACTCGGGCCACCATCGCCCGAGCGGGCTCCACGGGCGCTCGGGGTCCTCGTCGCGGATCGCCAGCACGCGTGTGGGCTCGTGCGGCGAGGAGGGGACACGGACGACGACGGTGCAGATGAGACGCTCCCGGCTTCAGGGTTCGGGTACTCAACGATGGTAAGGCGTCGGCCATGTGTCCTTCGCCTACGGGGTAGCACGGCGGGTGGGCGCGTGTGCGACCTACAGCTTGCGCAGGAGCACGTGGCTCACCCGGTGGTCGGCGGCCTTGTGCAGCACCAGCGTCGCCCGGTGCCTGGTCGGCAGCACATTCTCTCGGAGATTCGGGAGGTTGATGTCGTTCCAGAACCCCATCGCCCGGCTGACCGCCTCCTCGTCACCGATCCGCTCGTACACATTGAAGTAGGACGACGGATCACGGAACGCGCTCCGTCTCAATGCGATGAACCGGTCGACATACCACTGGGCGATGTCGTCGCTGTCAGCGTCGACGTAGATCGAGAAGTCGAACAGCTCGCCGATCGAGGCGTCCTGCGCACCGGGCGGGCGTTGCAGCACGTTGAGCCCCTCCACGATCACGACGTCCGGCCGGCGCACGGTGACCACCTCGCCGGGCACGATGTCGTATCGGAGGTGCGAGTAGATCGGGGCGCGAGCTTCCGCAGCCCCGCTCTTCACTTCGGTGAGGAACTGCAGCAGCGCGCGCCGGTCGTACGACTCCGGAAAGCCCTTACGGTGCATCAGCCCGCGGCGTTCCAGTTCGGCGTTCGGATAGAGGAAGCCGTCCGTCGTCACCAGTTCGACTTTGGGTGTCTCGGGCCAGCGGCTGAGCAGCTCCTGCAGGAGCCGGGCGACGGTGGATTTTCCGACGGCCACCGAACCGGCGATACCGAGAACGAAGGGCGTCGTCGTGTCGGGCTCGTCCAGGAACCGGCTGGTGGCGGCGCCGAGCTGCTTCGCCGCATTCGCGTACAGGCTCAGCAGCCGGCTCAGCGGAAGATAGACCTCACGCACCTCGTCGATGTCCAGACGATCCCCGAGCCCACGCACCTCAGCGATTTCGCTCTCGGTGAGCGGCTGCTTCAAGCCCGGCGCCAGGCGAGCCCAGTCGGACCGTAGGACCTCCCGGTAGAGCTCCCTCGCGACCGCGGGCGCCGGCGGCTCGGCCCGAGCGGTCACCGTGCCAGCAGCTCCACGACGCGGTCGAGCACGGCATCCGCCACGGCCCGCTTGCTGCCGGACACCTCCAGCACGATCTCCCCGGATGCCGCGAGCACGACCGCCGAGTTGTCATCAGCCCCGAACCCACGCCCGTTGCCCACGGCATTCGCGACCAGCAGGTCGGCCGGCTTACGGGCGATCTTCTCGCGTCCGAGAGCGACCAGTTCATCCCGATCCTCGGCCGTCTCGGCCGCGAACCCCACGACCACGCGCCCGGGGACGGGGTGTGCGACCAGTTCACCGAGCACGTCTCTCGTGCGGGTGAGCACGATCTCCAGCTGCTCACCGCGCTCGGTCTTCTTGATCTTCCGCTCGGCCACCTCCGCCGGGGTGTAGTCCGCGACGGCGGCCGCCATGATGACGACGGATGCCGCGCTCGCCTCGTCCTGGACGGCGAAGGCCAGTTCTGCCGCGGTCTCGACGGGGACGGTGGCCAGTCCGGCAGCCGCGAGCTCGGCCGCCGGACCTTCGTCGAGATGGGCGGCTACCACGGTCACATGGGCGCCGCGCGCGGCGGCCGCAAGGGCGAAGGCGACTCCCTGCTTGCCGCTGGAGCGGTTGCCCAGATAGCGCACCGGGTCGATCGGCTCCCGTGTGCCGCCCGCCGTGATCAGCACGCGCCGGCCTTCGAGGTCGCGCGGAGGAGCCGGCTCGAGCGAAGCGGCTCCGGTGCCCGCGGCCAGCACCGCCGCGACGATGCGGTCGGGCTCCGACATCCGCCCCAGTCCCACGTCCGGACCCGTCAGCCGGCCAGATTCCGGCCCGACGATCGACACCCCGCGCGCACGAAGCGTCTGGATGTTCGCCGCGGTCGCCGGATGCTGCCACATCTCGGTGTGCATCGCGGGCGCAAGCACGAGCGGCGCTCGGCTCGCCAGCACCGTCGTGCCGAGCAGGTCGTCCGCCATGCCCGCGGCCAGCTTCGCGATCGTGTTCGCGGTCGCGGGTGCGATGACGATCACGTCGGCCCGCTGACCAAGGGCGACGTGCCGCACGGCGGCGACACCCTCGTAGAGGGAGGTGTGCAACGGCTGGCGGCTGATCGCCTCCCAGGTGGGCGCGCCGACGAAGCGCAATGCCGACTCGGTTGCGATCACTCGCACGGTGTGACCGGCGAGCACGAGGTCGCGCACCACCTGCACCGCCTTGTACGCCGCGATGCCGCCGGTGACACCCACGACGATGTCCAGGGGTTGGCTCATCGTCTGCCCTTCCGCGAGCTGAAACGGCGCCGGCCCGCGTGCGACAGCGTAGTACCCCGCTCGAAATGCCCGGCGGTCATGTCGGCCAACGGGCGAGGCGAGGGCGACCTGACGCCGCGGCGGACAGATTCTTATGCTGCTCCTCGGCAAATGCAAGGGGGTACCCGCTCGCGCCGGGGCGTGTTTCTGTTACGGGAGCAAGCGCTACCCGCGCAGATCACGTACGGCAGAAGGAGAGACCATGAGCACGAAGGTCGAAAAGAGCATTCTCGTCAACGTCCCGCTCAGCATCGCGTACAACCAGTGGACTCAATTCGAAGAGTTCCCGCACTTCATGGGGGGCATCAAGTCCGTCACTCAGCTCGATGACAAGAACCTCGAGTGGGTCGCGGAGATCGCCGGCGTCCGTCGGCAATGGAAGGCAGCCATCCTGGAGCAGGTGCCGGACAAGAAGGTGTCGTGGGCCGCGACCGAGGGCGCGACCAACGCCGGGTCCGTCACCTTCGAAGATGTCGGCGGCGGGCAGACGCAGGTGCACCTGGTCCTCGAGTACGAGCCGGAGGGTCTGGTCGAGAAGGTCGGCGACAAGCTGAACGTCGTCGAGAACCAGGCTGAAGCCGACCTAGAGCGCTTCAAGGCATTCATCGAGTCGGAAGGCTACGCGACAGGCGCGTGGCGCGGAACGGTCGGGAACGGCACTGCTGCCGGCCAGCCGGGAGTCGAGGACGCCGCCGCCTCACGCGGTGACAGCGGCAAGGCAGGAGTCTCGGGCAAGGTGGCGGCCGGCGTGGGAGTCGCCGCGGCAGCCGCGGCCGCCGCCGTCGGTGTCGGTGTCGCCGCCAGCAAGCAGGGTGACGAGGACGACACCGATGTGCGGGCCGACGTCACGGCCAGGCCAGCGGGTGACGCGCTGCCGGAGCAGTACACGAGCGACCCCTCCGGGACACTCACCGGCCCGTGGGAGGGCAGCCCCCAAGAGGAGGCGCTAGAGGACAAGCAGGGATCCACGGGCGCAACACGCACCAGCGCCGAAGAGGATCTCCTGGTCGACGAGGATCCCGCCACGAGGGAAACACGCAGGGACCTGTGATCCCGCCGTGCGCCCCGGGCCTCGGAGAGGCCCGGGGCGCACGGTTGAAGTCAGCTGACGTTGTCGATCAGTCAGCGGCCGGCATCCCAGTCGTACAGCAGATGGATCTCCACCTCGGTGGGCTCGTTCAGTGCGCAGGTGCGCGTGCGAGCCGATCCGGCCGTCAGCCCTTCTTCAGTTCTTCGGCGAGCATCACGATGATGCCGCTGGGACCGCGCACGTACGCGAGCTTGTACACGTCCTGATAGGTCGCCACGCCGCGCAGCGGGAGGCAGCCGTGCCTCGCGGCGATCTCAAGGGCCTCGTCGATGTCGTCGACCGAGAAGGCCACTCGGTGCATGCCGATCTCGTTCGGACGAGTGGGCTCCGTCTCGATCGCTTCGGGATGGATGTACTCGAAGAGTTCGAGGCGCCCCTGACCGTCGGGCGTCTGCAGCATCGCGATCTTGGCGTGATTGCCGTCGAGATCCACCGCGGTCTCGGCCCACTCGCCACTGACGGTGTCGCGGCCGATGACGGTGAGCCCCAGGTCGGTGAAGAAGGCGATGGTCTCTTCGAGGTCGCGAACGGCGATGCCCACGTTCTCCAGTCTGATGGCCATGCACGGCACGCTACAGAGCCCGGCCCCTCAACTCCACCAGTGCTGAGCCGCCGCGCATCCACAAACGGTCACTTGTACAAACATGCGTGTGTGGAGCAGGATGGGCGTGGAGGTACTGATGAATTCCCTCGCTCTGGATGACGCGTTTCACGCTCTCTCCGACAGAAACCGTCGTTCGATCCTCGCGCTGGTGCGCGGTGGTGGCCGCCCGGTCGGTGAGATCGCGAGCGAACTTGCACTGTCGCAGCAGGTCGTGTCCCACCACCTGAAGGTGCTCCGCGAAGCGGGACTCGTCTCGGGCACCCGCGACGGCACTCGGCACCTGTATGCCGTGCGCGTGGAAGGCCTCGCGGTCGGCAAGGCGTTCTTCGACGACTTCTGGCCGGAGCGCCTGACCCGCCTGAAGCACACCATCGAGAACGCGGGTGCCGCCGATGGTTGAGCACCGCTCCAGTGTCGACATCGCCGCCGCCCCGGAACGGGTCTTCGAGTACCTGGTGACTGCGGAAGGAATCACGGCGTGGATGGGCGACTGGGCCCGGGTCGTGCCGACGCCGGGCGGCGAGTTCTCCGTGAACATCGCCGGCTACGGCGCCCGAGGGACATTCCTCGAGGTCGACCCGCCCCGACGGGTGACGGTGACGTGGGGATTCGAGGGCAGCGCGGCCCTGCCGCCCGGATCATCGACGGTGTCGTTCGAACTGAGCGCCATCGAAGCCGGCACCCGTCTCGTGGTCGTGCACACCGACCTGCCGGACGGCGAAGTGGCCGGACACATCGACGGGTGGAAGCACTTCCTTTCCCGGTTCGCGCTCGCCGCGACCGGTGCGACCCTTCCGCCCGACACCTGGAGCCCCTCGCCGTGACCCCGACCCGAACTCAGACCCAGACCCAGGCCAAGATCGAGACCGAAGGAGAGCATGACATGCCCGAAAGCCCCGCACCCGTTGCCATCGTCGAGGCCTACCACCGGGCCTGGACGAGCGGTGATGTGGATCGCGCAATGACCTACGTGGCTGACTCCTTCGTGTGCTCCGCCCCCGATCCGGACGTCACGACGAAAGAGCACTGGCGGGGCTACCTTTCCGCGTTCATGCCGATGCTCACCGGAACACCGGAGCTGACTCGGATGACGGAGGGGAAGCGGGTCGCCCTCTGGTACTACCCGCAGACGGCCGTCACGGAGAACACCCTCGCCAGCGAATTGTTCACCGTCGAGGGCGGCCGGATCACCAGCATCCATCTGACGTTCGACCGCCTCGGCTACAGGCCGCCGCAGGCCGCGTGATTCCATGCCAGAACCAGATGCCCGGCGAGAGCTTCTCGACAGGATCGAACGCCGCCTGCCGCACGATCGAGAGAGCGTCTCGATGCTGAACGGTTCCGGATGTCCGACCCGGAGGGCAAAATGATGCGCGTCTGAGCATAGGTGGGCCTTCGTGTCGATCAACGGCGGAAGGGGAAGCAATGAGCGAGCACGAACCCCGGGTCGAGCCGTTGACCCTGCCCCGTGAGTACGGGCGGGTGAAGCACACGTTGAGGTGGGCGGACGTGTCCCGCCGACTGAGCATGGCGCCGCACTATTGGCTGGCAACGGTTCGGGGCGATGGTCGGCCACACACCGTCCCGATAGACGGACTCTGGGAGACCGACTGCCTGTGGTTCGGTGGCAGCGTCGCGACGGTTCATCACCTCAACCTGCTCCGTGGTGGCGAAGTATCGGTGCATACCGAAGACGCGATAGCACCGGTGATCGTCGAGGGCATCGCGGAACTGATCACTCCGAGCAGCGAGCAGGCGCAGATGTTGACGGCCCGGTCCCGGGCGAAGTACGGGTACGGAGACCCTGCCGCGTATGCGTCACCGCTCTGGATGGTCGTGCCCCACCGCGCTCTCGCATGGACGAGTTTCCCGACGGATGCCTCGCGCTTCGTTTTCGGTGGAAGATAGCGCCATGGGAGACGGATTCATCTGGCGGGCCGCCGATGTTGCATCGGCGGACTGGAGCGGCACCGCGCAACTCGATCAGCGACGCTCGGCCGACTTTGCCCAGCTCGCCGGCCTGGACAGCGAGAAGTGGCTGATCGTCGGGTTCGACATACGCGACGGCGACCATGGCCACGAGCTGCGCGTCGTGGCCGTGGACCGAGACCTCATTCCCGAAGCCGCCGATGTGTTCCCGAAGATCGCCGCGGAGCACGGCGGACAGATTCCGGCCACCGAGTTCCTGGTTCACGACGTCGAACCGTACGAAGTGCTGCAAGCGATCACGCGCCGGTTCGAGTTGCGGCTGCGAGCACGAGGCACCAAGGACCTGCCGATCCGGATCATCGGGCAGTCCGAAGGTCCGGAACAGCCCTTCGTTTAGGCGCGGCCGGGTTCGACGTGCTCCGCTCCAGGATGTGACCAGTCAGTCGAGCAGGTGGCGCAGGTATCGCTTCGGCGAGTCGAGATAGGACTTCCAGTGGTGGACCAGTTCGAGGTCTTCCCACGAAGAGCGGCGCATCCCCCACGACCCCACCTCGAGGATGGCGGCGCCCGGGATGGCGGCGAGGACGGGAGAGTGGGTTGCGCAGAGGATCTGACCGCCTTCGTCTGCGATCCGGCGCAGTTTCGCTATCAGTGCCAGGGTTGAGGTGAACGACAGCGCGGCTTCCGGCTCATCGAGACAATAGAACGCGGGCGAATCGAAGCGGGTTTCGAGGATGGCGAGGAAAGACTCGCCATGACTCATCTCATGGAAGCGCGGCTCGGGGCCACTCGAGGGGTTCGCTTCCAGATAGGTGTAGAACGAGTGCATCGTCTCCGCACGGAGGAAGAAACCCCAGCGGCTGGCGCCCACGCCGCGCTGCATTCGCAGCCAGTCCGACAGCGGCGACTCGGTCGGTCTGGTCCCGTGTCGAGCAGACGTCGAGCCGCCCTCGGGCGACATCCCGTACGCCAGAGCGATGCCCTCCAGAATCGTCGACTTGCCGGACCCGTTCTCCCCGACCAGGAAGGTGATGCCCGGATCGAGTCGGAGCCCCCGATCGAGAAGCTGCCGTACCGCCGGGATGCTGCCGGGCCAGGTGCTGAGCGGCGACCCGCGGTCGTCGTACGCCGTGACGGCGACGACGGGCGGCTGCGGCGAGAGCATCGAGGAGGTCAGACGAAGCGCACCCAATTCGCGCCACGACCCGTCTCCGCCTGCTCGAGCAGGCGGAGACGGCTGCCGTCCACGGCATACAAGGAGATCGTCGTCGATCGCTCGCCCGCGGCGATCAGGTGGGCACCATCCGGGCTGAGGGCGAACCCGCGCGGTTGCGGTTCCGTCGTGAAGAACCGATCGGGCGGGGCGACCGAGCCATCATCCGAGACCGATACCGCGCCGAGCGTGCTCTCCGTGCGTTCCGAGCACCACAGCCATCGGCCGCCGGAAGCCAGGTGCAGGTCGGCACCCCAGATGAGGTGTTCCGCCCGCGGATCGGCCCCGAAGCGGCTGTGCTCAAGGCTCTTCGTCGGGTCGAACGCGTCCGCCGCACCTCGGAGCTCCAGTGTTCCGGTCTGCGTGTCTCGCGCGAAGTGCAGCACTTGCGCGGAGAACTCGGTGAGCACGTAGACGGCGTCCTGCGCCTCGTTCAGCACGAGATGGCGTGGACCACTGCCGGCAGGCGCCGCGACCGTGGCCGGTTCGAGCGGCGTCAATCGCAGATCCTCGTCCAGGGAGTACTGCGCCACGAGATCGTCGCCGAGGGAGATGAAGTAGGCGAATCGCCCGTCATCGCTCGGCAGCACGGAGTGCAGATTGGGGAAGCTGATCTGCGAGATGGCCGCACCCACGACGCCATCAGTCACCGGGCAGCTGACTCCGTATCCGCCGCCGTACGAGGCGCCGAGCAGGCCCGCCCCGTCCCCGCAGAGGGCCAGGTAGTTCATCCCGCCCTGCGGAAGATCGAGGCGCGAGCGCTGCTCGAGTGCCCCGGTGCCGCGGTCGAGCTGAAGCGTCACGATGGCCGCCTGCTCACCTTCCGCTGACGCCTTCACCGCGGCATACACAAGGTCGCGAGTGGGATCGACTGCGAATGTCGAGCAGCCGGCAAGCCCGTCCGTCACGGCCAGGCGCTCGAGCGCACCGTCCGACAGCCGGAAAGCGCTGATGCTGCCATCACCGGCGTTTGCGACGAGCACGAGTGAAGGAGTCTCCGTCATCCCCCGATCCTAGAACGTGCACTCCGGAGCGTGAGGGTCAGACGGCCGTGCGCTCCCCACGGGGAAGCGGGAGGAGGTGCGGGTTGTGCGGTCAGTCGTCGGCTGAGTCTTGCTCTGCGTCGACCAGTGGGCCGCCGACGACGCCGATCCCCACTGCCTGATGGCTGGGCGGTGGTTCTCCTCCGTCGTCCGACTTCGGCTCTTCACCCGGTTCCTTCTCCGTGCTGGGCTCTTCCAGCTCGTCGTTCGTCGGCTCCTTCTCCTCAGCCGCGCGACCCTGCGTCGATCCATCCGCCATGTTCTTCTCCTCTTCAGCTTTCCGTACGCCAAGCGTCCCGGTCAGACGGTGGACGTGCAACCGGCTTGACGCAGCCGAGTCGCACCCTTTCCCGCGGGCGCGCACTCACCGGCATCCGGTCGTCATCGGCCCGCGTAGACGGCGCCGCTGATGATGAGCGCGACCGCGGTGGTCCAGCCGATGATCGCGACGGCCTGCCAGATCAGGATGCGCGCCTTGCGGACGCCGGCGGCGGCGAGCATGGTGGCGGTGAACTGGGTGGGTAGGAGCAGGGGGCCGAGCAAGCTCACACCCGGCACTCCGTAGCGTTCGAACGCTCGCTGGAACTTCGCCGCGCGCGGCGAGACCGCGGGGCGCGTCGCGTCGAGCACGTCGCCCTCCCTCGATGCACCGCGGCCGGGTGCCCCGGCCGGCACCGTCTCGCGTAGCTGCGCGCGGCTGCGACGTCGCCCGATGACGGCCGTGCGTGTGCGGGAACTGAGCACCACCAGCACGGCGACGCACAAGAAGTTGCCGATGATCGCGGCCACGACGGCGATGACAGGCGGGATCCCGCCGATGATGCCGATCGTCGCAGCCCCCTCGCCCTCGATGAAGGGGATGGCTCCTGCGGCGGCCACGATGAGCGGCTGGACGGCGTCGGGAACCTGCGCGACGAGGTCCTGGAAGGTGTCGATGAGAGTCATGGGACGGGCTCCTGTAGTTCAGGCGGCCGCGTGTCGGCTCGCCTCGGGGTGTGAACTCAAGCTCATCGGATGCGACCGTAGAGCGGCAGTGTCGGGCTGTCACCCGTCGCCGGGTGATTCGCACGCGCGGTCCATGACAAGTGTCATGGCCGTATGGTGGGGCGGGTGAAACGAGGCATGGCGCCGGATGTCGGCGTCCCGACGGCGGATGCGCGGGCGACGCTGCGGCTTGCTCGGGGCGTCACAGCGACCTGGTGGTACACCGTGTCGGTCATCGTCTTCTTCGAGGTCATGATCGTCGTCGTCTGGCTGGCAACCCTGCTCGAGGCGGGCGTCGCACCCGTGGGGCTGTGGACCGTCGCGATCGGGGGATCGATCTGGCTGGCCTCGACGCTGCCGCTCCTCTCCGACTACCGCCACCGAACGGATGCCGGGGTGTCGGCGAGGTCGCCTCGGGTGCTCATCCCTGTGCTGATCGCGGCTGCATACGGCGCAGCGTCGGTCGTGATCACGGAGAGCGTTCTCATCGGCCTGCTTCCCGTGGCGCAGTCCCTCATGCTTCTGAACTGGCCCAGGCACGTGCGCGGACGCGCGCTCCTCGTGGTGACCGCATCGCTGGGCTGCGCCTGGATCTTCGACGCTCGAGGGTCCTTCAGCGACGCCGCGACGCTGGGCGACGCGTCGGGCTGGGTGCTGCTGGCGTTCTACTCCACGTTCCTGCCCGCCATGACGGTCCTGTCGCTGTGGTGGTGGGACGTTCTCGTGACCCTCGACCTCGCCCGCGCGTCGGAGGCACGGCTCGGCGCGACGCAGGAGCGGCTCCGCGTCGCGACGGATGTGCACGACCTGCAGGGACACCACCTCCAGGTCATCGCGCTGCAGCTCGAGCTCACCGAAAGGCTCCTGTCGCGCGACCCCGATGCGGCGCTCGACACGCTTCGGGCCGCGCGCAAGAGCGTCGACGCCGCAAGACAGGGCACGCGCGACCTCGCGACACGGTTTCGCTCGGTGCCCCTGCGCGACGAGATCGAGAACGCCCGTGATCTGCTGATCGCCGCGGGAATCGGGACGGATGCGATCGTGGCACCGGATGCCGACCGCGCGCCGGCATCCGTCTTCGGCCCCGTCATCCGCGAGACGACGACGAACGTCCTGCGACACGGCGGTGGGCAGCGAGCGAGCCTCTCCCTCGCGCCGGACGGCGACTCGTGGAGGTACGAGATCTCGAACGACCTCACACCTGGTGCGGTCGTGAACGGTGACGGCTCCGGGCTCCAGGGCATGGAGCGGCGGGTCTCGGAGGCGGGCGGGCGGATCGAGGTGCTTTCTGACAGGGAGCGCTTCTCCATCGTCGTGACGATCCCGGTGCAGCAGGAGGGTCGCCGGTGATCAGGGTGCTCCTTGCCGACGACGAGGCGATGATCCGCTCCGCGCTCGCAGCCCTGCTGCGGCTCGAGCCGGACATCGACATCGTCGCCGAGTGCGAGAACGGGACGGATGCCCTCGCAGAGGCGCTGAGGCTGAAACCGGATGTCTGCCTGCTCGACCTCGAGATGCCCGGCCTCGACGGAGTCGAGGTGGCGGAGCGGCTCAACCGCCTGCTGGTGACGCGATGCGTCGTCGTCACGCGTCACGCCCGACCGGGCGTGCTTCGACGTGCGCTGTCGTCCGGCGTCGCCGGCTTCCTTCCGAAATCGCGCGGCGCCGACGAGGTCGCGACGGTCATCCGGCGGGTCGCCGCCGGCGGTCGCTACGTCGACCCCGAGGTGGCCGCCGACGCGCTGAGCGACGAGCGCAGCCCCTTGACAGACCGGGAGTGCGATGTGTTGCGTGCCGGGCGGCGGGGCGAGACGACGGGTCAGATCGCTCGCGCGCTGTCGCTGGCGCCCGGCACCGTGCGCAACCACGTCTCCAGCATCCTCGGCAAGCTGTCCGTCGGAACGCGTCAGCAGGCCGTGCTCCTCGCCGAAGAGCGCGGCTGGATCTGACGACGTCGATGCAGGAAGATTCCGGATTGCGCCCGCAGGCTGACAGCCCAAGTGGGCCGACGTGGTCCCCTCAGGACCTGCGTCACCTCGATGGCTTGCGTGAGCTGGAAATCTCGGTGCCGCCCGCCGACGGAGTTCCCGGGCGCTGGACACCGATCTGGGTCGTCGTCGCCGACGACGAGGTGTTCGTCCGCACCTGGCACCGGCGGAACACCGGCTGGTACGGCAGGGCAGTCGCATCGGGGAGCGCTCTGATCCGCATGCGGGGCGAACCGGTCCACGTGATCGTAACCGCGACGGGAAGCACGGATGCCGACGCCGTCGACGCGTCCTACCGGGCCAAGTACGGCGCGGCCGGCGCACAGTCCATGCTCACCGCCGAAGCCGTCGCATCGACCCTCCGCCTCGCGCCCCGGCCGGTGCCCACGATCACGCAGCAGAATCATCCGGCGGGACGTCGCTGAGGAGCCGATGCAGCCATCCGTCCCGGGCGGCGGCCGCAGCCAGTGACAGAGCCGCCTGCGGCGCGAAGTTCTCGAACCCGTGGAAGCCGCCCGGCCAGACGTGAAGTTCGGCCACTCCCCCGCAGGCCCAGATGCGCGAGGCAAATGCCACGGCTTCGTCGCGGAAGACCTCGCTGCTGCCGGCCGAGATGAACGCCGGTGGCAGGCCGGTGAGGTCGACCGCTCGCGCGGGTGCCGTCGGGCCTCCGACATCCGGACGGCCGCGACGGTCACCCAGCAGCGCGGACCAGCCCAGCAGATTGCTCTGCCGATCCCACACGCCGATGCCGTCGACCTGCCGGGTGGAGACAGTCTCGTCCCGGTCATCGAGCATGGGGCTTACGAGGACCTGCCCGCGAAGAACCGGACCACCGCGCTCGCGGGCGAGCAGAGCCACCCCCGCCGCGAGGCCGGCGCCCGCGCTCTGACCTGCGATCAAGAGCCGTGCGGGGTCGATGCCGAGCTCTGCGGCCGAGTCCGACATCCAGCAGAGCGCGCCGTAGCCGTCTTCCAAGGGAATCGGGTCGGGATGCTCGGGTGCGAGCCGGTACTCCACGGCGACGACGACGCCATCGTGGCTCTCGATCAACGGCAGGTACGCCTGCACGCCGCCGAACCGATTGCCGAAGAGCATCCCCCCGCCGTGCAGATACAGGATGCCGGGGCCGCCGTATCCCGAGCGCACCGCGCGGCGGAACACCGAGACGACGATCTCGGCACCGTCATCCGAACGGAGCGAGCGCTCGTCGTGGACAGCGCCGACGGCGTCGACCAGACCACCCACGGAGGGATCTGCGGGCAGGGCCCGGAAGCGCGGGACCATCTCCAGCGTCAGGGTGGGCGGAACTCGGTCGGCGATGGCCGCCAGCACCGGGGCGAGTTCCGGGTCGAACGGCGGCGCAGGGTGCACGGACATGATCCTCCAGGCGTCATCGGGGAGCTTCGTGCCTTCAGCGTCGTGCACCCCGGTGCCCTCCTGCAACAACGAAGCCCAGCAGGAGCGTCGGGGACGCCTCGCACTGCCGGTGCGGGGGGCACTGACGGCGCGATTGCCAGCGGATTACCATGAGCGCATGAGCGGGGAGTCGCGAGGTCGGTCTGACGGGTCGAGCGGTTCCTCACCAGTTCACGGCAGCCCGCGGCCTGGTTCGCGCCTCCGCCGATCCGTGTGGCGGACTTGTCGGAGCAGGCTTCAGCGCGCCCGGCGGTAGCGGATGTGCGTGGCCAGCGGCGAGTGCAGCACCTCTACCGGTTCGAACCCGAAGGATTCGACGCCGTCGAACATCCGCTCGCCCGACCCGAGCAGGACTGGGGCGATGTCGAGCGTGAGCTCGTCGACGACCCCTGCTACGAGGGCCTGCCGCACCGTGGAGGCGCCGCCCGCGATGTCGACGCCGCCGTCGCCGGCCGTCTCACGCGCACGTGCGTACGCCGCGTCGAAGCCCTCGGTGACGAAGAAGAAGGTCGTGCCGCCCTCCATTTCGATCGGCTCGCGGGCATGATGGGTCAGCACGAAGACCGGCGCGTGATACGGCGGCTCCGGCCCCCACCATCCGCGCCAGTCCTCGCCCCACTCACCGCGGATCGGTCCGAACATGTTGCGGCCCATCACGTAGGCGCCGCGCGGGCGCATCAGCCATCCGGCCGCGATCTCGTCCGCCTCGGTGGCCCTCGGGTCGCCGACGTGCCAGGTGTGAAGCTCGATCCCGCGTCTGCCGAGCGGGTGCTCGGCACTCTGGTCCGGCCCTGCTACGAAGCCGTCGAGCGAGATCGACATGTGGCAGGTGGTGTCCGGCATCCGGGACCTCTCGAGGGTGATTGCGGTTCGCGGGCAGTCGCCCGGGACCTAAACGAGCCGACCACAGGCTGGAAGACTACCGTGGCACGGAACGGGGCACCGCGGGCGTCCTGGGACAGGTTGCCGTCCGGGCATGGAATGCAGAGGTGAAATGACAGACCAACAGGATCGCTCGGTCGACGATTACATCGCGTCGCTCGATGAGCAGACCGTCAAGGACAGCGAGACGTTGATCGAGATGATGCAGCGGGTCAGTGGACAGGAGCCCGCGCTGTGGAACGTCGGCACGATCGGATTCGGCACCTACCACTACAAGTACCAGAGCGGCCGGGAGGGCGACGGTCACACGATCGGCTTCTACCCGAGAAAGGGCAAGCTGACCATCTATCTGATGGACGGCACGGCACGTCATTCGTCACTTCTGGCGAAGCTCGGCACGCATTCCTTGAGCGGATACTGCGTCTACATACGGCGGCTCAGCGATGTCGACCTGACCGTGCTCGAACGGATCGTCCGAGAGTCCTACGAGTTCGTGGAGTCGAAGTCCCAAGAGGGGCCGATACGTCAGATCCTCTGGAAAACCGCCGAGTAGCCCGTCGGACGCCAGCCCTTCAAGTGATGGTCCAGCAGGCTGCTGGACTATTGCCGTGTCTGCCCGGTGGAGGATGCTGGGACGGTGGGAGAAGTAGAGCCGACGGACTACACCGAGACGCTCGACGCGCTCAAGCGCCGTGTGCGCGACGCGCGATTCACGTTGCAGCGGCGTGCGAACGCGGAGCTCGTCGCGCTGTACTGGCACATCGGCGACACCATCCTCCGAAAGCAGAAGACGAGTGGATGGGGCACCGGCGTGGTCGCCCGCCTCGCGAAGGACCTTCAGGCGGAGTTCCCCACGATGCGCGGATTCTCGAGGTCCAACCTCTTCTCGATGCGAGCGTTCGCCGCCGCGTGGCCGGAGCGAAATGGAATCGTCCAGCAGCCGGTCGGACAGTTGCCGTGGACCCACATCGTCCAACTCCTCGAGAAGCTGGACGACCAGGCGCTGCGTGAGTGGTACGCCGGGAAGGACGTGCAGCACGCCTGGAGCAGAGCTGTCCTGGTCCACCAGATCCGCACCGGACTGCACGAACGCGACGCCGCAGCCCCCAGCAATTTCGCGGCGGCACTCACCAGATCCGACTCTGACCTCGCTCAGCAGCTGACGAAGGACCCCTACACGATGGGTTTCCTCGGCGTGGATGCTGACATCACCGAGCGGGAGTTCGAGGATCGCCTTACTCGGCGGATCGTCGACACGCTCCGCGAATTGGGCAGCGGGTTCGCTTTCATCGGTCGTCAGCATCACATCGAAGTGGACGGTGACGACTTCTACATCGACCTGCTGTTCTTCCATGTGGAGCAACTGCGGTACATCGTCTTCGAGTTGAAGACGCGCAAGTTCGACCCACGAGACGCCGGTCAGCTCGGCTTCTACGTGGCTCTCGTCGATGACCGGCTGCGCCTGCCGGATCGGCACGCGCCCACGGTCGGCATCCTTCTGGTCGCCGAAAAGAACGAAACCGTCGTCCGCTACTCACTGGCCGGCACATCGAAGCCCATGGCCGTGTCCCGATACGAGCTGTCCGCGGCCGAACAGGCGGCGCTTCCCGCCGAAGACACTCTCACCAGACTCGCCGCCGAGGTCGCGGACACAACCACCGAACCGCCGCCCGAGGTCCCCTGACTGAGCGCGCGCAGCCATACTCCCATCGACGCGGAGTGAAGTCGGATGCGGCGCGTAGCTCGTCGACGACGACTGCCCGCCCAGCGCTGGCTCACCGCGATCGCTTGTCAGTCCCTCAGATGTGCAATCACGGCTTGCGCGATCGCGGTCGTCGGTCGCGTCGCGCTGATGCGAAGGGCACCGTGCTCGATCATCCGGGCCTGAAAGACGGGTAGGCCGGCCCGAATCTGCTCCTGAAAGAGAGGGTGCCGAGCACTCACCCGTTCGCGCTGCGTGTCGGCGTCGAGTTCGAGCAGAACGAGGTCGTCGAATCGACGGAGGTAGTCCCACTGATTGGCGGCAATACCGAGGAGGACCCCGCGGGGCCCAAGATCCGTGATGAGCTGGTCGATCCGTAATGGTGACCACCCCCAGTAGCAGTCTTTCAGCAGCTCGGGGGTCGGAATAGCGGAGGAGTCACCAACGACCTGCCCGTCGGCGTTCATCCACCCGGCCAACCCATCCGCCTCGTCCGCGTCCACGGCGTGAACACCTCTGCGAAGCAGCTCGGCCGTCAAGGTCGACTTGCCGGAACCGGGGTTGCCGCTCACGAAGATCGCCACGGCTCATCGTGACACGCACATCCAGCCGTAAAGCCAGTGCCCCGCGGCTGGAAGGCGCGTGCGAAGCGCGTACGGGTTCAGGCGAACTCGTGGATCACCCGGATGTTGCCATCGACGGCGGTAGCGATCGCGCCGTCGTCGTGAACGGGCGACGAACACGCCCGTTCCGAATACGGGCACCGAAATCGCGGTCGTGTTGAACCGTCCGAAGTCACCCTGTCGGGCCGTGGGCGTCCGACCCGACTCACCGCGGACATGTTCGATATGCACCTCCGGTGATTCGCCGGCGGCATGGCGCTCACCTCGCAACAGCGCACCGCATGGCGCGAGCGATTCATGTCGCTCGCGGCGGACGTCGATACCGAAGAGCAAGAGATCCTGACCGCGCACTTCACACCTGAAGGGGCGGGAGGATCGGCGATCAAGCCTTTGCGTCGTAGCGCTCCCGCGCGCGCTCGATCGACGCGTAATGGGCGATCGCCCACTCCGCCAGCGCCCGGGAGGGCTCGATCAGGGTGCGGCCGGTTTCGGTGAGGTCGTATTCGACGCGCGGGGGCACTTCGGCATGCACCGTGCGCACGAGAAGGCCGTCGCGCTCGAGCTGCCGTACGGTCAGGGTCAGCATGCGCTGCGAGATACCGGGTATGTGACGCTGCAGCTCGCTGAAGCGCAGGCGCCCCCCTTGCAGGGTGACGATGACGAGCAGCGACCACTTGTCACCCACCCCGATCCAGAACGTCACGCACTGCCCGCCCGTCGCCGGAGGACGGTGCCCCGTTGCACGGGATCAGTCTCGTGGCACGGGTTGAGAAGGGGAAGAGCCCCCCCGCGCCGCCGCGTCATGACCCGAGCAGTGTGATCCTTGCGGCGGTGATGGTGTTGGTGCCGAGGATGTTCAGCCGTTCATCCCCGTTGAGGATGCGCCCACCCGTCCACGAGCCGTCGGTGAATCGCAGTTCTCGGACGCTGTCGACCTCGAGTTCCGTTCCTTCGCGCGAGAAGTCGATCACGGCGTTCTGGCCGATCGCGACGAACTCCAGTGGCCCGGTGGCGATGAGGATGCCGAATGGGCGCGGATCGGCCGGCTGCTCGCCGTGGCTGCTCGACGTCGTTTCGCTGGGCAGCGGAACCGGTGCCGGCAGCTGAACACCGACGTCGAGCAGCATGCGGGCGAGCAGCTTCGGTGCGTTCCGGATGACGACCGTGAGGTCCGCGAGGGCAGCGGTGACAGCCTCGACGTCATCATCCAGCGCGAATCCGACTATACGTCCCTCCCGCTGTGCGGCCACGATCTCGGGCCTCAATGCCAGCAGCTGCCGCATGGCGACGAAGAGTTGGCTCTCGTCCCTGACGTCGTCGATGCCGAAGGCGTGGTAGCCGATCGCGTTGAACGCGCCGACGGCCAAGAACGCGTCACCGGTCCTGAGACGCGCTTCAGGAACGAAAAGAGGGTTGAGGTCCGAGGCGTACTCGGCCATCACGGTCGCACCGTCTGAGACGTAGATGTCGGGGGCGATGAAGTCGAGCGCAGGAGCGCCTGCTCGCCAGACCCCGCCCATCCGCGCAGTCGGTCCGCCGCTTGGGTACTGGCCGGGCAGGTCCTGCCCGGGCTGCGGCCCCAGCCACGCGTTCGCATACGCCGGCAGGGGCGTGATCTCCTTGCCGGCATCCGCGAGCGCGCCGACGTAGCGAGCGAAGCCCCACGCCATGAACACCTCGTCGGCGACAGGGTTGCCGGGACCGAATCGCTCCGTCCACGACACGCCCCGATCGGACGGATCAGCGAAGAGATCGAGGATGTCCTGGTCGAAGCCGACGCCGTCGGCCTCGATCGCGGCCAGCAGATCGGCGGGGATCGGCGCATTCCACGCCTCGACCGCAGGCCGCGAGTGATCCCGTCCCGACCCGAGCAGGCCGACTTCGTTCTCGACCTGCATCATCACGACCGTGTGCTGCGCATCCACCTCGCTGAGATGCTGCATCAGCGCCGTGTAGGCGCGCAGATCCGCCTCTCGAAGCTCCGCGCCGAAGACGGACAGTGCGGGTCTTGGCATGGACCCTTCGTAGCTGAACGGCTCGGCATAGGGTGTCGCGCCGCGGTCGGCGCGCGGGAACCTCGCACGATCCGCCCGAACCCACGTCGGCGCGTACGTCGACGAGGCGTTCTTGAAGGCGCCGAACCAGATCAGGACAAGGCGCACGCCGGCAGACCGCGCTCCCTGCAGCAGCTCCTCGACGACGTGGAAGTCGAATCGGCCCTCCTCGGGTTCAAGTTGATCCCACCCGACGGACGCGATGACGGAGCTGATTCCGGAGCGTCCCAGCCTCTCCCAGATGCGAGCCATATAGGTCGAATCGGACGAGCTCGAGTTGTGCAGCTCGCCTCCGAGGCAGAGAAAGGGCTCGCCGTCCACAATCAGCCGCACGTGACCACCGGCACGCTCCAGCACGGGCACATTCGTCATCGAAACTCCAGGATCGTAGGGGCGAGAGTCGCGCGGGCGTATCGCCGGAACGACTCCGCGCAACTTTAGTCTGTTTTCGACAGTAGTGCCTGCGCAGCCGCGATCACCACGGTCACCTGCTCTCGGTTCACCCCTAGGGGTGTGACCGCCGACCCGCTCATCTGCTGGAGTGGGCGAGGGGCGCTGACCGGGCGGACCCTTCGATGCGTGGGGAGCGTCGCCATGGGATCGTTCAGGTACGGCGAGATAGTCCGAGTGGATTTCGAGGATCGCACGCTCGCGCACCTTCAGTCGGTGATCGGCGCAAAGGTGCGCCGCGGTGAGTCCTTTCACTTCTCGTGGACGGACGACAGGAGCCATGGCGGTGGACGCAGCAGCGTCTGGATCCATCCGGGCTGCTCGCTGCTCTACAGATTCGATGGGCGGAATGTCCCCTTCCTGAACAGGGCGTGGCTGACTGATCTCATGAGCGCGGCCAACTCGCAGAGCGGCCTCTATGTGATGCCCGAACCCGCTGACCCGGACCGCGAGCTTCATCTATCAACCGCGGGAGCCGAACACACCCGCCGCGTCGTGACGGCCTCTGGACGTCTCTAGGTCGTGTTCCACCCGGCCTCGGGTTGATCGGCAGGGCGAGCCCGAGCCGTGCGGGCGAGATTGCGCGCGTGATGGCGCCGCCCCTGGCGCTGACGGTCGGGATCGCGGACGATGGTCGCACACCACACCGCAGTGGAGGCTCGATGGACATGGCTCGCAGTTCCGCTCACCGCACGATCGCCCTGGTCGGCGGACCGGGGTCCGGCAAGACGACCCTGCTGGAAGCGATGCTGTTCCGCGCCGGCGCGATCTCGCGCCGCGGCGCTGTCGAGCAGGGAACCACGGTCGGCGATCACGACCCCGAGGAGATTGCCCGTGGGACGACCTTGACCATCTCGCTGGCCAGCCTCACGTGGACCGATGACGGCGCCGAACGCGCACTCACCCTCATCGACACGCCCGGTCACCCGGACTTCGTCGGCGGCCTCGACACGGCGCTGGCCGTGGCCGACGCCGCCGCGATCGTCGTCAGCGCCGTCGACGGCGTGACCGCCGGCACCCGGGCGGCCTGGGCGGCGGTCGAGCAGGCCGGTGTGCCGCGCGTCGTCGTCGTCACGCAGGAGGACCGGGCTCGCGCCGACTTCCGCAGCGTGCTCGCGGGCCTGCAGGCCGAGTTCGGCGCGCACGTCTGGCCCCTGGAGCTTCCGCTCGGCGAGGAGCAGGGCTTCCGCGCGATCGCCGATGTCCTGAGCGAGCGCGCACTGGTCTACGACCAGGACGGTCGCCATCACGACGAACCTCTGCCGTCCGAGGCCGAGGCCGAGGAGCACACGCTGCACCGTGACGTGACCGAGGAGATCGTCTCCCACGACGATGCCCAGCTCGAGGCGTACCTCGACGGGACGGAGCCGACCGCAGCCGACCTGGAGCGCACGCTCGCCCACGAGGTCGCTGCCAGGGAGACCGTTCCGGTGGTGTTGTGCTCGGGCACGACCGGCACGGGAGTCGATCGCGTGCTCGATCTGCTGTGGGGCCTCGCACCCGACCCGCTCGCACGCGACACGAAGATCCTGATGGGCGGTGACGGCGGAAGAGAGCATGCCGTCTCACCGAACCCCGACGGGGAGCCGCTCGTGCATGTCTTCCGGACGGTGGCCGACCCGTTCGTCGGGCAGATCGCGATGCTGAAGGTGCTTTCTGGCGTCCTGCGGCCAAGCGAACGGCTGTACAACGCAACGACGGGCGCGGAGGAGCGGATGCCGGCGCTCTTCCGGCTGCGAGGCGCGGAGCATCTGCCCGTCGACGCGCTCCGCACAGGGGAGGTGGGAGCCGTCGCCAAGCTCAGCGGCTCCCCATCCGGATCGCTGCTGTGGTCGCGTGCGCAGGGCGCAGCGCGTCCGGCGCGTCTTCCCAAGCGGCATCCGGTGTATGCCGTCAGTCTCACACCGTCATCCCAGTCCGACGATGCGAAGCTCTCCACGGCCCTCGCGCGCCTCGTCGCCGAGGATCAGACGCTCGTGATCGACCGCGCGGGCGGCGACACCATCCTCCGCGGGCTGGGCGACACGCACGTCGCGGTCGCCATCGAGCGCATGGCGCGGGTCCTCGGTGTCCATGTGACGTCGGCGCCGGCCCCTGTGGCGTATCGCGAGACGATCGCGAAGCCCGCCCGCGCGGAGGGGAGGCTCAAGAAGCAGTCGGGCGGGCACGGCCAGTTCGCGGTCGTGCAGCTCCGCCTGGAGCCGCTTCCGCTTGGGAGCGGCTTCGAGTTCGTCGACGCTGTGGTCGGCGGCTCCGTGCCTCGCACATACATCCCCGCTGTCGAGAGGGGCGCGCGTGACGCGCTGGCCTCCGGCGGGCCGCAGGGTCATCCGGTCGTCGACGTGCGGGTGGAGCTGTACGACGGAAAGTCGCACTCCGTCGACTCCTCCGAGATGGCCTTCCGCACCGCGGCTTCGCTCGGGGTCAAGGCGGCTCTGGTGGAAGCGGGCACGGTGCTGCTCGAACCCGTCTCAGCCGTGACGATCACCGTCCCCGCAGCCCTGCAGGGCCCGGTTCTCACCGACCTGTCATCCAGGCGCGGGCATGTGCACGCGACCGAATCGACGGACGATGGACGCACCCGCATCATCGCCCGCGTGCCCGAGGCCGAGCTCGGCCGGTATGTGCTGGAACTGCGGTCCCTCACCGGCGGCGAGGCCGAGCTGACGATCGCGCCGGACCGCTACGAACCCGCACCGCATTCAGCGTGACCGTGCGAGCATCGCTGGATGACGGCTAGGGTCGCTTCCCCCGAGCGCGCTGCCTGACCGCTCCGAAGACGAGCGTGCCGACGAAGAGCACGATTCCGACCGCTGCCAGCCAGAGAAGACCCTCGAAGGCGAAACCGACGATCGACAGGACCGCCCAGGCCACAAGCAAGATCACGAGAACTGTCCACATGCAGCCAACCTACGCGCCAAGTCCGCGCAAGCCGGGGCATTCCAAATGCGGGTGCGTGGTGCTAGGGCGTTATAGCGCCGCCTCGTCAGGCCTCACTGTGCCACTCGACATAGCCGGGATCGCCCAAGTCCTCCATCCCCTCGGGCCTCAGCATCCGTGTTCTTCGTTCCAGCTCTGCGACGACATCGGTGTCCACCAGTTCCTCGATACCCGCCTGCACCCCTTTTGCCACAATCTGGCTGGCCGGCCCGATCAGCATGAGGGCGGTGGAGCGTGAGCCGTCGGGCTCCAGGATGGGGATCTCGATCGTTTCCGCCAGACCGTTGTCGGCGAGTGCGGCGCCGTAGTGCAGGACGGCCACAGCGATCGCGTCTCCAGTGAGGAGCTCGGTGTGGGCGTAGATGATCGATTTCATGCTTGGGTATAGCCCCGCCGGCCGGCATTGCGGACGGGGGTAGCGTCGCAGCGAACCGTGGGATATGGGATCAACGCTCGCTCGCGCTTCAGGGGGCAGGAGGTGCAGGTGGTGCTACGCAGGCGACCCATCGACCACGGAGTGTCAGGACTCTGAGGGCACCAGGGGAAGTTCGCGTCCATAGTTCCACGACAGGATCGCCGGCTGCTCGCGGTAGTAGCTCAGCACCGACACCGACCCAGCGTCCAGGGTGATCTGGGAGGCGAAGCGAGGGGCGAGTCGCAGATACACGGCGGTCAGGATGCGCAGGAAGTGGCCGTGCGCGACAAGGGCGACATCCCCCTCGGCCATCGCAGGCAGCACCCTTGTAAGCACGCGCGATGCACGGGCGGCGACCTCCTCCACCGTCTCACCGGGCGTCAGCCCGCGAATGACGCCGTGGGTGAATGCGCTCCAGTTGTAGCCGAGCTCGTTGCGGATGTCACGAGTCGTCCGCCCCTCGTACCCGCCGTAGTCCCATTCGACGAGGAGGGGATCCACGTCGGCATGCAGGCCGGCGAGTTCAGCAGTGCGTCGCGCGCGCTGCAGCGGCGACGTCAGGACCAGCGAGAAACGATAACCGGCGACCAACTCGCCTGCCCCGCGCGCAAGATCCTCCCCTCGGGCGGTGAGCGGAACGTCCGTGAGTCCTGTGTGCCGGCCGCTCCTCGACCACTCCGTCTCGCCGTGGCGCAGGAGGATCAGCTTTCCCGACGGGTTGTCGGGAGCGGGCCGGTCGGGCAGCGGATCGTTTGTGGACACATCGCAACCGTAGTGTCGGTGCCGCTCTCCCGGCTTCGTCCCGAGCGATCCAAGACAGCGCAGGTCGGAGCATGCCGACGGGCGACGGCCACCGAGACGGCGGCGAAGAGGGGTGAGCTACCCAGGCGTGCCGGCTTCTGATGTGAGCCTTCCTCGCGCAGCACGGGCACGGGTGCGCACGTTCGAGGCCACCGACCTGAGCACCACGGAGGGTGCCGCGAGCGTGCTGGGGTGCGCATTCATGAACGCCACCTCGTTGAATGCCGTCGCAACGGGGATGTCGACCACGGCGGCAGCGAGGACTTGATCGACCAGCGCGCGCTGCAACCGGGTCGGCAGCGGGGGCCGGCCGGTCTCGAGCCGCTGGGCATCGCTCTGGGTGGACAAGTCCCACGCCGCATCCACGACGACCTTCTGCAGCTCGAAGAAGCGGGTCGCCACGCCGGTCGCATCGGAGGCGCCGCACAGATATTCCGAGAGGCATGACGCGTGCAGTGCGGCCGAAGACATGCCCTGGCCGTAGATCGGGTTGAAGGACGCGACGGCGTCCCCGACGCTGACCAGACCACCGGGCAGGCGATTCAGCCGGTCATAGCGGCGCCGCCGCGCCTCCGCGAGCCGGAAGGCGTGCACCTCTCCTATCGGCTGGTTGTGCGCGACATCGGCGAAGACCGGAGGAAGGTCGGCGCAACGGGCCACGAAGCCGTCCCAGTCCTGAGGCGGCCGATCCTCGCCATATGTCATCTGCAGAAGCATCCATCGGCCGTTCTCGACGGCGGTGAGCGCTGCGTGCGTCTTCTTCGGGTAATCGGGCGAGACGCGGGATGTCGCCACCGCGACCGGTGGCTCGTTCTGTGAGCGGGCGAAGTAGGCCGTCGCGTAGTTCACGTCGATCTGCATGCGCTGCAACGGCGGCGGTTCCCACCCGTCGCGCTCCAACCAGGCCGCCAGCCTGCTGGAGCGGCCCATCGCATCCACGACGAACTCGGCCGGCACGACGCTCTCCTCGTCCGCGGCCGACAATCGCACGCCGCTGACGCGCGCATCGTGAAACGTCAGCCCCGTCGCCGCTGTCGGCAGCAGCCGCACGTTCGGCAGGGCCAGGGTGCGACGGCGCAGCAGCGCTTCGATGAACGTCCGGCTGCCGTTCAGCAGCACCACGTTCGGGGCCGACACCGCCCGCACGTCGTCGATCCACTGCTCGCTCTGGTGCGCCGCGGAGGCAACCGCACCCTGCTCGACAGCCTCCCGCCCGAACCCCGGGAACCACCGCTCGATCTGAGCGCGACCGCCGGGCAGCAGCGCGTGCACCTGAAGGCTCTGCGGAACACCCCGGCGTTCGCCGTCGATCCCATCCACGCCCTCATCCCGCTCGAGAACGACGACCTCGTCGGCGTGGTCGGCCAGCACCCGTGCGGCCAGCAGACCCGCGACGCTACCTCCGAGCACGACCGCGCGCCGCAATCGAGGGGAGGCGACATCCGGTCGATCCACGGTGCTGAGGCGGGCGAAGACCTTCGCCGGAGACTCGCTCAACGGTCGCTCCTCTCCCAGACGATCAGACGAGCGTGTCACGTCACGTCATTGATGGTCAACGACGCCCTGGTCAAGGTCGGTCAGCTGCTGGAAGGGCGCTCTTGGATAACCCAGGCGTTTCCGTCCGGGTCGACGAAGAAGACGAACGAGTTCCAATCCCCGCCTCGCCCCTCACGCCGAACACCGCCCTCGAAGTGCGCCACCGCGCTGACGTCCACCCCGCGTTCCACGAGTTCGTCACGGGCAGCGTCCACATCGTCGACGACGACCTGAAGTCCGTCCAGTCGGGTGTCTCCCTGCTTGAGCTGGATGCTGGTGCCCGACCCTGGTGGGGTGAGCTGCACGATGCGCAATTGCTCACTCACTTCGACGTCGAGATCGACGTGAAAGCCGACCTGCTCGGCATAGAACTTCTTGGCTCGGTCGACGTCGCTGACCATGACCGGCACGACCTCGAGATTCCATCGCACCCGATCACGCTACCGCTGGGGCGGTCCCTGCGGCGTAGCCTCAGGGTCGAGGACCTGTTGGAAGGAGCGCCCATGCCCGCCCGCGAAGAACTCCCTGCGACGATCAAGCGGTCACCGCAGCATGCCCAGGACATCTGGTCTGAGACGCACGACTCCGCAGTCGAGACGTACGGCGAGGGCGAGCGAGCGCACCGCACGGCGTTCTCCGCGCTGAAGCACCAGTACGAGAAGGTCGGAGACCACTGGGAGAAGAAGGCGGAGCGAGGCCCTTCGGACGACGGCGCGATGAGCCGCGACGGCGAAACGGCCGGCGGCGTCAACGCCAACGCGACGAAGAAGCATCTGCTCGACGTCGCGAAGCGTCTCGACGTGCGCGGGCGCACGAGGATGACGAAGGACGAACTCGTCGAGGCGATCCAGAAGGCCAACGCGAGAGAGAGCCGGAAGAGCCTCGACTCGGAGCGATGACCGCAGCCGGATGCGTGCCGTCGGGTGAGCGGCGCTCCAGACGTGATGTAAGCGACGCGGTAGTGTCTCGCCATGGGCGAACTCCCGGAACATGTCGCCGTCAATCGCGAGTACTGGGATGGCATGGCTCATGAATGGGTCGAGGGAGGTGAGCGCGCCTGGGCGCGCGCCGAGCCGACCTGGGGCGAATGGGGCATCCGGGAAGGCGAGCTCCACCTGCTCCCCGACGACATGACGGGGATGCACGCGATCGAACTGGGATGCGGGACGGCCTATGTCTCAGCGTGGATGGCACGACGGGGCGCGTCGGTCACGGGGATCGACAACTCCGTAGAGCAGCTCCGCACCGCACAGCGGCTGTCGGACCAGCATGGTGTCGCGCTTGAACTGATTCACGGCAACGCGGAGGCGGTTCCGAAACCCGACGGGTCATTCGACTTCGCGATCAGCGAGTACGGTGCAGCCATCTGGGCCGATCCCTTTCGCTGGATACCGGAAGCGCACCGCCTGCTGCGGCCCGGCGGAACTCTGGTCTTCCTGGGGAATCACATTCTCGTGAGCCTGTGCTCGCCCGTCGACGGGTCGTACCCGATCACCCGACGATTCGAGCGGCCCTATTTCGGTCAACACCGCCTCGACTGGCGAGACGCCGTCGATGATCCCGGCGGAATCGAATTCGCGCTGACATTCTCGGGCTGGATCAAGCTGTTCCGTGCGACCGGGTTCGAGATCCTCGATCTGATCGAGATCCAGGCTCCCGCGGACGCCGTCGGCTCGCGAGCGGGGATCTCCGCGGAGTGGGCACGGGATTTCCCGAGCGAGCACGTCTGGACCGTCCGCAAACCTCTCTGAGTCGGATCGCCGCTGATCGACCCGACGCCAGGCAACCAGGCTGTCACGCGGATTCCGTGCATGAATCCGGTTCGGCGATGTCATCGTCATTCCCAGGCACCCTTTCCCCGCGTCGTGCGCGGACGGACAATGAGGCCATGGATGGACCGTTGGGGTCGGTCGACTTCGCGGATGCGGAGGAATTGGCGCGCCTGCGACGACGCGCGTACGGACCGGATGCCGACATCGCGGGCGATGCGCCGGCTCAGGCTCGGCTTTCCGCACTGGAGGCGGCCCAACGCCGGCAATGGACTGTTCTCGTCGATACCGCCCCAGGAATCCCGCCCGCCGACCCGCAACCTGGCCCGTTTTCAGAGCCGGCCAGGGTGCCGCGCTCCGGTTCGACGCCCGCGCTGTCGGGCGTGGAAGTGCCGTTCGCCGAGCAGCAACAAGCCGAAGGGTTGGTGACCGGTCACGCGATCGGCGAGCGGCCGAGCACCGATGCCCTCCCCGTCGGCGAGGCCTCAGCGGCGTCGTGGTGGCGAAGTCGCCGCCGGTGGGTGATCCTCGCCGCCGGCATCGTGGCCCTCGCCCTGACCGCGACCCACATCTCGTGGGTATCGCGGCTGCTCGCGGATGCTTCCGGCACGGCGGCGGTGATGTTGCCGCCCGTTCAGGGCACGGGGGGACCCTGGTACGTACTGCCGGCACCTGACGACGTACTCTCACTGGAATCGGTCGGTGCCGATCATCCGAAGGACCCGCACGGGACTCTGGACGCTCTCGGACTCAGCGTCGCGGGACTGCAGCGCTTCGAGAACTTCGGCTTCCTCGGCCTATGGAGCGGCGAGTCTCGGTACGGCACGACCTGCCTGCTCGTCGCCCACCCCTTCCAGGGGCTTCAGGAGGGGATCGGTGACGTGCAGTGCTCCCCCGAGGGCCTCGAGGCCGTCGTGGAGCTGCAGCTCTGCGCCGAATGCTCAAACGCCGTGGTCTTCGCGGGACTGCCGCCCGGCAGTCTCGTCCGGTTCGTCCTGAAAGACGACCACGTCGACGTCTATAAGTTCGTGATGGCCCGCGACCGGAGCGCACCGCCCCGGTAGGCCAGACCGGCCGGTCCATCGATATCCGTCCCACACCATCTGCAAGTGGATCTTCGGGGTCGAGGACGACAAGGGCGAGGTGACCCACTTCACCACCACGGCTCTCCGGCACGCGAAGAGCTGACGTCGACCTTCATCCGAGCGCTGGATTCTCGCCCCGACGCAACGGCAGGTTCACGCGGGGGCGGGTGGGGAATATGCTCCGGTGCATGACGAGGCAGATCATAGCGACGCCCAACGCCCCGAGCTCCCCGCTCTTCAGCCAGGGTATTCGCGCAGGCTCCGCGCTCTACGTGTCGGGGATGGTCGGGGTCGACCCGACGACCGGGGAGCTCGCTGGAGCGGCGATCGAGAAGCAGACGACGCAGGCGTTGCGCAACTGCGAGTCGGTGCTCGAAGCCGCAGGATGCACGCTCGCTGACGTGGCGATGGTGACCGTGCTGCTTGCGAACCCGGCCGACTTCGCAGGGATGAATGAGGGCTACGCGACTGTCTTCCCAACCGACCCTCCCGCTCGCGCGGTGGCCAGACTCGGGCCCGAGCTCCCCGGCATCCTCGTCTCGATCACGATGACGGCGCACATCGCCCAGTGATCGAATGTCAACCCATGGCGCAGCGGCTTGCGAACGCGTGTAGTGGATGCATGAGTATCGACAAGCAGAACACACAAGGCACGCCGGGCGAAAACGAGGAAGCCGACACCGCGTCCGGTGGCGCCCCGGAGACCCCGGACACGACGGATGAGGCCGGGCGCCCGGTGGAGAACCCTTCCGGGTGAGACGCTCCAGCCTTGATGATCGCTGGGAGCTTCCAGCCAAGTTCCTGCGCTGTTCCGGCATCGTGTCAGCTGTGGCGCACACTGATGGCATGTGGTGGAGATTCGTCAAGGCAGTCAGGAAGCGGCAGCACCGCGTTGCGCCGACGACATGGGTCGCCGCCATCGCCGCCGTCGTCTATACGTTTGCGCCGATCGATCTGATCCCCGAGCTCGTGCTCGGCCCTCTGGGCTTCGTGGATGACATGGGAGTGTGGGGAATCTTCGCCATCCTCTTCGCGCGCGAGCAGCGCCGGTGGCTGGCCGACCTCGAACAGAAATAGCCGACGCCGCCGCTTCTATCCCTTGGCTCGGGCACGCGCCCGCGCGTGAACCTCGCGCATCTGCGCGTCGAACGGCGCCACTGGCGCGATCACGACGACATCCGGCGCGACGTCCGTGATCGGCATCGGTGTCACCGGGCCCCTCGGCAGTCCCCACGACGCCCGCCACTCGGCGAGTTGAGCGGCCGACGCGGCAGCGACGACGCGCCCCAGCC
The DNA here is from genome assembly GCF_049847225.1 of Micromonospora sp. DT81.3. Lineage (NCBI taxonomy): Bacteria > Bacillati > Actinomycetota > Actinomycetes > Micromonosporales > Micromonosporaceae > Micromonospora > Micromonospora sp. DT81.3. Next base: position 559,262 of record NZ_JBNCNY010000001.1, read on the forward strand.
CCGCCCATCCGTGGGCGGCCGCGCACATCGGGCAGTGCTCCCCCGATGTGTACACCGTCGATGTCGCGCGCTGCTCTGGGGTGAGGTTCGCGATCGCCCACCTCACGAGCGAAAATTCCGGATGCGAGGTCGGGTCGCGATCGGATCGCTCTCGGTTCATCGCCTCGGCCAGCACTGCACCGTCGGCGTCGACGAGGATGGATCCGAAAGGATCATCGCCGTTCTCGAGCGCTTGCGACGCGAGGTCGACGCATCGCCGCAGGTGACGCCCGTCGACGCTCGAGACCTTCGTACTCATCCGGGTAGTCCTTCCGATCCAGTCATGTGCCGACCACCGCTCCGTACGAGCGGCCTTCGCACGTCGCGGTTCACCCATAGTGCCTCGCGAACGTGCGCACCAGTCCCTCCTGGCGACGAAGCGAGGGCTCTAGCGTTAAGGCATGGCGCGCGACGAGCAACAGCTGGAGGACCTGTACACCGGACCCATCGACTTGGCCGCAGTGGGTGCGGCCGACGGCGCAGAGCCTGATCCCGAGACGCCCGAGATCACCTATGACGAGCAGCGCTATCCCGCGCGGCCGCGGCGGCTGCGACCTCGCGACCACCTCCGCGGCAGCAGTGTGCGGCGCATCCGGACCGACCCGCGCACGGCGAACGGCACCAACCCCTCCTACGTCGAGTGGCTGGTGAGGCAGGCGATGCTCAAGGACGCGGACGTCCTCGCCCGCCAGCTCTCGGGGCAGCCCACCATGTGGCGGAACGCCTACGCGCGCCCCGATGCCCGACGGGCCATCGCGACGAGTGACGTGTGGTTCACGGCGTACCCGATCTCGTTCATCACGCGGCCTGGCCAGTCATTCCTGGCGGCGCTCGGCGACGAGGAGCTGTGGGCGGCGTTCGAGCGCGTAGGGATCACCGCGATACACACCGGTCCGGTCAAGCGCGCCGGCGGGATCGACGGATGGCGCGAGACCCCGAGCGTCGACGGTCACTTCGACCGCATCAGCACACAGATCGACCCGGCCTTCGGCGCCGAGGACGAGTTCCGTGCCCTCTGCGACGTCGCGGACTCTCACGGTGGAAGCATCATCGACGACATCGTGCCCGGGCACACCGGCAAGGGTGCCGACTTCCGGCTCGCCGAGATGGGGTTCAAGGACTACCCCGGGATCTATCACATGATCGAGATCCCGCCCGAGGACTGGTCGTTCCTTCCCGACGTGCCGGAGGGTGCCGACAGCGTCAATCTCGACCCCGCCACGGAGCACGAGCTCGCGCAGCACGGCTACATCATCGGCGCCCTCCAGCGCGTCATCTTCTACACGCCGGGCGTGAAGGAGACGAACTGGAGCGCGACGGCTCCCGTCACCGGTCCCGACGGGGTCACGCGCCGGTGGGTGTACCTGCATTACTTCAAGCAGGGCCAGCCCTCGATCAACTGGCTCGACCCCACTTTCGCGGGCATGCGCCTCGTCATCGGGGACGCCCTGCACTCACTCGGCGAGCTCGGCACGAGCGCGCTGCGCCTGGACGCCAACGGATTCCTCGGTGTGGAGAAGAGCGCCGAGGGCCTTCCCGCATGGTCGGAGGGGCATCCGCTCTCCCACGCGGCGAACCACATCATCGCCGGAATGGTGCGCAAGGTCGGCGGCTTCACCTTCCAGGAGCTCAACCTCACGATCGAGGACATCCGGGACACCGGGGCCGTCGGCGCCGACCTCTCGTACGACTTCATCGGACGTCCGGGGTACCACCACGCCCTCGCGACGGGGCAGACCGAGTTCCTCCGGCTGGCGCTCACGACGTCGCTCCGGCTCGGTGTGCAGCCAGTGCAGCTCGTCCACGGGATGCAGAACCACGACGAGCTCACCTACGAGCTCGTTCACTGGGCGACCCGCCACGGCGACGACCACTTCACCTTCCGCGGACGCGAGATCTCGGGCGGTCAGCTCGCCGAGGAGGTGCGCGCCGACCTCACGGAGAGCCTCACCGGCGCCGCCGACTACAACCGGATCTTCACCCAGAACGGCATCGCCTGCACGACGACCTCGCTGATCGCGGCGACACGGGGAATCGCCCGACTCGACGACATCACAGAGGAGGACCTCCCCGCCATCCGCGATGCGCACCTCCTGCTCTGCGCCTATAACGCGTGGCAGCCCGGCGTCTTCGCGCTCTCCGGCTGGGACCTCACCGGCATGCTCACCGTCCCCGTCGATCAGGTCGCCGATCTCGTGGCGACCGGCGACACGCGGTGGATCGAGCGCGGAGCCCACGACCTGCTCGACGTCGATCCGAAGGCGACGCGATCCGCGGCAGGCATGCCGCGCGGGCGCGCACTCCACGGCGCCCTGCCCGCGCAGCTGGACGATCCCGCATCGTTCGCCTCACGGCTCGCCGAAATCCTCAGGCTCCGCCGGGACCACGGCATCGCCACGGCCTCGCAGGTCGACATCCCGGAGGTTGCCCACGCTGGGATGCTGGTGCTCGTCCACCGCCTCGACAACGGCGACGCTCACGCGGATGCGCCGATGCAGGTGACCGTGCTGAACTTCTCGCGCGAGCCCACCGAGGGCACCGTGCGGTCCGAGCAGCTCGTGCCAGGGAGCGACGTCGTGGACGCTGCCTCGGGGAACGAGATCGGGCACGTCGACGACCTGCGGAGCTTCTCCGTCTCGCTGCCCGCATACGGCGCGATGTTCCTCTTGCTGCAGCCGCCGGAGGCGGTCGCCGAGCCGCCTACAGCGGAGTAGGCCGCGGCCGACTACGTCGCGACCGGCCGACTCCCGACCGGCTGGCTCGGGGCCGGCAATAACGGCGCAGGGGATCAGGCGAGCGCGGCATCGACGCCGGCCAGCGGCACGGGAAGCCAGTCCGGGCGGTTGCGGGCCTCGTAGATCGACTCGTAGACCGCTTTGTCGAGAACGAGCGCCTGGAGCAGCACCGGATCGAGCTCGACGGATCCCGTCGCACCGGCATACGCGTCGACGAACGCGGCCTGGCACGCCGCAGCCCAGCCGCTCGCATCGGGTCCATCGGCGACCGCGCTCGCGTAGTCGAAGGACCGCAGCATCCCCGCGACATCGCGAGGAGGCAGGTCGGGTATCGCGCGCTCCTTCATCGGGCGCAGGGGCTCACCTTCGAAATCGACGATGCGCCACCCGCCGTCCGGAACCGCGAGCACCTGACCGAGATGCAGGTCGCCGTGGATTCGCTGCAGCCGCGGCCACGGGCGCTCGAGGGCAGCGCGGTAGACGGCGTCGATCGCCGGGAGACGCTCGGCGACGGCGGGCACTTCGGCCGCGGCGATCCGGAGCCGTCGCCGCCAGGCGGTGCCCGTGGCGGTCACCTCATCGGGTCCGGCATCCGCCGTCTCCAGCGCCGCACCGAGTGCGCCGTGCACCCCGGCGACGGCGGTCCCGAGGTCTCGTGCGGCCCCGGTGAAGTCCCGACCCTCCCGCGCCGCCTCCAGCGCGACCGCCCACCCGTCGCGCACGCCGGGGAGGAATTCCTGCGCGAAGCCCAGGGTGCCGCGCGCGACGCCCGCTTCGCGGCCGACATCCGGCCACTCGGCGTCCAGGCTCCCGAGGAATCGCGGCACGTACGGCGACCCGGCGTTGCTCAGCACACGCTGCACCGTGACGTCGGGATTCTCGCCATGGTGAAGGGTGCGGAAGAGCTTGAGGATGATCGTCGGCTCTCCGCTCTGGTCGAAGACGATGGACGTGTTGGACTGCTCGCCCGTGAGCGGCCGCGACCCCGTCACCCCGCTGACATCGACCCCCATCTCCGCGAGCATCCCGATGGCGAATGCTGGGTGGCGGGTGGCATCGATCAGGTAGCCGTCGGCGTCACGGCGGACGACGGCGTCCGGCTCGACGGGCTCCTCCACGACTGCGAGGGGCACGTGGTAGAGCGCCGGCAGCGTTCCCGCGTCGTCCATCAGCAGGTAGCGCGTGGCCCCCGGGACCGGTTGGGCGTCGAGGACCCGGAATCGAGGTGCGTGGCTCTTGCCCGCGTACCAGCGTTGCTGCGCCACCCAGGCGCCGAGATCGTCTGTGAATCGCACACTTCACCTTGACCGGTGCGGGGCTGCCGAAGAAAGGGGTGGACGGGGATGCGGGAGAGGCGTAGGGGGTGTCGCGATTCCTGTGTCTCACGCCACGGTCCCGTTCGTGATGCGCCGCAGCTGTCCAGTCACCCGACGCAGTGGACATTCGTGTTCAAGAATTCCACGGCCACCTCGCCGTCGGCTGTCACGGTCACCTTGTCTTGAAGGGTCAGAATGAAGTTGGGTCCCTCGCCCCGGCTCACCAACAGCAAGGTTGACGTGGCGACGCTGGACTGATCCAACCGGTAGGGCCCTCGGAAATGGTTTGCTCCCCGGCGACTGTCGACCACCGTGTAGGAAGTGCCGGACGCGACACCCATGCCTGTCACGTCCGTTCTCATGTGGTACGCGATGAGAAGGTCACCGCTGGACGGTTCGACAGCTTGCACCAGGTAGGTGACCTCGCCCACAACGTGGACGCCTTCCCCCACGCAGGAAACGCCTGTGACGAAGTCGACCGGGTACGTCGTGCGCTCAAGATCGGAAGCCGCCGGCTCAGCGGCTGCACCCGACGCTTGTGCGACAGAAAAGCATGCCAGTGCGGCGACTACTAGGACGCCGCGTCCCCATCTGATCATCGCTGGAACCCATCTCGTCGTGTGAACCGGGTGGCGAGGCCTTTTGCACGTGCTGTTGTCGTTCCGCTGCCAGGAAAGGCGGAGTTCGACCGGCACAGTGTGATTTCGAGGACACGCGCCGAGTCATGGCCATCATGCGCCGCTGGATGAGGTTCCGCTACCCCGCTGCCACGCGAGATCGGGCCGCGCTGTCGCGTGCCGGAGACTTCGCCACGTACAGCCCTGACGCCTGAGCGCAGAAGCACGTCCCGACGTTATCCATGGCGCGACGCGTCGACCTCCTGCACACTCGGAGCATGCGAGCTGCTCCCCGTCGTTCCGCCGCCGTTGCTCCCGTCCTCGTCGCTGGTGCCCTCACCGGCCGCACCGCAACGGCGAGTGCCGCGCCGCAGCATACGCAGAGTCCCGTGGTGAAGGCGAATCCCGCGGCGGACGCACTGGCGGTGGTGACGCCCGCGCAGGTCGACGCGGCCGTCGCCGACATCCCCAACGCGGTGCGCGCGGCGATGGACGCGACGGGAGCCCCGGGCATCGCCGTCGGCGTCGTGCACCGCGGTGAGGTGATCTTTGCCGAGGGCTTCGGCGTCCGCGACGTCGACAGCGGGGAGCCGGTGGATTCCGCGACGGTGTTCGCCCTGGCATCCGTCTCCAAATCGGTCGGGTCGACCGTGATCGCGCGGGCGATCGACGAAGGGATCGTGAAGTGGGACACACCGGTCTCCGAGAATCTCGAGGGATTCACGCTGTCCGACCCCGACGTGGGGGCGAACGTCACGATCGCCGACATGTACTCCCACCGCTCAGGTCTGTACGAGCACGCCGGCGATGAATTGGAGGAGATCGGCTACGACCGCGGGAGCATCATCGAGCGACTCCGGCACATCCCGCTCGAGTCGTGGCGTGCGGTTTACAACTACGGGAACTTCGACCTCACGACCGCGGCAGAGTCCGTCGCCCGGGCATCCGGTGAGGACTGGGCGACGCTCTCGGAGAGCCTGGTCTACGAGCCCCTGGGCATGACATCCACGAGCTCGCGGTACGCGGACCTCGAGAAGCGGGAGAACCGTGCGCTCGGCCACATCCAGCAGGACGGTGAATGGATCGTCAACCCCGAGCAGCGTCAGCCCGACGCGCAATCGCCCGCGGGGGGTGTGAGTTCCAACATCGACGACATGGCGACGTTGACGAAGATGCTGCTTGCCGCCGGCGAGCACGACGGGGACCGGTTCGTCGAGGAGGCGTCGCTGCTGCCCGCGATGTCGCCGCAGATGATCCAAGGCTCCCCGAATGCCTGGGGAGCCCGGGCCGGCATGTACGGCTACGGCTGGAACGTGGGCACCACCGTCGGCGGGCTCGTCGACGTCAATCACTCCGGCGCGTTCGCCATGGGTACCGGGACCATCGTGAAGATGCTCCCCGGAGCGGACATCGGGATCATCGTGCTGTCCAACGCGGCAGCCAACGGCGTGGCCGAGGGCATCGCGAACCGCTTCATGGACATCGCGCAGTTCGGGGAGGAGCGCCGCGACTGGATCGACTTCTTCATCTCCGTCTTCGACCGGATCATGAACGAGCCCCTCGGCGAATTCGACGGTCAGAATCCTCCAGCGGATGCCGCTCCCGCGGCCGCTCTCGCCTCGTACACGGGCGAATACGCGAACGACTACTTCGGGCCCGCGCTCGTCGAGGCGCAGGGCGACGAGCTCGTCCTCAGTCTCGGCCCTACAGGTCGGTGGCCGCTCGAGCACTGGTCCGGCGACGTGTTCGTATTCCGACCGAGAGGCGAGAACTCGAACCCGCAGGCAGTGTCGCAGGCCACGTTCAACGGCGAGACGCTCGTGCTCGAATACTTCGACAAGCACCAAGTCGGCACGTTCACACGGTGAGCCGCCCGCCACGGGTGATCCCGCAGCGGGCGAGGTCCACGTCGTCGATCACGCGCGTCGTCTGGCCCCCGCACGCCAGCCGACGAGGAACGCAAGCGCGATCAGTCCGATATTGAGTGCGATCAACCCGGCGATGGTGATGCGGGAAAGGAACACGCCGCTTCCTTCCGGGGTGAAGGTCGCATCCGCGAGTGGTTGGTAAGCGAACCAGCTGAAGGTCACGGGGGTGGACAATCCCGCCACGAGGGCCACGACACCCGTCACCGTCAAGATGCCCGCAGTCACCCACGCCGCCGCTGACCGTCTAGACATGCCGTCGCTTGTGGAGCGGTGTCTCCGTGATTTCGAGCAGCTCGCGCAATACGTCCTCGATCTTGTTGACGAGGGTGATGTGCCCCGCGTCGTCGATGAGGTGGGCGATCGACGCCGGGACGTTCGCCGCCAGCCACTTTCCGTGTGCGAAAGGCACCGTCGTGTCCAGTCCACCGGCCCAGACGGCAACCGGCACAACGATGCCCGTTACGTCGAATCCCCACGGCGCGACCATCGCCAACCCGTCGTCGCGCGCGCCGATGACTCCCTGCGCACCGGCTCGATGCATCATCTCGGTCAGCCATACCGCCAGCTCCGCCGTCCGCGCAGTGTCATCCGACGGGGTCAGCAAGGCGCCTAATCCGGCCTTGACGTCGTCGACTCTGGCAGCCGTCATGGGCAGGAAGTACATCTCCTTGAATGCCCCGTAGGCCTCATACCCGGTGAGTGCCGCCGTGAAGTCCGCGACGTTGCCTGGTCCCATGCCGGCGAACCAGTCCAGACCCTCTGCACCGAACGGGGCGAGGCCGGCCAGCGTCGCGGCCGCCTGACACCGTTCCGGCAACATCGCCGCGCACGCCAGGGCGCGTGGGCCACCCCCGGACCAACCCACCGCGACGAAGCCGTCCATTCCCAGCGCCGCCAGGATGGCGTCGACGTCGGCGACATCGTCGGCGATCCGTGCCCCCTGCGCCCGCAGCGGTCGAGGCGTGGAGCCGCCATAGCCCGGCCGTGACCACGTCACCATTCGAAGGCGCAGCTTCATCGCCAGCGCATCCAGTCGCGGATAATCTGCCGCTGCCGACGGACTGCCTGGAATCCACAGCCACGGGAAGCCGTCCGGATCGCCGGCCGTCAACACCTCGATCCTTCGGCCTCCGGCCGTCGTCACCACGCCTCGTTCACTTCCCATGCACTCGCTCATTCCTCGTCTGCGGGAGTCGACTGCCCACGACACCAGGGCAGTTCGTCCGTCCGGTTCCCCGTTCAGCTGCGGGCGGCCTCCAGGATTCGGGTTGCGGCGACTTCGGCTCCGGGTTTCGCGGAGCGCAAGCGTGCAGCCGTGGTCTGTGCGCGCTCCCGCACCGTGACGTCCTGCAGCAGCCCCGCGGCCTCCCGCCGGATCTTGGTGGGATCGCTGCGGGCTGAGATTCGGCGCCCCATCCCGGCTCTTTCGAGCACATCTCCGATGAGTCCTTGGTCGGCAGTGGGATTGAGCGGCATCACGAGCAGCGGAACGCCGTAAGAGAGGGCCTTCATCGTCGTGGAGTGCCCGCCATGACCGATCACGAGGGCGGCTCCCGGAAGCAGCTCGGCGTGCGGCACGAAGCCGCGGACCTCCACGTTGAACGCCGCCGGCGGTGAATCCCCGATCTCGAACCCGCCGGTCGTGACGATCGCGACGACGGGAAGCTCTTGCAGCGCCTCGATGGCATTGCGGTACGCGCGCCGCATTCCCGGCAGAGAAGTCGTCGAGAACGACACGACCACGCGTGGCGGGGTGGTCGAACCAAGTGGGGATTCGGTCGGGCCGACCTCCGTCGTCCCTGTCCATACGTAGTCGGCGAACTCCGGCTTGTGGCTCGCCGGGTCCAGCACCGGATCGGTGAGCACCAGTCGAAGCGTCGCGGCCCCCCATAGCGCACGAGGAGAAAATCCGAGCGCTCCCACCAGCGCCCCGAACGGACCCGCCAGGAATGCGCGGCGCCAGTATTCGGCGAAGGTGTGGAAAAGCACCACGACCGGCACCCCGCTGCGGTTCGCGCCCTGGATCAGCGCGAGCGCCATGCAGTCGACGACGACGACATCTGGGCGGTGGTCCCGGATGAGCGCCTCCGCCTCCGCCGCAAGACCACGGCTGACGAAGATGCGCAGGAGCGCCGGCCCCACCGGCTCAGGAGAGCCCGACGCGTCTCGCTTCTGTCCCCACGAGGCATCGACCTCGGTGAGTGCGGCGGCATCGTCAGGGGGGCCGTCGCCTGAGTCCGCGGTCGGGCCTGCGCCGACGAGGATGCCGGCGACATCCACCTGGGCGCCGCGGCGGCATAGTTCCAGGGCGATCGCAACCGTCGGCGGCACGTTTCCACCCAAGTTCGCACTCAGGAACAACACCTTCATTCGAGGACTGTAGCGAGCGCGAGCGCTCCCGCGCCACGACGTCTCGTTCACTGGTGCCCTTCAGCACGACGAGCCGCGGATCGCTCAGCCCAGCGGTTGGGAGGTCCGCACCGCTGCAACGCCGTCACGAATCGCCTTGCTGCCCGCGGCCGCATGGGCCCGCTCGTACACGAGGGAGGCATGGGTGGCATCGGTGACGATCTGCTGGCGGCTGTTCGTAGACAGGCTCGCCAGTGCTTTCTGTGCTGGGAACCACTTCCCCGAGCCCGGGCTCGAGAATCACGGTGGGGCTGCCGGAGCCGGCGCAGTGGACGTGCAGCCGGTGCCCGCCGACATCGGCGAGGTCACCGGGAGGAGGGTATGCGGTGGCGTCGATCCGCTCTTTCACGGTCTCGAAGGCGCCGCCGATCGCCGCGAAAAGCAGCGCAACGAGCAACGGGTAGAGGCCCACCGCCGGGTCGGGCTGCGCAGTTGCCGATCGCCGGCCCCGGCGCGGGCGGGGTCAGGTCCACTCGGCGAGGTGAAGGATCTCTTGAACCGACTCATCGACCGACGCGGGGTGGGTAGCCACCTGGAAGTGCCGGATGCGCTCATGATCAGTCCGGGCGTGGTAGACGTCGACCCACCGGCGCAGACCGACGGCCATCTCCTCGGTGGGCTCGCGCTCGGTGACCCGCTGCTTCAAGATCTCTATGGGCGCGGTCAATTCGCAGATGAGAAGCCGCGCTCCCGGCAGCACGGCGCGCAGCAACTCGACCTCCTCCGCGTCGGCGAACACCGTCGGGATGATGAGTTTGATGTCGGGGACAGCGGCGACGTAGTTCGGCCAGATGGCCCGCAGGTTCTCGCGTGGGAAGTGTCTGCCGGGGTAGGGATGGATCAGGCTGAGCTCGTCCATGTCGATGACGCCCCACGGGATGTCCGCTTCCACGAGCGTCAAAGCCAGAGCTCGCGCAAGCGTGCTCTTCCCGGACCCCGGGGAGCCGTGAAGCGCCAGCGCATCTGCCACAAGCCCCATTATGTTCGACGATGGAGGCCGATCGCTGCGGCGTTGACTGCCCGCAGGATGTCGTCGGCAGCGGTCTCCACGCGCCCCAGGTTCACACCATGTCCGGTCGACCCATGAAGGTCGAGGCCCGCGGTCACTCCCCCGCGTTGACGGCCGGTCGTGTCAGACGTACCACTCGCCTGCGTTCACTCCGTAGCGGTGGTGCATCCGTCCCGCGTCGAGAGGGGCCGTTTCGTGGCCCGCCAGTTCCTGTACCCAGAGCGGCTGCTGGTCCACCGTCACCGACCCCGTGCCGGCCGTGAAGTAGGCGACGATCGGAGGGCTCGTCACGAACGCGGCCGCGAAGGCGCCGACACCGCTGACCCGCACCAGGGCGTCACGCGAGCTCAGGTCGCGCATGAATACAGCGAACGCTTCGGGATCCTCGGATGCCGGTTTCTGCGGCGCGGCCGGCAGCTGCGAGAGAAGCCGGCCGACGATTTCTTGACGCTGGGCCGCGGGCAGGTGAGCGAAGGCGGCCGCGTAGGCCTTATCGGCGACGCTCGCGGGAACGTTTCCCAGTACGTAGGCGTATCGCGCGATCTGCTCGTCTTCGCTGATCGCGTGCTGCGCGTGTCGAAACTTCACGTTCTCTCCCTGACTGATGAGGGTCAGAGTACGCCGACCCAAGCGCGGCGTCGATGGGTGCATTGCTCGGGGACGAATCCTCCGGGGGCACGGGCGGGATAATCTCGCATCGTGAGCAGCCGACAATCCGTCTCCGATTCGGCAGTGACCCAATTCGCCGTGCTTGATGCTCTGCTTGCAGGGGCGTACGAGTCGGGAATGGCGGTTGCCGATGTGCGGAAACTCGGCGACTTCGGCATCGGATGCTGCGATCATCTCGGCGGCGAGGTGATCATCCTCGACGGCGATGTGTTCGAGTGCACGGTCGATGAGTCCCCGCGGCGTATGGCAGAGGACCGAGTCCTCCCGTTCGTCGCTGTCAGTCCGTTCCCGGAGGTATCGGCGCAGCCCATCGCCGGCGCGGATCTGCCTGAATTCACCGGCCGCGTCGAGAAGGGTCTCGTGAGTCGAAACCTGTTCCACGCCGTGCGCGTGGATGGCGTGTTCGCCGCCCTCCGCATCCGCGTGACTCCGCGTCAGGAGCGCCCGTTTGAACCGCTGGCGGAGGTCACGAGCGGTCAGATCGAGACAATGGTGACGGATGCTCGCGGCACGCTCGTCGGGTTCTGGACGCCGCGCATCTATCAAGGAATCAGCGTCGCGGGTCTGCACATGCATTTCATCGCGGAAGACCGCAGCGTCGGCGGCCACGTTCTGGATGTGACGATCGCCGAGGCCCGGCTGAAGCTCGCAGCGCATTCCCGCTTCAACCTGCGCCTTCCCACCGACGAGCACTTTCTCGAAACCGAGCTGACGCACGGTGAGGATCACCGCATCGTCGCCGTGGAGGGCGGCACGGTCGCGGACGGGAACGCGTCGGATGCCTGAGCGCAACCGGATTGTCTACGAGCGAGTGCTGCATTAGCGTGCATGAAGTCGATCGATCCGCACCCGCGCGTCGGAAGACCCAAAACGGAGGTTTGCCTTGTCGGTCGGTTTGCTCGCAGTCGTAGACGACATCCTCACCGCCGCCGTCAAGGCGAGCGCGAAGACGGCCGGCGTCGTGATCGATGACGCGGCGGTCACCCCTCAATACGTGCAGGGCGTGACCCCTGCACGGGAGCTGCCGATCATCGGGAAGATCGCGATCGGCAGTCTGGTCAACAAGTTCGTCATCATCATCCCCATCGCTCTGCTGCTCACCGCTTTCGCGCCGTGGGCGTTGCCGTGGCTGCTCATCCTGGGCGGCTCATACCTCTGCTTCGAGGGCGCCGAGAAGGTCATGGAGTGGTTCGGCGCTCACCATGGCCCTGGTCAGGACGAACCGCGCGACGAGCGCAAACTCGTGTTCGGTGCGATCCGCACAGACCTCATCCTGAGCGCGGAGATCATGCTGATCTCCTTGGCCAGTCTCGATGCGGACTTCGGGATCTGGATGACCCTCGGCGCTCTGGTCGTGATCGGTCTGGGGATGACGCTGCTCGTCTACGGTGCCGTCGCGCTCCTGGTCAAGATCGACGACATCGGACTGGGCATGGCGCAGAGCTCCGCGAGCGGGGTGCGAGGCACCGGGGAGTGGATCGTGCGATCGATGCCGACGGTGTTCCGCATCATCAGCGTCATCGGCACGGTGGCGATGCTCTGGGTCGGTGGCCACCTGGTGATCGCGAATCTGGCGGAGACCTTCTGGGCCGGCCCCTACGACCTGCTGCACGCCGCGACGCATGCGATCGAGTCGCTCGGGCCGGTCGTGGGGTGGATCGTCGACACCGCGCTTTCCGGCTTGTTCGGCCTCGTGTACGGGCTGATCATCGCAGGGATCGTGTTTGCGGTGATGAAGCTCGTCAGGCGGAAGGCGCCGGTCGACGCTTCACATTGAGGGCTTGCTGGCCGGCGTGATGGTGCGGGCGTGACGGGCGGCGGGTTGCGGACACGGGATAATGAAGTATGTCCTCCTCCGTCGAACGCCGCTCCAATCCGACTGCCTGGGCCGCGTTCTGGGTCGCGCTGGCCGGCCTCCTGCTCATGCCCATCCCGCTGTTCATCGGGCTGATCCTCGGCGGCGGGCTCTCTATCGTCGCCGCGGTCCTTGCCGTGATCGCCCTTTTCAAGGGTCTCGCGCGCGGCGGCAAGGGCATCGCGCCCGTCGTGTTCGCCGGCATCTTCATCGCGCTCACCTGGGGCGGCATCTCAGTCGGGGGCGGCACTCTCTGGTAAGTCGACCGACCGGTGGCGCTCTGCCGCTCTCTGTCGCGGCGTCGCCTCCGGCCCGCCGGCGTCACCAGGTGAGCTCGACCTCCAGCTCGTTCTCGCCCTCCTCGCCGAGCTCCACCTCTACCTTGAGGTTGACCTCGTCGGGGATGCGCACGGTTATCTGGCGTCCCTCGCGGTAGAACTCGACCGAGTTGTTCTTCGCCAAGGCGTCGGCGAGTGTGCGAAGCTTGGCGGCTGCCTCCTCGCGGCTCATGCGCTGGGTGTCATTGATGTCGAACAGGTCCATGGTGTCTCCCTGGTTTCGTCTTCTCGACCGTACCGACCTCTGCCCGGCCGCGCACAGTTTCGAGGGGGTCGGCGGCTTCGATCGTTCTCAAGGGCTCATCGACTGTCGGTGATTTCCATTGTCACGTAGGCGCCGCCACCCCAGTCGAAAGTCACCTGCTGATCGGGTGTCATCCCCTGGGGCCGCTGATAATCGGCGAGCTTGTCATAGCGGAGCGACACCTCGAGCGCCCCGTCCACGGTGGTCTCGGCGGGAATGCATTGTGCTTCGGTCGCGGTGCCGTCGGTCACCAGCAGACAGTTCTCGGGCCCTTGCCCGCTCGATACCCCGGCGACCCAGAGCGCCCATCCGTAGTAGACGCCGAGCGGCTGCACCCAGCTGGTCACGCCGTTGGCGAGGAACATCGGTACATCGGGTCGCTCGGAGAAGTCGATGAACTCGCCGCGCAGGCTGTCGATGAGCAGAGGGATCGTCACGGGATCGTCCGCCGTGACATCGGTCCGGGCGGGTCCTGCGGTCGGAGCTGCGGTCGCCGCGTCCGCGCGGGTCGGGTCCGGCACCGCTTGCAGCGCGGCGACCGTGCTGAGGGCCGCCGCGAGCACCGCGACTGCACCGACGAGGCCGACGATCAGACGGCCGCGGGGCGAGGGGCGACCGGTGGCCGGCCCGGCGACCGGCGGTCCTGCACCGATGACGGCACCGGATGTCGCCCCTTCGTCAGCGATGGGACCGGATGTCGGGGCCTCGGCCTCTGGGTCGCCCTGGGTCCATGACGGCACGGGTGCGGCCGGCCGGGCGGGGAGCGCGAGCTCCTCGAGCTCGGCAAGGCGCTTCAGCGCGACCGAGTCGCCGGCGATGTCGGCGTCCCGGCTGTACGCGCGGCGACGCAGCGCGGCCAGTTCGGCGCGGGCCGCGGCATCCATCGTCAGGCCATCCTGCCCGCGCCGGGTCTGCGCTTCGGTGAGCTCCCCACCCTGTCACGCTACGCCCGGACGGGAGAGGCGGGGTCAACCTGGCATGACATCCACCCGGTGACCCAACGACGGCGGAAGACCTGCGGGCACGAATGAGACTCCTCGTTCCACGGTGTATCACGCACCCGATTGGAACCTCTCTCACTGCATCGGGCTTCGCCGTCGCCGACGATTGGTCCACCAGACTCCGTAACCGTGCTGCACCCGTCCATTCGCTACGTAGGACGATGAAGAGTGGGAGGTGACCCATGTCGGGTTCTGAAGGGTTCGGGCCGTCGGATCCGGGTGCGGCGGAAGCCGTACCGTTCGCCGTCGCGGGACCGTCGCAGCTGAGCCTGGACGGCTTGCGGCGCGGCAGTGTGTCGTTCACGGTGTCCAACCTGACGGGGAGACCCGTACGGGCACGGGTGATGGTGCAGCCGGGCGCAGGCGCCGACGCGTCGTGGTTCCAGATCGAGCCCGAGGTCGGACAGCCCGTGCCGCCAGCGGGATCAGCACCTGCCGGAGCTGCACCGGCCGGCTCAGCCTCGGGAGGGCCGGCGACGGCTGAGCGGGCTCTGCCTGTGGCGGGCACGGCGACCGTGCAAGTGACGGTGCGGGTTGCGGACCAGGCGCCGGCCGGAGCAGCATCATTCGCTCTGGGCGCCGCGTTGGAGGAGGCCCCCGACCGGGTGGTGGCGGGTCCAACGGTCGCCTTCCAGGTGTCGGCGCCGCCTGCCAAGCGGAAGTTCCCGTGGTGGATATTCATCGTCGCCGCCGTGGCGCTGATACTCCTCGTCGGCGGCGGGATTCTGATCTGGTCGCTCGTCCAACCCGATCCCGACCGGACGCCGACGGTTACGCCCACAGTGACCCCCACAGTGACGCCCACGGTGACGCCCACGGCGGCGGCGGACCGGTGCCAGCCGGGTTACGTCTATCGCCTCGTGGTGCCCTCAGATGAGGTGTGCGTTCTGCCGGCGTCGGCCGCTCAGGTCCTCGTGGACAATGCCGAGGTGACGCAGTTGCGGCGCAAGCCCAACCCGCCGGGCGGGCCCTACGGGGAGAACACGTGCCTTCCTGGATACGTCTGGCGCGACGCCTACGTCGGCGACCAGATCTGCGTCACGGGCGAGACCCGCACGCGGACGGCGCAGGAGAACGCAGAGGCCTCCCTCCATGCGGCACCGTAACCGATTGTGGTCGCGGCAGCGTCCAGGGGAGTTTGCTCGGGACAGGGCCGTCGCCGGAGAGCGGTCTCGTCGCCTCGCCTACCGAAGGATCGCCGTAGGCGCCTGAATGAGCTCGGTTCGGCGAATCGGCGCGCCGGCGCAGCTTCGACAAGGCAGCCCCGAGCAGCGCGACGCAGTGTCCGCTACGGAGGGCTAGTCCCGGACGGGGTCCGGGACGGGCTTCTTCGGTGGCGTGAGGCTCACGCCTGCCGCCACGACGAGGGCAGAGAGAGCGAGAGCGGCAAGACCGGCGCCGAGCGTCAGCGCCGAAGCGACCGCGCCGACTAGAAGCGGACCGGCGCTGTCGCCGAGCTCTCGGCCGAGTTCCGCTGAGCCCATCGTGCGACCCATCCGCTCAGGCGGCGTCGAATCTGCGAGGGAGGCGAACGCGAACGGCGTGACCACGCCGATGCCGACACCGATGAGGATTGCCGCCGGGTACAAACCCGCAGGTCCCAGAGGCACGGCCGCGGTCAGCACACCCGCAGCCAGGAGCACGAGGCCGGCGACGGTGCCGGTCCGATCCGACACGGTGCCCCGGTCGCGACGCGCGCCGACCACCGGCTGCACGATCGCGGAGCACAACGCCAGCACCGACGCGATCGCCACTGCCCCGATCACGCTCGACCCGCCTTCAGTGGCAAGGGCCGGAAGGAAACCGATCGACGCACCCAAGACGGCCGTCGAGGTCGCCAGAGCGAGGGTGGGAATCACGAAGCGACGATCGGTCGTCTGTCGAACCAGATCGATCACGGTGTAGCGCGGGCGCGGCAACGGCGGGATCGATGGCAGCGCAACCGCCACCCAGATCGCGGTTACCGCGGCGACCGCGGCCAGCACGCCGAACAGCAAGGGCATCCCGCCGATGCCGATGAGCGCGGCCGCGAGTATCGGCCCGAGCGTGTACCCCAGCGACTTCCACGAGCCGTATCGACCGAAGTACCGACCGGTCCGACCTGGGCCCGCGAGTCTCGCCACCGACGCCGACGCAGCCGGAGAGAACGCAGCTGCGGCGGCCCCTTGCCCGAGCCGCGCAACCGCGAGCATGACCATGTTGTCCGCCCCCAGACCGAACAACGACAATCCCGCGAACGCCACGAGCCCGCCCACGATGACGGGCTTCGCGCCGATCCGGTCAGACAGCGATCCGAAGATGGGCTTGAGCAAGACTTCCGCGACGTCGTACAGGGCGAGGAGCACACCGATGCGCAGAAGGCTGAGGCCGATCTCTTCGCCCGTCGCTCCCAAGCCCGCGGCCACACTGAACGCGCCGAATGCGGTCACGAAACCAGCCGCGTACAACGGGGCGATCGCCGACGTCGGCGCGGCATCCGCCATCTTCGTCACAACCATCCCCATCTACTCACGGCAGCTGGATAGCTGCTCCTCCAGCATCGCCTGCACCGACAGTCACGCTCGCCAGACGGTGCTCCGTCAACCGAAGAGAAGGAGGGCGCCTCACAAGTACACAGTTTCGTTTATTCAGCGTTCTATGTATTCTCCCTCGTATGTCTCCCGCAACCGCAACCGTGACGCACACCGCGGCGCTGGCTCGACTGGGTCATGCTCTGTCCGACGCCACTCGCGCCGGCGTACTCCTGGCTCTGCGTGAGGCGCCCGCCTACCCCTCGGACCTGGCCGATGCTCTGGGCGTTTCTCGACAGGTCATGTCCAATCAGCTGGCGTGCCTTCGTGGCTGCGGCCTGGTGGAGGCGGTACCCGACGGCCGACGCACGTGGTATCGGCTCACGGACGCACACCTGGCCCCGGCCCTGGATGAGCTGCTGCGCGTCGTCCTCTACGTCGAGCCCGGCTCCTGCGCCGGAGAGAGCTGCACCTGCGCATGACCACCACCGCACCCCGCGTGGCCGACGACCGCCGGCACGTTCTTCACCGCCGCATCCGGTGGATCGTCACCACGACAATCGCCTACAACCTGATCGAAGCCGTCGTCGCGATCACCGCGGGCACTGTGGCATCGTCGGCCGCGCTGATCGGATTCGGCCTGGACTCCACGATCGAGGTCCTGTCCGCCGCCGCGGTCGCATGGCAGTTCACGCGTCGCGACCCCGAGCGGTGGGAGAAGGGAACGCTCCGCGTCATCGCGGTCGCGTTCTTCGCCCTCGCCGCCTACGTCACGGTCTCGTCCGTGCTTGCACTCGTGGGTCAGGTCGAGGTCGAGCACTCCACCCTCGGCATCGTCATCACCGCTCTCAGCGTCATCATCATGCCGTTCCTCTCCCTCGCGGAGCGACGCGCGGGGCGCGAACTCGGATCGGCCACGGCCGTCGCGGACTCCAAGCAGACCCTCATCTGCACGTACCTCTCTACAGCGGTGCTCGCGGGCCTCATCGTGAACAGCCTGTTCGGGTGGTGGTGGGCCGATGCGATTGCGGGCCTCATCATCGCCGGGTTTGCGATCCGAGAGGGCATCGAAGCCTGGGGCGGCGATACCTGCGCCACATCGGTCGGGATGCTGCTCGAAGATGAGTCCGTTGACTCCAACGACTGAGCCGTGAGAACAGACCCCGGGAATGTCGATCGGATCAGCCCCGCCCCGACAAGACATCGGCGCACCGGATGAGAGTTCTGTGACCGCTTCGAGGAGAATCACAAAAAGATAACGAGAACCCCTTCCCATCCGTTACCTCGTCGTTATAGAGTGCAAGCACGGTAGTTGTTTTGCTGTGGCAGCTACCGACATGTGATTGCAGGACACTCTTGGTGCAAGGGACAAGGGCCGGTCGGGAGCCTCTCCGACCGGCCCTTACTCTTGCCTCCGGCATCCAGCCGTCGACCGCCGCTCTTGCCTCCGGCATCCGCCCCTCTTCCTCGGGCGCACCCCGCGATCGGGTGATCCCCGCATACCTTGTCAAGCCCCTGCCGAGCCCCCCGGGGTGCGCGGCTACCGTCTGTCGTGAACTGAACGATTCCCAGACGAAAGGGGTCTCGTGGACAACACGACCGACTACCTCCGAACACTGGCCGACGTCTACCGCGAGCCCGAGCCGGTCTCGTGCGTCTACGTCGACATGTCCGTCGACACGGCCGATCCCCCGCAGGTCGAGCGGGCCCGTTCGCACAGCGCGGTGGACGCGCTGCGACGCGCCGGAGCCCCCGATGCCGACATCGAGGCGGTCGTCGAAGCCCTGACCGAGGCCGAAGGCGTGCCCAGTCCGGTCACCGTCTTCTCCGTCGTGCGCGGGGGCGAAGCGCTTCTCACGGAGGTGATCCGCTCGACGCCGGCGGATGCCGAATCCGTGAGCTTCGGCCGGGTGCCGGACCTCTCGCCGGCGGTCAAGCACGCCCTGACCGCCTTCTCGTACCTCGTCGTCGAGACCGCCCGCGAGGGCGGGCGGGTGACGCTGTTCCAGGTCGGCAAGGCCGCCCCCGAGACCAGCGAGTACGTCGAGGGGCGCACCGACAGCCTGCACAAGCCCAAGCGCGGCGCCGGATCCCGCAACGAGCACACCCAGGACCACGTCGAGGAGATCTGGAAGCAGACGCAGTCCGAGGTCGCGACCACCATCGACCACCTGGTGCGCCGGCACCGGCCCCGGCTGCTCGTCGTCGCGGGCGACATCCGCGCCCGGCAGCTGCTCGCGGACGAGCTCTCGCACGAGGCGAAGGCGATCCTCGTCGTGGAGCCGACCGACACCGAGCCGGAGGGCGCGAGCGACGAACGCCTCACCGAGCGGATCGATGCCGAGATCGAGCGGATCGTCCGCGCGGACGAGGAGGCCATCACGGACCTCATCAACCTGCACGAGGGCCGCGGCGACAACCTCGCCGAGCTGACGGTCGGCGGCGTTGTTCACGCGCTCGCCTCCGCCCAGGTCGACGCGCTGCTCATCGACGACGCGCGGCTGGCCGACCGCGAGCTGCTTGCTCTGGATGACGCCCCCTGGGTCGCCTCGACCCCCGAGGACGCGCTGACCGCGAGGATCCTCGGCAGGGTTCCGGCGCGGTCGGCCCTCCTGCGCGCGGCGCTGCTCACCGACGCCCGCGTCTACTTCACCCGCGAAGCCGGGCTCGACGATCACCCGCTGACGCTGCCCGGCGAGGCGGCCGTGGCGGCCCTGCTGCGATGGCAGACCGGGCCGGCCGTTCCCGCCGCGTCGTAGCGACGACACTCCGTAGATCAACGAAAGGAAGCACCATGTCCGACAACAACCCGACCCCGATCGAGCTCCAGAAGTACCTCAGCGGCGTGGACTACCCGGCGAGCCGGGACGACCTCGTCCGGACTGCGCGGGACCAGGGCGCACCCGACGAGCTCGTACAGGCGCTCGAGTCCGCCTCGCAGGACTCGTTCGACAGCCCCACGGACGTCAGCAGCGCCGTCGCGGGGAAGTAGGACTGGGAGCCGCGACCCTTCGACGGGCTCAGGGACCGGCCCGGGGCCAGGGACCGGGCCGGGGCCAGGGACCGGCCCGGGGCCAGGGACCGAACCCCGCGGGTCAGACGCCGCCGCCTCCCCCGCCGCCACCTCCACCACCGGCGGAGCCGCCTCCGCTGGAGCCGCCGGAGGTGCTAGACGACGCCGACGCGCTCGATGACAGCGAACCGATGCCGGACGCGAACGCGGCCGCGTGGAAGCCGCTCGACCCGGTGTACCAGCCGGGCGAGCCGTCGGCGCCGTAGAGCACCGCGAGCTGCTCCGCCCATTCCTTCTCCTGGCCGAAGACGACCGCGTAAGGGAGAAGCACCTCGTACAGCTTCAGCATCTGCCGCGGGTCGTTGGTGTCGATCCGCTGCCGCTCGGCGCCGTGCGGTGATTGCAGCATCCGGATGCGGTCCGCCTCCGCCCACTCGATGAACACCTTCAGGCCCTCGAGGTGGTCGCGGGTCTCGGCGCCCTTGGCGGTCAGCGGCGTGCGCGTCACGAGCCCGACCACCACGAAGAAGGCCACGACGGCGACCGCCATCACGGCGATGGGACCGAGCGGGAAGACGCCGGCGCTGATCGCCGCGAACCCGAGCACGAACACGAGCGCCCCGGCGCCGATCGCGGCGAGGATCGGCCTCGCCGGCACCATCGGCGAGACCGGCCGGCGGAGGCCGCGCGTGCTCAGCTCGGTCGACGCCGCCTTGAGGATCTTCTGGGCGGCGGAGGAGAACCGCGTGTCGGCGCGCCCGAACTCGTAGACCGACCCGGCGGGCGCTCCGGGGCCGAAGAGCCCATCGAGCAGCATCCGCCCGTCACCGTCGGCCCGCGAGGGATCGACCAGCTGCGCCTCGAGCTTGGTCCCCCCGAACATCTTCGGCGGACCCTCGACGATGTGGATCGACCCGGCAACCGCCTGCTCCAGCACCTCGGCGGGAATCGCCTTCGTCGTCTTGCCCAGCAGCACCGCGCTCTCGAGTGCGTCGATCTCGGGCGGCGGGGTGAACTCCGTGATGATCGTGGGGCGACCGGGGTCATCGCGCAGGTGCCGCCGGCGCGCGACGGCGGCCAGCGCGATCGCCCCGGCGACCAGCAGCGCGGCGAGTGCCTGCAGCCAGCCCCACGGCGACGCGAAGTACGACGAGTCGAACGGCGTGAAGGTGCCGCTCTCGAAGCCGATCGCGACGGTCATCGTCTCGAACGGACCCAGTTCGGCGGCGGATGCCGACAGCACCGCCGAACCGGAGGCCCCGGCATCCCGCGCGATCTCGCACGTCGCCGTCGACCCCTGCGAGCCGCGGTAGCAGGCCTCCTCCCCTGTCAGCGCGCCGGCGAGGTCGGCCGGCATGCTCACCCGCGCGGACACCCGGCCGAACGGCTGCGCCCAGTCGACCCCGTTCACGTCCCAGTAGAACTCGTCCGCGTCGGTGTCGGCGAAGGCTCCAACCACGTTCTGCATCGTGTACGTGAAGACGTATGTCTGCCGTCCGTGCACGAAGTCGCCGGAGCGGGACGTGACGATGAGGTGGCCGTCCTCGCTCTCGGTCTCCTCTGGACGCGGGTCGCCCTCGGCATCCGTGACCGACGCCAGCGTGGGGAAGGTCGGCACTCCGTCGTACGAATCCGGGATGCGGCGCTGCATGCCGCGGTTCTGGTCGAACTCCGGGAACACGGCGACGAACGTCTCGACCACCGAGAGCCGGCTGGTGCCGTCGTCCGCGCGGTCCAGCGTGTAGTCGACGTCCATGCTCTCGAAGACGAAGTCCTGCACGCCGGCGGCCGTCGGCGGGGCGACGTTGGCAGGATCCGCGACGGCGAACGCCGCGAACGCGGGGACGGATGCCACAGCGGGTGCGGCGGCGACCGAAGCGAGCGCCGCGAGAACGACGGATGCCGCGAGCGTCGCAGCGCCGCGCATCCACCGGACCGATGCACGGGCCGGGCGTGCGTTCCTCACAGGCATCCTCACGCGGGCCAGCCTACGGGCGTTACCCTGGTGCGATGAATGACCGCCGTCTTGCCATCGAGGCCTGGGAGAGCCTCTTTCGGGCACAGCACGAGGTGTTCGGGGATCTCAGCGTCGATTTCGACGACACCACCCTCTCCCAGGCGGAATACGACGTACTGCTGACCGTCACTCGGGCCCCCGAGATGACGGCGCGGCTGCGCGATGTGACCTCGCTCATGCTCGTCAGCCAACCGAGCGTCTCGCGCCTCGTGGACCGCATGGTCGCGCGCGGACTCGTGACCAAATGCCCCGACCCCGACGACGGTCGGGGCGCACTGGTGCGCGCGACCGAGCAGGGTGCCCGCTCCTTCCGCACGATGGCGACGCAGCACGGACGTCGCATCGCGGAGCGGATGTCGGGTCTCGACGTCGAGGAGCTCCGGGTGCTGCGCGACCTGACCGCGAAGCTGCGCACTCCCCCGCCGGAGTGCTGAAGGCTCGGGGGCGCTGACCGGCGGGCGGCCCGGCCGGTCGGGCTCGGACCGCCGACCTACGGTGTACGGCGCCGCAACGTCAGGGCGGCCAGGATGACGGCGCCGACCACGAATCCGAGCACGACGAGGAGCGGGCCGACCACGTCCCAGCCCTCATCCCCCGCGGTCACGGCGTTCACGGCGTCGATCGCGTAGCTGAGCGGCAGGAAGTTCGAGATCGCGTAGAGCAGGTCCGGCATCTCGTCACGGGGCATGAAGATGCCTCCGACGATGATCTGTGGGAAGACGATCAGCGGCATGAACTGCACGGCCTGGAACTCGGTGCGGGCGAAGGCGCTCGCGAGCAGGCCCAGCGCGGTCCCGAGGAGCGCGTCGACGACGGCGACGAGGCCGAGCTGCCAGAGCGGTCCCTCGACGTCGAGCCGGCACACCCCCACGGCGAAGGCGACGGTGATCAGGGCCTGCAGCACCGCGGCGGCTCCGAAGGCGAGGGCGTAACCGGCGATGAAGTCGCCCTTGCCGAGCGGCGTGGTCATGAGGCGCTCGAGGGTCCCCGAGCGGCGCTCCCGCAGGGTCGTGATGCTCGTGATGAGGAACATGATCACGAAGGGGAAGAGCGCCAGGATCGGCGGACCGATGGTGTCGAACACCCCGTCCTGGTCGATGAAGAGCCAGGCGAAGAGCCCGACCAGGATGCTCGGCGCGATGAGCATCAGGGCGACCGAGCGGTGGTCGTGGCCGAGCTGCCGGAGCACCCGGCCCGCGGTGGCGAACGTGCGGGTGGCGTTCATGAGCGGTCGCCCTCTCGCCGGAGCTTCGGATGCGCCGCCTGATCGCGCTCGACGAGCGCGAGGAACGCCGCATCCGGGTCGGCCGCGCCCGTGTCGGCGAGCAGCCCTTGCGGGGTGGTGTCGGCGATGATCCGGCCGGCGCGCATCAGCAGCAGGCGGTCGCAGCGCAGCGCCTCGTCCATGACGTGGCTCGAGACGATGAGGGTGGCGCCGCGCTCGGCGAGCGCGTGGAACAGTCCCCACAGCTCGGCGCGCAGCACCGGGTCGAGGCCGACGGTCGGCTCGTCGAGCACTATCAGCTCGGGGGTTCCGAGCATCGCCACCCCGAGCGAGACGCGGTATTCCTCGCCGCCGCTGAGGGAGTCGACCGTCTGCCGGGCCTGCGGCCCGAGTCCCACCTCCCCGATCACGCGGGCGACATCGCTCGCCGGAGCGCCGATCAGCCGCGCGAAGTACGCGAGGTTCTGCTCGACCGTGAGGTCGCCGTAGACGGAGGCCGCCTGGGTGTCGTACGCGACGCGGTGCCGGAGCGCCGCCGAGCCGGCCGGGGCCCCGAGCACCGTGACCGTTCCCCCGTCGACCTTCTGCACGCCGACGATCGAGCGCATCAGCGTGGTCTTGCCGCAGCCCGAGGGGCCGAGGAGTCCCGTGAGCTGACCGCGCGGGATCTGGACGTCGAGCCCGTCGAAGACCGTGGTCGTCCCTCGGCGCACCCGGAGGCCGCGCACCGACACGGCGGCCGCGGCTGCGGCATCCGGGGTTTTATTCATCACATGATGAATAATGCTCCCGCGACGCGGGAATCACAAGAGGGAAGGCGTCGACGCGCGCGCCCCGCGCGCGGCCGGGTCAGCCTGCCGGGTTGGTCGCCTTGCCGTCGAGCCACAGCGTGTCGCTCGGGTCGCTGTGGGTGCCGCCCGACTCGACGTGCTTGCCGGGGATCTTCGAACCCTTCGTGATGACGTGCACCAGCGCCATCGCATGGCCACGACCGAGACCGTAGTCCGCGGCGAGCCACTCGACGATCGGCGTGGCCTTCGTGCCGGGCCCGAAGCCTTTCTCGGTCGCGAGCTCGAGGAACTGGCGGGGTGTTAGGCCGGTCTTCTCCTCGATGTTGTCGAGATATGCCTGGAACGTCATGTCTTCCCCTCGTGTTCGTCGAACAGGTAGCGCTGGACCGTGGGCGCGAGCCGGGTAACGAGCTCGTCGACGGATGCCTCGGCCAGCGGCGGCAGCCGCAGCACGTAGCGCCCGATCAGGAGGCCGGCGATCTGGGAGGCGACGAGCGCCGCACGCAGCTCGGCGTCGGGCGTATCGAGCACCGCCGCGATCTTGCCCAGCAGCTCACGGGAGATGAAGCCGGCGAGGAGCGGGGTCGCGAGCTTGTTGCCGATCGCGGAACGCAGCAGCACGACACCCCGCTTGCGGGTCTCCGGCACCTCCCACGCCTCGAGCAGGTAGCGCACGACCCGTTCGCCCACCTCGTCGCGGGGACCGTCGAGGATCTCAGGCAGGGCAAGGTCCGGGCGCATCGGCGCGCCGACCGTCTCGCCGAAGAGGTCGGCCTTGGTGCCGAAGTAGTGGTGCAGCAGCGCGGCATCCACCCCGGCCCGCGCGGCGATCGCGCGCATCGTGGCGCCGTCGTAGCCGCGCTCGCCGAACTCGTCGATGGCCGCCGCGACGATGCGATCGCGCGTGTCCGCGCCCCCGCCGCGGGGCCGGCCGCGCGGACGCCGCGGCGTCGGAACGGCGTAGTTCGGCATCCGCCCAGCCTAGACCTGGGCCCCGACGGAGCCCAGGCGCCAGCATGGAGCGCAGGGACCGACAGGGAAGCGGCCTGCGATGATGAGGGATGACTTTGGGCATGCGAAGCGACGTCCTGCGCCCGAGCGACACTCCTCGCGCCGACCGCGTCACCTACGTCGAGCTCTTCTTCGACCTGGTGTTCGTGTTCGCCCTGACGCAGCTCTCGGCGTACCTGTACGAGAACCAGACTCCGCTCGGTGCGCTCGAGGGCGTGATCATGGTGTGCGCGCTGTGGTGGGCGTGGGTATCGACGACCTGGGTGACCAACTGGCTCGACCCCGTCAGGCTTCCGGTGCGCGGGGCGGTGGTCGCGCTCGCCGCCGTGGCGCTGCTGATGAGCGTCGCGATCGCCGAGGCCTTCGGCGAGCGGGCGTGGACGTTCGCCATCGCCTACGTCGTGCTGCAGCTCGGCCGCACGGGCTTCATCGTCTGGGCGACGCGGCGGCACGACCCCGGGGTGGCCCGGGACTTCACCTGCGTCCTCGCGTGGACGGCGGCCGGCGCCGTGCTCTGGATCACGGGCGCGCTCCTCCCCCTGGAGCTGCAGCTGCCGTTCTGGGCCGCCGCGCTCGGGCTGGAGCTGATCGGCACGGTGCTCGGCTTCCCGGTGCCCGGCTACGGGCGGGCGATAATCGGCGCCTGGGACATCTCCGGTCCGCACATCGCGGAGCGCACCTCCCTCTTCGTGCTCATCGCGATCGGTGAGGGCCTGCTCGTCGCGGGCTTCGCGTTCGCGGGCACGGAGTCATCCCCGGAGAGCATCATCGCGCTCGGTACGTCGTTCGTGACCGCCGCGGCCGCCTGGTGGATCTACTTCGACCACGGCGAGCGCATCGGGTCCGAGGCGATCGAGGCCGCCGACGAACCGGGCCGCCTCGCCCGCACCGCCTACACCTGGGTGCACCTCGCGATCATCGCGGGGATCGTGCTGATGAGCGTCGGCGACAAGGAGGCGCTCGGTCATCCACATTCGGCGGGGCTCGAGGTGACGGTGATTCTGCTCGGGGGGCCGTTGCTGTTCCTCGTCGGCACGACGCTGTTCCGGCGGGTGCTCGAGCACCGCTGGGCGCGGGCGCACGTGCTCGGCATCGCGGGCATTCTCGTGCTCGCCGTGGCTTCGCCGCTGTTCGATGCGCTGGTTCTGTCGCTGGCGGTCGCCGCGCTGCTCGTGCTCGTGGCGGTGGGCGAGACCGTGGAGCGGGTGCAGCTGGGGCGGCGCAGTGGGGGATGAAGTCGC
The DNA here is from genome assembly GCF_049847225.1 of Micromonospora sp. DT81.3. Lineage (NCBI taxonomy): Bacteria > Bacillati > Actinomycetota > Actinomycetes > Micromonosporales > Micromonosporaceae > Micromonospora > Micromonospora sp. DT81.3. The sequence goes on from NZ_JBNCNY010000001.1 coordinate 585,230, forward strand.
GGTCCTGGGGGTCACGGCTTGTTCCGTCAGCACTCGATGACGTTGACCGCCAGGCCGCCTTCGCTGGTCTCCTTGTACTTCGTCGACATGTCGACGCCGGTCTGGCGCATGGTCTCCACGACCGCGTCGAGCGAGACGTAATGCGAGCCGTCGCCGCGGAGTGCGAGCCGGGCCGCTGTGACGGCGGTGGATGCCGCGATGGCGTTCCGCTCGATGCACGGGATCTGCACGAGCCCGCCGATCGGATCGCATGTCAGCCCGAGGTGGTGCTCCATGGCGATCTCGGCGGCGTTCTCGATCTGCCGCGTCGTGCCGCCCATGACGGCGGTCAGGCCGCCGGCCGCCATGGCGCAGGCCGAGCCGACCTCGGCCTGGCAGCCGCCCTCGGCGCCCGAGATCGACGCGTTCGCCTTGAACAGCGAGCCGAGCGCGGTGGCCGTGAGCAGAAAGCGACGGATGCCGCGGCGGCGGTTCGCGTCGGCCACGAGGGCACCGTCGAGGGGATCGCTCGGCGGCGAGCCTATCGCCGGGTCCGAGCCTGTGCCGCGTCGCGAGCCCGAGTCGGCCCGCAAGCCTGAGCCGGTCCCCGAGCCGGTCCCCGAGCCCGAGCCTGTCCCCGAGCCCGAGCCGGTCCCCGAGCCGGTCCCCGAGCCCGAGCCTGTCCCCGAGCCCGAGCCTGTCCCCGAGCCGGTCCCCGAGCCTGAGCCGGTCCCCGAGCCTGAGCCGGTCCCCGAGCCTGAGCCGGTCCCCGAGCCTGAGCCGGTCCCCGAGCCTGTCGAGGGGTCGAAACCGAGCAGAGCGCTGCCAACGAGTTCCCCGTACGGCGTCACGGCGTTCCCCGCTCCGAGCCCGGCATCCGCGAGGAACCGCCACCAGTACATCGCAACGGCGGGCAGGATGCCGGCGGCGCCGTTGGTCGGCGCCGTGACGACCCGCCCGCCGGCAGCGTTCTCCTCGTTGACGGCGAGCGCGAACGCGCCGAGCCACTCACCGGGAAGCTCCCGGTGGCCGCCCGCCTCGGCCGCCTCGAGCTGCTCCCGGATCGCCGACGCCCGCCGCTTGACCTTGAGCAGGCCGGGAAGCACGCCGTCGTGGTGCAGGCCGGCCTCGACGCAGGCCGCCATGGCGTCCCAGATCGCATCGAGCCCCGCGGCCACCTCGTCCTCGGAGCGCAGCGACTGCTCGTTGCGCCTCGCCAGCTCCGCGATCGTGAGGCCGTGCTCGTCGCACAGCGCGATCAGCGACTCGGCGTCGGCGTACGAGTAGGGATAGGCGTGCGGGGTGACCTGCGCCTCCTCGCCTTCTCGGCGGATGAACCCGCCGCCGACGGAGTAATACGTCTCGGTGAGAAGCGGCGTCCCCTCGACGGGCTCGGGGACCGTGGAGTAGATCGTCCGGCCCGTCGTGCGGATCGCCGAGCGCGAATCGGTCGTCGAGCCACCACCGGTCGCCGAGCCAGCACCGGTCGCCGAGCCAGCACCGGTCGCCGAGCTTGTCGAGGCGTCGTGGTCCGACGCTTCGACAGGCTCAGCGACCGAACCAGGGTCAGCGACCGAGGCGCGGTCCGACGCTTCGACAGGCTCAGCGACCGAACCAGGGTCAGCGACCGAGGCGCGGTCCGACGCTTCGACAGGCTCA